>NZ_JBFBFF010000005.1:32454-480017 GCF_040684035.1 Streptomyces sp. NPDC093018
CCCGAGGAGCGGGGCCCCGGAAAGAGAGGTCCCGGAAAACCCACTCCCGGAAAGCCAGAGTCCCCGAAAGCGGGTACCGAAATCCGGGGCCCCCGAAGGCCAGGTCCCAGAAGGCCCACTCCCGGAAGCCAGGGTCCCGAGGAGCGGGGCCCCGGAAAGAGAGGTCCCGGAAAACCCACTCCCGGAAAGCCAGAGTCCCCGAAAGCGGGTACCGAAATCCGGGGCCCCCGGAGACCGGGCCCCCGGAGACCGGGTCCCAGAGGCCGGGTCCCAGAGGCCGGGTCCCAAAGGCCGGGTCAGAACAGCGACACCCAGTAGTCCCACCACCGCGTGGCGATCAGCATCACGATGCCCAGGTACCAGGTGAACGGCACCACCCAGTGGAACTCCAGCACGCCCGCCACCACGGCGCGGGGCGCGCGGATGACGCCGTGCATCAGGTTGTGCGCGGTGGTGTACCAGAACATCGCGATGGTGGCGGCCCAGGCCAGGCAGCACCACAGGCACAGCGCGCCGATGTCGTACAGGGCCTGGCTCATCAGCCACATGCAGAAGCCCGCGCCGAACAACGTGCCCGCGTTCAGGCCGAGCCAGAACCAGCGCCGGAAGCGGGCGCCGGACAGCAGGGCGAAGCCGACGGCGACCGCGACCGGGTAGGTGGCGAGGCCCAGCAGGGGGTTGGGGAAGCCGAAGACGGACGCCTGGGCGCTGCGCATCACGTCGGAGCAGGACAGCACCGGGCTGAGGTTGCAGGACGGGGTGAAGTGCGGGTCCTGGATCAGCTGGATCTTGTCGATCGTGATCACGAAGGAGGCCAGGATGCCGAGCGCGCCGGTCACGATCAGCAGCCAGGCGTAGGCGCGGGAGGCGGTGGCCGTGGCCTCGGGCGGGCTCGGCGGACCGCTCCGCGGGTCCCGCTGCCGGGGAGTGGCGCCGGTGGTCGTGTCACTGGTCATCGGGCGTTCCGCCTTGCCGGTGGTGGTCGGGGGCCGACGGACCAGTGAAGTCAGGGCGGACAGGGGCGGACAAGGGCCGAACGGCCCGCGTGCGGGTGTTCGAGACCCCGAGAGGCCCTAGGGACCCCAGGGGTCGTTCAGCGGGTCACGCCAGTGACAGGAACAGCCGCTCCATCCGCGCCTTCATCGCCTCCGCGTCCTCCCCGTTCTTGCGGCCCGACTCGATGTCGGCCACGCACTGCTGAAGTCCCGTGGCGATGATCGCGAAACCGGCGCGGTCCAGCGCCCGCGAGGCGGCGGCCAGCTGGGTGACGACGTCCTCGCAGTCCCGGCCTTCCTCGATCATCCGGATCACCCCGGAGATCTGGCCCTGCGCGCGCCGCAGCCGGTTCAGGACCGCCTTCAGGGACGCGCCCTCAAGCTCCAGTTCCACGCTCACTCCTCGAAAAATACCCCTAGGGGTACTGTACGTCCGGGTTCGGGGCAAAGGCGAGCGCCTGTGACCGCCGTAGAGCAGAAGTTCTAGGCTTCCCTCTGTGAACTTCTGGTCGATCTATCAGCATGGCTTCGCGCGCGTCGCCGCGTGCACGGGCCACACCGTCATCGCCGACCCGGGCGCCAACGCCGAATCGGTCCTGCGCCAGGCGCGCCGGTGCGCCGAGGAGGGCGTCGCCGTCGCCGTCTTCCCGGAGATGGTGCTGTGCGGCTACTCGATCGAGGACCTGCTGCTCCAGGACCCGCTGCTCGACGCGGTCGAGACGGCCCTGGCGGAGGTGGTCGCCGGTTCCGCGGATCTGCTGCCGGTGCTGGTCGTCGGCGCCCCGCTGCGGCACCGCAACCGGATCTACAACTGCGCGGTCGTCGTGCACCGCGGCAGGGTCCTCGGCGTGGCCCCGAAGTCGTACCCGCCGAACTACCGGGAGTTCTACGAGCGCCGCCAGATCGCCGGGGGCGACGACGAGCGCGGCGGCACCATCCGGATCGGCGGCGCGGACGTGCCGTTCGGCGTGGACCTGCTGTTCGCCGCGGACGACGTGCCGGGCCTGGTGCTGCACGCGGAGATCTGCGAGGACATGTGGGTGCCGGTGCCGCCGAGCGCGGAGGCGGCGCTCGCCGGGGCGACCGTGCTGGCGAACCTCTCCGGCAGCCCGATCACCGTCGGCCGCGCCGAGGACCGCAGGCTGCTGTGCCGCTCGGCCTCCGCCCGGTGCCTGTCCGCGTACGTCTACGCGGCAGCCGGTCTCGGCGAGTCGACCACCGATCTGTCCTGGGACGGCCAGACGATGATCTACGAGAACGGGGTGCTGCTGGCCGAGTCCGAGCGCTTCCCGCTCGGCGAGCAGTTCGCGGTGGCCGACATCGATCTCGACCTGCTGCGGCAGGAGCGCAGCCGGATGGGCAGCTTCGACGACAACCGCCGTACCCATGCCGCCCGCACCGGCGACTTCCGCACGGTGTCCTTCCTGCTGGACCCGCCGGTCGCCGCCGATCTGGGGCTGCGGCGCCGCGTGGAGCGCTTCCCGTTCGTGCCGGCCGACCCGGACCGGCTCGCCCTGGACTGCTACGAGGCGTACAACATCCAGGTCGAGGGGCTCCAGCAGCGGCTCGGCGCGATCGGCGGGCCGAAGGTGGTCATCGGCGTCTCCGGCGGTCTGGACTCCACGCACGCGCTGATCGTCGCCGCCCGCGCGATGGACCGCGCCGGGCGTCCGCGCAGCGACATCCTGGGCTTCACCCTGCCCGGCTTCGCCACCAGCGACCACACCAAGGACAACGCGCACCGGCTGATGCGGGCGCTCGGCATCACCGCGGCCGAGCTGGACATCACGCCGACCGCGCGGCTGATGCTCAAGGAGATGGGCCACCCCTTCGCCGCCGGCGAGCCGGTGTACGACGTGACGTTCGAGAACGTCCAGGCCGGGCTGCGCACCGACTATCTGTTCCGGCTGGCCAACCAGCGCGGCGGCATCGTGCTCGGCACCGGCGACCTCTCCGAGCTGGCGCTCGGCTGGTCGACGTACGGCGTCGGCGACCAGATGAGCCACTACAACGTCAACTCCGGTGTGCCCAAGACGCTGATCCAGCATCTGATCCGCTGGGTGATCAGCAGCGAGCAGTTCGACGCGGAGACCGGCGAGATCCTCGCCGCGATCCTGGACACCGAGATCAGCCCGGAGCTGGTGCCGGGCGAGGAGATGCAGTCCACCGAGTCGAAGATCGGCCCGTACGCGCTGCACGACTTCACCCTCTTCCAGGTGCTGCGCCACGGCTTCCGGCCCTCCAAGATCGCCTTCCTGGCCTGGCACGCCTGGCACGACGCGGCGTCGGGTGCCTGGCCGCCCGGCTTCCCCGAGGCCAAGCGGGTGGCGTACGACCTCGGGGAGATCGTGCGCTGGCTGGAGGTCTTCTGCCGCCGCTTCTTCGCGTTCGCCCAGTTCAAGCGCTCGGCCATGCCGAACGGGCCCAAGGTCTCGGCCGGCGGCTCGCTCTCCCCGCGCGGCGACTGGCGGGCTCCCTCGGACGGCAACGCCCGGGTGTGGCTCGCGGATCTGGCGCGCTTCGACTTCGAGAAGGCGGCGGCCGAGGTCGAGAGGGCGGCGGCCGAGCGCTGACGGACACCGCCGGCCGTCATAAAGGCCGCCACGGGGGCCACCGCGGGGGCCGAACGCCGGTGTGCGACACGGGCGTTCGGTCCGTCCTGGAACCAGTCTTCTTCCTGAGGCAGTCTTTCCCTTCGTGGCGAGCGTTCCGTATCAAGGGGGACCCGGCGCACCCCACATGGTGGTGTGCGGGGACGACGGGCTTGCGCACCGGCTGGCGGCCGAGTTGCGCGGGGTGTACGGCGAGCAGGTGACCCTCGTGGTGCCGCCGGCCGAACGCGCGGCGAGAGGGCCGGTGGTCGGCCGGGCGCGGGCCGCCTCGGCGGCGCTGCTCGACCGGGTGGTCAACGCGGCGGTCGGCGGTCGGCCCGCCGCGCCGGGTGCCGCGACCACGGCTGCCGGGGCGGTCGGCGAACCGGTGCTCGAAGCCGTGGAGTTGACCGAGGCGGTGCTCGCCGCGGCCGGGGTGGAGCGGGCCACCGCGCTCGCGCTGGTGCACGACGACGACGAGACCAACATCCGTGCCGCGCTCACCGCCCGCCGGCTCAACCCCCGGCTGCGGCTCGTACTGCGGCTCTACAACCGGCGGTTGGGTCAGCACATCGAGGAACTCCTCGACCAGGCCGCCGCGTTGGCGTACGACGGCGGGGGCGACGCGGACGTGGAGGCGTCGACGACCGTGCTGTCCGACGCCGACACCGCGGCGCCCGCGCTGGCCGCGACCGCGCTCGCGGGCACCAGCAAGGTCGTACAGACCGAGGGCCTGCTGCTGCGGGCGGTGGAACGGCCGCTGCCCGCCGACTCGGGCCTGCACACCCTCGCTCTGCTGTCGGTGAGCGATCCCACCGGCGGGGACCAGGAGCCGCGGCTGCTGCCGGCCGACGAGGAGGTGCGGGGCGCCGCCGGGCGGACCGCGATCGTGCTGGAGCAGGTGTCCACGGCCGGCGGTCCCGAGTCGGCGGCGCGCGGGGCGGGCGTCATCCCCTGGCTCAACTCGCTGTTCTCGCGGCGGCTGCGGTGGTCGCTGGCCGGTCTGGTCGGCTGTGTGCTGGCGCTGGCGATCGCCCTGTGGGCGGTGACCGGGATCCATCCGGTGCGGGCCTTCTACCTCACCCTGCTCGACATGTTCGCCATCGACGACCCGGCGGTCGGCGCGCCGCTCGGCCGCCAGCTGCTCCAACTCCTGTCCGCGCTGGTGGGGTTGCTGCTGCTGCCGGTGCTGCTGGCCGCGGTCCTGGAGGCGCTGGGCACCTTCCGCACCGCCACCTCGCTGCGCAGGCCGCCGCGCGGACTCGGCGGGCATGTGGTGCTGCTGGGGCTCGGCAAGATCGGCACCCGGGTGCTGACCCGGCTGCGGGAGCTGAACGTGCCCGTCGTCTGCGTCGAGTCCGACCCCGAGGCACGGGGGCTCGCCACGGCGCGGCGGCTGCGGGTGCCGGTGGTGCTCGGGGACGTCACCCAGGAGGGGGTGCTGGAGTCCGCGAAGATCCACCGGGCGCAGGCACTGCTCGCGGTGACCAGCGCGGACACCACGAACCTGGAGGCGGCGCTGTACGCGCGGACGGTACGGCCGGATCTGCGGGTGGTGCTGCGGCTGTACGACGACGACTTCGCCACGGCGGTCTACCGGACCCTGCGTGCCGCGTATCCGGGCGCCCTGACCCGGAGCCGGAGCGTGACGCATCTGGCGGCGCCCGCCTTCGCGGGGGCGATGCTCGGCCGGCAGGTGCTCGGCGCGGTGGCGGTGGAGCGGCAGGTGCTGCTGTTCGCCGCGGTCGACGTGGACGGCCATCCGATGCTGGAGGGCCGCACCGTGGACCAGGCGTTCCGCCCCGGCTCCTGGCGGGTGCTGGCGCTCGCGGGCCGCAGCGACACCCCCGCCGACCATGTACTGGCGAAGGGGGACCGCGTGGTGGTCGCCGTCACCCGCAGGGGCCTGGCCGCACTGCGCTGACCCCCTGCGCCGCCCCGCGCCGACCCCGCGCCGGCCCCTCCGGCGGGATGCCGGAGAGGGACGGTCGGGGAGCGGGGCGGGGAACGGACGGGGAGCGGGCGGGCAGGCGGGACGGTTACGCCGGGAGGTGCCGCTTGGCGAAGTCCAGCTCCAGGGCCACCTGCTTGATGCGCTCGTCGACGACCAGGGAGCCATGGCCCGCGTCGTAGCGGTAGACCTCATGGGTGGCGCCGAGGGCCTGGAGGCGGTGGATGTAGTTGTCGATCTGGCGGATGGGGCAGCGGGGGTCGTTGACCCCGGCCGAGATGTAGACCGGGGCCTTGACCTGGTCGACGTAGGTGAGCGGGGAGGACGCCTCGAAGCGCTCCGGGACCTCCTCGGGGGTGCCGCCGAGGAGGGTGCGGTCCATGGCCTTCAGCGCCTCCATCTCGTCGTGGTACGCCGTGACGTAGTCCGCGACCGGGACGACCGCGATGCCGACCGTCCACGCCTGTGGCTGGGTGCCGATGCCGAGGAGGGTGAGGTAGCCGCCCCAGGAGCCGCCGGTGAGGACCAGCCGGTCGGGGTCGGCGAGGCCGGAGGAGACCGCCCAGTCGCGGACCGCCGCCACGTCCTCCAGCTCGATCAGGCCGACCCGGTGCTTGAGGGCGTCGGTCCAGGCGCGGCCGTACCCGGTGGAGCCGCGGTAGTTGACGCGGACCACCGCGTACCCGTGGTCGACCCAGGCGGCCGGGCCCGAGGCGAAGGAGTCGCTGTCGTGCCAGGTCGGGCCGCCGTGCAGGTCGAAGACGGTGGGCAGGGGGCCGGTCGCGCCCGCGGGCTTCTGGATCAGGGCGTGGATCCGGCCGCCGGGGCCCTCCACCCATACGTCCTCCACCGGCACCGACGGCGGGCACTTCATGCCGGGCGGGTCCAGCACCACACCGCCGGAGGTGGACCGCACCACCGACGGCTCGGCGGAGGAGGACCACAGGTACTCCACGCTGCCGTCCGGGCGCGCGGTGGCCCCGGAGACGGTGCCGGGCGGGGTGGGGACGCCGGTCAGCTCGCGGCTCGCCAGGTCGTACCGGAACAGTTCGCTGCGGGCCTCGAAGCTGTGCGCGATCAGCAGGCCGGAGCCGTCCGGGTACCACTCGGCGCTGACGTCGCCGGGCAGCTCAAGGGCGAGGTCCGTCTCCTCGCCCGTGGCCACGTCCCACACCAGCGGCTCCCAGCGGCCCCGGCGCTGGTGTCCGATGAGCAGCCGGGTGTCGCCGTCGACCGGGGCGAAGCCCAGCACCTCCAGGCCCAGCTCCTCGGCGCCGCCCTTGGTGTCGTCCAGGTCGGCGACCGTCGAGCCGTCCGGGCGCAGTACGCGCAGCGCGGCGTGCATGGCGTCGCCGTGCTCGGTGTGCTCGATGGCGATCAGGGAGCCGTCGTGGGAGAGGTCGCCGACGCCCGCGGACTCGCGGTGCCGGTAGATCTCCACCGGGTCCGCGCCGGCGCGGGCCAGATGGATCGTGGTGCCGTCCTCGTCCGTGGAGCGGCCGACGACCGCGGTGTGCCCGTCGCGGGCCAGGGCGAGGCCGGCCGGGTAGGAGGCGGCGAGGCCCGGGACGGCCGGCTCGTCGGCGCCGCCGGTGAAGGGCTGGCGGCGCCAGACGCCGAACTCGTCGCCGTCCTTGTCGTCGAACCACCAGATCCAGGCGCCGTCCGGGGAGAGGGTGCCGTCCGTCGTGCCGTTCGGCCGGTCGGTGGCCTGGCGCTGCTCGCCCGTGGTGCGGTTCCACGCGTACAGCTCGTACGTCCCCGTCGCGTTCGACACGAACAGCGAGCGGTCCGGTGCGTCCTCGGCCCAGTCGGGCAGGGACACCCGCGGCGCCCGGAACCGCTTCTCCCAGTCCGGCATGTCCGCGCTGCCCGGCGCCTGCGGTGCGCTCGGCGTCGTGCTCTCAGTCTTGGCCCCAGTCATGCGCCCATACTGCCTGGCCGCCGCGACAATTGTGCGGCGGGTGAGCGCAGCCTGTGGATAACTTTCCCGCCATGGGCACCGCACGCGTACGTGTGAGGGCCGACCCGCGGGCAGGGCGGCGGGGCGGGCGCCGTACCGTGGGGGCGTGTACCGGTTTCTGCTGACTCCGCGCTGGTGGGGCATCAACGTCTTCGTGCTGCTCGCCATCCCCTTCTGCATCTTCATGGGGTCCTGGCAGCTGAGCCGGTTCGAGGGGCGGGTGCACGAGGAACACGCCGCGAACCGGCAGGCCGCGTCCGACGCCACCCAGGCGGCCCGCCCGCTGGACTCGATGCTGCCGGTGAACAAGGCCACGTCCGGGCGGCGGGTGTCCGCGCACGGACGGTACGGGGCGCAGCTGCTCGTGCCCGGCCGGCAGCTGGACGACAAGAACGGGTTCTACGTCCTGACGCTGCTGCGCACCGACCAGGGGAAGTCGCTTCCCGTGGTGCGCGGATGGCTGCCCGGGACGGCGTCCGCGGCAAAGGCGCCCGCCGCGCCGCGCGGTGAGGTGACCGTCGTCGGCGCGTTGCAGGCGTCCGAGACTCCGGGGGACAACGGGGTCAGCGCGCAGGGCGGGTTGCCCGCAGGGCAGACGGCGGCGATCAGTTCGGCGGCGTTGGTCAACCTGGTGCCGGACCGGTTGTACGACGCGTGGGTGACGCTGGACAAGGCGGACGCCGGGATGAAGGCGGTGCCGGCGTCGGCGCCGGACGGTACGGGGCTGGATCTGAAGGCGTTCCAGAACCTCGGGTACACCGGGGAGTGGTTCGTCTTCGCCGGGTTCACGGTGTTCATGTGGTTCCGGCTGCTGCGGCGGGAGGTCGAGGCCGCGCGGGACGCTGCGCTGGGCTTGGCGCCGGAGGAGACATCACCGGTGACTGTTCCCAGTAGCTGAGCAGCCCCGTAAGGGGCGCGGGGAACTGCGCGATCAGCCACGACGCGGCCGCAGCCGTCCCACTGGCGCCCCGGGCCTCAGGAATCCGCCAGTACCCCCGTGTAATACACCGTCCCCGCGCACTCCCCCGGCACCTTCGCGGACCCCGTCGGGCCGCCGGAGGCGGGGGTGTGGGTGATCAGGACGCTGCCGTCGGCCGTGGTGTCGCCCGTGCCCAGTTGGGGGGTGGTGCCGGAGGCGCTGCCGGTGTCGGCAGCCGGGCCGTCGCTCGGGGTGGGGGACGGGTCCGGGGTCGCGCCGCCGTCCGTGCCGCCGGTCGGGCCGCCCGTGGTGGGGCAGGTCTCGGAGGGGACGAAGGCGAACTTCTCCTGGTAGGCGGCGCCGGGCTGGAGGACCAGGCCCGCGGCCTCCTGGGAGGGGTCGGGCAGACCCGTCGCCGCGTCGCCCGCCGCATGCCGTACGACGGCGATCTTCGCGGGATCCGCCGCGCCCAGCGCGCTCGCGCCCACCGTGCCCGCGCCGCTCACCGCACAGGGCCCGGAGGAGACATTGCTGACGCGGAACGTGCCGTACACGATCCCCGTGGAGTCCGGCGCGGCCGCGCTGCCCGTGACCGAGCCCAGCTGGGCCGGCGTACACACCGGGACGCCCGCGGCCAGGGTGGCGGAGGGGTTCGCTCCTGCGGCGGCACCGGCGCCGCCCGCCTCCCCGCTGTCCTTGTCCCCCGGCTTCCCGGGCCCCTTGCCCGGCTGGACCGGGCTGCCGTCCGTGCCCCTGCCGCCGTCCGTGCCGCTGCCCTTGTCCTGGTCGTGCCCGGAGCCGGACCGCGCCTGCGAGGACTGGCCGGCCATCGCGGTGTCCGGGTCGGAGCCGCCGGAGTCGGAGACATGCACCAGGGCCGGGATCGCCGTACCGAGGAACAGGGCCGCCGCCGCCATGCCCACGGCCGCCTGCCGCTTGCGGGCCCGGCGCGCGGGGACCGCCCGGCGCAGCCGCTCCAGGGTGCCCGCGCCCGGCTCGACGCCGTCGACCGCGGAGTGCAGCAGCCGCCGTACCGCCGCCTCGTCCGAGCCGAGGCCGCCGAGCGTCCGGGTGAGCCACTCGCCCTCGGCGCCCGGGCCGGTGCCTTCGCGGGCGGAGCCGAAGAGGTCGGCGCTCTCCCGGTCGCGTTCGGGTTCGAGCCCCTCGGTGCTCCGGTCGTCGGGGCCGTGGTTCACAGTTTCGTTCCCAGCGTGCGGTGAGGTGTGGTCGTGGCGTTGCGGTGCGGGCGCCCGGTCATGCGAGTGCCTCCATGGCCACCCGCAGCGCGGCGATGCCCCGCGAACCGTACGCCTTCACCGAGCCCAGGGAGATGCCGAGCGTCTCGGCGACCTGGGCCTCGGTCATGTCCGCGAAGTAGCGCAGGACCAGGACCTCCCGCTGGCGGCGCTGCAGCCCCTTCATCGCCTTGATGAGGTCGCGGCGCTCCAGCTGGTCGTACGCGCCCTCCTCCGCGCTCGCCATGTCCGGCATCGGCTTGGCGAGCAGCTTGAGGCCGAGGATGCGGCGGCGCAGCGTGGAGCGGGAGAGATTGACGACCGTCTGCCTGAGGTAGGCGAGGGTCTTCTGCGGGTCGCGGACGCGTTTGCGCGCCGAGTGGACCCGGATGAAGGCCTCCTGGACGACGTCCTCGCAGGAGGCGGTGTCGTCGAGGAGGAGGGCGGCGAGACCCAGCAGCGAGCGGTAGTGCGCCCGGTAGGTCTCGGTGAGATGGTCCACGGTGGTGCCGGTGACGGCCTCCGTGGCCGCGGTGTCGTCGGCGCCGTCACGCTGACCGGGTATGCGGGCGGGCCGCGCGGCTGGCATGGGCGCGATCACCGGCATGCCGCCGGGCGTGCGGGGGCGCAACGCCGCACGCGGCGGCCGAAGGGCCGCGGTGCCGCGTCCCCCTGTGAGTTCCAGTACCTCTGCCACGCCTGTTGGACACGTCTGCCCCCGCCAGGGTTGTACGCGCCGGGCGTCACATGTGCGACAGCCGGCGGTGCCTCAAGTGCCGTCATGCGTCCCGCTCTTCCCCTATGTCCGATGTGGACGGGCATCCCCGCGCCCGGTCCGCTCACGGCGCCCCCACGCCCCGAAGAGTGACCGCAAAGACGCTCCCCGCCCTCCGCGTGGTTGCGGAGGGCGGGGAGCCACATCTTCTGTCGCCGAGAGGGCCGGCTCAAGCGGTTTGGACCATGCCGCCGGACACGCTTCGCACACAGATCCTACAAAGCGGCCACACCGTTCACCCGGCGGACTCCTGGGCGACCAGCTCCGCGATCTGTACGAGGTTCAATGCGGCGCCTTTGCGCAAATTGTCGCCGCAGACGAAGAGTTCGAGCGCGGTCGGGTCGTCCAGCGACTGCCGCAGCCGCCCCACCCAGGCGGGGTCGGTGCCCACCACGTCGGCGGGGGTGGGGAACTCACCGGCCGCGGGGTCGTCGCACAGCACCACACCGGGCGCGGTGGCGAGGATCTCGCGGGCGCCGTCCACCCCGGCCACTCCCTGGAAGCGGGCGTGGACCGTGAGGGAGTGGGTGGTGACCACCGGCACCCGGACACAGGTGACGGCGACGGGCAGGCCGGGCAGCGAGAGGATCCGGCGGGTCTCCTCGCGCACCCGCAGCTCGGCCGAGGACCAGCCGTCCTCGGCCGCGGTGCCGGCCCACGGTACGACGTTCAGCGCGACCGGCTCCGGGAACGGTCCGGTGGCGTCGCCCACGAGGCGTCGTACGTCTCCCGGCGCGGTGCCCAGTTCGGTGCCGGCGACCTGGGACAGCTGGGCGCGCAGCGCCTCCACACCGGCCCGGCCGGCGTCGCTCACCGCCTGGTAGGAGGAGACCACCAGCTCGCGCAGCCCGTACTCGGCGTGCAGGGCGCCGAGCGCCACGATCATCGTGAGGGTGGTGGCGCCGGGGTTGGCGATGATGCCGCGCGGGCGGTTGCGCACCCGGTGGGCGTTGACCTCGGGCACCACCAGGGGCACGTCCGGATCGGCGCGGAAGGCGCCGGAGTTGTCCACGACCACCGCCCCGGCCGCGGCGGCGATCGGCGCCCACTCGGCGGCGACCCGCTCCGGCACGTCGAACAGGGCGATGTCGACCCCGTCGAAGCAGTCCTCGGTCAGGGCCGCGACCTCGGCCTCCGCCCCGCGCACGGCCAGCTTGCGGCCCACCGGGCGGGGGGAGGCGAACAGACGGATCTCGCCCCAGATGTCCTTGCGCTGGGAAAGGATCTGGAGCATGACCCGGCCGACCACTCCGGTCGCTCCCACGACCGCGAGCGTCGGCTTGGCGTTCATCGGCCGGTGCCTCCGTAGACGACGGCCTCGTCGGTGTCGGAGTCCAGCCCGAAGGCGGTGTGCACGGCGCGCACGGCCTCCGCCACATCGTCCTTGCGGGTGACGACCGAGATACGGATCTCGGAGGTCGAGATCAGCTCGATGTTCACCCCCGCGTCGGACAGCGCCTCGAAGAAGGCCGCGGTGACGCCGGGGTTGGTCTTCATACCCGCGCCGACCAGGGAGATCTTGCCGATCTGGTCGTCGTAGCGCAGCGAGTCGAAGCCGATGCCCGGGCGGTTGCGCTCCAGGGCGCCGATGGCCTTGCGGCCCTCGGTCTTCGGCAGCGTGAAGGAGATGTCCGTCAGGCCGGTGGCGGCGGCGGACACGTTCTGCACGACCATGTCGATGTTGATCTGCGCGTCGGCGATGGCCCGGAAGATCGCGGCGGCCTCACCCGGCTTGTCCGGCACACCGACGACCGTGATCTTGGCCTCGGAGGTGTCGTGCGCGACACCGGAGATGATGGCCTGCTCCACCTTCTTGTCCCCAATCGGCTCACTGCTGACCCATGTGCCCTGCAACCCGCTGAAGCTGGAGCGTACGTGGATCGGGATGTTGTAGCGGCGGGCGTACTCCACACAGCGGTGGAGCAGGACCTTGGAACCGGAGGCCGCGAGCTCCAGCATGTCCTCGAAGGAGATCCAGTCGATCTTCTTCGCCTTCTTGACCACCCGCGGATCGGCGGTGAACACACCGTCGACGTCGGTGTAGATCTCGCAGACCTCGGCGTCGAGGGCGGCGGCGAGGGCCACAGCGGTGGTGTCCGAGCCGCCGCGGCCGAGCGTGGTGATGTCCTTCTTGTCGGCGCTGACGCCCTGGAAACCGGCGACGATCGCGATGTTGCCCTCGTCCAGCGCGGTCCGGATGCGGCCCGGCGTGACATCGATGATCCGGGCCTTGTTGTGGACCGAGTCGGTGATGACGCCGGCCTGGCTGCCGGTGAAGGACTGGGCCTCATGGCCCAGGTTTTTGATCGCCATGGCCAGCAGCGCCATGGAGATCCGCTCTCCGGCGGTCAGCAGCATGTCGAATTCGCGCCCGGCAGGCATCGGAGAGACCTGCGCGGCGAGATCGATCAACTCGTCCGTCGTGTCGCCCATCGCGGAAACGACGACGACAACCTGGTTGCCGTTCTTCTTCGCTTCCACGATCCGCTTGGCGACGCGCTTGATGCCCTCGGCATCGGCTACGGAGGAGCCTCCGTACTTCTGCACGACAAGGCCCACGTGCGCTCCTCGCTCGGTTCGTTTGTGTCGGCTCAGTTTAACGAGCGTCCAACATCCACCACCCTGCTCCCGCATGGTGAGACATCGGCCCATGGGACCCCGGACGCCCGCTTCCGGACGGCCTTCTGCCCGCCCGGGACCGACCCACGCGGAACGTGCCCCGGGTCACACCCGGGGCCGTACCCGCGCGGCGTGGCTACGGCGTCACGAACCGGGCCGCATCCCCAGCGGTCCGCCGATCTCCTCGGCCATCACCCGGCCCGCCTCGAACTCCAGGGTCTCGTCGCCCATCGGGCTCTGGTCGGTGTCCAGGCCGTCCAGCTCCTCCAGGGGCTGGTTGAGGCGGACGTGGATGAGCACCGACTGGAGGGCGCGCAGCACGGCGGAGGCCGTCGGGCCCCAGTTGGAGAAGTAGGAGAACTGCCACCACCACAGGGCCTCGGTGGTGCGGCCCGCGCGGTAGTGGACCATGCCGTGGCGCAGGTCCGTGATGATGTCGGCGAGGTCGTCGGAGATCCGGGCCGGCACCGGGGCCTTGCGGGGCTCGTAGGGGTCGAAGACCTCGGAGTAGACGTCGACGGGCTCCAGCAGCCGGGCGAAGTTCTCCCGCACCTCGTCCACGTCCGGCTCCGGGCCCGGGTCGGGCTCGTAGCGCTCGTCCGGGACGATGTCCTCGTGGGCGCCCAGCCGGCCGCCGGCCAGCAGCAGCTGGGAGATCTCCAGGAGCAGGAAGGGCACGGTGGAGCCGGGCTCGTCGCCCCGCGCCACCTCGGTGACGGCCACCAGGAAGCTCTCGACCTGGTCCGCGACCTGTACGGCGAAGTCGTCGGGGTTCTGCGACGTGGCGTGCAGCGTGGCGTCAGACATCTAGGAGTCTTCTCCCCTCGAAGGCGCGGCCGAGGGTGACCTCGTCCGCGTATTCCAGGTCGCCACCCACCGGGAGGCCGCTGGCCAGGCGGGTGACCTTCAGGCCCATGGGCTTGATCATGCGCGCGAGGTACGTGGCCGTCGCCTCGCCCTCGAGATTCGGATCGGTGGCCAGGATCAGCTCCGTGACCGTCCCGTCGGCCAACCGCGTGAGAAGTTCCCGTATACGCAGGTCGTCGGGGCCGACACCCTCGATGGGGCTGATCGCCCCGCCGAGTACGTGGTAGCGGCCGCGGAACTCGCGGGTGCGCTCGATCGCGACGACGTCCTTCGGCTCCTCCACGACCGCGATCACCGAGGGGTCACGGCGCGGGTCACGGCAGATGTTGCACAGCTCCTCCTGCGCGACATTGCCGCAGGTCGCGCAGAAGCGGACCTTCGCCTTGACCTCCAGGAGGGCCTGCGCGAGACGCTTCACGTCCGTCGGCTCGGCCTGGAGGATGTGAAAGGCGATCCGCTGCGCGCTCTTGGGACCGACGCCGGGCAGCCGCCCCAGCTCGTCGATGAGGTCCTGGACCACGCCTTCGTACAACGGACTGCCCTTCCTGGAGACCTTTCGGTACGTACGCTAGTTGGACCGGAGTCAGAACGGCAGACCGGGGATGCCGGTGCCGCCGCCCAGGCCCTGGGCCAGCGGGCCGAGCTTCTGCTGCTGGAGCGCCTGCGCGTTCTCGTTCGCCGCCTGTACGGCGGCCACGATCAGGTCGGCGAGGGTCTCGGTGTCCTCCGGGTCCACCGCCTTGGGGTCGATCTTCAGGCCGCGCAGCTCGCCGGCGCCGGTCACGGTGGCCCTGACCAGGCCGCCGCCCGCCTGCCCGTCGACCTCCGTGTTCGCCAGTTCCTCCTGGGCCCGCTGCAGATCCTGCTGCATCTGCTGGGCCTGCTGGAGCAACTGCTGCATGTTGGGCTGGCCACCACCGGGGATCACGATCAGCTCCTCTGTGTCTTTCTCCTTGGCACGAGCCTACGTGGTCCAGGCGACCATCACACCGCCACTCTTTCGAGTGAGAGAGATGGCGGATCTATAGCTGATCAAGGCCTTCTTACGGGCGGAAAAGCCGGGAAAGTCACGACCGGGCCACCCGTTGGGCGGTAGGAAGGGTGGCGCACGTCGGCAGGGAATGTCACGCTACGTGACCGGTCGTGATCAGTAGGGAGTGCCGGGTGGGTCAGCCGGAGATGCAGCCCGAGGGGCCGCCCCAGGACGGGCGGGGCGAGGGCTCGGCCGGACCCCGGCCGGGTGATCTGACCGGGCGGGCGCTGCCGCCCGGCGACTGGGGCGAGCCCGGCGAGCGGCTGGACGAGCTGTACCGGTGGGTGGAGCACGGCGCGCTGCGGACGGCGGACTGGTATCTGCGGGACCGGGTGTGGAAGCGGCGCGGGGCGCGGGTGCTGCGGGCCGGGGCGGCGGTGGGCGCGGTGACCGGGGCGGCGCTGCCGCTGCTGGATCTGACGAAGGTGGCGGGGGGCGTGGCGCCCTGGGGGTGCCTGGCGCTGCTCCTCGCGGCCGCGTGCGCCGGTGCGGACCGGTACTTCGGGGTGACGTCCGGCTGGATGCGGGACGTGGCGACGGCACAGGCGGTGCAGCGGCGCCTGCAGGCGCTCCAGTTCGACTGGGCGGTGGAGGGGGTGCGGGAGGTGCTGGGCCCCACGGAGGGCACGGCGAGCGAGGCGGCGGAGCGCTGTGTGGTCCTGCTGCGCCGCTTCTCGGAGGACATGACGGAGCTGGTCCGGGCGGAGACGGCGGACTGGATGGTGGCGTTCCGGGCGGGCGCGGCACCGGTGGGTGCGCAGTCGGTGGCGTATGTACCGCGGCAGGAGGTGGTGGGACAGGCGGCCAGATTCGTCCTGCCCCCGGCGGGGGGCGCGCGGCCGAACATGCCGAGGCAGCGGCCACCGGAGCCGCGGTGACCGCAGGGGTCGGTCGCCCACCGGCCGCCGGGCGCACGCCTTCAGCCCCTCCGGTGTCGGCCGACGGCAGATCCGTCACTGCCGGGTGTACGTCAGGCTCTCCCCGCCCCCCTGCTGCGCCCGCTGCAACCGCCCGTCCGGCAGCAGGCTGACCTCCGTGGGGCCGCCCGGTGTGCACGAGGAGGCGGGCTCGCCGCTGGTCACGACGGACGGCCCGATCTCCAACGGCCCCCCGGCGCCGGGAGCCTGGCCGAGTTCGGCCGCGAAGACGCAGTGGTACATCCCGCCGCCGTCCGCCGGGCCCTGCGCCTCCAGCGTCAGCACGTCCTCCCCCACCTCTCCCTGACGGATGGTGAGCCGGCGGGTGTTGATGCCGCTCACGCCGTCGATGGTCGCCGCCCAGGTCCCGAGGTAGGCGTCCGGGACGGCACCCGCGCCCGGGGAACCCGAGGAGGAGGGCGAGGGCGAGGCCGGGTCCGGACCGCGCTCCCCGGAACCGGTGGGCGACGCGGACCGCGAGGCCGGCGCGGGACCGGCCGTGCCACCGCCCCCGCTCTCGACCCCGCTGTTCAGCAGCGCGTACACCGACCCGCCCGCGCCCACCGCCACGATCACCGCGATCACGACCAGCAGCGCCGTGGACCGCCCGCTGCGCCGCTCCGGCTCGGGCTCGGGCTCCGCGCCGTAGGGCGGGTACGGCGGATACGACTGCTGGGGGTAGCCGTACCCGAAGGACCGGGGCTCCTGCGGCGGCGGCCCGGCCGCGGTGCCCTGCGCGAAGTACGGCTGCCGGGCGCCCTGTCGAGGGTGCGGCTGGGCCTCCCGCCGGGGGTCCCCGTACGCTCCGGGGACCGTCACCGGCAGCGGCGCGCCCTCCCCCGCCGACGGCGGCCGCCCGGCACCGGCCCCGCTCCCGTTCGCCCCGGCCGCCCCGCCGCCGTCCGAGACGGCGGAGTGCTCGGGCGAGCCGCCGCCCTCCGGTCCGGCGTCCCCGGCGGCTCCCGCACCCGCTGCCGCCGCGGCGAGACCGTCCGCCGCCGGCTCCTCCACCTCCAGCAACCCCACCGCGTGCCGCCCGAGTTGGGCCACCAGCGCGCCCGGCAGCCAGGGGTCGCGGGAGCGGCCGTCGGACACCGTGTCCTGCGCCCCCGTGCGCTCCAGCAGCGCGTCCAGGGACGGCCGGGCCGCCGGGTCCTTGCGCAGGCACCGGCGCACCAGATCGGCGATGCCCTCCGGCACCCCCGCCAGATCCGGCTCCTCCTGGGCGATCCGGAACATCAGCGCGTGCACCCCGCTGCCGGCGTTCCCGAACGGCATCCGCCCGGTCGCCGCGTACGTCAGCACCGAGCCGAGCGAGAAGACGTCGCACGCCGGGGTGACCTTGTCGCCGCGCACCTGCTCCGGTGCCATGAACCCCGGCGAGCCGACCAGCGACCCCGTCATGGTGAGCCCCTCGCCGCCCGCCGTGCCCGTCTCCAGGGCGCGGGCGATGCCGAAGTCGATCACGCGCGGCCCGTCGATGGTCACCAGCACATTGGACGGCTTCAGATCCCGGTGCACGATCCCGGCCGCGTGGATGTCCCTCAGCGCGTGCGCGAGCCCCGCCGCGAGGATCCGTACCGACCGCTCCGGCAGCGCCCCGTGATCGTGCCCCACGACCTGCTGGAGGCTGGGCCCGGCCACATATCCCGTGGCCACCCAGGGCACCGCCGCCTCGGTGTCCGCGTCCAGCACCGGCGCGGTCCAGTACCCGCCGACCCGCCGCGCCGCGCCCACCTCGCGCCGGAACCGGGCCCGGAACTCCTCCCGCGCGGCCAGCTCCTCGCGCACCAGCTTCACGGCGGCCGTACGGCCCCGGTCCGAGCGGGCCAGGTACACCACGCCCATGCCGCCCGCGCCCAGCCGCGCCAGCAGCCGGTACCCCCCGATCCTCTGGGGGTCCCCAGGACCGAGTTCCTCCATGACCGCCCCGCCCTTCCCGCCCCGTCAGCTGTGGCAACGGCCCGAGAATAATCCGGTCGTACAAGGTGCCGGAGGGCCAGTCGTCCACGGTTCCGTAACAGGCCGCACGCCCCCGCCCGGCTCGATGTCGACAACCTGTCGCGGATTGGGCCCGCCCACGGCACAGGACGCCGATACCGCGTCCGCATCCCGGACATTTACGCTCGCCCGCATGACCCCTCAGACCGATCCCGCAGCCGGTGCCGCAGTGAAGGCCGCGGACCGTGCGCACGTCTTCCACTCCTGGTCCGCCCAGGACCTCATCGACCCGCTCGCCGTCGCCGGCGCCGAGGGGTCGTACTTCTGGGACTACGACGGCACGCGCTACCTGGACTTCACCAGCGGGCTCGTCTACACCAACATCGGCTACCAGCACCCCAAGGTCGTCGCGGCCATCCAGGAGCAGGCGGCGACGATGACCACGTTCGCCCCGGCCTTCGCGATCGAGGCCCGCTCGGAGGCGGCCCGGCTGATCGCCGAGCGGACCCCCGGCGACCTGGACAAGATCTTCTTCACCAACGGCGGCGCCGACGCGGTGGAGCACGCGGTGCGGATGGCCCGGCTGCACACCGGCCGTCCGAAGGTGCTCTCGGCGTACCGCTCGTACCACGGCGGCACCCAGCAGGCCGTGAACCTCACCGGCGACCCCCGCCGCTGGCCCTCCGACAGCGGCACCGGCGGTGTCGTGCACTTCTGGGCGCCGTTCCTGTACCGCTCCCGCTTCTACGCCGAGACGCAGGAGCAGGAGACCGCGCGGGCGCTGGAGCACCTGGAGACCACGATCGCCTTCGAGGGTCCCGGCACCATCGCCGCGATCATCCTGGAGACGATCCCCGGCACCGCCGGGATCATGCTGCCCCCGCCGGGATACCTCGCCGGGGTGCGCGAGCTGTGCGACAAGTACGGGATCGTCTTCATCCTGGACGAGGTCATGGCCGGATTCGGCCGTACCGGTGAGTGGTTCGCCGCCGATCTGTTCGATGTCGTACCGGACCTGATGACCTTCGCCAAGGGCGTGAACTCCGGCTATGTGCCGCTCGGCGGCGTGGCCGTCTCGGGGGAGATCGCGGAGACCTTCGGCAAGCGTCCCTACCCGGGCGGTCTGACCTACTCCGGGCACCCGCTGGCCTGTGCCGCCGCCGTCGCCACGATCAACGTGATGGCGGAGGAGGGCGTGGTGGCCAACGCCAAGCGGCTCGGCGAGAGCGTGCTGGCGCCGGGTCTGGCCGAGCTGGCCGCGCGCCACCCGAGCGTCGGCGAGGTCCGCGGCGTGGGCATGTTCTGGGCGTTGGAGCTGGTCAAGGACCAGGAGACGCGGGAGCCCCTGGTGCCGTACAACGCGGCCGGTCCGGCGAACGCGCCGATGGCCGCCTTCGCCGCGGCGGCCAAGAAGCAGGGCCTGTGGCCGTTCGTGAACATGAACCGCACGCATGTGGTGCCGCCGTGCAACACGAGCGAGGCGGAGCTGAAGGAGGGCCTGGCCGCCCTCGACGCCGCGCTGTCCGTGGCGGACGAGTACACGGCGTAACCGGTCGGCGCTGCCGCCGGCCAAGGCCGAACGCGTAAGGTGACGTGCTCGTAAGACTCTGAGGAGTTGGCCATACGTGCGAGTACGTCACCCATACGCGTGAGGAGAGACCGGCCATGTCCGGCAACGGCATCGTCACCCGCAGCACCCTGCGCCAGCAGATCGCGGACGCGCTCCGTGACGAGGTGCTGGCGGGGCGGCTGCGGCCGGGCCGGGCGTTCACCGTGAAGGAGATCGCCGATCAGTACGGCGTCTCCGCCACCCCGGTGCGCGAGGCGCTGGTCGACCTGTCCGCGCAGGGCATCCTGGAGGCCGACCAGCATCGCGGCTTCCGGGTGCCCGAGTACTCGCTCGCCGACTACCGGCACATGATCGAGGCCCGCAGCCTGGTCACCGACGGCATGTTCCAGGCCCTCGCCGCCGGGCACCCCGTCTTCCGCACCCCGTCCGAGGACCCGCGCACGCGCGCCCTGCTGGCCACCGTGCGCCGCCGCGGCGAGGAGGCCCAGCGCGCCGCCGCCGCGGGCGATCTCACCGTGCTGATCGGCTACGACCTGCGCTTCTGGCGCGAGTTGAGCGTGCTGTTCGGCAACCCCTACCTCGGTGACTTCCTGCACCGGCTGCGCGTGCAGTCCTGGGTCTGCGCGGTCCAGCGGCTGCGCCGCCTTCCGGAGCTGCGCGGCCGGCTGTGGGCCGGTCACACGGACCTGGTCGAGGCCCTGGCCCGGCGGGACACCGAGGCCGCCCGCGCCCTGGTCGCCGCGGCCAACGCCCACTCGCTGGCCCTGCTGGAAGATCTGTCCGATAGCTGATCGGACGTGGGGGTATGGGACCACCGGAGCACCGATTACGCTTCCCGGACCACCTCTTTGTGTGAGGAGCTCTCTTTGGCCTGTGACCTGTGGCTGGTCCCGCTCGTGGACGTGTTGTGCCACACGCCGGACAATCCGTTCGCCGAGGAACTCGCGCACTACAACCACGCGCTGGCCGCGGCGGGGCTGCCGCCGGTGCCGGTGTACCAGTACATGCCGGGGCTGTCCGGCGAGGTCGCGCCGGTCGCCGGGTTCGACTACGACGCCCTGCACTTCCTGCGCCGCGCCTATCTGCTCCAGGTCTGCGGACTGCCGGTGACGCCGGTGGACGAACTCGGCGGGGACTACGAGCAGTTGCTGGAGATGTTCGAGTCCACGGCCCAGCAGTCGCATCTGGTCTGGCACTACGACCACGCGGGCGCCTACGTCCCGGTCGACTTCCCGCATCCGCTGGCCGACGAGCAACTCCTGGCGGGCGGCGGCCCCTTGGGCTCCGCGCAGGCGCTGCTGCGCGAACTCCAGTACGTCGCCCCGGTGATCGGCATCGATCCGGCCAACCCCCCGGCGCCCCCCGTGCCGCCCGCGGCCCCCACCGAACTGGAGGAACCGGCCGCCCCCACCCCCTACGACCCGAACCCCTTCTCCCGCGAACGCCATGTCTGGCTGGGCCTGCACGCCGCCGCGACCCGGTCGCTGGCCCAGGGCTCGATGATCGTCTTCAGCTGACCGGGGCGGGTGGCGCGCGGGCGTCCCCGACGTACGGCACCCGCCCACCCATGGCGCGGGTGGACGGGTGCCCGGTGTCTGCCGGGTCTGCCTAGAAGACCGGCGTGCCCGCCTGGGTCAGCTTCCAGTTGGTGACCGCGAAGTCGGCCGGGTCGAGGGTCTTCGTCGCGGTGACGTAGTCGATCATCATGTCGCGGATCTCGTTGGTGGAGCTGTACGCGATCTCCGCCGAGGCGATGTGCGGGTAGCCCGAACCGCCGTTGGCGCGGTAGTTGTTGACGGCGACCACGAAGACCTGGTCGGCGGCGACGGCGGTGCCGTTGTAGCTCAGGTTCTTGATGCGGGAGCCCTCGGGCTGGGCGATGTCGATGTCGTAGTCGACACCGGCGGCGGTGTCGTACATGTAGTCCCAGAAGCTGTTGGCGTTGGTGAGGGTCGCGGTGTCGACCTTGGTGCCCGCCGGGACCTGGATGTAGTACTTGGCCGCGTACTCCAGGTAGTCCTTGAGCTGGGCGCCCGTGAGCTTCTTGGCGTAGAGCGTGTTGTCGTAGATGTAGAGCCCGGCGATGTCCTTGATGGTGACGTTGCCCTGCGGGATGTCGGCGGTGCGGCTGAAGGGCGCCGCGACCGAGATCAGCGGGAGGGCGGCGTCCGCCGCGGACAGGCCGGTTTTGACCGTCTCGATCTGGACCTTGTGGATGAAGTCCATGATCGGCACGTCCTTCCAGCAGGACTCCGCCGCCGAGAGGTCCGCCGTGCAGGTGCCGACCGGGGTGTTGACGTACTTCACCACCAGCTCGTGGTCGGCCTCCAGGAGCTTCTTGATCTGCGGGTCCTCGGCCACCCCGTTGGGGTTGAGGGTCTGGGCCTTCTTGCTGGTCACCTTCCACTGGCCGTGGTGCAGTTCGAGCTCGAAGTCGAAGACGCTGAGCCGGTAGCCCCAGCAGTACGGCTCGGACAGCAGGACGTCCTCGCCGGTCTTGTCGTTCTTGACGGTGTACGACGGCACCTCGACATGGGTGTGGCCCACCAGGATCGCGTCGATGCCCGGGACCTGCTCGGCGACCAGGTTGGACGCGTTCTCGATGTAGGGGAGTTCGTCACCCCACGAGGAGGAGCCGTCCAGGCCGGAGTGGTCGGTCAGGAAGACGACGTCGCAGCCGAGGGCGCGCAGCCGCGGCACGTACTTCTTCGCCTGCTCGACCAGGCCGGGGAAGACCAGCTTGCCGCCGACGTTGTCCTTGTCCCAGATCGCGATGCCGGGGTTGGTCAGACCGAGGATGCCGACCTTGATGTCGGGGGCGCCGGGGACCTTGATGTGCTTGACGGTGTACGGCTCGAAGGCCGGGCGCAGCGTCTTGGCGTGCAGGGCGTTCGCGCCGAGCAGCGGGAAGTCGCACTGGTCCTCGAACTTGCGCAGCGTGTCGATGCCGTAGTTGAACTCGTGGTTGCCGAGGGCGGCGGCGTCGTAGCGCATGTGGTTCATGGCGGTGGCCATGGGGTGCTTGGGGCCGCGCTTGCCGTCGGTGCCGGTGATCGGGTCGACCCGGGCGAAGTAGTAGGCGAGCGAGGTGCCCTGGATGATGTCGCCGGCGTCCACGAGCAGCACCCGGTGCTCGCCCTTGGCCTCGCGCTGCTGCTTGATGAGGGTGGCGACGCGGGCCACGCCGACCGAGTTGCCGGCCTTGTCGGTGTAGGGCGCGTCGGCGTAGTAGTCCCAGTCGAAGACATGGCCGTGCAGGTCGGTGGTGCCCAGGATGGAGAACGACCAGGTGCGCGGCGCCTTTTCGTGGCCGTGGCCGTGGCCCTGCTCGGCCGCCTCGGCGGTGCCGCTGCCCACCGCGCCCGCCGCGGCGACGGTGGCGCCGGTGACGGCCGACTTCTTCACGAACTCCCGGCGGTTCATGGGACTGTGGGTCATTCAAGGCTCCTGAGACTGGAGTTGGCGCGTGCAGAGGGTCGTTCCGTGCGGAGGCTACCCGCGTAGATCGTGCTCGTGCCCTTCAGCGCCGCAAACCAGGAAATGACCATGTCCAGGTCAAGGATGAGTCAGGTGGGGCGAAATACGAGAGCGCCCGCCGGTCCCGCCCGAAGGCGGATCCGGCGGGCGCTGCCGCACGGTGAAGGCGGGTCGAACTCCGGCTTACCGGAAGGAATTACCGGAGGGCCGCAGGGAGCCGCAGGGGCCTAGAGGAACGAGTTGACCTCGATCGTCTCGTCCCGGCCCGGGCCCACGCCGATCGCGGAGATCGGGGCGCCGGACATCTCCTCCAGCGCCTTGACGTAGCTCTGCGCGTTCTTCGGCAGGTCGGCGAAGGTCTTCGCCTTGGTGATGTCCTCGGACCAGCCCGGCAGGTTCTCGTAGATCGGCTTCGCGTGGTGGAAGTCGGTCTGGGAGTAGGGCAGTTCCTCGACGCGCTTGCCGTCGATCTCGTACGCCACGCAGACCGGGATCTGCTCCCAGCCGGTGAGCACGTCCAGCTTGGTGAGGAAGAAGTCGGTCAGGCCGTTCACCCGGGTCGCGTAGCGCGCGATCACCGCGTCGAACCAGCCGCAGCGGCGGTCGCGGCCGGTGGTCACACCGCGCTCGCCGCCGATCCGGCGCAGCGCCTCGCCGTCCTCGTCGAACAGCTCGGTCGGGAACGGACCGGCGCCGACCCGGGTGGTGTACGCCTTGAGGATGCCGATGACCCGGCTGATCTTCGTCGGACCCACGCCCGCGCCGGTGCAGGCGCCGCCGGCGGTCGGGTTGGAGGAGGTGACGAAGGGGTACGTGCCGTGGTCGATGTCGAGCAGCGTGCCCTGGCCGCCCTCGAACAGCACGACCTTGTCCTGCTCCAGGGCCTGGTTGAGGATCAGCACGGTGTCGGCGACGTACGGCTTGATCTGCTCGGCGTAGCCCAGCAGCTCCTCGACCACCTGGTCGGCGGTGATGGCACGGCGGTTGTAGAGCTTGGTGAGGACCTGGTTCTTGACGTCGAGCGCGGCCTCCACCTTCTGCTGGAGGATCGACTCGTCGTACAGGTCCTGGACCCGGATGCCCACACGGTTGATCTTGTCCGCGTAGGTGGGGCCGATACCGCGACCGGTGGTGCCGATCTTCCGCTTGCCGAGGAAGCGTTCCGTCACCTTGTCGACCGTCACGTTGTACGGCGTGATGACGTGCGCGTTGCCGCTGATGAGCAACTTGGAGGTGTCGACGCCTCGCTCGTTCAGACCGCTCAGCTCGGAGAGCAGGACCGAGGGGTCGACGACGACACCATTGCCGATGACCGGCGTGCATCCGGGAGAGAGGATGCCGGAGGGCAGGAGGTGGAGGGCGTACTTCTGGTCGCCGACGACGACCGTGTGGCCGGCGTTGTTGCCGCCCTGGTATCGCACCACATAATCCACCGATCCACCGAGCAGGTCGGTGGCCTTCCCCTTGCCCTCGTCACCCCACTGAGCACCGAGCAGCACAAGTGCGGGCACGCGCGTACACCCCTTCCGGGCGGGGCATGTCCAAGGTCAGGGGCGCGGGCGTAAGGTTCACCGCCGCGTGCCACCGCGACCGTCGTTGGCCGCACAACCGTCGGACCGGATGCCCCGGAATAGACGAAGCCCCTGGCGCAATAGCGCAAGGGGCTCTTGCACAAAGATGCTACCCGAGGAAGCGAGGCAGGACCGAGGTGGCGACTTTCGCGATGTCCGATCAGCTGCTGGTGATCATCGATCCGGGGGCACGGCAGACGGACGGGGAGTCCGTACGGATCGCGAAAGACGTGCTCAGCGCGGGTGCGGCGGCCAAGGTGTGTCTCCCGGAGGGCCCGGAGGAATTCGCCCGGGCACTGGGCCGTAGGGGTTCCCGCCGGCCGGTGGTGGTGGGCGACGACACCGCCCTGATGCGCGCGGTGACCCTGCTGCACCGGGAGCGGGAACTGGCCGGATGTGTGCTGTCGGTGGTGCCGGTGGGCGAGACGCTCTCCCTGGCGGCGTCCCTGGGGGTGCCGACCGGGGCGGTGGCGGCGGCGCGGGCGGTCCTCGACGGCGCGGAGCGGCGCCTGGACCTGCTGGCCGACGACAGCGGCGGCCTGGTGCTCAGCGGGCTCGCCATCCCCCCGGCCCCGGTGCGGGTGCCCGCGCCCGCGCCGATGGCGGCCGCCGCCCGCCCCTGGTACCGGTCCCTGGTGCGCACCCTGACCCCGCGCCCGACCCGGCTGTCCGCGATACCCGCCCCCGGCCCCACCCGGTTGCGGGTGGAGGTCGACGGCGAGGCGCTGGTGGACCTCGACCAGCCGGTGGAGTCCCTCTCCCTGACCCCGGCCACCGGCGGCCTCGCCGAACTGGAGGTCCATCCCCTCTCCGTGGGCGCCGAGGCCGGGCCGCTGCGGGCCTGCGGCCGTACGGTCACGGTCACCGGCCCCGACTTCCACTACCGGGCCGACGCGTTGGTGACGGGCCCGGTACGGCGCCGGACCTGGCGGGTGGCCGAGGGGGCGTGGGGACTGGTGCTGCCCGCCCGTCCGTGACCCCGAGCGCCTCGCCCCAATGGTCTAGTGACAAATATTTAACCGCTCCGACCCCTTCCCGTGCCCCCTTCTCGTCCAGCATCCTGCTCCATCAGGACCCAGGGACCGGACCCGGAGGGGGTCATTTCATGGCAGTGGACGAGGGTGTCGTACCGGCGGCGGGGACCGCTGGAGGTGAAACGATTCATCGGCTGAAACCCAATGCCGTCGGACTG
This sequence comes from Streptomyces sp. NPDC093018, assembly GCF_040684035.1. Classification (NCBI taxonomy): domain Bacteria; kingdom Bacillati; phylum Actinomycetota; class Actinomycetes; order Kitasatosporales; family Streptomycetaceae; genus Streptomyces; species Streptomyces sp. NPDC093018. The sequence goes on from NZ_JBFBFF010000005.1 coordinate 58,071, forward strand.
CTCGGCGTGGTGTTCATGGCCGTGGCGACGGCCGCGCCGATCACCGCGATGACCGGGAACGTGCCGTTCATGGTGTCCTCGGGCAATGACATCGGGGCGCCCGCGAGTTATCTCGTCGCAATGGTCGTACTGGCAATCTTTTCCGTCGGATTCACCTCGATGGCGAAGCACATCACGTCGACGGGCGCCTTCTACGGATTCATCTCCTACGGCCTCGGCCGCACGATCGGGCTCGCCTCCGGACTGCTCGCCACCTTCGCCTATGTCGTCTTCGAGCCCGCGCTCATCGGGATCTTCTCCACCTTCGCCACGACCACCCTGCGGGACCAGACCGGACTGCAGCTGCCCTGGTGGTCCTTCGCGATCCTGATGCTGGCGATCAACGCCACCGGCACCTGGTTCGGGGTCAGCGTCGCCGAGAAACTGCTGGTGGTGCTGCTGGCGACCGAGGTCACGGTGCTCGCCGCGATGGCCGTGTCCGTCGCCCTGCACGGCGGCGGCCCGCACGGGTTCAGCCTCGCGCCGGTCAACCCGGTCAACGCGTTCAAGGGCACGTCCGCCGGGCTCGGCCTCTTCTTCGCCTTCTGGTCCTGGGTCGGCTTCGAGTCCACCGCGATGTACGGCGAGGAGTCCCGCGACCCCAAGCGGATCATCCCCAAGGCGACGATGGTCAGCGTCCTGGGCGTCGGGGTCTTCTACGTCCTCGTCTCCTGGATGGCCATCTGCGGCAACGGCGAGGCGGCGGCCGTGCAGGCGGCGTCCTCCGCGAACCCCCTCTCGATGTTCTTCGACCCCACCGAGCGGTACGTCGGCCACTGGGCCGTCGACGTCATGCAGTGGCTGATGATCACCGGGTCGCTGGCCTGCGGGATGGCCTTCCACAACTGCGCCGCGCGGTATCTCTACGCCCTGGGCCGCGAGGGCGTGCTGCCCTCGCTGCAGCGCACCGTCGGCCGCACCCACGCCCGGCACGGCTCGCCGCACATCGCCGGGCTGGTGCAGACGGGGGTGGCGGCGGTGCTGATCGGCGCGTTCTGGCTCGCGGGGAAGGATCCGTACACCGGGACGTACGTGCTGCTCGCGATCCTCGGGACGATGGCGATCCTGGTCGTCCAGGCCGTCTGCTCGTTCGCCGTGCTGGCGTACTTCCGCTCGCACCACCCCGAGAGCCGGCACTGGTTCCGCACGTTCGCCGCTCCGCTGGTGGGCGGGGTGGCGATGCTCGGGGTCGTGGTGCTGCTGGTGTCCAACATAGGGGCGGCGGCGGGGAGCGAGTCGGGATCGCTGGTGCTGCGGGCCACGCCGTGGCTGGTGGGGGCGGTCGCGGTGCTGGGGGTGGGGTACGCGCAGTACCTCAAGCGGCGGGCGCCGGAGCGGTACGCGCTGGTGGGCCGGACCGTCCTGGAGGAGACGAAGGAGCGGTAGAACGCCTTCAGCGGGCGTACTTCTCGTCCCGGTAGGCCCGCCACCGCTCCATCATCCCCGCCACGTCCCGCTCGATGAACTCGAAGAAGGCCAGCGTCTCGGACAGCCGGCGGCCCGCGGGGGTGTCGGCGCCGAGGCTGGTGACGCCCTCGCGCAGGGCGTCCTCCCAGCGTTTGATGATGGCGTTGCGGCTGGTGAGGGCCTCGTACCACTGGTCGCTGTGCACCCGGTAGCGCTCACGGCGGGAGCCGGGTTCGCGTTCGCGGGAGACCATGTGGACCTGGGAGAGGTAGCGCACCGCGCCGGAGACGGCGGCCGGGCTGATCCTCAGCCGCTCGCCCAGCTCGGCCGAGGTCAGGGTGCCGGTGTCGGAGGCGAGCAGGGCGGCGAACACCCGGGAGGGCATCCGGTTCATCCCGGCCTCCACGAGCTGGGCCGCGAAGTGCTCCACGAAGGCCGAGACCGCCTCGGGATCCCGACCCGCCCCTGCCGCGCCCACCGCATCCGTCATGGTGCTCACCGTACCCAAATTTAGGGACCTTCGGTAACTTCACAAATTTGTGAAAGAAGCGTACGTTCGGGCCCATGACGAAGGCAATCACGGTCGCCGGGCTGCACAAGTCCTTCGGCCGTACCCACGCGCTGGACGGCCTCGATCTGGAGGTCGGGGCCGGCGAGGTGCACGGCTTCCTCGGGCCGAACGGCGCGGGCAAGTCGACCGCCGTCCGGGTGCTGCTCGGGCTGCTGCGCGCGGACGCGGGTGCCGTGCGGGTGCTGGGGCGCGACCCCTTCCGGGACGCGGTGGAGGTGCACCGGCGGATCGCCTATGTGCCCGGCGATGTGACCCTGTGGCGCAATCTGTCCGGGGGCGAGGTCATCGACCTGTTCGGCCGGCTGCGCGGAGGGCTCGATCCCCGGCGGCGCGCCGAACTGGTCGAACGCTTCGAGCTGGACCCGACGAAGAAGGGCCGCACCTACTCCAAGGGCAACCGGCAGAAGGTCGCCCTGGTCGCCGCCTTCGCCTCGGACGTGGACCTGCTGATCCTGGACGAGCCGACCTCGGGCCTCGACCCCCTGATGGAGGAGGTCTTCCGGCGCTGCGTGGAGGAGGAGCGGGCGCGCGGCCGTACGGTCCTGCTCTCCTCCCACATCCTCGGCGAGGTGGAGCAGCTGTGCGACCGGGTCAGCATCATCCGCGCGGGGCGGACGGTGGAGAGCGGTTCGCTGGCCGAGCTGCGGCATCTGACCCGGACCAGCGTGAGCGCCGAACTCCTGGGTGAGCCGCGCGGGTTGGCGGAGCTGCCGGGCGTGCACGACCTCGACGTACAGGGCCGGCGGGTGCGGCTCCAGGTGGACACCGAGCAACTCGACGGACTGCTGCGGGCGTTGGTGGAATCCGGGGTGCGGACGCTGACGTCGACACCGCCGACGCTGGAGGAGCTGTTCCTGCGGCACTACGCGCAGGACGCCGACGCGGAGCCGGACGGGGTGGCGGTGTGAGCGCGGCCGTCGTGTCCCTGCGGGCGGGCGGTGAGCGGTCGTTCGCCGGTACCGGCGCCCTGGTGCGCCTCGCGCTGCGCCGGGACCGGGTGCTGATCCCGGTGTGGATCGCGGTGATCGCGCTGATGGTGCTGTCCATGCCCGCGAGCCTCCGGTCGCTCTACGGCACTCCCGCCGCCCGCGCCGACCTGCTGCACCAGATGGCGGCGAACACCTCGCTGCGCGCCATGGTCGGACCGGTCTTCGCCGACTCGCTGGGCGCGCTCACGGCCTGGCGGGTCGGGGTGTACGCCGGTGCGCTGGCCGCGGTGCTGAGCCTGCTGGTCGTCGTGCGCCACACCCGGGACGAGGAGGAGAGCGGGCGCCAGGAGATGGTGTCGTCCGGAGCGGTCGGGCGGCGGGCCCCGCTGACGGCCGCGCTGGTGACGGCGGCGGCCGCGAACGCGGTCCTCGCGGCGCTGATCGCGGCGGGCCTTGCCGCACAGGGCGGCGCGGGGGCGGTGGCGTTCGGGCTCGGGGTCGGCGGGACCGGGCTGGTCTTCGCGGCCATGGCGGCGATCGTCGCCCAGCTGACGGAGAGCGCGCGGCTCGCGCGGGGGCTGACGTCGGGGGTGCTGGGCGCGGCGTTCGTGCTGCGCGCGGCGGGCGACTCGGCGTCGTCGGACGGTTCCTCGGCCCTGACCTGGCTGTCGCCGCTCGGCTGGCTGGAGGAGCTGCGGGCCTTCGCGGGCGAACGCTGGTGGGTGCTCGCGCTGTTCGCGGCGGCGGCACTGGTACCGGGCGCGGTCGCCTATGAGCTGGCCGGGCGCCGGGACCTCGGGATGAGCTTCCTGCCGGCCCGGCCGGGACCGGCGAGGGGACGGCTCGGCACGGCGGGCGCGCTGGCCTGGCGGTTGCAGCGGGGCAGCGTGCTGGGCTGGGGGCTGGGGTTCTTCGTCGCGGGGCTGGTGTACGGCGGGGTCGCGACCGGCGCGGCGGACCTGGTGCGCGACAACGATCAGGCGCGGGAGATCCTCCAGCGGATGGGCGGGCAGCAGGGGCTGACGAACGCGCTGCTCGCGGCGCTGACCGGGATGCTGGGGCTGGTGGCGGCGCTGTACATCGTGCAGTCGGTGCTCCGGCTGAGCGGCGAGGAGTCCTCCGGCCGGGCCGAACCCGTGCTCGCGGGCGCGGTCGGCAGGCTGCGCTGGGCCGCCGGGCATCTGGTGATCGCCTTCGGCGGCGCGGCCCTGCTGATGCTGCTCACCGGCCTGGGCTTCGCGGCGGGCTACGGCAAGGACGTCGGCCCGCTGCTGGCCGCGTGCCTCGTCCAGCTCCCGGCGATCTGGGTCATCGGCGGCATCGCCGTCCTGCTCTACGGCGTCCTGCCCCGCGGCGCGTCCGCGGCCTGGGGCGTCGCCGGTGCCGTCCTCCTCCTCGGCTGGATCGGTCCCGCCCTGAAGGCCCCCCGGTCCCTGCTGGACCTCTCCCCCTTCACCCACCTCCCGAAGCTGCCGGGCGGCCCGGTGCACTGGCCGCCGATGCTGGCGCTCACGGGGATCGCGGTGGTGCTGGTGGGGGTGGGGCTGGCGGGGTTGCGGAGGAGAGATGTGGCGGGGTGAGGCCCCGCTCAGTCGACGTACTGCTTGAGGTCCTCGGTGTCGATCTCGATCCCCAGCGGTTCCGGGAGGGAGAGCTTGGCACCGAAGGGCTTCTTCTCGGCGCTGCGGTATCCGATGCCCCGGACCGGATCGCCGTAGAGGGTGACCGAGCAGTCGTCCCGGTCGATCAGCAGGTAGTAGGGGATACCGGCGTCCGCGTATCCGAGGGGCTTCTCCTCCCGGTCACGACGGTGCGTGTCCGCGTCGTACGAGGTGACCTCGACCGTCATCACGACGTCCGCCGTGTCGGCCCAGTTCTCCTTGCCGACGAATGTCCCCCGCGGCGCGAGCACGGCGTCCGGGAGCGCCCTGCCCTTGCGATAGCTCTCCACCTTCAGCCCCACCTCCCCGCCCCCGTACAGCCACAGATCGGTGCCGGACATCATGCAGCGCTCCTGCAGCCACCTGATGATCTCGGCGTGGTTGCCGTCCGTCATGCCCTTGATGCCGATCCGTCCGTTGATGAACTCCAACCTGACGGTCTCGAACTCCCGCGCCGCGAGCGCCGCGAGCTTCTCGAATTCCTCCACGGTCAACGGGGATGCGTGCGTCATAACCGTCATGGTGCCCTCCTTGTAAGGCGAGCACCAGCGTGCCGTGCTGCCGTCGGGCATATGCCAAAACGTCCGCCCGATCAGCCGAACGGGTGATCACCGCACCTCCACGCTCAGCCCCTCCAGGCCCCGGATCACGAAGTTCGGTTTGCGGGTCGGGTCCTTCGCCAGGGCGAGGGTGGGGGCCCGGTTCAGGAGGGCGGTCATGGAGGCGGTCAGTTCGAGGCGGGCCAGGGGGGCGCCGATGCAGTAGTGGATGCCGGCGCTGAAGGAGATATGGGGGTTGTCGGCGCGGGCGAGGTCGAGGCGGGTGGGGTCGGGGAAGACGGCCGGGTCGTGGTTGGCGGAGCCGAAGAGCATGGCGATCTCGGCGCCGCGCGGGATCACCGCGCCGTCGATCTCGATGTCGTCCAGGACCCAGCGCTCGAAGAGCTGGAGCGGGGTGTCGTAGCGCATCAGCTCCTCGATCGCGGTCGGGATCAAGGAGTGGTCGGCGCGCAGGGAGGCCAGCTGGGCGGGGTTGCGGAAGAGCGCCCACCAGCCGTTGACCGTGGCGTTGACGGTCGCCTCGTGGCCCGCGTTGAGCAGCAGGACCGCGGTGGAGATCATCTCCTGCTCGGTCAGCCGGTCGTCCTCGTCGTGCGCGGCGATCAGCCCGGAGATCAGGTCGTCCCCGGGGCGCGTGCGCCGCTCGGCGATCAACTCCCGCAGATACTCCGAGAACTCGACCGACGCGCGGACCGCCCGCGCCGCCGTGTCCTCGGCCGGGTTCAGCTCGTACATCCCGCAGATCGCCGCCGACCAGGGCCGCAGCTGCCCCCGGTCCGCCTCCGGGATCCCCAGCATCTCGGCGATCACCGCCACCGGCAGCGGCTCGGCGACGTCCGTCAGCAGATCGCCGCCGCCGTCTTGGACGAGTCCCGCCACCAGCTCGTCGGCCAGACCGCGCACATACGGCTTCAGCCGCTCCACCGTGCGCGGGGTGAACGCCTTCGACACCAGCCGCCGGATCCGGGTGTGGTCCGGCGGCTCCAGGTCCAGCATCCCGTGATCGTTGAGCGTCCGGAACGGCTCATGCGCGGCCGGGGGCGCGCTCTTCCCGAACTCCTCGTGCGAGAAGCGGTGCTGGTACGTCCGCCCGAGCCGCCGGTCCCGCAGCAGCGCCGAGACATCCGCGTGGTGCGGCACCAGCCACTGGTCCGTGGGCTCGTACCGGACCACCCGCCCGCGCGCCCGCAACTCGGCGTACGCCGGGTACGGATCGGCCACGAACGCCGGGTCCCAGGGATCGAAGGCGAGGTCTACAGGTCCTGACATGCGCCGACGCTAGCCCGCCGGACCGGATCTGACCAGGCCACGGGCTCAGCCCGGCGTCACCAGCCGCGCCTCGTACGCGAACACCGCCGCCTGGGTGCGGTCACGCAGGCCCAGTTTGACCAGGATGCGGCTGACATGGGTCTTGGTGGTGGACTCGGCCACCACCAGGCGCTCGGCGATCTCCGCGTTGGACAGGCCCTGGGCGATCAGGACCAGGACCTCGGTCTCGCGGTCGGTGAGGTCGCCGTAGGCGCCCTGGGCGGCGGGCAGCGGGCGGCGGACCTCCGCCAGGCGGGAGAACTCGGAGATCAGGCGCTTGGTGACGGAGGGCGCGAGCAGCGCCTCACCGGCGGCCACCACCCGGACGCCGTCGGCGAGTTGGCGGGCCGAGGCGTCCTTGAGGAGGAAGCCGGAGGCGCCCGCGCGCAGCGCCTGGTAGACGTACTCGTCCAGGTCGAAGGTGGTCAGCACCAGGACCTTCGCCGCGGCGTCGGCCGCCACGATCTCGCGGGTCGCCTCGATGCCGTTCAGCTCGGGCATGCGGATGTCCATCAGGACGACGTCCGGGGCGAGTTGCCGTACCCGCTCCACCGCCTCGCGGCCGTTGACGGCCTCGCCGACGACCTCGATGTCCGGCATCGCGTTCAGCAGGACGGAGAAGCCCTCGCGGACCATCATCTGGTCGTCCGCGATCAGGACACGGATCGTCATGCGCCGCCCTCGGGTTCGGCCGCCGGGGCCGCCACGGGGAGGAACACCGCCACCTCGTAGCCTCCCTCGGTGGTGCGGGCCGCCGTCATCTCGCCGTCCAGCATGGTGACACGCTCCCGCATGCCCGTGATGCCGTGCCCCGCGCCCGGTGACGGCTTCAGCAGGCTCGGCGCGGGCGGCGGCCCGTTGACCACGCGCAGGCCGAGACCGCCGAGGACGTAGGAGACCTCCACCCGGGCGCTCGCCCCCGGCGCGTGCCGCAGGGTGTTGCTCAGCGCCTCCTGGACGATCCGGTAGGCGGACAGCTCCACCCCCTGCGGCAGTTCGCGCACCGCGCCGGTCACCGCCTTGTCCACGGTGAGTCCGGCCTCGCGGACATTGGCGAGCAGCCGGTCCAGATCGGCGAGTGTGGGCTGCGGGGCGTCCGGTGCCTCGTAGTCCTCCGCGCGGACGACCCCGAGGACCCGGCGCAGCTCGGTCAGGGCCGCCACCGCGTTCTCCCGGATGGTGACGAACGCCTTCTCCAGCTCCGGCGGCGGGTTCTCCACCCGGTAGGGCGCCGCCTCCGCCTGGATGGCGACCACCGACATATGGTGGGCGACCACGTCGTGCAGCTCCCGCGCGATGGTGGTGCGCTCCTCCAGCAGGGTGCGCCGCGAGCGCTCGTGCTCGGTCACCGTCTGCTGCGCGGTCATTTCCAGGGCGGCCTCCTTGCGGACGTGCCGCACGGCGACCACCAGCAGGATCAGCGCGGACAGGAACATCATCTGGGCTATGTCGTCCTGGTCGTACACCTGGCCGAACAGGCTCGCGTCGAAGACGCCGTACGCGCCGGTCAGCGCCCACATCCAGGCCGCCGTGCGCGGCCGGGTGCGGAGCGCCACGACGGTGAGCACCACCAGGTGGGAGAAGAAACCACCCGGCGTCCAGATGCCGCTCACCCAGTCGCCCCCGGTGACCATCCCGGTGACCGTGCAGGCCGCGAGGGACAGCCAGAACGCCCCGGCCGGGCGGACCAGGGTCAGCAGGACCGGTGCCAGGGCCAGCAGTCCGCAGATCAGAACCGCCGCGGTGGAGGTGCCGGAGCGGAACAGGGTGATCCACATCGCCAGCACGCCGAAGAGCACCACCACGGCGTGCGGGGTCCAGGCCCCGTACTCCCGCAGCCGGCCCGAACGGCGGCGCACCCAGCGGCTGTCGGGGCCCAGCGGGGGCAGCGGCCGGTAGGCGAAGGCGTCATGGAACAGGTCCTGCCGCAGCCCGGCGAGGGCATCCGCGGCCAGCCGGAACTCCGGGCTGCGCGGGCGGCCGGACCCGAACGGTACTTTCGGGTGCGGGGGCGTCGTCTCGGTCACAGGGGAAACGGTAGGCGGCGGACGGTGTCCGGTCGTCAGCTTGGAGTCGGGTTCCCCGGCCTCCGTCTCAGGTACTACGCGGGGCATACGGCCCTCACCGCGCCCCCGGCCGGATCAGCCCCGACTCGTACGCGAAGATCGCGGCCTGGGTGCGGTCCCGCAGTCCCAGCTTCACCAGGATCCGGCCCACATGGGTCTTCACCGTCTGCTCGGCCACCACCAGCCGGCCCGCTATCTCCGCGTTGCTCAGCCCCTGCGCGATCAGCGCCAGTACCTCCGTCTCCCGTTCGGTGAGGTCCCCGACGCGCCGGTGCCCCGGGGCGCGGCGGCCGCCGTGCAGCCGGGAGAACTCGGCGATGAGGCGCCGGGTGACACCGGGGGCGAGCAGCGCGTCGCCGCCGGCCACCACCCGTACCGCCTCGGCGAGTTTGTCGGCGGAGGCGTCCTTGAGCAGGAATCCGGAGGCGCCCGCGCGCAACGCGTCGTACACGTACTCGTCCAGGTCGAAGGTGGTCAGCACCAGGACTTTGACGGCGGGTTGGGCGATGGCGATGTGCTCCGTGGCCTGGATGCCGCCCAGTTCGGGCATGCGGATGTCCATCAGGACGACGTCCGGAGAGAGTTCGGCGGACTTCGTGATCGCGTCACGGCCGTCCACCGCCTGGCCGACGACCTCGATGCCGGGCTGGGCGTCGAGCAGCACGGTGAAGCCCTGCCGGACCATCTCCTGGTCGTCGGCGATGAGTACGCGGATGGGGCGGGCGCCGCTCGTCATGGGGTCTGTTCTCCTGGGGTGGACATGGGCGGGAGCGAGAGCGAGGGGGCCGCGGACGGAACGTCGGGCGAGGTGCCGGGCGGGGTGCCGGGTGGGCCGTCGGGCGGGGTGCCGTCGCCGGGGAGGTAGGCCGTGACCGTGAAGCCGCCCTGGGCGGTGGCGGCAGCGGTGACCCGGCCGCCGAGCATCGCCGCGCGCTCGCGCATGCCGAGCAGTCCGTGCCCGGCGCCCGGGGAGGGCGGAACCTTCTGCCGGGGGCGGGAGTTGGCTATCTCCAGCCGGAGCCCGTCCGGGCCATGGACGACCTCGACACGCACCCGGGAGCCCGGTGCGTGCCGCAGCGCGTTGCTCAGCGCCTCCTGCACGATCCGGTACGCCGACAGCTCCACGCCCGGGGTGTACGGCCGTACCGCGCCCAGGACCTCCGCGCTCACGTCCAGACCCGCGGCCCGGGTGTTCTCGATCAGGGTGCCGAGCCGGGCCAGGGTCGGCTGGGGGGCGTCGGGGGCGGCGCCGGTGCCGGGCGCGCCGAGCCCGTAGGGGCCCTCGGGGTCCTCCGGGTGCTCGGAGCGCAGCACTCCGAGGACCCGGCGCAGTTCGGTCAGGGCCTCCAGGGCGTTCTGCCGGATGCCCGTGAGGTTCTCGACCAGTTCGGGCGAGGGCCGTTCCACCAGGTGGGGGGCCACCTGGGCCTGGATGGAGATGACCGACATATGGTGCGCGACCACGTCGTGCAGCTCCCGGGCGATGCGGCTGCGCTCCTCCAGGAGGGTGCGCCGGGCCCGCTCCTCGGCGGTGAGGCTGGTCTGCTCGACGAGTTCGGCGCGGGCCTGGCGACGGCCGTGCAGGGCGATGCCGAGCACCGTGACCACCGCGGACAGGACCACCGCGGCGACTCCGGTCGGCTGGTAGTCGGCCCCGCCCCAGCCGCCCTCCAGGGCCCAGGTCAGCAGCGCGGTCAGGACCAGCGCCTCGACCGCCACCCGGGCGCGCACCCGCAGCGCGAGCAGCAGCAGGACCAGCAGATGGCCGATGATCCCGGCGGCCGTCCAGGGCCAGGAGAACACCACCCCCGGTATCTCCCCCAGGTGTCCGCGCACCGCGACGGCGCACACCACGGCCGCCGCCATGGACAGCCACCAGGCCGCGACGGGCCGGCGCAGCGCGAGCAGGACCGCGCCCGCCGGTGCGAAGCCGATCGCGAAGGCGGCGCCCGGGTTCAGCCCGCCGTTGTTCCCCAGCTGCGCCACACCGCCGAGCCCGACCCCGAACGCGGCCAGGCAGACCAGTCCGTGCGGCAGCCAGCGCAGCCAGACGAACACGGGCAGCGGATCGCGGCGCGCCGTCCACAGATCGTCGCGCAGCACCCGCAGCGCCCGAAGTACCCACAGTCCCCGTCGTCCGTGGTCCGCGAGCAGCGCGAACCCTTGACGATCCCCCGATTCCGTCACGTCGTCCACCTTAGACACGGTGACCTCGCGGAACACGGGGGCCAGCCCCCGTATCCTCCCCGCCCGCCGCGCCGTTGGCGTGCCCGACGCCCGCGACGCGACCGAGCCGCCCTGGCCGCCCGGCCCGCCCGGCACCCCGGTGCACCCGGACCACCCTGCCGCGCCGCCCCCGCCCCCGCACGTGCCGACGGCCGCCGCCGCCCTGCTCGTACGACCGGAACGCTCCCCAGCACACCGCGAGGACCAGCGCGAACACCGGGAGCCAGCCGAGCCGGGCGGCGATCCAGGCCGGGCCGTCGGGGGAGGTGTGCAGGCCGGGCAGGCGGCCGGCCGGAAGGGTCGCGGCGGTGGTGGCCATCAGGGCGGTCTGGTGCCACAGGAAGATCGTCATCGCGGAGAGGTTGACCGCGGCCACGGCCGCCCACGGCAGCGGGCGGCGCATCGCGCGGCGCAGCCGGTCGCGCAGCAGCAGCGCGAGGCCGCACTGGGCGAGGCCGAAGGTGACGGCGGCGAGGGTCGGCGGGTCCAGGTTGGAGACCGCCGCGCCGGGGACGCCGACCATGCCGGCCGGGTAACCCGCCCAGCAGACGAGGCCCACCGTGGCCGTCGTACCGAAGACCAGCAGGACCCGGCCCGCGCGGCGGGTGTCCAGTTCACCGCGGGTCCAGGCGGCGCCCAGGGTGTAGGGGACCAGCCAGCCGGCGGGCAGGTTCGCCCAGCCGAGCCAGGAGGGACCGAGATGCAGGCCGAAGCGCAGCACGTCCACATGCAGGACGACGGCGAGCGGCCACAGGGGGTGCAGGCGGGCGACGAGCGGGGTCGCGGCGGTCAGCGCGGCGAACACCAGCAGGAACCACAGCGGGGACAGGGCGAGTTTGACGAGGGTGTGGACGGTGTCCGCCGGGGCGCCGGTGAGCAGCAGGCCCGCGGTGACCACGGCCCACAGGCAGAGTAGGGCGAGGACCGGGCGGGCGAGGCGGCCGAGCCGGGCGCGCAGCCACTGCCCGTATGTCAGGCCGCGGGCGCGTGCGGAGGCGAGGCTCTTGGTGGCCACGTGCCCGCCCACCAGGAAGAACACCGCGAGGGTCTGGAAGATCCAGGAGATCGGGGCCAGCCAGGGCATGCGGCCCAGGGGGCTGGCGGTGTGCAGCCCGCCGTCGTGCGCGACCAGCGCGGTGACCAGCCAGTGGCCGAGCACGATCCCGAGGATCGCGCAGGCCCGCAGGGCGTCGACGGCACGGTCGCGGGAGTCTGGCGTGGCCTCGTCGACGCGCCGCGCGCCCTGCCGTACGGCCTGCCACATCCCCTTCTTCGTAGGGCTGTCAGCCACGGGTGACCTCCGAGGTCTCGCCGCGGGCGATCCGGGCCAGGTTGGCGAGGGAGGCCGAGCCCGGGGTGAAGTAGCCGCTGTGGTCGGCGGGGCCCGCGTCGAAGACCCGGGCGCCGAAGGCCCTGGAGACGGGGTCGGCGCCGAGTCCGACGGTGGCGAGGAGCAGGTCGACGCGGACGTGCGGCACATCCGCCACCCAGTCGTCGCCGCCGCGCGCCGCCCAGACCCGGGCGCGGGTGCCGAGGGCGGCCACGTCGCCCGCGCCGGTGCCGGGGCTGCCGACCAGGGCGATGTCGGCCACGTCGAGACCGCGCGCGGCCCGCCCGCAGACGACGGAGCCGTAGGAGTGGCAGACGACGGAGAGGTGCGCGCCGGGGGCCAGCTCGCGCAACGTCCTTGCGAACAACCGGAGTTGCGGTGCGGCCTCGTCGGCCCGGGTGGTGGTGGCGACCGTGGTGCTGACCGTGGCGGGCGTGCGGTAGCCGAGCCAGGCGACGACGGCGGTACGGGGGCCGGGGCCGCGGTTCGCCGCCCGGTACAGGGCCTCGGCCGCGCGGCGGAAGCGGGGGTAGGTGTCCAGGGAGGTGTCCGAGCCGGGGACCAGTACCGCGATGTGCCCGGCGTGCACGAGATCCCCGAACACCTCGGTGACCAGGCCCGCGCCCCGCCCGTCGAAGGCCAGCAGCTGACGCCGAGTTGAGCCGATGGCCCGGTCGGCGGCGGCACGGCGGGAGTCCCCGTGGGCGGCCGCCATCCGCGCGGCACGGGCGGCGTCGGCACGGTTGGCGGCGTACGCGGTGGCGAGGCCGGCCGGGGTGAGCGGCGGCAGGGCCGCGGGAGCCGGAGCCGGAACATTCGGCCGGGCGGCCGCGGACAGGGGAACGGTGAGCGCCGCGGCGAGCAGGGCGGCGACGACGGTACGACGGATACGGTGCGCGAGGCGCCCCATGACGGCTTCCTTCCAGCCGTCCCGGCCATCGGGCTTGGCTGCCAAGGAAGTTAGGAAGCGGAAGCCGTCGTCGGCGTCCCGCCGGGGAGCTGTCCTGGGGGGTAGTTCTCAGGTACTACGGGTATGACCCGGGACCCCGGCACGCCCGCTCGGGTGCCGCCGTCCGGCCTGTGCGATCCGCGTCACCAGGCCAGTTGCGCGATCTCCTCCGCGACCGTGACACACGCGTCCGCCGCCGGGTCGATCAGCGGGAAGTGGCCCACGTCCGCCAGCAGGGTCAGGCCCACCGGTTCACCCGCGTTCGCCGCGGCGTCCGCGTAGGACTCGCTGACCGCTTCCGGTACGACGAGGTCGGCGCGGCCCTGTACGAGGGTGGTGGCGATGCCCGTCGGGAGGAGGAGGCTGGGGTCGGCGTAGGGCAGGCGCTGCTCGAAGTGCTCGGTTCCGCCCAGGAGTTGGAGGGAGGCGTGCTCGCAGACGGCCAGGTGCTCGGCGACCGTGAAGTCGGCGATCGGGGCGAGGGCGACGACGCCGCGCAGGGAGGCGGCCTCGGGCAGCCGCCAGGGGGAGTCGGCGGGCAGGACGTGCCGGGCGGCGGCCCACAGCGCGAGGTGGCCGCCTGCGGAGTGCCCGGTGAGGACGGTACGGCGGACATCGGCCCCCGGGAGCGCCGTACGGGCCAGGTCGGGGAGGGCGTCCAGGGCGGCGGCGACATCCTCGAAGGTGTCGGGCCAGCGGCCCGCGGGCGGGGTGTCGCCCACCGGCTCGGTGTCGCCGCCCCGGCGGTACTCGACGTTGGCCACCGCGAAGCCCCTGCGGGCCAGGAAGTCGGCGAAGGGGGTGACATGCCGGCGGTCGTAGCGGGCACGCCAGGCACCGCCGTGCAGGACGACGACCAGCGGGGCCGGGGTGTCCCCGCTCGTGCGGGGGGCGTAGAAGTCGATCACCTGGTCGGGGTGGGCGCCGTAGGCGGCGGTGGCATCGGGGTCGACCGGGTCGTGCGAGAAGGCCGACTCCTCTTCGGCGGCGGCGCGGGCTGCGGCGGCGTCGTCCGGCATGCTCCAACCTCTCAGCGACGGAACGTTTTGGGGGGCGGCGGACCAGGTGGGGGGCGTCGTCGGCCGTTGGCGGGGAACGGTATCAGGCGGGTGACGTGCCGGTACGTGGGGCGGGGGCCGGTACGCGGGGCGGGGGCCGGTACGCGAGGTGGGGGCCGGGCCGGTACGCGGGGTGGGGGCCGGGCCGGATCGCTCGCTCGCGCCGGCCGGGCGCCCCGCAGGACGCGACCGGTCCGCACCCGCCCGCGGCCGACGGCGGCGGGCGGATGCGGGACCGGCGGAATCAGCCGAGCACCGCTCCCAGCACCCGCGCCGCCCGCTCCGCCTCCGCGAAGCTGGTGTACAGCGGGGTGAAGCCGAAGCGGAGGACGTCCGGCGGGCGGAAGTCGCCCACGACGCCCGCTTCGATCAGCCGCTTCATGACATCACCGGCGTTCTCGCAGCGCAGGGACACCTGGCTGCCGCGCTCGCCGTGGGCGGTCGGGGTCACGGACTCGACCCGGTCCCCGGCGTAGTGGGCCACGCACGTCAGGAAGAAGTCCGTCAGCGCGAGCGACTTCGCGCGGACCGCCTCGATGCCCACGCCCTCCCAGACGTCCAGGGCCGCCTCCAGCGACAGCATGGAGAGGATGTCCGGCGTACCGACACGGCCGCGCACCGCGCCCGGCGCCGGATCGTACGACGGCCGCATCCCGAAGGGCTCGACATGGGAGTTCCAGCCGGGCAGCGGGGAGTCGAAGCGGGGCTGGAGCGCGTGGCGGACGTACAGGAACGCCGGTGAACCGGGGCCGCCGTTCAGGTACTTGTAGGTGCAGCCGACCGCGAGATCGACCCCGTGCGCGTCGAGTCCCACCGGCAGCGCGCCCGCGCTGTGGCACAGGTCCCACACCGCGAGCGCGCCCGCGGCATGGATCGCGGCGGTGAGCGAGGGCAGGTCGTGCAGCCGCCCGGTGCGGTAGTCGACATGGTTGAGCAGTACCGCCGCCGTACGGGGCCCGAGCGCGTCCGGCACCTCGGCGGGCGGCACCGCGCGCAGGGTGCGGCCGGTCAGGCGGGCCGCCGACTCGGCGATATAGCCGTCGGTGGGGAACGTGGTGGCGTCGACCAGGATCTCGGTGCGGTCCTCGCCCGCCATCCGTGCCGCGGCCACCACCGCCTTGAACACATTGACGCTGGTGGAGTCGCCGACCACGACCTGCCCCGGCGCCGCCCCGACCAGCGGAGCGATCCGGTCGCCGATCCGCTCGGGCGCGGTCCACCAGCCGCTCTCCTCCCAGGAGCGGATCCGCAGCGCGCCCCACTCGCGGCGCACGACGTCCGCGATCCGGTCCGGGACATGCGCGGGCAGCGCGCCCAGCGAGTTGCCGTCGAGGTAGACGACGTCATCGAGGAGGAAGCGGGAGCGCACCGGCGCCAGCGCGTCCGCCGCGTCCAACTCCTTCGCCCGCAAGGTGAGTTCAGACATAGGACCGGGCCGTCCACAGCTCGGGGAACACGTTCTTGCGGGCGCGCTTCTCCAGCCAGGCCACCCCGGCGGAGCCGCCGGTGCCGGTCTTGGAGCCCATCGCGCGGCGGGTGGCGACCAGATGGTCGTTGCGCCAGCGCCACACCAGCTCGGCCACGTCGGTCAACGCCTCGCCGAGGCGGACGAGTTCGCCGTCCTGGTCGCCGGAGTAGATCTCCGTCCAGACCTGTTCGACAGCGGCGACGGGCTCATGGCGCTGGGCGACGTCACGGTCCAGGACCTCGGCCGGGACCGCGTGGCCCCGGCGGGCCAGCAGCCGCAGCACCTCGTCGTAGAGGCTGGGCTCGTGCAGCGCCTTCTCCAGTTCCGCGTGCGCGCGGTGGGCGCCGCGGTGCGGGACGAGCATGGACGCGGACTTCTCGCCGAGCAGGAACTCCAGCCGCCGGTACATCGCCGACTGGAAGCCGGAGCCCTCGCCGAGGGCGGCGCGGTAGGAGTTGAACTGGGCGGGGGTGAGACCGGCGAGCGGGGTCCAGGAGGCGTTCAGGGCCTCCAGCTCGCGCACGGAACGCTTCAGCGCGGCGATCGCCGTGGGGACGTCGTCCGAGCGCAGCGCCTTCGCGGCGGTCTCCCACTCGTGCACGAGCACCGTGAACCACAGCTCCATCACCTGGGTGGTGACCAGGAAGACCATCTCGCCGGGGTCGTCGGAGAGGGTGTGCTGGAGGTGGGTGAGCAGGTCCGCGCGGACGTAGTCCTCGTACGGCGTCGTGCCGGCGAAGTCGAGATGCGGGGTCTCGGGCTCAGCGGCCTCGTGGGGGTGAGCCTGTTGGGACATCGCTGTCTCCTGTGTTGCTACGGGTAGCGGTCCGCCCCTGCCGATGCCGGCACGGGGGCCCCGGTCCCCACTCGCATCCTCCGCAATCACCCCGGGTACGGCAAGGCCCGCCTGTTGCCAGACGGGCCACACAGGTGACGCGCCGTGTCTCAGCCGAGGGTCGAGGCCGCGGTGGGCGAGGAGTCCTTCAGGAACTGGCTGCAGCGCTCGTACTCCTCCTGCTCGCCGATGGCCTGGGCGGCGCGGGCGAGGGCGTGCAGGGCGCGCAGGAAGCCGCGGTTGGGCTCGTGCTCCCAGGGGACCGGGCCGTGGCCCTTCCAGCCGCTGCGGCGCAGGGAGTCGAGGCCGCGGTGGTAGCCCGTACGGGCGTAGGCGTACGACTCCACGACGGAGCCGCGCTCGAAGGCGTCGTCGGCGAGCTGGGCCCATGCGAGGGAGGAGGTGGGGTGCTGCGCGGCGACGTCCGCCGGCGCGGTGCCCCGGGCCAGCTGCTCACGGGGTTCCGGGTCATCGGGGAGGTGGGTCGGGGGCGGCCCGCCGAGCAGGTTCTCGTGAATGGTCATGGGTTCAGTCTCGCCTACCGGTGTCCGTGTCCGGAGAACCCCTGGGGGACGGCTACGAGCCGGCCCGCTCCCCCTCCAGCGGCGGCGCCGTCAGCGAGCAGTGCGTATGCCGCTCCGGATGCCGGCATCCCGCTGTCGGACGCCCGGTGACCAGGAAGAACGCGAGGACCGAACCCAGTACCAGGACGCCCGCGCAGATCGGCATCGCCCGGTTGAAGGAGGCGTCGAAGGCCGACGCGGAGCGGTACGCGTCCGCCCCCATCCCGGCCAGCAGCGGCAGCGCCGCCACCGCCACCAGGCCCGCCGCCCGGGCCGCCGCGTTGTTGATGCCGCTGGCGACGCCCGCGCGGGCGGTGTCGACGGAGGCGAGGACGGTGGCGGTGAGGGGGGCGACGAGGGTGACCATGCCGGCGCCCATGACCAGCAGCGCGGGGAGCACATCGGTCAGATAGCCCGCCCCCGGCCCGACGCGCAGCATCAGCAGCATCGCGACCGCGCACAGCAGCGGCCCGACGGTGAGCGGCAGCCGTGGGCCCGTGCGGTCGGACAGCGCGCCCGAGGCGGAGGAGAACAGCAGCATCAAGATGGTGGTCGGCAGCAGTGCCGTCCCCGCGACCAGCGGCGACCAGCCGACCGCCACCTGCAACTGGAGCGCGGTGAGGAAGAAGAAGCCGCCGAAGGCCGCGTACACACACAGCGTGACCAGGTTGACCGCGGTGAACTGCCGTGAGGCGAAGACGTCCGGCGGCAGCATGGGGTCGGGCCGGTGCCGCTCCACGTACACGAACGCGGCCGCCGCGGCGAGGCCCAGCACCGCGCTCACCGCCACCGCCGCCGTACCTCCCTGCGCCTCGATGAGCGCGTACGTCAGCAGCGCCAGCGACAGCGCGCCAAGGACCGCGCCGAGGACGTCGAAACGGCCGTGCGCGTTCTCGTCGGCCGACTCCGGGACATGGCGCAGGGCCACCGGCACGCACAGCAGGGCGAGCGGCACATTGAGCAGGAACACCCAGCGCCAGCCGGGCCCGGAGACCAGCCAGCCGCCCAGGAAGGGGCCGACCGCGGCCCCGATCCCGCCGAACCCGGACCACAGGCCGACGGCCCGGCTGCGGTCGTCGGGATGGAAGGACGCCTGGATCAGCGCGAGCGAGCCGGGGGTGAGCAGCGCCCCGCCGACGCCCTGGAGGGCGCGCGCCGCGATCAGCAGCACGGAGTTCGGCGCGATGCCGCACAGCAGGGAGGCGGTGGCGAACCAGACCACCCCGAGCACGAAGATCCGCCGGCGGCCGTAGCGGTCGCCGAGGGAGCCGCCGAGGAGGATCAGCCCGGCCAGCGTGACCATGTACGCGTTCACGGTCCACTGCAGGGCGCCGAGGCTCGCGTTCAGATCGCGGCCGATGCGGGGCAGCGCCACATTGACGACGGTCGAGTCCAGCATGGCCATGCTGGAGCCGAGCACCGTGGTGAGCAGGATCCATGTACCCCGGGACGAGCCGATCCGGACTTCGGGCATGCCCCCACATATACAGCGATACGGCGGACCCGGCGGCTCGAAAAGCCGCCAAGTCCGCCGTGGACGCCTGGGACGCCGTGAACGGCGTCCGAGCGCCTACTTGATCTTGTTGCCCGCGGAGCGCAGGTTCCGCGTGGCCTCCACGACGCGCGCGGCCATGCCCGCCTCGGCCAGCTTGCCCCAGGTGCGCGGGTCGTAGGACTTCTTGTCGCCGACCTCGCCGTCGACCTTCAGGACTCCGTCGTAGTTCGCGAACATGTGCCCGGCGACGGGACGGGTGAAGGCGTACTGGGTGTCGGTGTCCAGGTTCATCTTCACCACGCCGTTCTCAAGGGCGGTGCGGATCTCCTCCTCGCTGGAGCCGGAGCCGCCGTGGAAGACGAAGTCGAACGGGGACTCCTTGCCGAACCGCGCGGCCACACCCTCGTTGAGCTCCTTCAGCAGCTCGGGGCGGAGCACGACGTTGCCCGGCTTGTACACGCCGTGCACATTGCCGAAGGACGCGGCCAGCAGATAGCGGCCCTTCTCGCCGAGGCCGAGCGCCTCCGCGGTGCGGATCGCGTCGTCGACCGTGGTGTACAGGGAGTCGTTGATCTCGTGCGAGACGCCGTCCTCCTCGCCGCCGGTCGGGGTGATCTCCACCTCCAGGATGATCCGGGCGGCGCGGGCCTGCTCCAGCAGCTCCTGCGCGATCTCCAGGTTGTCGGCGAGGGTCTCGGCGGAGCCGTCCCACATGTGCGACTGGAACAGCGGGGTGAGACCGGCGTCGACGCGCTTCTTGGACAGGGCGATCAGCGGACGGACGTACCCGTCGAGCTTGTCCTTCGGGCAGTGGTCGGTGTGCAGCGCGATGTTGACCGGGTACTTCTCCGCGACGATGTGCGCGAACTCGGCGAGCGCGACCGCGCCGGTCACCATGTCCTTGCTGTACTGGCCGCCGAGGAACTCGGCGCCACCGGTCGAGATCTGGACGATGCCGTCGCTCTCCGCCTCCGCGAAGCCGCGCAGCGCGGCGTGCAGGGTCTGGCTGGAGGTGACGTTGATGGCCGGGTAGGCGAACTTGCCTGCCTTCGCCCGGTCGAGCATCTCGGCGTAGACCTCGGGGGTTGCGATGGGCATCTGTCCGCTCCTTGTGTTGCGGGTGGGTTCTGCGTACGGCCCTGACCTAGACCTGGTGGGTGACGTCGTCGTCGGCCCCCCATCCTTCCAGACGGGGAGTGACGCACGTCGCCCCCCAAGTCCAGGTCAAAGGGGCGTGTCAGTCCAGACCCAGTTCATCCTTCGAGAAGGCGAAACGGTACGGCACCCCCGCGCCGGCCTCGATCTTCTCGGCGGCGCCGGTCGCCCGGTCCACGATGGTCGCGACGGCGACGACCTCGGCACCGGCCTCGCGCACCGCTTCCACGGCGGTCAGCGGGGAACCGCCGGTGGTGGAGGTGTCCTCGACCACCACGACCCGGCGGCCCCTGATCTCCGGGCCCTCGACCCTGCGCTGCATCCCGTGCGCCTTGGCGGCCTTGCGGACCACGAAGGCGTCCAGCCGGCGCCCGCGCGCGGCGGCCGCGTGCAGCATGGCGGCCGCGACCGGGTCGGCGCCCATGGTGAGCCCGCCCACCGCGTCGAACTCCAGGTCCTCGGTGAGGTCCAGCAGCACCTGGCCGACCAGCGGGGCGGCCTCGCCGTCCAGGGTCACGCGGCGCAGATCGACGTAGTAGTCGGCCTCCAGACCCGAGGAGAGGGTCACCTTGCCGTGCACCACGGCCTTGTCCTTGATCTGCTGAAGCAGCTCAGCGCGTACGTCGCTCATGCGGCCAGCTTAAAGGCGCCGCCAGCTCCAGGTGGTGGTCGCCTCCAGCGGCTCCAGGGGTGTGACCAGGCGCGGGCAGGTGTTCAGCCCGTTGGGCGGGCCGGTCTGGGGCTCCACGCAGACGGCGTCGTCCTGCTCGTCGTAGACCACCACCCACTCCTCGCGGCTCGCCACCTTCAGCTCCAGCAGACCCGGCCAGGTGAGCGTGACGTCGACGCCCTCGGGCATCCCGAAGCAGTCGTCCCAGGGGCCCGGCTTCGGGTCGATCCGGTTGCCGGTGGGCAGATGGTCGGCGCCGCGCTCCTCCTGCCAGCCGGGCGTGAAGTCCAGGGCCACGTCCACGCCGTCGAGGGTGCGGTGGAACCAGGGGTGCCAGCCGATCTGCGCCGGGAACGAGTCGTCGTACGTCTCCACGGCCATCGTCAGCGTCAGGCTGTCCTCGGCGAGCGCGACGATCTGGGTGACGCGGCCGGAGTGCGGCCAGGGGTCGGTCAGCTCGTGCGTGATCACCGCCTCGTGTCCGGTGACGCGCGCGGTGCGCCAGGCGCCGTCGCGGGCCGTGCCGTGGATGGCGTGCGGCGGGGAGTTCAGGGGCAGCTGGCGGACGATGCCGCCGTCCAGGAACCGGCCGTCGCGGATGCGGCCGGCCCAGGGGACCATCGGGAAGCAGCCGAAGCGGTCGCCCTGCCGCAGCAGTTGCGTGCCGCCGATCCTCAGTCCACCGATGCGGCCGCCGTTCCCGGGCCGCACGATCACCTCCGCGTCGCCCGCGGTCAGCGTGATGTCTTCGTTACTCACGGGACGACAGTACTGGGGTGGTGCTGCCGGATGTACGGCTTCGGGTCGCCGGTGGCTGATCGCGCCCACGCGGCGCGGCGCACATCGGACACCGCTCCGGTCCCCTTCCCGGGGCGTCCGGTCAACGGCGTCTGCGCAGTGCCCGTCCCACCACGATCGCCGACGCCACCGCCAACGCCGCCGCCGGGGCCGCCCACTTGAGTGCCTGGTTCGCCGAAACGGTCCCCGGGGCGGGTACCGGGGCATAGCGGCCGCGCGGCGGGGCGTGGTCGACCTCCTCCGCGCTGCGGCCGATCATCGTGCGGCGGGCGTGGGCCGCCTCGGCGGGCGGTACGCCGGTGTCGGTGAAGTCGTCCGCGGGGCTCTCCACGCCCTCGGCCGGCTCCCGCGCGCCCTCCTCGCCGTCCTCGCCGTCCGCCCCGGGGTCGAGCGAGGATGGCGGAATCTCGGTGTCGAAAACGGACGTGCGCCCGGCCTCCGGCGCCGCCGCCTCCTTCCCGGGCTCCTCCGCCCGCTCCCCCAGCGCCTCCAGGAACCGGGTCAGCAGCCGGGCCGCCGCCGCGGCGACCGTGTCCGCGGGAAGCTCCGTGATCCGTCCCGAGGCGTCCGCGCCGCCCTCTGCCGTGACCGTCGTACCGCCCTCGGCGTCCGCGAGGCGCAGGGTGAGGGCGAGTTTGACCGCGCCGCTGCCGCGGGCCTCGGTGGCGTCGCCCTCGACGGTGTACGTGCCGTCCTCCCGGGCGAGCACCCGCGCGGTGCCGCGATAGGTGACGGAGTGTCCGCCGACGCGCAGTTTGAGGCGTCCGGCGACGGGCGGGGCGCCGGCGTCCTGCTGGAGCCCGGGGACGGCCCGGGCGACGCGCGCGGGGTCGGCGAGTGCCGTGGCGAGACGGTCGGCCGGGACCGGGACGAAGACCTGGTGCTCCATGTCGGCTGAGCCTACCCAGGAGCGGGCGGATCGTACCCTCGCCGAAGGAGGCACCTGCTCAGTACCGCGGATGGATCAGGGTGGAGGCGGGCAGCCCCCCGATCCGGGCCCGCTCGGCCGCCCGCCGGTCCGCCGCGAGGGCGGCCGGGGTGAGGGTGGCGGCGGGGACCGCCGGATCCAGGCGCGGCCGCGGGGCGGCGCGGCCGGGGGCGGCGAGCAGGAAGCCCCAGTCGTGCGGGGCCTCGGGCGCGCCCGCGGAGCGGTCGGGGCCGGCCGGGAAGCCGGGGTCGTGGCCGAGGACGCGGTAGGGGGTGGCGGCGAGTCCGGCCGCGCGCAGGGTCGCGGCGACCGTCCAGAAGACGCGGGGGCGGTTGGTGACGGACCCGGCGTGCACGACGAGGCGGCCGCCGGGGGCGAGCACCCGGCGGGTGAGGCCGTAGAACTCCTCGGAGTACAGCTTGGTGCTGGCGGTGATGCCGGGGTCGGGGAGGTCGGCGATCACCACGTCGTACGAGGCGCCGGGCGCGGTGCGCAGCCAGCCGAGGGCGTCGGCGGTGGTGAGGTGGACGCGGGGGTCGGCGTAGACACGGCCGTTGGCGGCGGCGAGGCCGGGGTCGGTGCGGGCCAACCGGGCGAGTTCCGCGTCGAGTTCGACGATGTCGACGCGGCGCACTCCAAGATGGCGCAGCACCTCGCGCGCGGCCAGGCCGTCGCCGCCGCCGAGGATCAGGACGCGGGCGTGCGGTCCGGCGAGGGCGGGGTGGACCAGGGCCTCGTGGTAACGGCGGGCGTCCTGGCCGCCGATGCGCAGCCGGCCGTCGAGGTAGAGGTCGAGGGGGCGGCCGTCGGTGCCGCCCGCGAGGACGACCTCCTGCACCCCGGTCTGCACGGCGACCCGGACGTCCGTGCCGTACACCGCGCGGCGCGCGGCGCGTTCGAAATCGGCGGAGAGGGCGGCGGCCGAGGCGAGGACGCCGAGGACGGTGAGGCCGGCGAGGAGCAGGGTCCAGCGGGCGCGGCGGGTCAGATCGTGCCGGAAGAGGCCGAGGACGAGGGCGCCGCCCGCGACGAGGTTGACCGTGCCGGTGAGCAGCACGCCGGTCAACTGGCCGCAGAACGGCAGGAGTACGAAGGGAAAGGCGAGGCCGCCGACGAGGGCGCCGACGTAGTCCGCGGCGAACAGGTCGGCCACGGCGGCGGGCGCGTCCTGGCGGCGGATGCGCTGGATCAGCTCCATCAGCAGCGGGACCTCGGCGCCGATGAGCAGGCCGATGGCGAGCGAGAAGGCGACCAGCAGGCAGCGCGGGCCCTCGGCCCAGGGCCCGCCCCAGCCGCCGGTCCAGGCGAACACCGCGTACAGGGCCATCGCGCTGCACCCGCCGACCAGGGCGAGCAGCGTCTCGACCGCGCCGAAGCCGACGGCGGTGTGCCGGCGCAGCCGCTTGGCGCCGAGCGAGCCGATGCCCATCGCGAACACCATCACGGACAGCACGACGGACGCCTGGGTGACCGAGTCGCCGATCAAGTACGAGGCGAACGCGACGAGTTCGAGCTCGTACACGAGTCCGCAGGCCGCGCAGACGAAGACGCACACAAGGACCAGGAACCGCGCGGTGCCGGGCCGGACGGACAGTCCGGCGGGGCCGGTCCGGGAGGGCGGGGCGCCCGGGGGCGCGGGGGCCTGCGGTTCGATCACGCTGCGACGTTACGTCACATGCCGGGCACGCTTCGTCACCCACAGGTGTGGATCTGGGGGCAGTTGACCCCATCCGGGTTTATGCGGCGGACGTCCCGGACTACGCGGCGTCGGCTTCCTGGCCGGTCCGCCCGCCGCGCGCCCGCGCCCCCACCCGGGTACGGGTGGCGACGAGTTGGCCGTCCTGCGGGTAGGCGTGCCAGGTGCGCCAGTGCACATGGTCCTGGTGCCGCTGGGCCAGCATCGCGGTGAACGCGTGCGGGCTGCCCGGGAAGACGCCCGCGAGTCCGTGCGGGTGCTCGGAGACGAGGGCGAGCAACTCCTGGGCGCGGCCCGCGAAGGAGCCCGGGGTGAGCATCTCGACGCGCGCCGCGAACTCGTACTCCCAGTCGCCGACGCGCTTGGCGACGCCGAGCGGCAGCGGGGTGCTGGAGCCGGGGATGCAGGCCACGGTCTCGGAGCACAGGCCGCGCTCCTCCTCAAGGAGGACCTGGTGGGAGGCGCCGAGCAGTCTCAACTGGAGCTTGGCGCCGGTCAGTTCGAGGTCGAGGGTGGCCAGGGCGGGAAGCGGTTCGCGCCCCAGGGCCCAGGCGAGGTCGGCAGCGCGCGTATCGCTGTAACTGGTGTTCAGGGTCGTGAGCATGGATCGGCTCCGCTAACACGCAAATGAGGGGAGATGGCCGTGTCAGCCCGGCCGGCCCGGCCGGTACGAGGCGTCTGCGAGACGTCCTGGGGGCTGCGTTGGCTGCATTGGCGTTTTAGAGGGAATCATGAACAGAGGGGCCGCCACAGCGTTTTTACCCAACTTCGGGGGCATTCCATCCGTCGGGGGGCTCACAGTTCAACTGTTCCACCACGGCGCACGCCGGGCGCGACCACAAAGCCACGCACCACCCTTCTCAGCTGCTCCCGCAGCCACCGCCTCCCCCGCAGGACGACCCGCCGCCGCACGAGGAACCCCCGCCGCACGAGGAATGGCCGCCGCCGCAGGAGTGCCCCGAGTGACCCCCGCCGCCGCAGGAGGAATGGCCGCCGTGGTGGCCGCCGTGGCTCCCGTGGTGTCCGCCCGACGACGACCCGCTGTCCCCGGCCCACCAGCTGTTGCCCGAGTCGCCGCCGCCCCCGCCGAGCATCGCCGACGAGCCCGCCGCGCGCCCGCCCCGCCGCCCCGCCCCGCCCTTGCCGCGTCTGCCGGACACCCGCGCGACGACGACGAACAGGACGAACACTCCCACCAGCCCGATGACGAACGGATCCATGGCGCCACCCTCTTCCGGTCCCCCGAAGCCGCCCCCCGTGGGCGCCTCGTTCCTTCCCGCGCAGTGCGCGGTGCCCCGGAGATGCCCGCCCGGGGCACGGGTCAAAGCGGAGTTGAGGAACTCCAGAGCTTGGGCGCAGGATGGCCGCCATGACCTCCACCGCGCGCCCCCTCCTCAACCGCAGGCTCGCCGAGTTCGGCACGACGATCTTCGCGGAGATGTCCGCCCTCGCCGTCGCCACCGGGTCGATCAACCTGGGCCAGGGCTTCCCCGACACCGACGGCCCCGAGGAGGTCAGGGAGGCCGCCGTACGGGCGCTGCGCGACGGGCGCGGCAACCAGTACCCGCCGGGCCCCGGCGTCCCCGAGCTGCGCACCGCGATCGCCGCGCACCAGCGGCGCCGGTACGGGCTGCCGTACGACCCCGACACCGAGGTGCTGGTGACGGCGGGCGCCACCGAGGCCATCGCGGCCGCGCTGCTCGCGCTGCTGGAGCCGGGCGACGAGGTGGTGGCCCTGGAGCCGTACTACGACTCCTACGCGGCGAGCATCGCCCTTGCGGGCGGCCGCCGGGTGCCGGTGACCCTGCGCCCGCACGAGGGCCGCTTCCGGCTCGACCTGGACGAGCTGCGCGCCGCCGTCACCGACCGGACCCGGCTGCTGCTGATCAACACCCCGCACAACCCCACCGGTACCGTCCTCACCCGCGCCGAGCTGGCCGCGATCGCCGAGCTCGCGGTGGAGCGGGACCTGCTGGTGGTGACGGACGAGGTGTACGAGCACCTGGTGTTCGACGACGCCGAGCACCTCCCCCTCGCTTCCTTCCCCGGCATGCGCGAGCGCACGGTGACCATCGGCTCGGCCGGCAAGACGTTCTCGTTCACCGGCTGGAAGGTCGGCTGGGTGACGGCCGCGCCCGCCCTGGTCAGCGCGGTGCGCGCGGCCAAGCAGTTCCTCACCTACGTCTCCTCGGGCCCCTTCCAGTACGCGGTGGCCGAGGCCCTCGCCCTGCCCGAGTCCTACTACGACGACTTCCGGCGCTCGATGCGGGAGCGCCGGGACATCCTGTCGGCGGGGCTCACGGCCGCGGGCTTCGAGGTGTTCAAGCCCGCGGGCACCTACTTCGTCACCACCGACATCCGCCCCCTCGGCGAGAAGGACGGCTTCGCCTTCTGCCGCGCCCTGCCCGAACGCGCCGGTGTCGTGGCCATCCCCAACGCGGTCTTCTACGACGACCGCGAGGCGGGCGCCCCCTTCGTGCGGTTCGCGTTCTGCAAGCGCGAGGACGTGCTGCGCGAGGCGGCGGAGCGGCTGCGGGCCATGTGAGGGACGGTTCGCCGCCGGTTGGCCGCGCCCTGCTCGCATCCGGGGCCGGGCCCTTGCAAGGTGCGGAGGTGTGACCCACGTCAGCACCGTCCTCGCCCCGCCCGTCACCGCACCCGAACCCGCGCCCGGGGAACGCGCCCGCGTCTCCCTGCTCAGGGCGAGCGGCGTCGCCGTAGGACTGTTCCTCGGCGCGCGGCTCGCCGGTGCCGCCGTCCTCGCCCTGCTCGCCGAGGCCGCGGGCCGGCCGGTGCTGGCCCTGCTGGGCCGCTCCTGGGACTCGGTCTGGTACCTGGGCATCGCGGCGCACGGGTACGGCCACGCCCTGGGCCGGCACGGCTACAGCGATCTGGCGTTCTTCCCGCTGTATCCGGCGCTGGTGCGGGCGGTGAGCGAGGTGAGCACGCTCGGCGGGGGCGCGGCCGGGCTGCTGGTGTCCTGGTCGGCGGCGCTGGTGGCCGCGGCGGGCCTGTACGCGGTCGGGACGCTGCTGTACGGGCGGCCGGTGGGGATCGCGCTGGTGCTGCTGTGGGGGCTGCTGCCGCACTCGGTGGTGCTGTCGATGGCGTACACCGAGCCGGTGCTCACCGCGTGCGCGGCCTGGTCGCTGTACGCGGTGCTGACCGGGCGCTGGCTGTGGGCGGGCTCCCTGGCGGCGCTCGCGGGACTGGCCCGCCCGAACGGCTTCGCGGTGGCCGCCGCCGTGCTCGCCGCGGCCGGCCGCGAGGTGTGGCGGCGGCGCGGCCGGGTTTCCCACAGGCTGTGGACGGGCGCGGCGCTCGCCCCGCTGGGCTGGACCGCGTTCCTGCTGTGGGTGGGCCTGCGCCGGGGCGATCTGCTGGGCGGCTATTTCGACGTGCAGGCCCGCTGGGGCTCGCGCTTCGACCTCGGGCGCGGCTCGCTGCGCTTCGTGCGCACCCTGCTGCTGCACGGCGGCCGGGTGGTGTTCCCCATGGCGCTGCTGCTGGTGGCCGCGGGCGTGGTGCTGTTCGTGCTGCTGGCCCTGGACCGGCCGCCGCTGCCGCTGCTGGTCTACAGCGGGGTGCTGCTGCTGGTGGTGCTCGGCGGTTCGGGCATCTTCGAGTCCAAGCCGCGCTTCCTGCTGCCGGCCTTCCCGCTGCTGCTGCCGCCGGCCCGCGCACTGGTCCGCGCGGCGAGAGCCCGGCCCTGGCACGCGGCCGTACTGGTCGCGTCCCTGGCCGGGCTGTCGTACCTCTACGGCGCGTACCTGCTGGTGCTGGGCAACGCGCCGCTGTAGCCGGTACGGCAGGTCACTCGCCGGAGTCGGCCTCGCCGTCCTCGGGCTTGTCCGTGCCGTCGACGTCCTCCTCCAGGCCCAGCTGCTCGACCAGCCACTTGTCGAACTCGATCGCGGCACGCACCCAGCTGACCGTGGAGGAGACGAAGTGGTTGAGGTCGACGCCGGTGCCGATCAGCATCTGGGCCTCGCCGATGAGGCGGACCGTGCCGTCGTCGTGCGTGTGGGTGTAGACCTTGGGCCACAGGGTGCGGCGGTTCCAGTCGTCGACCGACTCGAGGAGCTGGGCCTTGTCCTCGATCTGGTGCGGGCGGTCGTAGAAGGTCCGCACCGAGAAGACCGCGTGCTCGTCCTCCCCGCGGAACATGAAGTAGGTGCGGAACTGCTCCCAGGGCGCCGCGAGGTCGCCCTCCTCGTCGAGGACGTACTTCAGCTCCATCTGCTCCAGAAGCTGTTTGACGAGGTCCTGGTCCGGGAGGACGGGGCCGCCCGGTCCCTGGGGCTGCGGCTCGGGCTGGCCCCCGAAGTTCGGAATCGAGGACGGGTCGATGCTCACCGTGTTTTTCCCTTCGTACGGATCCCGCCATCCTCCCCCATGCGGGGAGGGGGGTGGCAAGCCCTGACGGGGCCTGTCAGCCTTTGGCTGACATGATCCAGTGCCCGGGCGGCGGCCCGGTGAACACACAGGGGCCGATATGGCGGGGCGGGGACGCGGCAGACGGGTGCTGCTGGGGGTGGTGCTGACGCTCCCGGCGCTGCTGCTGGCCTGGGTGGTCCTCGCGGTGGTGCGGCTGGCGACCTCGGACTATCCGCTGGGCGGCGGCCCGGAGCAGGTGCCGTGCGCCGAGGCGCTGGAGTTCGGCGGCGGGAAGCTGCCGCAGGGCGCGTACGACACCCGGTGCACCGTGCAGAGCTGGCTGGACACGTCGTACGCGGCCGAGTTCCGGATGCCCCGCCAGGACGTGGGCGCGTGGCTGGCGAAGACCTATCCGTCCGGGCCCGCGCCCGGCACCGAGCTGTGCGACGACGGCGCCGACCTCTGTCTGAACCTGGACTCCGAGGCGGCGGGGCCACCGGCGGGCGCGGGCGCCGACGCGGTGACGGTGAACGTGACGTACGAGGGCCCGGACCGGGCCCTCGTACGGTTCAGCGCGTTCACCGTGTGAGCGTCAGGCGGTCACCTGTGAGCGTCAGAGCGTCTTCCCCGTCGGCGGGCCGACCAGCAGGCCCTCGCCGAAGCGGTCCACGCGGACCGTGTCGCCGTCCTTGATCTCGCCGGACAGGATCTCCCGGGCGAGCCGGTCGCCGATGGCGGTCTGCACCAGGCGGCGCAGCGGCCGGGCGCCGTACGCCGGGTCCATCCCCTCCTCCGCGAGCCAGGCCAGCGCCTCGGGCGTGACGTCCAGGGTGAGCCGGCGCTCGGCGAGCCGCCGGCCCAGCCGCTCGATCTGCAGCCCCGCGATCCGCTCCAGCTCGGGCTTGGTCAGCGCGGAGAACACCACCAGGTCGTCCAGGCGGTTGAGGAATTCCGGCTTGAAGGACGCCCGTACGACCTCCAGCACCTGCTCCTTCTTCTCCTCCTCGGTCCGCAGCGGGTCGATCAGGAACTGGCTGCCCAGGTTGGAGGTGAGCACCAGGATGGTGTTGCGGAAGTCGACGGTGCGGCCCTGGCCGTCGGTCAGGCGGCCGTCGTCCAGCACCTGGAGCAGGATGTCGAAGACCTCCGGGTGGGCCTTCTCCACCTCGTCCAGGAGGACCACGGTGTACGGGCGCCTGCGCACCGCCTCGGTCAGCTGGCCGCCCTCCTCGTAGCCGACGTACCCGGGGGGCGCGCCGACCAGCCGGGCCACGCTGTGCTTCTCGCCGTACTCCGACATGTCGATGCGGACCATGGCCCGCTCGTCGTCGAAGAGGAAGTCCGCGAGCGCCTTGGCGAGTTCGGTCTTGCCGACGCCGGTCGGGCCGAGGAAGAGGAACGATCCGGTGGGCCGGTCGGGGTCGGCGATGCCGGCCCGGGAGCGCCGTACCGCGTCGCTGACCGCGCGCACGGCCTCGCCCTGGCCGATGAGCCGCCTGCCCAGCTCGTCCTCCATGCGCAGCAGCTTCTGGGTCTCCCCCTCCAGCAGCCGGCCGGCCGGGATGCCGGTCCAGGCCCCGACGACGTCGGCGATGTCGTCGGCGCCGACCTCCTCCTTGACCATGGTGTCCTGCGCGGCCTCCTCCTCGGCCTCGGAGGCGGCCTCCAGCTCCTTCTCCAGCTGCGGGATCTCGCCGTAGAGCAGCTTGGCGGCCTTGTCGAAGTCGCCGTCGCGCTGGGCGCGTTCGGCCTGGCCGCGCAGGTCGTCCAGCCGCTCCTTGAGCTCACCGACCCGGTTGAGGGACTGCTTCTCCTTCTCCCAGCGGGCGGTCAGGCCCCGCAACTCCTCCTCCCGGTCGGCGAGATCGCGGCGCAGCTTCTCCAGCCGGGCCAGCGAGGCGGGGTCGGTCTCCTTGCCGATCGCCAGCTCCTCCATCTTCAACCGGTCGACGGAGCGCTGGAGTTCGTCGATCTCCACCGGCGAGGAGTCGATCTCCATGCGCAGCCGGGAGGCCGCCTCGTCCACCAGGTCGATGGCCTTGTCCGGCAGGAAGCGGGAGGTGATGTAGCGGTCGGAGAGGGTGGCGGCGGCGACCAGGGCGCTGTCCGCGATCTGCACCTTGTGGTGCGCCTCGTAGCGGCCCTTGAGACCGCGCAGGATCGCGATGGTGTCCTCGACGGTCGGCTCGGCGACCAGCACCTGCTGGAAGCGGCGCTCCAGGGCGGGGTCCTTCTCGATCCGCTCCCGGTACTCGTCCAGCGTGGTGGCGCCGACCATGCGCAGCTCACCGCGGGCGAGCATGGGCTTGAGCATGTTGCCCGCGTCCATGGCGGAGTCGCCGCCCGCGCCCGCGCCGACGACCGTGTGCAGCTCGTCGATGAAGGTGATGATCTGCCCGTCGGAGTCCTTGATCTCGGCGAGGACGGCCTTGAGGCGCTCCTCGAACTCGCCGCGGTACTTGGCGCCGGCCACCATCGCGCCGAGGTCCAGCGAGACCAGGCGCTTGTCCTTCAGCGACTCGGGCACATCGCCCTTGACGATCCGCTGCGCGAGCCCCTCCACGACGGCGGTCTTGCCGACGCCCGGCTCGCCGATCAGGACCGGGTTGTTCTTCGTACGACGGCTCAGCACCTGCACGACCCGCCGGATCTCCTGGTCCCGCCCGATGACCGGGTCGAGCCGGCCCTCGCGGGCGGCGGCGGTGAAGTCGGTGCCGAACTTCTCCAGGGCCTTGTACTGGCCCTCCGGGTCGGCGGTGGTCACGCGGCGTCCTCCCCTGGCCTTCTTGAAGGCCTCCAGCAACTTCTTCGCCTCGGCGCCCTCGCGCCGCAGCAGCTCACCGGCGGCTCCGCCCTTGGCGGCGATGCCGATCAGCAGGTGTTCGGTCGACAGGTACTCGTCGCCGAGGTCCTTGGCCCGCTCGCCCGCGTCCGCGATCACGGCCAGCAGGTCGCGGCTCGGCTGCGGGGGCGCGACGGTGGAGCCGGCCACGCTGGGCAGCGTGGCGAGGAGCTTCTCCGCGCCCGCGCGGACGGCGGCCCGGTCGGCGTCGACGGCGGCGAGCAGGTCGGTGATGTTCTCGTTCTCCTGCCCCGCGAGCAGCGCCAGCAGCAGATGCGCGGGGGTCAGGTCCGGGTGCCCCTCGGTCACGGCCCGGTTGCTGGCCGTGTTGATCGCGTCCCGGCTCTTGTTGGTCAGCTCGGCGTCCACGTGTGCGTTCTCCTCCTAGGCGTACCTCAGCCTGCATCCCTCTGCTGACTTAACCAGCGTACATAAAGTTGAGTCTATTCCACTCAAGGCTGCTCGCGCACCGGTCTGCGGCTAGGTTTCCGGGCATGGCGAACCATTCCGTGGATCCGGGTTCCCCGGACGAGGCGTATCTCGGCTTCTGGCGCGAGCGGCATCTGTGCACCCTGACGACCATCCGCCCGGACGGCAGTCCGCATGTAGTGCCGGTCGGGGTGACGTACGACCCCGAGGCGCGCCTCGCCCGGGTGATCTGCAACGGGGCCAGCGCGAAGGCGGCCCATGTCCGCGCCGCCGGGCCCGAGGGCGCCCTCGCCGCCGTCTGCCAGGTCGACGGGCGCCGCTGGGCCACCCTGGAGGGGCGGGCGCGCCTGTCCACGGACCCGGACCGGATCAGGGAGGCGGAGCGCCGCTACGCCGAGCGCTACACCCGCGAGCCCGCGCCGAACCCGGCCCGCGTGGTGATCGAGATCTCGCTGGAGAGGGCGCTGGGGCGGGGGTGAACGGAATGTGGAGGTCGAGTGATGCCACGGCGGCCATGTTCGATTCGTTTCGGCCACCGCGGGAGTCGGGGCATACCCCGAAATGTCGCCACGAACAACAGCGGCGTCACCGTGTTCAGGTCACGGTGACGCCGCTGCGGGGGGAAGCGCCTGAGCGATCTTTTACGACGGGGGAATCGCGTCAGGCACTGCGGGGGGTGGCCGAGATTGTTCTCAGGTCGGACTCCACCGGCTCGGTGAGCCGGTGATCCCGCTGGTCCAGGTTCACAAAGATCATTCCGTACCGTATGGCACACCGCACCGGCTGAGGCGCCCCACGCGGCTTGCGCAGGCACCGGTAGGCCCGGACGTCCTCCTCGTCGTCGCGCGTGACGACGACCGGCTCACCGAAGACGGTCACCATCAGCGAGTCCCCCGGGTGGGGAATCGCGGTCACCAGATCGATGAAGTGCCAGCCGGAGCGGTAGGCGGTGGCCATCTCACGGCGGAAGGAGCGGTCGTCGGGTGGCGTGGTCACATCAGCTCCCTGAACCGTCTGCCGTGTCCACCGTCGTCGTGGTCACCGCAGTCGCGGGTGCGGGCGCCGAGGGCCACCGGGTGTCCGAGGGCCACCGGGTGTCGGCGCGCACATCGGTCTTCGCGTCGAACGTGGCCACCGCGGGCCACCTGGTGTCCGCGCGAGCGTCGCTCTTCGCACCGAAGGGGCCACTCAGCACTCCAAGGGCCACAACGGCGGAGAAGGTGGCGACCAGCACCGAGCGAATCATCTTCTTGCCCATGGTCGACTTCGTCCTCACTTGAAGGTCCCCTTCTTCCCCCGTCGGATAAGACGATGGCTCATTCAGGCACATCATGACCACACAATCAGTGCATCATGTTCCTGCATGTTCAGGACCCTGGGGGGTGGAGATTTGACTTCAAATCGGCACAACACGGTACATCCCCATGCGGTCACCGAATTGTGCGAGGAGGGGGGCCGACTTTACGCCAAGGCCCTGCGTACCGGACGTGTCTCCCGTGCTGACGTGGCATCGGCTCCCTGCCTGATGGAGTTCGCCCTGCTCCACCCGGACCCGGACGATCCCGACTGGCTGCGCCCGGTGCCACCCGCGGTGGCGCTGGCCCAGCGATTGTCCCCCGTGGAACGGGAGATAGCCGATCGCCGGCGCTGGGCGGTGCAACTCTCCGATGTATTCGAGCCGTTCCTCGCGATGAGCGCCCAGACCGGGTCCGAGACCGACTCGATCACGGTCCTGGAGGGCAGCGACCGCATCAACGCCGCCCTCGACCTGGCCACCGCCCAGTGCCAGTCCGCCGTGCTCACCGTCCAGCCGAGCAACCGCTTCACCGAACACACCATCACCCAGGGCCTGGAGCGGGACACCGCCCTGGTGGAGCGGGGCGTGCACATCCGCACGCTGTACCAGCACACGGCACGCTACAACCTCGGCCATCTCGGCTACGTCGCCCAGCTCACCAGCGGCAAGGTGGAGTACCGCACCATCGACGAACTGGTCGAACGGCTCATCATCTGCGACGAGTCGGTCGCCTTCATCCCCACCCGCGACGACCAGCAGGTGGCCCTGGAACTGCGCAACCCCGGGCTCATCCGCTACCTCATCAAGGTCTTCGAGTTCATGTGGAACCGCGCGGTACCGCTGACCGCGGGCGCCCCGTACGAGACCGCGCCCGACGGCATCACCGAGATCCAGCACTCCATCGCCAAGCTCCTGGTGGAGGGTCATGTGGACGAGGCCATCGCGCGCCGGCTCGGGATGAACGTGCGCACCTGCCGCGCCCATATCGCCCGGCTCGCCCAGGCGCTCGGCAGCGGCAGCCGCGCCCAGCTCGGCTATCTCATCGCCCAGTCCGGCATCCTGGACAAGTGAGCCGCCCCTACCGGCCCCCTGCGGGCCGGTAGGGGGCCTCTCCTGAGGGAGTGTCACCGCGAGGCGTTCCGGGCGGCCGGCAGGCCCCTGCCGCTGCCGTCCAGGCCGGCCTGCGCGATGCGCACTCCCAGCTGGGTACGGCTCGCCGCGCCCAGGGTCTCCGAGAGGCGGGCGATGTGCGCCCGGCAGGTGCGCACGCTGATGCCGAGCCGCTCGGCGATCACCGCGTCCTGGTGGCCCTCGGCGAGCAGCGCCGCGATGGACTGCTCGCGGTGCGAGATGCCCTCGATACCGGTGTCCGGCAGCGGCGCGGTGAGCGGGATGGCGAGCCGCCACAGCCGCTCGAAGACGGTCACCAGGTACTCCACCAGCGCCGGGTGGCGCAGCTCCAGGGCCATGGTGCGGTCGGCGTTCGCCGGGATGAAGGCCACGGTGCGGTCGAAGAGGATGAGCCGGTCGATGACCTCGTCCAGGGTGCGGGCCTCCACCGTGTCGCCCATCAGCTCCAGGTAGTTGAGCAGCCCCTGCCCGTGCCGGGCCACATGCGTGTACAGGTCCCGCATGCGCACGCCCCGCCCGCGCAGGGCCAGCGCCCGGTGCAGGCCCTCGGTCAGCTCGGCCTCCCGGCGGATGCCGCCCGGCTGCACGGTGAGCACCTCGGTGGTGCACGCCTGCGTCGCCTCGTCCATCGCGGCCTGGATCCGGGACAGCCCGTCCAGCACCCGTACCGCGCTGCCCCCGCCCGGCGCCGCGAGCGCCTGCAACTGGCCGAGCCCGGCGTACCGCTCGAAGGCGGCCACCGCCGAGCCCACCCGGCGCTGGCTCTCACTGACCTCGTCGTAGACCCCGCGCAGCAGCCGGGTCATGACCTCCTGCGGGGAGGTGGGGACCAGCCAGTCCATGTCGTCGGGGTCCGGGTGCAGCAGGGCCAGTTCCAGCAGGCAGGGCACCGCCTCGGCCTCGACGCGCGGCACCCGGCCCCGGCGCACCGCCCGTGCGTACACGCGGTCCCCGGCCTCGCACAGCCGGTCGGCACCGTGGGGATGCTGCTCCGCCCTCCGCCCGGCCATCGCGCATTCCACCCCCGGTGTGCTGCCACTTCCGCAGCGCAACTATGCGTGGCGCCGACCGGGTCCGCAACACGGCTCCCCAGTGCACGGCGGTCGTTAACGACCACTGCGTCCGGGTATCCCCCAGGCCCCGCCCCTCGCATTGCCACAAGATGACGGTGGCGACGCCCGCATGACAGGGGCGTCGTCGATCGCGCCGCACCGCACCCGCCGAAAGGCGCGGTGCGGCGACCCGCTACTTCAGGCCGATCGCGGTGCACTGCGCCTTGAACTTGGCGGTGCAGATGTCGTCCACGGTGTAGATGCCGTCCGCGATGACCGTGTCCTTGATGGTCTTGCGCGTCAGGGCGCTCACCTGGACCAGCTTGGACGGGATGTTCTTGGTGGTGGGGCTGTCCACCTTGTCCTCGGTGAGCGCGTCGAACTGGATGTCCTTGCCCTGGACCTTGGAGACGGCCATCTGCGCGGCGGCCTCGGCCTCGTCCGGGTAGGACTTGTAGACGCTCATGTACTGCTCGCCCGCCACCACCCGCTGTACGGCGTCCAGCTCGGCGTCCTGGCCGGTGACCGGCGGCAGGCTGGTGACGCCCGCGGCCTTCAGGGCCTTGATGACACCGCCCGCCATGCCGTCGTTGGCGGAGTAGACGCCCGCGATGTTGCCCGCGCCGATCTGGCTGATCGCCTTCGCCATGTTGGCCTGGGCGTTCTCCGGCTTCCAGTCCGTGGTGTCGTAGCTGGCCGCGATGGTCACCTTGCCGTTCAGCTCGGAGAGCGCGCCCTCCTTGAACTGCTTGGCGTTCGGGTCGGTGGGCGAGCCGTTCATCATCACGATCTTCGTGGCGGTGCTCGCGTTCGAGCCCAGCGCGTCCAGCAGCGAGCGGCCCTGCACCTCGCCGACGAGCTCGTTGTCGAAGGAGACGTACGCGCTGATCGGGCCCTCGGCCAGGCGGTCGTAGGCGATGACCGGGATGCCCGCGTCCTTGGCCTTCTTCACCTCGCCCGCGATGGCGTGCGAGTCGACGGCGTCCAGCAGGATCACATCGACCTTGTCGTCGATCATCTTCTGCATCTGGCCGGACTGCTTCGCCGCGTCCGCGTTCGCGTTCTCGTACTCGACCTTGCCCTGCTTGGCGGTCAGGTCGGAGACCTTGCTCTTGATGATGGGGTAGTCGAACTTGTCGTAGCGCGTGTTGGTCTTCTCCGGCAGCAGCAGACCCACGGTGAGGTCGTTGCCCTTGGCCGGGCTCGCGCTCGTGCTGTCCCCCGTCGCGTTCAGGACGCCGCAGCCGGCCAGCGAGAGGGTCGCCGCACAGGCGGCCACGGACAGGGCGATACGGCGCATACGAGGGCTCACTTCACGTGTGTTTCGGACGTGGGTGCTGCTATAGGACCCAGGTGTCTGAAAAGACAACGCGGAGCCGACAGCCGGCGTCAAGAAGCCTTGCTTAACGAGTGGGCAACACTACGCGCCGTCCAACATGTGAAAGCAATGGGGAAACCTCTCCAAACACCCTTTACGGACCGTCCATCCAAGGGGAGTTCACGAGGTGGCAAAGAGTGGGTTGTGACCGCGCCGCGCCCGTCGGGTCCGTCACCGGAGCCGCCGGGTCCGGTGACGCCGAAGGGCCCGCGGACGGGATGCGTCCGCGGGCCCTTGGCCGTGCGTGGTGATCCGGGCACTCAGTCGCCCTGCTGCGGGGACCGCTTGGGCCGCCACACGACCAGCGCGCTGGTCTGCTGGACCTCCTGGTACGGGACCAGGTCCCGCCGGTAGGAGGCGTGCACGGCGGCCTCGCGCTGGCGCATGGTGGCCGCCGCGCCGTCCAGGGCCGACTCCAGCTCCGCGACACGGGACTGGAGCGCGGCGACCTGGTTCTCCAGTTCGATGATGCGCTTGATGCCGGCCAGGTTGATGCCCTCGTCCTGCGACAACTGCTGTACCTGGCGGAGCAGTTCGATGTCACGGGCCGAGTAGCGCCGGCCCCGGCCCGCGGTGCGGTCCGGGGAGACCAGGCCCAGGCGGTCGTACTGGCGCAGCGTCTGCGGATGGAGTCCGGAGAGCTGGGCCGCCACCGAGATGACGTAGACCGGGGTCTCCTCGGTCAGTTCGTACGGATTGCGCCGGCGGCCTTCCATCACGCTCAAGCTCCCTTCGCGGCCTCGAACAGCTCCGCCCGCGGGTCCTCGCCCGCGGTCGCCTCGCGATACGCCTCCAGTGCGTCACGAGCCTTCCCCGACAGGTCCTCCGGGACACTCACCTCGACGGTGACCAGGAGGTCGCCGCGGGTGCCGTCCTTGCGGACCGCGCCCTTGCCGCGGGCCCGCATGGTCCTGCCGTTCGGAGTGCCCGGGGGCAGCTTCAGGGTGACCGGCGGGCCGCCGAGGGTCGGCACCCGCACCTCGCCGCCGAGCGCGGCCTCCGCGAAGGTGACCGGGACGGTCACCGTCAGGTTGTCGCCCTTGCGGCCGAACACCGGGTGTTCGCCCACGTGCACGGTCACATACAGATCGCCGGCCGGGCCGCCCCGCTCACCGGGGGCGCCCTTGCCGCGCAGCCGGATCCGCTGCCCGTCGGTGACACCCGCCGGGATGCGGACCTGCATGGTGCGCGAGGACTTGGCGCGACCGCTGCCCTTGCAGTCCGGGCAGGGGTTCTCGGCGATCAGACCGCGGCCCTTGCAGTCGGGGCAGGGGTCGGTCAGCGAGAAGCCGCCGCCCGAGCCCCGGGCGATCTGGCCGGTGCCGACACAGGTCGGGCACACCCGGGGCGTGCCGTTCTTGTCGCCGGTGCCGGAACAGGCCTTGCAGGGCTGCTGGGAGGTCATCCGCAGCGGCACCGTGGCCCCCTCGATCGCCTCGGTGAAGCTGAGGGTGACCTCGGTGTCCACGTCCTGGCCGCGGCGCGGCTGCGTACGGGTCGCCCCGCCCGCGCCGCCCCGGTTGAACAGGCCCCCGAAGACATCGCCGAGCCCGCCGCCGAAGCCGCCGCTCTGGGCGGTGCCGCCGCCTCCGAAGAGGTCGCCCAGGTCGAAGTTGAAGTTGCCGCCGCCGGCGCCCGGCCCGGGGCCGAAGCCACCGTTGCCGAACAGGGCGCGCGCCTCGTCGTACTCCTTGCGCTTCTTGGGGTCGCCGAGGATGTCGTTCGCCTCGGAGATCTCCTTGAAGCGCTCCTCGGCCTTGGCGTTGCCCTTGTTGGCGTCCGGGTGGAACTCGCGCGCGAGCTTCCGGTACGCCTTCTTGATCTCGGCCTCGGTGGCGTCCTTGGGGACGCCGAGGACCTTGTAGAAGTCCTTCTCGATGAAGTCCTTGGTGCTCATCCCCGACGTCCCTCCTTCCCGTCCGCTGTGATTACGTCAGCCCTCCTCCGGGCCACCGTTCTCCTTGTCGTCGGCCGCCTCGGACTTCTCCTCGGCGCCCTCGGCCTTGCCCGCCTTCTCCGGCTTCCCGGCCTGCGCGCCCGGCTGCGGCTCGGCCACGGCCACCCGCGCGGGGCGGATGGTGCGCTCGCCGATGCGATACCCGGGCTGCAGGATCGCCACGCAGGTCGTCTCAGTGACGTCCGGCGCGTAGCTGTGCATCAGGGCCTCGTGGATGGTCGGGTCGAAGGGCTCGCCCTCCTTGCCGAACTGCTGGAGGCCCAGCTTGGCCGCGGTGGCCTCCGTCGACTCGGCCACCGACTTGAAGCCGCCGACCAGTTCGCCGTGTTCCCGTGCGCGGCCGATGTCGTCGAGCACGGGCAGCAGCTCGGTCAGGAGGTTCGCGACGGCGATCTCCTTGACCGTGACCCGGTCCCGCTCGACCCGGCGGCGGTAGTTCTGGTACTCGGCCTGGAGCCGCTGGAGGTCCGCGGTGCGCTCGTTCAGCGCGGTGCGTACCTGGTCCAGCTGGGCGACCAGACCTGCGTCTGCGTTCGCGTCCCCGGCCGGGGCCGCCCCCTCCTTGGGGGCGGCCTTCGACTCGGCGTCGTCAGGGGTGGCGCCGGAGGGGACGTCGGGCTTCTCCTCGAAGCCCGGGGTCTCCTCCGTCACGCGGCACCGTCCTTGCGCTCGTCGTCCACGATCTCGGCGTCCACGACGTCGTCGTCGGCCTTGGCCTGGCCGGCACCGGCGTCACCGTCGCCCGCGGCCTGCGCGCCCTGGGCGTCGGCGTACATCGCCTGGCCGAGCTTCTGCGAGACGGCCGCGACCTTCTCGGTGGCGGTGCGGATCTCGGCGGTGTCCTCGCCCTTGAGCTTCTCCTTCAGCTCGGCGATGGCGGACTCCACCTCGGTCTTGACCTCGCCCGGGACCTTGTCCTCGTTGTCCTTGAGGAACTTCTCGGTCTGGTAGACGAGCTGCTCGCCCTGGTTGCGGGTCTCGGCGGCCTCGCGGCGCTTGTGGTCCTCCTCCGCGTAGCGCTCGGCCTCCTCGCGCATGCGGTCGACCTCGTCCTTCGGCAGCGAGGAGCCGCCGGTGACGGTCATCTTCTGCTCCTTGCCGGTGCCGAGGTCCTTCGCCGTGACGTGCATGATGCCGTTGGCGTCGATGTCGAAGGAGACCTCGATCTGCGGGACGCCGCGGGGCGCCGGCGGCAGACCGGTCAGCTCGAACATGCCGAGCTTCTTGTTGTACGCCGCGATCTCGCGCTCGCCCTGGTAGACCTGGATCTGCACGGACGGCTGGTTGTCCTCGGCCGTGGTGAAGATCTCGGAGCGCTTCGTCGGGATCGTGGTGTTGCGCTCGATCAGCTTGGTCATGATGCCGCCCTTGGTCTCGATACCGAGGGACAGCGGGGTGACGTCGAGCAGCAGGACGTCCTTGACCTCGCCCTTGAGGACACCGGCCTGGAGCGAGGCGCCGATGGCGACGACCTCGTCCGGGTTGACGCCCTTGTTGGCCTCCTTGCCGCCGGTCAGCTCCTTGACGAGCTCGGCCACGGCG
The DNA here is from genome assembly GCF_040684035.1 of Streptomyces sp. NPDC093018. Taxonomy (NCBI): domain Bacteria; kingdom Bacillati; phylum Actinomycetota; class Actinomycetes; order Kitasatosporales; family Streptomycetaceae; genus Streptomyces; species Streptomyces sp. NPDC093018. The sequence continues at coordinate 97,788 of NZ_JBFBFF010000005.1, forward strand.
GGCATACGGGTGGAGCCACCGACGAGGACGACGTGGTCGATCTCGTTGATGGAGATGCCGGCGTCCTTGATGACGTTGTGGAACGGCGTCTTGCAGCGCTCCAGCAGGTCGGCCGTCAGCTGCTGGAACTGGGCGCGGGTGAGCTTCTCGTCCAGGTGCAGCGGGCCCTCGGCGGACGCCGTGATGTAAGGCAGGTTGATCGAGGTCTCGGTGGACGAGGACAGCTCGATCTTGGCCTTCTCGGCGGCCTCGCGGAGGCGCTGGAGGGCCATCTTGTCCTTGGAGAGGTCCACGCCGTGACCGGACTGGAACTGCTTGACCAGGTAGTCGACGACGCGCTGGTCCCAGTCGTCACCACCGAGGTGGTTGTCACCGTTGGTGGCCTTCACCTCGACGACGCCGTCGCCGATCTCCAGCAGGGACACGTCGAAGGTGCCGCCGCCGAGGTCGAAGACGAGGATCGTCTGGTCGTCCTTGTCGAGGCCGTAGGCCAGCGCGGCGGCCGTCGGCTCGTTGACGATGCGCAGGACGTTCAGGCCCGCGATCTCGCCGGCCTCCTTCGTCGCCTGACGCTCGGAGTCGTTGAAGTACGCCGGGACGGTGATGACCGCGTCGGTCACCTTCTCGCCCAGGTAGGCCTCGGCGTCCCGCTTGAGCTTCTGCAGGATGAAGGCGCTCATCTGCTGCGGGTTGAACTGCTTCCCGTCGAGCTCGATCTTCCAGTCCGTGCCCATGTGGCGCTTCACGGAGCGGATGGTCCGGTCCACGTTCGTGACCGCCTGGCGCTTGGCGACCTCGCCGACCAGCACCTCACCGTTCTTCGCGAAGGCGACGACGGACGGCGTGGTCCTGGCACCCTCGGCGTTGGTGATGACGGTGGGCTCGCCGCCCTCCAGAACGCTGACGACGGAGTTAGTCGTGCCCAGGTCGATGCCGACCGCACGTGCCATGGTTGATTCCTCCAGCTGACTTGAGTGCAACGGACTCAAGTGTGCACGAGCGGGCAGCCGAGGTCAACAGACCTGAGTCGTCCAGACTCAAGTCTTATCCGTTCCTTACACGCAACCGCCCGTTGACCTGCGTCGATGCCATACGACGGGGCCGCTGGACCGGGATCCGAACAGGCGCCCGCAGGAGGACGAGCACCAGAACGGCCACTCCTCCCGCCACCCAGAGCACGGGTTCCTCCCCCGCCCACCCGCCATGCACGAGCACTCCCGCGAGCACCGCGGCGAAGGCGCACACCCCGAGCACCACCACGGCCCCCGGCTGGGTGAGCCCGAACCGCCGCAGCCGGTGCACCAGGTGGTCCGGGCCGCGCCGCAGCAGCGGCCGGCGCCCGAGCAGCCGTACGAGGACCACCAGGCCGGCGTCCGCGAGGGCGACGGCGCCGAGGCAGAACAGCACGGCCGCGCTCGGTCCGATCGCGTACCCGGCGCGGGTGAAGACGACCCCGGAGGACAGCAGGAACCCGGTGAACAGCGAGCCGCAGGCGCCGAGTCCGACCCGGGCGGGATGCCAGTTGTGCATCAGGAAGCCGGTGAGGGCGGCGGCGAACACGCTGAGCAGGACGGCGAGCCCGTCCATCACCTCGATGGCGGCGCAGACACCGGCCCCGAAGGCGGTGACCACGCCCACGGTCCCGGCGAGGCCGTCCGCGTGGTCGAGCCCCCGGAAGACGAGCGTGACGAGGACGATCCCGGCCACGGCGAGCGCGCCCCCGGCCACCCCCGTCTCGTCGTAGGGCACCACACAGGCCGCCGCCACCGCCGTACCGGCGGCGATCACCCGGCCGCGCAGCCGCCAGACGTCGGCGACCAGGCCGAGCAGTCCGACCGCCACGGCGGCCAGGAGCAGCCCGCCGACCCCGTCACCCAGCGGGGCGACCCGGGTCCATTCACCCGTCCAGGCGACCAGCGAGGTGACGGTGACGACGGCGAGGCCGCCGAGCAGGGGCAGCGGACGGCTCCGGCGCCGGTCGACGACCCCCGCCCGCAGGGCGGGCAGCCGGAGCAGTGCCGCGAGGACGGCGGTGAGCAGCAGGGCGGCGGAGGCCGCGGCGATCCCGTAGAGCACAGACCTAAGGTAGGGGTGAAAGTAGCAATTCGGGATGAATAACACGATCAGATTGCCCTTGGGGTGATCAGCACGCCACGATGGGCGACCCCTCAGCGACCCATATCACCCCGCGCTCCCCTGCGGCGCGACGGAAGATAGGGGTAGTCTCAGAGAACTACATAAGTTACCGCTTAGTAATGTCCGCTCGGTCAATTCGAGGCCGCCCTCAGGAGCCCCAATGCAACTCGCCGCGATCATCGTGTCGCTGGTCCTGATCGTGGTCGGCGTGGCACTGTTCGGCCGCGCCCTCCTCCAGATCTTCAACTTCATGCGTCTCGGCCAGCCGGTACCGGCCGGGACCAGGACCAATGACCCCACACAGCGCACCGTCACGGTGGCCAAGGAGTTCCTCGGCCACACCCGGATGAACCGCTGGGGCATCGTCGGGGTGGCGCACTGGTTCGTGGCGGTGGGCTTCTTCTCGCTGCTGCTGACGATCGTCAACGCGATCGGCCAGCTCTTCAAGGCGGACTGGATCCTGCCGATCATCGGCGACTGGGCGCCGTACAACGTCTTCGTCGAGTTCCTCGGCACCATGACCACGCTCGGCATCCTGGTGCTGATCGCGATCCGCCAGCTGAGCAAGCCGGACAAGCCGGGCCGCAAGTCCCGCTTCGCCGGCTCGAACTTCGGCCAGGCGTACTTCGTCGAGGCCGTCATCCTGATCGTCGGCATCTGCATCTTCACGCTGCACGCCCTGGAGGGCGCCCAGCACCATGTCGACGGCTACGAGGCGTCGTTCTTCATCTCGTATCCGGTCGTCGCCTGGTTCAAGGGCATGAGCGTCGGCACGCTCCAGAACCTCACCTATTTCTTCGCCGCCCTGAAGATCGCGACCTCCTTCATCTGGATGATCACGGTCGCCCTGAAGACCGACATGGGCGTGGCCTGGCACCGCTTCCTCGCCTTCCCGAACATCTGGTTCAAGCGCAACGCCGACGGCGGCACCTCGCTCGGCGCGCTGCTGCCGATGACCTCGGGCGGCAAGGCGATCGACTTCACCGACCCCGGCGAGGACGACGTCTTCGGCGTCTCCCAGGTCGAGCAGTTCTCCTGGAAGGGCCTGCTGGACTTCTCCACCTGCACCGAGTGCGGCCGCTGCCAGTCGCAGTGCCCCGCCTGGAACACCGGCAAGCCGCTGTCCCCGAAGCTGCTGATCATGTCGCTGCGGGACAACGCGCACGCCAAGGCGCCGTACCTGCTGGCCGGTGGCGGCAAGACGGTGGAGGGCGAGGAGAAGGCGTCCGAGGAGGCCCTCAAGGACGTCCCGGCCGCGGCCCTGGCCGAGGCCGAGCGCCCGCTGATCGGCACCGCCGAGGAGAACGGCGTCATCGACCCGGACGTGCTGTGGTCCTGCACCACCTGCGGCGCCTGTGTCGAGCAGTGCCCGGTGGACATCGAGCACGTCGACCACATCGTGGACATGCGCCGCTACCAGGTCATGATCGAGTCGGCCTTCCCCTCCGAGGCGGGCACGATGCTCAAGAACCTGGAGAAGAAGGGCAACCCCTGGGGTCTGGCCAAGAAGCAGCGCCTGGAGTGGACCAAGGAGGTCGACTTCGAGGTCCCGGTCGTCGGCAAGGACATCGAGGACCTCACCGAGGTCGAGTACCTCTACTGGGTCGGCTGCGCGGGCGCGCTGGAAGACCGCGCCAAGAAGACCACGAAGGCCTTCGCCGAACTCCTCCACATCGCGGGCGTCAAGTTCGCGATCATGGGCGGCGACGAGAAGTGCACCGGTGACTCCGCCCGCCGGCTGGGCAACGAGCCTCTGTTCCAGGAGCTCGGCATGGAGAACGTGATGGCCCTGAACACGGCGTTCGGCGAGGAGCTGGACGACGACGGCAAGGCCACCGCGGAGTCCAGGAAGCCGAAGTCGGCGAAGAAGATCGTCGCCACCTGCCCGCACTGCCTCAACACGCTCGGCAACGAGTACCCGCAGCTCGGCGGCGACTACGAGGTCATCCACCACACCCAGCTGCTCCAGCACCTGGTGGACGAGGGCAAGCTGATCCCGGTCACGCCGGTCGAGGGCATCATCACCTACCACGACCCGTGCTACCTGGGCCGCCACAACAAGATCTACACGCCCCCGCGCGAGATCATCGGCAAGGTCCCGGGTCTGCGCAACGAGGAGATGCACCGCCACAAGGAGCGGGGCTTCTGCTGCGGCGCGGGCGGCGCGCGGATGTGGATGGAGGAGCGCATCGGCAAGCGCATCAACAACGAGCGCGTGGACGAGGCCCTCTCCCTCAACCCGGACATCGTCTCCACGGCCTGCCCCTTCTGCCTCGTCATGCTGACCGACTCGGTCAACGGCAAGAAGAACGACGGCAAGGCCAAGGAATCCATCCAGGTCGTCGACGTCGCCCAGCTCCTGCTGGACTCGGTGCGGACCCCGGTGGACCCGGCGGGCGAGTCCGAGTCCGAGCCCACCCCGGAGCCCGAGCCGGTCAAGTAACGGCCTCCAGGCCCCCCGGAAACCCGACAACGCCCCCTGCTTCGCACAGGCAGGGGGCGTTGTCGTGTCCGGGGGCGGGGGGTGCCTCCGCGTAGCCGCCGTGCGCACTTGGCGGGCATCGGGCCGCAAACCTACGGCCAGGGCGGGGCGACCAGGAGCCGGCAGAGGATCGAGAGCGAGCCGCAGGCCGGAAACGGACGCGGACCGGAAGCCGACCGGTGGTCGGGACAGAAGACCAGAAGCGGCGGGCGGCCGGAAAGGGAACGCGGGCCGGTGAGCGAGCCGCAGGCATGAGGCCGAGGCGGGGGTTCCACCCGGGCGCGCCCGTGTCCTCGTCAGCCGACGCGCCGGGCGTCCACGCGCGCACCGGCCGATCCGACCAGGTCAGCCGCCGGAGGGAACCCGCGCCGTGGCCGCAGCCGCCGCACGCGGTCGGCCCTGTGCGGCCGGACCGAGGCGTGTGCCCAGCCCGGCCGACCCACTCACACAGCGAACACCGCGAGGGGCCACGCGCCAGGGGCGAGGCCGTGGCGGAAGGGCATGGCGCCGGGTCTCGTCCATCCGTCGAGGCCCGGCGCCGGGTGTCACGCGTTCTTCGGGGCCGCCTGCTGGACCACGTCGAAGGACCACAGGGTGGAGCCGGAGGCGGCCGGCTTGGGGCGGTCGCCCTCGGTGGCGCCGCCCTGGTGCGCGGCCTTCATCGGGCCCTCCATCCACGCCTGGAAGGACGCCTCGTCACGCCAGCGGGTGTAGACGAGGTACTGGTCGGTGCCCTCGACCGGGCGCAGGAGCTCGAACCACTCGAAGCCGTCGGAGTTCTCCACCGCGTGCGCCCGCGAGGCGAACCGCTTCTCCAGGACCTCCCGCTGCTCGGCGGGCACGGTCAGCACATTGATCTTCACTACGCTCATGGGTCCATCCTGCGCCACCCGCCCCGCTCCCGCCGCAGGGGCACCCGGTAACTCGCCACGGACATCACACACTTAACGGCACCCGGCGGACTCCCGCGATCGGCTCCCGCGCGGTGTCGCCCGCCGACGCCGGGGTGTCCACGACCGGGGTGCCGCAGTTCGGCTCCGTCTTCGCGGACCGAGGCGCGCGTCAGCGGACCGAGCCGCGCCTCACCGGGCCGGGACGGTTCAAACCCGGAACCATCCCTGGTGAAACGGCTGACGGCCCCTTAGGGGATGTCACAGGTCGGCCGCAATGCCGGGCCCGGACCGCCGGGCCCGGCACGTCACCCTCCGGGACCAGGTACGTTCGATGACGTGGCTGGATTCAGGATCGGACGCGGGGGCCGGGACGACCGCACCCCCCAGGGACAGCAGCAGGCGCAGCAGGGACCGTCGTACGGCCGCTCCGGCCCGTCGGGCGGGCGACGCGGCCCGTCGTCGTACGGGCAGCAGGGGCCCCAGGCGCCCGGACAGGACGCGGGACGGCCGTCGTACGGCTACCCGTCGCCGCAGCCGCCGCAGCCCTCGTACGGGCAGCAGCCGTACGGCCGGCCGCCGCACGCGCCGCAGTCGTACGGGCAGCAGTCGTACCCCCGGCAGGGTCGCCCCTACGGGCACCAGGGCCCGGCGGACGACGGCCCGGAGTACTTCGACGACGGCTACGGGGGCGGCACGCCGGACCCGTACGCGGCGAACACGCCGGGCCACACCCAGGCCTTCTCGATCGACGAGGCCGCCGGCTACACCCAGGGCTCGACCTACCAGGCCGGCTCCGCCGCCGCGCCCGCCCCGCCGGTGGGACCGCCGCTGCACTGGAAGGAACTGCTGCGGGGGATCGTCCTCTCCCCCGACCCGACGTTCCTGCGCATGCGGGACTACACGATGTGGGGCCCGGCCCTGATCGTGACCTTCCTCTACGGCCTGCTCGCCGTCTTCGGCTTCGACGACGCCCGCAAGGAGGCCATCGGCGCCACGCTGTCCAACGCGGTGCCGATCGTGCTGATCACCGCGGTCGTGATGGTGCTCGGCCTGTTCATCCTCGGCGTGGTCACCCACACCCTGGCCCGCCAGCTCGGCGGCGACGGCGCCTGGCAGCCCACGGTGGGCCTGTCCATGCTGATCACGGCCCTCACGGACGCGCCCCGACTGGTCTTCGCCATGTTCTTCGGCGGTGACGCGGGCTTCGTCCAGATACTCGGCTGGGCCACCTGGCTCGCCGCGGGCGCGCTGCTCACCATGATGGTGTCCCGCTCCCACGACCTGCCGTGGCCGAAGGCGCTGGGCGCGTCGGCGATCCAGCTGATCGCGCTGCTGTCGATCGTGAAGCTGGGCACGTTCTAGTCCCCGGTCCGCCAGACATGTGAGAGGGCCCCGGTGGTATGCCACCGGGGCCCTCTCACATGTTCGGCCTGTCCGTGTTCCTCAGGCGTCGAGCACCTGGTCGTCCCGCTTCACGACGGGCGGCTGCACGCTCCACGGGAAGTTGATCCAGTCGTCGGTGCGCTTCCAGACGTACTCGCACTTCACGAGGGAGTGGGACTTCTCATAGACCACCGCGGAGCGCACCTCGGCGACGGTGTCGAGGCAGAAGTCGCGGACCAGCTTGAGCGTCTTGCCGGTGTCGGCGACGTCGTCGGTGATCAGGACCTTCTTGTCGGAGAAGTCGATCACGTTCGGGACCGGGGCGAGCATGACCGGCATGTCGAGCGTTGTGCCGAGTACGTACCGGTAATCGCTGGGCGTGATCCCCCGCAAGACCTAGTCTGGCTACGAGGGGGCTACATGACGACCAGCGTTGTCGCAGCTCAGAGCGAGGTTCCTCGTTCTCATGTCCTTACCGGGGGTCGGGTCGAGGGTCCTCGCCCGACCGCCGGTTTGCGCGGTGGAAGGTACGCACGCAAGAGCGCGTACCGCGGTAAGAGCGCGCGCCGAGGTTACTCGGTGCGCGAGCAGCTCCACGCCTCGCAGGGTGACGCCGACCGCCTCGGCGTGAACATCGTCGAGGACTTCGTCGACGATGACCGTTCGGCTTCTCGCTACCGCGACCGCGAGCGCGAAGAGTTCGAGCGAATGATTGAGTGGATCGAGACTGGCAAACTCGACATCGTCCTCGCGTGGGGCTCGTCCCGGCTGCAACGCGACTTGGACGTCTATACCCGACTGCGCAACACGTGTGCGAAGTACGGCGTTCTGTGGTGCTACGGCGGCAAGGTCTACGACCTGTCGAACAAGGACGACCGTTTCCGCACGGGCCTCGACGCCCTGCTCGGCGAGCGCGAGGTCGACGAGCTGCGCGACAACGTCAAGCGCACGTTGCGGTCGAATGCGGTTATCGGCCGGCCGCACGGAATCTCGGCGTACGGATATCGGCGGGTGTACGACCCGCGAACCGGTGCTTTCGTGCGAGAGGAAAAGGACACAGCGCAGGCACCGGTCGTTCTTGAAATCTGCAAGCGCGTCGCGAACGCCGAGCCGTACAAGGCCATCGCCCGGAGCTTGCAGGCTCGGGAGATAACGCCGCCGGCGCTGCGTTGGACCAAGGGCATGGTTACTCGACTGTCGCGCGAGAAGCCCTCGAATTCGGCGCACGAGGCACTGTGGAGCGAGGTGGTCGAGCGTTTGGCGCAGGGTGATGAACCGCTGACGATCGCTCGTGACTTCAACGAGCGCGACGAGCCGTTGATCGCCGCTGTGTGGCACGGGGCCACGATCAAGGACATCGCCATGGACGTGCGGTATACGGGTGCGCGTACGCATCATGGCGAGGTCACCAACGAGGCCGCATGGCCGCAGATTGTGCCGCCGCACATCCACGCGAAGTGCGTCGCGCTCGACAAGGCCAAGAACAGGAAGCCGAGCAATTCGCGCCCGGGGGTGGCGAAGTACCTGTTGTCGTCGATCATGTGCTGCTCGGAGTGCAGGCACCCGGTTGTTTCCGATCCGACCGAGTACGGATTGAACTACCAGTGCAAGACGCCCGGAAAGAACGGGGCTACGGGGTACCACGTGAGCGGCAAGCAGGCGCCGATCGACGAGTACGTGCTCGCGGAACTGTTCAACTGGCTCGCCTCGCCGGCGTTCGTGGAGGCGTACACCAAGGGCGACAAGGAGTTGCAGGACCAGATCGCGAACGCTCAGGCCGAGGCCGAGCTGCTGTCGTCGCGGTTGGAGGAGTTCCGCGACAAGGCGGCCGAGGGTGAGCTGTCGGCGGACGGTTTGGCCGCGATGGAGGCCCGGTTGCTGCCGAAGATCAAGAAGGCGCAGGAGGACGCAAAGGCGCTGCGCGCTCCGGAGATCGTTTCCGATCTTGCGGGTGCGTCACGCGAGGAGATCGAGAAGGCGTGGGCGCAGCTCCAGGTCGCGCAGAGGCGCGTGATCGTCGAGTCGCTGCTAGAGGTCACGCTGCACCCCGTTGGCAAGGGCCGGCACAGTCGTGCGGGAGTGCCGATCTCGTCGTACGTCACGGTGGTCCGTAAGTCGTTGCGGCCGACCGTGACCGATCAGAAGCAGCTCGCCAAGGCGGCGTGAGGCCGCGAAAGCCAAAGGGCCGCACAGCATGTGCTGTGCGGCCCTCGTCGTCTTCCTAACGGCAGTTCTCGTCTTCGGTGTGGCGTGAGTCCCTCGCATCGTCGTCACGGCCGGAGTGGGGGGCAAGGCCGTTCAGGGCTCGTTGCAGGCCGGCCGCCCCTGTGGGGGATATGTGACGCCGGTCCATGTCGATGGTCAGTCCGTCCTCGGTCGCGCGGACGACTGCAATTGCTCCTGTGTCGAGGTGGGTGCGAGTGACGCGGATCAAGTGTTGCCCCCTTGTGGCCATGACGGGACCTTGACTCGAACATATGCGCGAGACAAAGGCCCGGATCACCATACTCCGGTAAACACCGCAGGTCACGCCCCTTAGACAGCGAGTGATCCTCTAGTGAGACGACTCACCACCCTCTGAAAGTTCCGCCGGCAGGTCGCCGGCGGCGTACCGCCTGAGCAGCTCCTCGACCTTCGGCATGTCCTTGCGCTTCATGCCCGGCGCGTGCACGACAACGACCGTCGCCTCGTCGCCACTTGCTCCGAACGGATCGTCGGCGACGAGACCGCAGTACTGCTGCGAGGCGGCCGTGCGCACGTCTCGCTCCGTGACGTCGAGTGCGGACATGATCGCCGCGGCGACTGCGCCGACGACTCCCGGCTCAAGCATGATCAGTTTGTCTTGCGCGATCCGGTGCAGGGTCGTGTACCCAACCACTACCCCCGTCTCCGGGTCGACCGCACGCTCGGCGAGCTTGCGATACGAAACCCCTGTCTTGTTTGCGGCACGTAGGAGATCCCCAAAGGGGGTGCCGTAGGGGGTGCCGGTCTCCGACACGCTGTCACTCCTGTTCTTGTTGCAAAACTCGAACACTCTCATCTAATCGCACATCACCTCGTGCGGCCACGCCGCCAACCGCATTGACGTGCGCTTACACACCCTCGTACGGTTGCCGTGTTCGATATCTGCAACAGCCGGTCGGGCGCTATGCCTTGCTTTGCACCCTTGGTTGTTCGATTTGTGGAACAGAACGGAGGGGGATCCGTGACCAAACACGAGGTACAGACCGAGCCGCGCGAGGACAGCGAGCCGAGCGTCGAGCAGATCGACTTGATCCGGCGAGTCCTCGCCCCTCACATCCACCGGGCGCGTGCAGAGCGCACCGAGCACCAGTCCGCAGCGTGAGGAGAGTGCAGCACGTGAGCAACGTCGAGTTTGTCGGCCCGCCGCCCAAGCAGCGCAACACGAAGCACGCGCGCATCGCCGGCGAACTGCGCGCCCATCCCAACGTCTGGGGCGTCGTGCGCAAGCCCAAAAGCATCACCCGCGCGGCGTCCGCAGCACAGTCCATTCGTAACGCCCGCCTCAATGCCTACGCCCCCGCAGGGTCGTTCGAGGCAGTCGCCCGCACGGTCACCGAGGGCGGCGTCGTCGAGTACCGCGTCTACGCCCGATACATCGGGGCCAGCAAGTGACCAGCGCGACGGCGCAGCCGGCCACCGTGACACCTACCGGCGTGGTTGTCGCCCCACCGAACCTCGATCGCAAGCAGTGGCTCACCGCGCGGCGTACGGGAGTTGGCGGCTCGGAAGTCGCCGCGGTGCTCGGCATGAGCAAGTACACCTCGGCGCACGAGGTCTACCTCGACAAGCGGGGTGAGCTGCCGCTCGACCGCCCCCAGCACCCGGACCTCGCCGAGGCCGCGTTCTGGGGACTCGCGCATGAACCGACGATCGCCCGTGTGTTCTCCGAGCGGTCCGGCCTCGCCGTCGTCGAGGGCCCGGGCACGCTCGCGCACGTCAAGCGCCGGTGGATGCTCGCCAACGTCGACCGGTACGTGCTCGACGAGGACGCGCAGCCGTCCAGCCTGTTGGAGATCAAAACGCGCTCGGCCTTTCAGCTCGACGAGTGGCTCGACGGCGTGCCGGACGGGCCGGCCCTGCAAACGCACTGGTACCTCGCCGTCACCGGCTACTCGCACGCGCACGTCGCCGCGCTGCTCGGCGGTAACCGGCTGCTGATTCACCGCGTCGAGCGCGACGAGGCCCTCGTCGAGCACCTCGTCGCCCTCGTCGGCGAGTTCTGGCAGGGAGTGCTCGACGGCACCCCGCCGCCGGTCGACGGGTCCGAGGCGACCGAGGACCTGCTCGGCCACCTCTACAAGGTCCAGGCCGAGGCCGTGACCGTCGCCGACCCCGCCGAGGTCGGGCCGCTGCTGGAGCGCCGGCGCGAGCTCAAGGCCCGCGAAGCGAGGACCGCCGACGAGCTGCGCGAGGTCGACAACCGCTTGAAGGCGGTCGCCAGCGAGGCCGAGGTCGTCAAGACGCAGGGCATCGTCGCTTTCACGTGGAAGCAGAACGGCCCGCTCGTGACGAAGCGGTTCGCCGCCGCGCACCCGGACCTCGCGCAGCAGTACACGCACCGCGTCGACGCGCTCGATACCAAGCGCCTCGCCGCCGAGCACCCCGACGAGTTCCGGGCGCACCGCGCCCGACGCCTCGTCGTCCCGAAGGAGTCCGCAGCGTGAGCACCAACCTTGCCGAGCGCGTCGCCAACAAGCGCACCCGGTCGCACTCCCCCGCCGTCCAGGGCAACCGCCAGGCGCAGCCGACGCTCGTGCAGTTCGTGCAGCAGATGCGCCCGGAGATCGAGCGCGCCCTGCCCGCGCACCTCGGCGGCGCCGACCGCATCGCCCGTATCGCGCTTACCGAGCTGCGGCGCGTCGAGCACCTCGCCGAGTGCACGCAAGAGTCGTTCGCCGGCGCGCTGATGACCTGCTCGGCGCTCGGCCTCGAACCGGGCGGCGTGTCCGGCGAGGCGTACCTGCTCCCGTTCTGGAACAAGAAGGTTCGGGCGTACGAGGTACAGCTCGTCATCGGCTATCAGGGCATGATCAAGCTGTTCTGGCAGCATCCGCTCGCCGCCGGCCTCGACACGCACACCGTGTACGAGGGCGACGAGTTCGAGTACGAGTACGGGCTCGAACCGAAGCTGACGCACCGGCCGGCGCGCGGCTCGGCCAAGGGCCGGCCGACGGACTACTACGCCGTTGCGCGCCTGTCGAACGGCGGTAGCGCGTTCGTCGTGCTCGACGTCGACGACGTCGAGACGATCCGAAAGCGCAGCAAGGCCAAGGACTTTGGGCCGTGGGCGACGGACTACGACGCCATGGCACGCAAGACGTGCATCCGCCAACTCTTCAAGATCATTCCGAAGAGTGCCGAGCTCGCCCGGGCGGTCGCGCACGACGAGACCGTGCGGCGCGACGCGTCGCCCGAGGGGCTCGACGTGCCCGAGGACTACATCGAGGGCGAGACCGTGCCGCAGCAGCCCCCGCAGGGCGCCGAGCAGGCCACGGTCGAGGACGTGCCCTCGCAGTTCTCCGGATGGCCCGAGGCCGCCGAACCAGCCGCGGCCGACGCCGCGCAGTGAGCCACGGGCCCGCCGTCCCGACCCGTTGCGGGCATTGGGACGGCGCCGCCGGCCGCCACTGCCGCGCCCTCGACGGCGTGCGCCACTACCTCACCGGCCACCGCTGCCCCACCCATACCCCCGCCGCCCTCGCCGGCCGCCCCGAGGCCCCCGGCTCGACAACACCCGTAAGGAGAAAGACAGTTGAGCCGCGACGCGACGGATTGGGTATGGGGCCACGCCACCGCCCGAGGTACCGCTCGAACAGTGCTGCTCGCTATCGCTGACAGGGCGAACGCCGACGCCATCGCCTACGCCGGTACGGCGATGCTCGTGCAGCGCACCCGCGCCGCCCGTTCGACCGTGCGGGACGCCGTCGACGCACTGCTCGACTCGGGCGAGCTCGCCGTCGTCGAGGACGTCACCGGGCCCCGCGGAGAGACCGTCTACCGTCTGCCGCTCGTCGACGCGGAGGGGGCCGGAAATCGGCCCGGGCCGGATTCCGACCCGGGCCGAGGATCGGCCCCCCGGGGGCCGGAATCCGGTACGGAGGGGGGCCGGAATCCGGCCCGAGGGGGAGCGGAAACCGGCCCCCAGAACAAGAAGAACAAGAGAGAACAGGAAGCACAGCAGCCGCCGCGCGCGAACACCCCCGCTCGGTCCCCGCTGATTCCCGAACTGCATCCGCTCGGCGACGCCCTCGCCGCCGCCGGCGTCGCCGTCCGCTGGACGCTCGGCCTTGGTGAGCAGCGCGACGTCTGGCGCCTCGTGCAGCAGCACGGCGTCGAGGCCCTCGTCGAGCTCGCCGCCCGCCGCACACAACCGGGCACCGAGCCGAAACCGGCCCGCTACTGGCTGCGCGTGTGGGGCGACCTCGACCGCGCACCGTCCGCCCGCCCCGGCCCCAACGTCGTGCCGCTGCGCTCGCCGGCGCCCGCCGCCTACACCGACAACCTCGCCGCCGGCCTCGCCCTGCTGAAAGCCCAAAAGGAGGGCACCCCGTGATCGACGAACACATCGCCGCCCTACTCGCCTACGCCGGCCGGCTCGACTCCCGCGTGTGCCGCGCCCTCGCCGACCCGCAACAGTCAGCCCGCACCATCGCCGATTGGACGGCCACCCTCGCCGAGGTCCCCGCCACCCTGCCCGACACCGGTTGGGACGCCTCGCAGGCCGTTCGCCGCTACTACGAGCAGCGCGCCGGCGACCGGTCCGCGCAGTTCCGCGCCGTCGAGCCGCACGACGTGCTCGCCGCATGGGCACCGCACCGCGGCGAGCTCATGAACCGGCACACCGACCCCGTACCGGCCGCGGACCCCGACGACCCGCAGGCATGGCGCGAGGAACTGCTCGGCACCCGAGCCGCGGTCGCCCATGGCCACACCCCGCCGGCGCAGTACCGCGCCGAGATCAACCCGACGGGGCAGAAACGTCTCGCCGCCCTCATGTCGGGAGTCGGCAACGGGCCGCGCCGCTACATGCCCGACCACGTCGCCCGCGACCTCGCCCCCTACCGGCCGGCCCGGGCCCACCGCGAGGCGATCGTCGCCGAGGGCATCCCCGACCCGCTCGGCGTCCGCTGCCCGCACTGCCACGCGCAGCCCGACCAGCCGTGCCAGAGCGGATACCGGCGCAACGGCAAGGGCCGCCGCGCCCTGTCCGGCGTTCACCCCTCCCGCATCGAGGCCCTGATCGCCCAACTCGACCCCACCGACGACGAGCAGGCCGAGGCCGAGCAGGTCCGCCTCGCCCGCCTCATGTGCCAGCCACCCGCCCCACGCGAGAGTCGCGCCCGCCACACCTCGGGAGGACACCGCCGATGACTCCCGCAGCCGCGCGCGCCGTAATCGCCGCCCACTTGACCGACGCCCTCGACGTGCACCCCCACCTCGCCACACTCACCGCGGCCGAGCTGCTCGACCGCCTCGCCATCGAGGGATGGGAGATCAACACCACCCGGCACGCGCGACCGGTCGCGCCTCGCGCGCGGGAGACCCGCGGCGCTCGGCGCCTCGTCGCTCGCCTGACTCGCCGTACCCGTACGAACGGAGAACCGACCCCGTGAACGCCCAACTCGTCGCCGCGCTCGTCGTGCTGCTCGTCGTCGCCTCGGGCGTACCGCTCGGCCGGCTCGCCTGTCGACGAGACCCCGGGCCGTTGCGACGACACCCGGCCGATACCCGCGGCGCCTGCCCGCCGCACTGCACCACCTGCACCGCACTGGACGAGGGGGAAGCACGATGAACACCCGTACCCGCACCGATTCCCGTCGAGGCCGCCGCGAGCAGCGCGAGGTCGAGCGCGACGCCCGCCGCTCTCGTCTGCGCGTGCTGCTCGCCCGTGCCGACCGGGGCGTGCTCACCCCCGAGGAATCCGCACTACTGCGCGGCGACGTCGAGGCCGAGATCACCGAGTGCGACACGCACCGCCGTAGCGCCGGCGGACAGCAGGCAGCAGCGATGCGCCTGCACCGCCGGATCGAGGCCGCCGAGCAGTGCATCGCCGAGACCGAGGCCGAGCGCGACCAGTACGCCGCCGAGGTCGAGGCCCTGCGCCCGCACGCCGCCGAGGAGAGGCGCCGATGAACTACGCCACCGCCGTACACGAGACCGTCGCCGCCCTGCGCTCTATCCGCGAGCAGTGGGCCGAGCTGCTGCTCGCCATCGAGACCCCGCCCGCGGACGTCTGGCCACCGCGGCAGCTCGCGCACACCCTGCGCGCGGTCGACGACGAACAGCTCGTCGTCGAGGACCGGGCGCCCCTCGTGCTTCGCGAGCACCCCGCACCAGCCAACCTCGACGCGCTCGACGCCGGCCTCGCCATCGAGCGGCAGGTGTTCGACCTCGCCGACACCCTCGCCGCCGCCGTCCAGCACGCGAGCCACGGCGACCCGCGCCGATGGGACTACCAACACCCGGGCGCAGCAGACGCACGGGGCGCGGCCGGCTCGCGCGCGCACGGCCTGCACTTCGCGTGCGTGTGGGTCGAGGGGCGGGTGCTTGACGAGGACACCGAGCCCGAGCAGCAGCTCGACGGCGCCCTCGCTGCGCCGCCGTTCGCTCCTCTGCCCCCGCATCTGCTGCACGAGGCACGGCGTACCGCGCGCCTCGCCGAGGGCCGGCTACTGCGGACTCTCGGCCTCGACCAGCGCACCACGCCCGTGCCCGACCGGCCGTGCCCGTGGTGCGGCGGCGAGCTCACTCTGCACACCAATTCGGACGAGGCGCCGAGGGTGACCTGCTCGACCGGCGAGGACTGCACCGCACCCATACCCCTCGAC
Source organism: Streptomyces sp. NPDC093018 (assembly GCF_040684035.1). Taxonomy (NCBI): domain Bacteria; kingdom Bacillati; phylum Actinomycetota; class Actinomycetes; order Kitasatosporales; family Streptomycetaceae; genus Streptomyces; species Streptomyces sp. NPDC093018. The sequence continues at coordinate 113,534 of NZ_JBFBFF010000005.1, forward strand.
GAGCACGGGCGGCGCGTATGGGGGTGGGCCGATCTCGTCGGTCTCGTCGTCGCACTCGCCAAAGCCGACCCCGTGCCCACTTCGTAGGTGTCGCCCAGACTGCACTGCCCTAACGGTCAGTGCGCCACCCAGTAGACGACGGCCGTCACGAGGGCGCTGCCTGCCGCTGCGGCAGCGCCCCTGACTGCCGCGAAAGCGGCTGCCCGCATGAACCGGCGTGCGCCACGTCGTCCGCTGTTCCCCATTGCTCTCCTCCATCGCGTCGTCCGGGCCACCCCTGTTGGGCGGCTTCAACCACTTTGGTCAGCAGAGGTGTTGGATCGGACGTCAAGCAACGGACGCCAATGTCATCAAACGTCTCGCGACGACTCCGGACGGTTGCGATGATGCCCGGACGGTTTCAAACGGTTTCAAACGGTGGGGGCACGGGTGGGGCGAGCGGGTCGTCTTCGCAAGCCGGAGTTGCACGGGAACCACAAGGAGCTCAACAGGGCCTTGCACGAGCTACACAAGGGGGCAGGGTTGCCGTCGCTGGCGACGGTGGCGACGGAGCTGAAAGGCGCTGGGATCTCGCGCAGCACGATCTACGATGCCTTCTCCAGCACGCGACTTCCGAACTGGCACGTCGTTGATGCCCTGGTGGAAGTCCTAGCTACTCGGCATCCCCGAACTGCGCCCGAGCACGAAGTCGAGTCCTTCCATGCCCTGTGGCTACTGGCAGTTGACGAGGAAGACGACGCAGACCACGCCCCCCGCAGTGCGCCCGAGGAGCCTCAGCACGACACCGGGGACCGCCTCACTATCCGCCTACCGGACGGTACGTCGACAGCCCTGAAGCCGAGCAGCATCGACATACTCGCAAGCGCAGGTGCCTCCGCAATTGTGTCGTCCATAGGGACCGAGGCGTGGTCCCGAATGAGAGAGCAAGTCGGCGCGATCTTCAACCGGCGATACGAGGGGCGAATCTGGCTGCATGTGCCGTACGAGCTCAAGGACCTAGCCAAGGAGTTCGGAGCGCGTTGGGATGCCGACTACAAACTCTGGTTCATCGAGGAGCCGGTACCCGAGCTCATGGAATATCAGGTGCCCGGCCCTCACCCGCCCGACATCCAGCTAGGGGAGATCAACACAGGCTGAGCCCCGAACCCTCTTGCCTCGTTACCTGTTCGTGACCTAAAGTTGGAGGCGCTTCCGGCGTGCTCGAAAACGGGACGCCGATCCAGCTGAACGCGCTGCCGCTCTCCCCCATAGCGGGCGAGGCTTTCACTCGCCCTAGCGCAGTCCATAGACCTCGCGAGCCACGTACCTACAGGTCTCGACAAAGTCGCGCGCCGCCGCCGGAGTCACTGCCTCTCCATGCACTGCCTGATTCCTCAGCCGTCGCAGATCGTTGAAGATCGAAACCCCACGCGAGGAGAGGCCGATCCCCTCCAGCGCCGGAATCAGCTCAGTCATGAGGGGAGGAGCCTCGCGCCTGTATCTGCTCTGGGGCATGGCGTCCTTCAGCTGAAGAGTTGTCCTGGCTATCTCTTCGAGCACGAGCCAAGCCGAGATGACCGCCCCGATGGGCGAGGCATCCGCGACGTCCCACGCCTCTTGGAAGACTCCGAGCCGTGCATTGCCGTCGGTAGCAGAGTCTTCCTGTTGCGCGCCCTGTGGTTCCGCTAGCCCCTCTGCCTCTCGCCGCATCTCACGGGCATCTGTCGCAAACTCGATCGACCCAGCGGGGGTTTCGAGCCGGGTCATGCGCGCGAAGGCTTGCTGAATGTGATTGCGGAGAGCCCAAACGACGCCAACCGTCACGGTGGGCCACGCCAGCGCCTGCATGTACTTCAAGACCAGCTCTGCAACTTCCACCCCGCCATGCTGACGGCCACCGCGCCCTACCAGGTGTTCCAGAGCGGATCTGTGATCGAGGTGAGACATGGGCCGCCCCATCGACGACCGCGACCGCGAGCGGGTCCGACGACTGCACTCTCAGGGCGAGAGCCGTAACCAGATCGCCCACAGCATCGGGCGAAGCGCAGCGAGTGTCTCGAAGATCGCACGCGAACTTGGACTCACCTTCAACGGCGGCGCCCGCGTTGCCGCCGCCACCGAGGCGCGACGAGCCGACTCTGCCGCTCGGCGCGAACTGCTCGCCGACGAGGCCCTCGACGGCGCCCTCGGGCAGGTCACCAAGACCGCCGGCGCCGAGTCCGCACGCGATGCTCGCGACCACGCCACCGCCGCCCGCGCACTGACCGAGGTGCACGCCCGCGTTGCTGAGCTCGCCCGCCAGACCGGCACCGGGAGCAGCGGCGGCTCGATGCTCGACCGCCTCGCCGACGTCCTGCTCGGATCGGGTGGGGGTGACGGACAGGGGGTGTGATGGCTACGCCTCTCCCTCTGTCCGACAAGCAGCTCGCATCGATCCGGGGCGCCACGGCCCGTATCAACATCTGGCACGGCAGCGTGCGGTCGGGGAAGACGATCGCGAGCCTTGTCTGCTTCCTGCTCATGGTCCGCAGGGCGCCGGCCTCGGGACTGATCGTCATCGTTGGGCGCAGCTTGCAGACGATCGAACGCAACTGCCTCGATGTGCTGCAAGATCCGACGCTGTTCGGCGAGCTCGCCGCCGAGGTCCGCCATACCCGCGGCGCCACAACCGCCGTGATCCTCGGGCGCGTTGTGCACCTCGTCGGCGCGGCAGACGCCCGGGCCGAGGGCCGGCTGCGCGGCATGACCGCCGCCCTCGCCTACGCCGACGAGGTAACGCTGCTGCCCGCGGCGTTCTTCCGGCAGTTGCTTGCCCGCCTGTCTGTGGCGGGCGCGAAGCTGATCGGTACGACCAACCCGGACAGTCCGCGGCACTGGCTGCGGACCGACTACCTCGACCGGGCCGGCGAGCTCGACCTCGCCGAGTTTCACTTTCAGCTCGCAGACAATCCGAGCCTTTCCGAGGCGTACGTCGCCTCGCTCGCAAAGGAGTTCACCGGCCTGTGGCGCCGGCGCATGATCCTGGGCGAGTGGGTCGTCGCCGAGGGCGCGATCTACGACGCGTACGACGAGCAGCGGCACGTCGTCGACGAGCTGCCCCCGATGCGCCGGCATTGGGTCGGCATCGACTACGGCACGAGCAATCCGTTCTCGGCGCTGCTGCTCGGCGCCGGTGACGACGAGCGGCTGTATGTCGTCAGCGAATGGCGCCACGATGCCCGGGCCGCACACCGTCAGATGACCGACGCCGCATACAGCCGCGCCGTGCGTCACTGGCTCGCCGAGCAGGGCGTCGAGCCCGAGTGGACGTTCATCGATCCCTCGGCCGCCTCGTACTCCACACAGCTTTGGGCGGACGGGCACCCGGGCGTCACCCGGGCCGTGAACGACGTCCTCGACGGCATCCGGTCAGTATCGGTCGCTCTCGACTCCGGCCTGCTGCGTATCCATCGCTCGTGCGCCGGTCTGCTCGCCGAACTCCCCAACTACGTGTGGTCAGAAGAGGCTGCCGCCCGCGGCGAGGACAAGCCCGTAAAGAAGGACGATCACAGCGTCGACGCGTTGCGCTACGTCATCCACAGCACCGCGCACGAGTGGCGAGGACTCCTCGCCCAAGCCGCTTAGCCCCTCTCACCTCCGCCCCGGCCGCCCTTGTTGGCGCCCGGGGCCTCGTCATGAAGGGGGGGCGGTGCACCGTGCGCGCTGACTGGTCCGACCGATTCCTCGCCACCGTCACCGACGCCCCGGGCGGTTGCTGGCAGTGGACCGGCTACCTCATGCCCAACGGGTACGCCCGCATCAGCGTCGACGGCGAGCGGCAGTACGCGCACCGCGTCTCGTACGAGGCGTTCGTCGCCACCATCCCCGACGGACTCGTGATCGACCACCTGTGCCGCAACCGGGGGTGCGTGAATCCCTCGCACCTCGACGCCGTGACGCAGCGCGTCAACGTGCTGCGCGGCAAATCGCACGCCGCCGCCCGGGCCCGACAGGTCGCGTGCATCCGCGGTCACCGGTTCGACGCCGCCAACACCTATGTAGCAGGCAACGGCACCCGCAAGTGCCGACGATGCCGCGCCGCCGCGCGCGAGCGTTCACGACTTCGCCGACGGGGGGTGCACTGTGCCGCTGCCTGAGAACGGCGCCCCGTGGCCCCCGCCGCACCTCGCCGTGCCGTACCGAGAGATGAAGACCAACGACGCTTGGTACAGCGGGAGTCACAAGCGGCTGACCAATGTCTACCGGCACGGATCGCAGCGCCGCGAGGACGGCCGGCGTCGCCTGTGGGGGCGCCACCGCCAGCCGCACCCGGGCAAGCCCGACCGCCGGCTGCACGTCCCCCTCGCCGGCGATATCGCGAGCGCCTCGGCCGCGCTGCTGTTCTCCGAGCCGCTCGCCCTGGCCGTGACCGACACGAGCACGCAGGACCGCCTCGACGAGCTCGCCGAATCCGGCGGATTGACCAACACCCTGTTGGAGGCCGCCGAGGTCTGCGCGGCTCTAGGCGGGGCGTACCTGCGGTGCACGTGGGATACCGAGCTCGTCGACCGGCCGCTGCTCACCGTGATGCAGCCCGACCGGGCCGCGCCCGAGTTCTCTTACGGGGTGCTGCGGGCCGTGACGTTCTGGCGCGAGCTGCACGGCAGCGACACCTCGACCGTATGGCGTCACTTGGAGCGGCACGAGCGTGGGCAGATCCTGCACGCTCTCTACAACGGCACCCCCGACTCGCTCGGGCGGCGCGTGCCACTCACCGAGCACCCCGGCACGGCCGGCCTCGCCGGCTCGCTCGGCGCCGACGGCGACGCCATCGCGACCGGTATCGACGCGCTGACCGCGGTCTACGTGCCCAACCTGCCGAGCCGGATGTACCGCGGCTCGATGTTCGGGCGCAGCGACTACGACGCCCCGATTCATGACCTCATGGACTCACTCGATGAGACGTGGTCGAGCTGGATGCGCGACATCCGCCTCGCCCGGGCCCGGCTGATCGTGCCGGACTCTTACCTACGCGATCACGGGCCCGGCCGCGGCGCCTCGTTCGACGACGACCGGGAAATTTGGCAGGGCCTCGCGATCCCGCCCACCGAAAGTGCCGGCATCACCTTGTCGCAGTTCGCGATCAGGGTCGCCGAGCACGACGCCACCGCCGACCGGATCGTGCGGCAAGCCGTGCAGTCCGCCGGCTACTCCGTCGCCACGTTCGGCATGGAGGACGCCGCCGCGATCACGGCCACCGAGGTCAAGGCGCGGCAGCGCAAGAGCATGACCACCCGCAAGCAGAAGACGGGCTACTGGGCGCCGGCACTCGCCGACATCCTGCACGTGCAGCTCATGCTCGACCGCGTCCTGTTCTCCCGCGGCATCGTGCCGGAGCGGCCCCGCGTCACCTTCGGGGCAGCGGTGAGCGACGATCCGACGAGCGTCGCGCAAACCCTCTCCCTGCTCACCCAGGCGCAGGCGGCAAGCGTCGATACCCGCGTGCGCATCCTGCACCCGGATTGGGACGACGAACGCGTGCAGATCGAGGTCGACCGCATCCTCGTCGAGACCGGACAGGCCGTTCCCGACCCCATGCAGTCAGGGTCGCTTGTCTAGTCAGTTGGTCCGGCCTGACGCACCCCACACCCACAAGTTTCAGCCGCTACCGAATGATTCCAGCCAAAAGCGCGACGAGTTTTCCAGAATTCCAAGCACGCCGCATATTGCTTAATTAAATTGACCGCAACTAACAAGGCATGGGGGCGGCGCAGGTCAGGCCGCACGGCAGTTCCACGAGACCGAGAAATGGTCCGGAATTGTACTGCTACACCCATGCCAAAATTCGATACGAATTCCTTTTCGGCGGCCGTTTGCGCTGGTCAGAGGCCAGATCCATGCTCTGCCCCATGGACGTCACTACCGGCGCGATCATCGCCGCCTTCGGAATTCTCGGACTCTTGATCACTCTCACTGCCTCAACGCTGCGCCAACTTCCGGACCTCATCCACGCGTTCCGAGAGGTACGGCGCTGCCTCCGGAGTGAGACGCCCGAGAGCACGGACGACGCCGAGAGTTGAGCGCCTGTCGGCTTTACGGCAGCACGACGCGGTGCTTGCCCGGCCTCCGTTGACCGGGCAACTACCGCGAACGCCTAACCCGCCGTCCAGCCGATGAACTTGTCGCCGTCCTCGTAGGCCAACTCCATACCGGCGTGTACGACGAGCTCGGCCAAGTCATCGACCGGCCTCTCGGGAAGCATCACGACGAGCCGCGCGTCCTCCTTGGGGATGTGGCGGCTGTAGTCGTGCAACTGCCCGATGGCCATCCTCACCGCGTTACGGCCGCTGCTGCCCTTGAGCTCGTAGAGCACGTTGTCGGTCACGTCATACAGGTCCGTCCAGAACGTGGCGGTCAGGCCCTTAATCCGGATCTTGACGCGCTTGACCTCGTGGCCCTGGCTCTGGAGAAAGGCGAGGAGCCGGTCGCTCAGCTCCGCCTCGCGCCACGTGATCTCGACGGCGTCGCTCGCCTTGCGGGTGACCTTCTTCTTACTGTTCTTCTCCGGCTTGGTGACCTGTCCCGTGGTCGCCTCGGCCGGCTTGAGTTCGAGCAGCGTGGGGTCGCTGATCGGAACGGCCGGCACGGTCTCGATGTCGTCCTCGGGCGCCGCGGATACAAAGTCTTCGGCGACCTGCTCGACCTCGGCCGCCGGACGCAGGCGGAAGACGTAGACCCACCGCAGCTTGTCCTTGTTCTGGTCGAGAGCGCGGCGCCGTACGAACGGCTCGTCGTCGTCGAGCGTGAACTCGCCGAGGTACCGGTGCTTCTTGGTTCCGCTGTTGCCCTTGACGTACCCGACGCAGACGAACACCCGCAGCGTGCGGCCCTGTTCGACATGCAGCGCAACGGCCTTGTTCCGGTCGGTCAGGGTCTGGTCACCCTCGACCCCCTGACCGGTGTACTCAAAGACAGGCCCCTTCTCGTCCTCTTCGGCAATCCACCCATCCTGATAGCCGTAGTCCTTGCCGCTGTCGTGATCCGCATAGATCAAGACGTTGGGGGTCGTGTTGGACGGGATGATGCCGCCCTGGGGGCCGCCGCCGAACATCGCCTGCATGTCCGCGCGCGTAACAACGTCGCCGAGCTTGAGCTGCACAGAGGTCATGTTCACGACCGTACCGACCACCACTGACAATCAGTCCCGGTCCAGGGTGGGGGGTGCCGTCCTGTGCCCATCCACCCCGGCATGGTCGAGGACCTCTCGGCCGGCGTCCGCGACCTGTACGCGGACGCCGAGCAGCGGCTACTCGGCATCGTGGCCCGGCAGTTGGCAGACGGATTCGAGGCCCCAGGGTGGGCAACCAACAAGCTGCGCGACATACAGGCCCTGCGCCGCGGTGCGCAGGGAGTCGTCGACACCCTCGGCTCGGCGATGCAACTCGACGTGTTCGACGTCGTCGCCGAGGCGTACAACACCGGGGCCCGGGCAGGACTAGCCGAGCTCGGCGCGCTGCACGACAACGATCTACGCCGCATCGAGGAGACCACGCCCAACACCCGTGCCGTTGACCGGCTTGCACAGGAAACCGTCGACCTCGTCACGGCCACGCACCGCGGCATTCTCCGCGGCGTCGAGGACGGGTACCGGCAGGTGGTCGCCGAGGTAGCGGCAACGCCGCTGCTCGGCATTGACACCCGCCGGCAGGCGACACAGCGGGCAATGGAACGGTTCGCCGACCGTGGACTGCGCACGTTCGTCGACCGGGGCGGGCGCGCGTGGCAGATGACGAGCTATGTCGAGATGGCAGTGCGGACCGCGACCGGCCGCGCCGCGGTCGAGGCGCACGGCGACAAGTTGCGCGCAGCCGGCCTCGACCTCGTCATCGTCTCCAACGCCCCGCACGAGTGCCCCATCTGCGCCCCCTATGAGGGCAAGGTGCTCTCGCTCGACGGCCCGGGCGGCGCCCGCACCATCGAGACCGAGCACGCCACCGAGGACGACCGCACCGTGCGCGTGCACATCGCCGGCAGCGTCGACGAGGCGCGGCAGCACGGATTCCAGCACCCCAATTGCCGGCACAGCCTCTCGGCGTACCTGCCCGGGGTGACCCGCGCACCCGTCGAGGCGTCCGAGGACCCCGACGGATACGAGGCCACACAGAAGCAGCGCGCCATCGAGCGCGGCATACGCAAGTGGAAGAACCGCGCCGCCTCGGCCGTGACGCCCGAGGCCAAACGGTCCGCCGAGGCGAAGGTGCGCCTGTGGCAGGCCAAGCAGCGCGAGCACCTGCGCCAACACCCCGAGCTCATCCGCCGCCGCGAGCGCGAGCAGCCTGGCGCAAGCAACCTGCCCCCGACGAGCGGTACCCCGGGCCGCCCCGGTACGCCGAGCGGCCCGGGGTCCGACCCGTTCGAGGCCGCGCGCGTCCGCTCGGGCGACGAGCGCACGCTGCCCGAGATGACCGACGAGCAGCTCGGCGCCGCGATCCGGCCCGGAGTGCTCGACGAACGCGACCTCGACCGCATCCGTGGCGAGAGCGACCGGCGCGACGAGCAGGCCCTGCTCGACCGCATCCGACCGAACGGCCGACTCGTCGACAACCTCGCCGAGTTCAGCGACGACGAGCTCGCCCGCGTCTCTACTCACCTCGGGGACGACGACATGCTGCGCGTCATGGCCGAGGCCGACCGGCGCGACCTCGACGCCGCGCTGCCCGGGGCCCGACGCGACCTCGTCGGCATGTCCGAGCAGGACCTCGCCGCCCGCGCCCGGCACGTCGAGGGCGACCGGCCGGCGATCGGCGCCGAGATCCACCGCCGGCGACTGCTCGCCGAGGTGTTCCCCGACGGTGGCCTCGCCGCTGATCTGTCCGACGTCGGCGACGACGTGCTCGGGTGGGCTGTGCGCTACGCCTCGCCCAAGGATGCGGCGCGCATCGCCGACGAGCTCGACGCCCGGTACCCGCCCGCCCCGCTTCCCGAAGCGGCCGGCGCGCGCACCGTCGAGGGGCAACTCGCCGACCGGGCCGCCGTCGACGAGGCCCTCGAACCGGCCGCCCCGCCGGACGCGTGGAACGGCCTTTCCGTCGACTGGTACGCCGGCATGTCCAGCACCGAGCGATGGATCGCCGAGCGCGAGTACGCCGACATGCAGCAGCGCACCGCCTACACGCGTGAGCAGCTCCGCGACATGTACCGCGAACACACATGGGCGCAGTACATGGACGCCGAGGACGCAACCAACGGCTATCTACTCTCCCGCGAGGCCCGGGCCGCCGGCGTAGACCCGGGAACGCTGTTCAGCGGCCCCGCGCACGTCGCCTACGCCCGCGCCTCGGAGGAGCTCAAGCGGTATTGGGCCGACAACCCGCGCATGACGTTCGTGGAGTACGAGGAGATGGTCACCGGGCAGCGCAGCGCCGCCGCCGAGACTGCCCGCGCCTCCCGCAACACCCAGAACAACCGGCTCTAGGGGGTGGCTGTGGGACATCGAGGCGACCTCGTGCGCGCATTGCGCGCCGGTATCGACGCCGGCCTCGCCGCATCCCCCGTGAGCGCGTGCCCGTACCCCCGCGGCGATCTGCGCCGCTCGGCATGGGTGCGCGGCTACGCCAAGGCCCGAGCACTTCCCTAACGGACTGCGTACCTAGCTGAGTTGGCGTGCGGGTGGATTAGATATATACGAGTTCAGGTGCGATGAATCTTGAAATCTAGAAGGCAACGTCTCGTATTTACCAAGCATGGTGTTGCAGCTAGTACACAGGAGCCCCCGAATACATTTCCCGCAGCTTCCACCAACCATCTGACAACACCCATGAAAGTGATCAATCGCTAGGCGTTTCCCATCCGCACTGGAGCCTCGCTCGCAGATCGCACATCCACCGTTCTGCAATTCAAGAATCTCCACGTAACGCTGTTCCGATATATTGAACCTTCGCTTCAAGTTGTAAATCCAATTGCAGTGAATACACTCCCGCTTGAGGCGATCAGCGGCTCGTTCACTCTTATAGAATTCAGAGTTCGGCCTAACTAGCTCGCAAGTAACACACCTTTTCTGGGAACCGTCAGATCGATAGTCCTTGTACTTTCTAATCGGGCGCAGATATCCGATTCGATTCGTCCCCCTCAACTGCCCATAGTGAGCCGAACACCACTCCCGCGCCTCCCTGGGGCGCGGACACTCCCAATCCCCGTACCCATCGCCGGCGAGCTCGTGAGAGCTCCGCGCCGCACATATGGAGCTCGCATAAAACTGCGGTCTGGCGGCGACGAGCGGCTTCCCGGAATTAGCTTGCTGATAATGCGCCCCGCAAAACATTTTGGCGTAGTACTTGACGTCGCGATCGCACTCCCACCCTTCCCCCTTCGCAACACACTTAAGAAAACGCGACCCGCGAACTTCAGGCATTCCCCACCCCGGAACATTCAATTCATTCGAGCATGCAAGCCAATAACCGAGTTGTCACCCCAGGAATCTTTCATTACTCGCACGAAGCGCAGATACCTCGGCCGAACCTCAGCGAATACGAGGGAGACAAAGTGAATATTAAACTCGACGCTCAATCTATGCCAGCACACCCGCAAACCGGCGAGCTCGCCCTCGGCTTCCGCCGCAACGGACGCCCGATCTGGCCCATCAAGGGCGGCTCGGGCGAGGGCTGCGACCCGACCCCGGTCGGCGATTCGAACACCCCGCCCGCCACCAATCCTGCCCCCTCGTCGGACATCGCCCCGGGCACTCTGCCGGCCGCCGCCCCTGTCGCCGAGCAGCAACTTGCCGACGCCACGAAGCGCGCCGAGCAGGCAACCACCGAACGCGACGAGCTGCTTGCCGGACTGCGGCGCGTGCTCGACCCGTCCGGCGCGGCCGGCGAGCAGGACCCGGCCAAGCTCGCCGAGCACGCCGCCACCGAACGCGACGCTGCCCTCGCCGAAGCGCGTCGGCTGCGCGTCGAGCTCGCCGCCCACCAGGCCGCGCACAAGGGCGGCGCCGACCCCGCGCGGCTGCTCGACTCCCGCTCGGTCGCCTCACAGCTCGAATCCCTCGACCCGAGCGACGCGAAGTTCGCCGAACGCCTCGACTCCGTCATCGCCACCGCGGTCGAGGCAAACCCGCTGCTGCGTGCCGAAGGCAGCACGCCAGGCCCGGCCAAGGGCGGAGCCGACTTCACCCCCGGCGCCCCGGCCACCGTCACGCCCGAGCAGTTCGCGCGTCTGACCTACGCCGAGCGCGTCGACCTCCACCAGTCCGACCCCGACCTGTACCGGCAGCTCTCTGCCGCATCCGAGTAAGGAGGCCGCCGCATGGCGACCGGAAAGACCACCGCGGCACAAATGATCGTGCCGGACGTCTGGGCCGACATGGTGCAGGCGAAGTTCAAGGGCGCACTCGTGCTCGGCACGATGGCGCTCAACGACACCACCCTCGAAGGCAAGCCCGGCGACACCGTGAACTTCCCCAAGTGGAAGGCCCTCACGGAAGCCGAGGACCTGACCGAGGGCACGCCGATGACACCCGAGCAGCTCGGCACCGACCCGGGCAACAGCGCCACGATCAAGGAAGCCGGTAAGGCGGTCGAGATCACGGACAAGGCGCGACTAGTCGCGTTCGGCGACCCGTACGCGGAGACTCAGCGGCAGCTCGGCGTACTGATCGCCCGGAAGATCGACAAGGACCTGACGGCCGCGGCCGAGGCCGCCGGCGCCATCACCGTGAACGCCGCCGACAAGGCCCTGTCGTGGGATGTGATGGTCGACGGCATCGCACGATTCGGGGACGAGTGGGAGCCGGACAACATGGCCGGCCTCGTCATTCACTCGCTCCAGCGCGCGAGCATCTACAAGGACCCGAACTTTCTCAGCGCGGACAAGGTCGGCGCCGGCGCGGTGATCCCGCGCGGCGTGATCGGCCAGATCGGCGGCGTGAACGTGTACGTCTCCGACCGCGTCACCACCACCCCGGGCGCCGAAGGCACGCCGGCGACATACAACGCGCTCATAGTGCGGCGCGGTTCCCTGGGCCTGCTCTACAAGCGCCGGCCGATCGTCGAGACCGACCGCGACATTCTCGCCCGTACGACCGTGGTCACCACGAACGTGCACTACGCGACGCACCGCCTGGACGACGAGGGGATCGTCGTGCTGACCACCCGAGGGGCGGCGTGATGATGCTCCGCCGCTACCACCCGAGAGGGAACGATTCCCCGGGCGAGGACGACGAGCAGACAACGGAAGACGAGCAGAGCAGCGGGCCGCCGGCGAAGAAGCCGACGGCCCGTCCTGCTGCCCGCAGCAAGAGGGGGTGATCGTGGCCCGCCAGCCCTACGCGACCCCCGAGGCCCTCACCGCATGGACCGGGCAACCGGCCCCCGCGGACGCCGAGAGGCTGCTCGCCCGGGCCGGCGAGGACATCGACTCGGCATTGCTCACCGCTGTGTACGCAGTTGACGAGGACGGCGACCCGACCGACCCGGACGTGCGCGCCGCACTCAGCGACGCCACGTGCGCACAGGTCGAGTACCAACTCGCCGCCGGCGACGACGGAACGGGCGCCGCCGGACAGTGGGACTCAGTCAGCATCGGCCCCGTTTCCCTGTCCGGGCGCAGCTCGGCCACCGCGGCGACGACCGGCGTCGACCTCGCCCCGCGAGCAGACCGTGCACTGCGCCGAGCAGGACTCACCCCGGGACGGGTGATCGCATGGTGACCCGCGTCCCCGAGGTCCTGCTGCGCCACCGCATCCGTATCGAGCCGTACCTCGCCGACACCGCGTACGGCCCCACCTACGGCCCAGCCAACAACGCCGTACCCGCGCTCGTCGACCCGTCGCCGCGCATGGCCCGGGCGCCGGACGGACGGGAGTTCACCGCGGCGGCGACGTTCATCGCCGCCGCGGATCTCGACTGCCCGCTCGGCTCGCGCATCACCCTGCCCGACGGACGCACCGCGACCGCAACCACCGTCGCCCGCCACACAGCCCCGGGCCTACCGGTCCCCGCCTGTACGGAGGTGACGATCGAATGAGCCGCTCCGCCCGGGCCCACGTCCGCTGGAATGGCGAGCAGGTCCTCGGCCGCGCCCGGCAAGGCGCGCTGCGCGGACTGCTGCTCGGCGCCGAGCACCTGCTCGCCGAGTCCCGCAAAGAGGTGCCGATCGCCGAGGGCACCCTCGAACGGAGCGGCGCCACCTCGGTTGACGAGGCGAACCTCGTCGCCGGCGTCACCTACGACACCCCGTACGCCGCGCGCGTGCACGAGGACATGTCCGCCCGGCACAGCCCCGGGCGTAAGGCCAAGTTCCTTGAAGACCCCGCCAACCGCGAGGCCGATGCGATCGGCGAACTGATCGCCGCGCAGGTTAGGCGAGCACTCCGCTAAATCGGCTCCGGAGAGATCATGCGCTCGACCATTTCGATCCCCTTCTGCGTCAACTGCACGACGCGAAGCCCCTGGTCTCGATCCTCTGGATGTGGAGATTTAATCGCCACAACGATCCCATCCTCCACGAGGTTGGAAATCATCCAATGCATACCTTCTGGGATCGATACGTCGCAGAATCCAAACGTACTGCCTGCGCCCAAGGTACGAAGGGTAGCCATGATTGAAAGATGACCGGGAATCGAACTATCAATCCAGCCAAGCGACTTGGCGTAGAACTTCAACATCTGCCGCTCGACGCCGGTATACCGACCGTTCAGCACTTCGAGATTCTGCTTATATTGCAACATCGCTTTGCGATCCATCTCACCATTATCGAATCGCGTGTGACAGGTGGGACACAAGGCGATCAGATTGTCGAACGTGTGCTCTTTTACCTTCGCCCACGGCGTTATATGGGCAAGCTCAACTGGCGTTTGCCGGCACGTTGGTATGGCGCATCGATGACCCGCTTCTACAAGTACCGCCCGTTTCAGAGCTGTTGGAACGCTCGGTCTGTCTTGGCCCATGCACCAGAGGATAAACACCCGTAGGAACCGGCGCCCGCATGCCCTTTGATCTGCTCGACGGCATCGCCCGATACCTCGACGAGCAGCACCTGCTCGTCTACGACCCGACCGGCACCGCCGGCGACACGTTCATCGAGACCCTGCCGCACGAGCCGGCCGAGGCCGTAGGGCTGTGGCTGTACGGCGCCGCCGAGCAGGACTCGCGCAACGGCTACGACGTCCGCTCGCTACAGGTGCGCGTGCGCGGCACGGCCGACCCGCGGGTTTCCCGCCGCCGCGCCGAGGCCCTGTACGGCGCCCTGCACGGGCTCGCCGGCCTCGAACTGCCCGACGGCACATGGCTCGTGCTCGCCGTCGCGCAGCAGACCCCCGCCCCGCTCGGCACTGACGCCTCGGGCCGGCACGAGCACACGGTGAACGTCCGCCTCGACGTGGCCAACCCCACCCCACACCGCCCCGACTAGGAGGTGCACCTATGGCCGCGAACAGTCGGCCCATTGACGCCCGCGGTTGGCTGTTCGAGGTCCTCGACGCCACCGTGACCGGCACCGAGACATGGCTGCCCATCGCCGGCCTGACCTCGTTCACCCATAATCCGGGCGAGAACGAAGAAACCGCCGAGACGACCGCGTTCGACAGCGAGGGCTATTACGAGCAGGACGTGATGCAGCGCGGCGCCACCCTCGAAATCGAGGGTCTGTACCGCATCGACCCGACCACCAAGGCGCAGGATGCCGGACAGGCGTACGTCGACAACGTATGGGCCTACCGGCTCGGCATCGAGTCGAACAACAAGGTCCGGTGGCGCCACAAGTCGCAGACGGATTGGGTCGTTTGGGATTCCACGATGACCCCCGGCGAGCAGGGCGGCGAGACCAACGACAAAACGTCGTGGTCCGCCACGATCACCCGCTCGGGCAAGCCGACCACCGCGCCCGTTGCCGGCGGACAGACGCTCGCCGCCAAGACCGCGGGCAAGTCGGGGGGTGACGCGTGAGCAAGGCCCCCGAGCAGCCGCTCGTCGAGACCGCCGACTTTGACGCGTTCTTCGCCGAACAGACCCCCGGCCGGCCCCGGGCCGCGCTCACCCTCTACGAGCGCGAGTACGTACTGCCCGACTCCCTGCCGCTGCTGTTCACGCTCCAGATGGAGCGCGTACAGGGCAGCTCTGACCCCGACGACGTGCGCCGGATGCTCGCGACGCTGTTCGGCGAGGGCGCCCTCGACACGTGGGCCGAGCGCGGCATGACCGACCGGCAGCTCGCCATCGTCCTTATCTACTCGGCCGCCAACATCCGCACCCCCGGCTCACTGTCCATGCAGCGCGCGGCCGAGCTGCACGACGAGCAGGACGCCGCCAAGGCGGGAAAAGCATCGCCGGCGAACCGGGCACAGCGTCGGGCAGGCACGAAGAAGAAGGGGAAGGGCAAGGCGCGTTCTGGCGCGCGGTCCTGACCCACTGGGGAGCGGTCGAGGCTGACCTCGCCCGCGAGTACCACCTCGGCGCCGAGCAGGTCGCCGCCCTCTCAACTCGCCGATTCCTCACCCTGGTTGCGGGACTGTCCGGCGAGGCGCGATTCGCCCGCGCATGGTCGCGCACCCCGCGCGAGGTCGACGACCCCGCGGAGATCGCAGCAATCACCGGCCTGCCCGCCGGCTGAACGACCGGCGACCACGCCGGATGACCCCCGATAGGAGGTGATCCGGTGGCGCTCACCGTTGCCGAGTTGCTCGCGACGATCGACGTCGACGACGCCCCCGCCGCCTCCGGCCTCACCCGGGCCGAGCAGCGCGTCGTCGCCGCGGCCGAGAGCATCACCGCCGAGGCCGCCCGCGCCGGCGACGCCGCCGGACAACGGCTCGGCGAAGGAGTCGCCGACGGCGCCGAGGACGGCGCGCAGGAAGCCGGCGGGCGGCTGCGCGACAAGCTCGGCGCGTTCGGGTGGGCCGCGGTCGGCGCGAGCGTCGGCGCCGCGGTCCTCGCCGGCGTCGGCGAGGCGATGCAGCAGCAGAAAGACAACTCGCTGCTTGCCGCGCAGCTCGGCGCCGACCCCGCGCAGGCGAAGCGCCTCGGCAAGGCCGCCGGCTCCCTCTACAGCCAGGGGTACACAGACTCGGTCGCCGACGCGAACGAGGCCCTCAAGTCCCTTTGGCAGCAGGGTCTCGTACCCGCGGACGCCACGCAGAAAGAGCTCGAAAAGGTCGGCGGGCGCCTTTCGCAGGTCGCACAGATCATGGGCGAGGAAGTCGGCCCGACAAGCGTCGCGGTCGGCCAGATGCTCAAAACGGGAATGGCCAAGAATGCCGACGAGGCATTCGACATTCTCACCCGCGGAACACAGCTCGGAATCAACAAAGCCGAGGACCTACTCGACACCTACAACGAGTACGGAACTCAGTTCCGAGACCTCGGCATAAACGGCAAGGAAGCCTTGGGCATCATGCACCAAGGCTTGCAGGCCGGCGCCCGCGATGCGGACATCGTCGCGGACGCAATGAAAGAGCTGAATATCCGTGTCAAGGACGGCTCAGCCGCCGACGGGTTGAAGGCTCTTGGCCTGAATGCCGATGAGATGGCAAGCGCGTTCGCCTCGGGTGGACCGAAAGCGCAGGCTGCACTCGACACCATTACCGACCGGCTGCGCGCGGTAAAGGACCCGACCGAGCGGTTTCGCCTCTCGCAGCAACTGCTCGGCACGCAGAGCGAGGACCTGTCCAAGGCCCTCATGGCGATTGACCCGAGCAAGGCTGTTGCCTCGCTCGGCAAGGTCGACGGCGCCGCCAAGCGCGCCGGCGACACGATGCGCGACAACGCCTCGACCAAGGTCACGCAGTTCACGCGTTCCCTGCAACAGGGGTTCGTCGAGGTCCTCGGGAATCAGGTCCTGCCCGCCCTCACCACAGCGGGCGGGTACCTCGTCGACTTCGGCGCAGGCATTGCGACGGCCGCCGGTTTCGTCGAGCAGCACGGCACGGCCTTTAGCGTGGTCGCCGGCCTTATCACGCTGGTCATGCTGCCCGCGCTGATCCAGCTCGGCACCCGCGCCACCATCACTACGGGGCAGGTTGTCGCCGGCTGGATCACCCAAGGCGCGGCCGGCGTCACCGCAGCGGCGAGGTTCGTCGCCACGAACGCTCTGATCGTCGCCGGCTGGATCGCGCAGGGCGCCGCCGCGGCCGGAACCGCGCTGCGCGTGGTCGGCGCGTGGGTCCTGATGGGCACGCAGTCGCTGCTACAGGCGGCGCGTATGGCCGCGGCGTGGCTGATCGCCATAGGCCCCGTGGCGCTGATCATCGCTGCGGTAATCGGCCTCGTCGCGTTGATCGTCGCCAACTGGGACACGATCAAGAACGCGACGCTCGCCGTCTGGAACTGGATTTGGGAAAAGATCAAGTGGGTTGAGAACAAGCTCGTTGAGTTTTTTCTCAACTTCACCTTGGTTGGCCTCATAATCAAGCACTGGGATTCCATCCGATCCGGAACGGTACGCGTCTGGAACGCCATCGTCGATTGGGTCAAGGGACTCCCGCAGAAGCTGATCAGCTTCTTCCTGAACTGGACTTTGCCCGGCCTGATTATCAAGCATTGGCAGTCCATCAAAGACGGCTCGGTTCGTAAGGCGACCGAGCTCGTCAGTTGGGTGCGCGGGCTCCCGGGCCGGATCGCTTCCGCGGTCGGGAATCTCGGACGGCTCCTGTACGACAAGGGAACCGACGTTGTCCGCGGCTTGTGGAACGGCATCAAGTCCATGGGCAGTTGGCTGCGCTCGACGCTGATCTCGTGGGCGAAGGATCTCATTCCGGGACCGATCGCGAAGGCGTTGGGCATTCACAGCCCAAGTCGCGTTATGGCACGCGACATTGGCCGCTGGATTCCGGCCGGCGTCGTCAAGGGCATCCGGGCAGGGCAGGGCGCCGTCGTGCGCACCATGCGCACGCTCGTGCCCGCCCCGAGCCTGCCCACCGCCGGCGCACTCCCCGCCACCGGCGGATACGGCGCGGCCGGCCCGTTCGGCTCGGCCGCCGGCGCCGGCCCGTCCGTGCACACCGAGCACTGGTACGGCGGCGACCAAACCCCCGAAGAGAACGCCGCCGCCTTGCAGTGGCGCATGAAGGCAAGGGGGTGACGCCGTGGCGATGGGCGACCGCGTCACCGCGCCCGGGCACGTGCAGCTCGGCGAGCTGCTGCTCGGGCGCGGCACCCCCTACCGGTGGCGTTCCCTGTCCGGGTGGGAGGACCTTCCCGCCCTCGACTCGGGCAGCGTCAACCGGGCGGACGGGCACGGCGCGATACTCGGCCGGCTGCTCGCGCAGCCGCGCGTCATCACGGTTGACGGCATCGTGATTCGTGCCCGCCCGGACGAAATCGGCGGCGTCGTGCAGCAGCTCGGCACGGCCACGGGCGTCATGGACGGCGAGCAGCCCCTCGTCGTCCAGATCGACGAGCGCGGACCGCTGCTCGCATGGGTGCGCGTGACCAACCGCGCCGTACCCGTCGAGCTCGGGTACCGGGTCGGCACTATCACCGGCGCCGCCCTCCAGTTCACCGCCACCGACCCGCGCCGGTATGAGCTGCTCGAACGCAGTGCGCGGGCGTCCCTTCCCATCGCCGAGCCGGGCCTCGACTGGAACAGCACCGAGGATGGTCCCGACGCCGGCCTCGACTTCCACAACGAGACCGGCCTCGACTTCGGGCCCCCCGGCAGTACCGGCACCCTGACCGCCCACAACGAGGGCAATGCACCCGCGCACCCCCTCGTCGAGGTCCGCGGTCCGGTCTCCATGCCGAGCCTGACGAACGTCACAAGCGGCGACGTCCTCGAATACGACATCGACCTCGCCGAGGGCGACGTGCTCACCGTCGACACCGGCGAGGGCACGGTGACGCTCAACGCGACGACGTCCCGCCTCTACACCGCCACCGCCCGCAGCGTGCCCGAGCAAAGTTTCGTGCTCTGGCCCGGAACTGCGGATCTGGCGTACCGGGCTGCGCCCGGATCTTCCGACCCCGCCGCGTCCGTCACCGTCCGGTGGCGCTCGGCCTACTGGTAAGGAGGGGCGCCGACTTGACCGTGCGCGCCGCGTGGCTGCTCACCGGACCCCCGAACGGGCAGACCCGCACCGACACCCGCCTCGCCCCTCTCGGCACCATGGCGCCCGAGGGCGAGCTGACCACCCGCGACGGCGTGATCGCCGGCGGCGCCCCGCTCATGGCGAGCGGCGCCGGCCCCATGCAGGTACAGCTCGGCGTCGGCCGCGCCCTGGTGCAGGGCACCACCGTGCAGGGCGCCTATCCCGTCGCCGTGACCGTTCCCGAAACGCTCACCGTCACCGACGGCGACCCGCAGAACCCCCGCGTCGACAGCGTCATCTTGCGCGTGCGCGACGGGCTGTTCGACCCGAACGCGCAGGGGCAGACGACCGTCTCGGCCGAGCTGCTCGTCGGTACGCCGGCACCGTCGCCCGTCGAGCCGACTCTGCCCTCGGCGTCCCTGCGATTGTGGTCCATCACCGTTCCCGCCGGCGCCTCGGCCGGTACGGGCGGTATCAACTGGCCGAGTGCGCTCGCCGACCGCCGGCGCTTCACGAGCTCGTACGGCGGGATCATCCCGCGCGGGTGGGGAAGCTCGTTCAACGGCACCTATGACGGGCAATACCGTGATGTCGACGGCGTGTTGCAGCGCTGGAACGCCGGTACGGCCCGATGGGAGCAGTACCCGCCCGATAGCGGTTGGACGGCGCTCACTCTCGCGAGCGGCTACGCCAACCCCGGGCACGGCACTACCCCAGGGTGGCGCAAGCTCGGCTCGCTCGTGCTGCTGCGCGGGCGCCTCGGCCCGACCAAGGCGAACACCACGATCGCCAACGCCGTCACCCTCGCCACGCTCCCGCAGGCGATACGGCCCGCCGGGGGCAAGGAATTCGCTTGGGCGGCGCCGCGAGATCAGAGCAGCAAGGGGCCGGCCGTGACCCGAGTCGAGATCACCTCGTCGGGCCTGCTGCGTATTTACGAGGGGTTTGACCTGCCCTCGTGGATCAGCCTCGACGGCGTCACCTACGCCACCGACTGACGGGGGGTGTAGGTGATCTCTCCCCCGTACCGGCTGCTGCTGTGCGACCTGCGGTCCGACCAGGTCCTCGACGCGCTGCCCATACAGCAGCTCAGCCTCGACGACTACATCGGCAAGGCCGGCGCCATGTCCGGCACCATCCCGGTACCGAACGCGTCGATCGCCGCTCGCGCCCGTGCTGCGATCGTCCCGGGGCGCACCGCGGTATGGCTTGAACGCGGGCGCGAAATCTGGTGGGGCGGCGTGCTGTGGACTGCCTCGCGTGTCTCGGACTCCCGAGGGTTCCTCGGCGTACAGGTGCAGGCCGGCACGTGGGATACGTACCTGTCGCACCGGCTGCTGTACGACACGCTCACCGCCGCGGGGACCGATCAGTTCGATATCGCCCGAGGGCTGATCGACTACGTACAGAACACCCGCGGCGGCGACATCGGCATCGAGTACGACACCGCCGTTTCGGGCGTGCTGCGCGACCGCGTGTACAGCCGCTACGACCTGCCCGGCGTGCGCGACCTGATCGATCAACTCGGCGCCGTAGAGGGCGGGTTCGAGTGGCGGATCGCCTCGTACCGCGACACCAACGGGCGCCGTATCAAGCGGCTGCAACTCGGCTCCCCGCAGATCCGGACCGGGCACAGCGAGATCGTCCTCGACCACCCCGGGCCGATCCTCTCGTACACGTGGCCCGTCGACGCGACCGTGCGCGCCAACGCATGGCAGTCCCGCGGCGCGAGCGACAACTCGAACCAAGCAGCTGACAGCGTCCCCATGATGAGCGCGCTACAGCTCGCCGAGCAGGACATCGAGGACGGATGGCCGCGCCTCGACGGCAGCAGCGACTACTCGACCGTCAACCAGCAGCCCACCCTCGACGCCCACGCCGCGGCAGACCTCGCCGCCGCCCGCGCCGGAACGGTGATCCCCGAGATCACCGTCGACATGACCCGCACGCCCATCTCGCCGGCGCTGCTCGGCGCGACCGTGCGCCTGCGCATCCGCGACCTGTGGCACCCCGAGACCCTCAACGCCCGCTATCGCGCGGTCGGTCTGGCCATATCCCCACCCGAGCGCGGCCGGTCGGAGACTGCCCGCCTGTACTTGGAGGCCGCCTAGTGGCTGCTGTACCGCAGGACCTGCTCGACCGCGTGCGCGCGCTCGAACGGCAGGTGCGCGAGCTCGCCGGCCGCGCGCAGATCCGGCCGGCCCTGAACCGCATCAACCACGGTCGGGTGACCATCGCCGAGGGCGGCTCGCTTGAAGTCCTCGCACCCGACGGGACCGGCCTGTTCGGCGTCGGGCAACTCGGCCCGTTCTGGAATCACCCCGACGGCTCCCCGCAGCAGGGGCTCATGATGCAGCGCGAGGACGGAACGACCGCCTTCACCATCCGAGCCAGTCCGACCACGTCCGCCGGCGGCGCCCTCACGCAGGCAGTCGGCATCTGGGACCGCTCCGGCCACATCGTCGTGAGCGACGACACCACCTCGGGCCGCGGCGTCGGCTCGCCCGCACTGCCCATGCCGTTTCAGAAGCTGCCCCCGGGCGGCGAGACCATCACGACCAGCACCTTTCAAAACTGCTGGTTCGCCACCATCCAGGCGCACAACCCCGTCGCCGTCGTTCAGTTGGAGTTCGCCGCCGCCCCGGGCGCCACGGCCGAGGTACAGGTGCAGTACCGGCTCGGCAGCGAAGCGAACTGGACGAACGTCGGCACCGACACCGTCAGCGCCGCGGCGTCCGCATCCTCTCCGGTCTACAAGACGACGTGGTTCACGTGGCCACTAGACCGGGCCGAGTTCGAGCAAGCCGTGTTCGTGCGCATCCAGGCCCGCCAGAAGTCCGGCAGCGGCGGCGCGCTGTGCAACTGCCTCGGCGGATACACCCGCCGCACGTACGGGGCCTCGGAGATTCCCGCCCCGCCGCCCTCGGCGCTCGCCGCCGCGCGCACGCTGCGCGCCGCCGCTGACGTGGCCGGCCCCGGCGAGGGCATCGCCCCGCCGCACGTCCCCCCGCCGTTCCCCGCGCCGGCCCCGTTCACCGAAGCCGAGCAGACCGCGCCGCCGGCGCCGACGCCCGAGCCGGGCCTGCGCCCCCTCGACGAGTAAGGAGACACCGAGCACGTGCTGCCCGAGTCCATCCCCACCGTGACCATCACCGGCCGCTTCCTCTCCCCCGACGGCCGGCCCCTGTCCGGAACCGTCACCTTCCGCGCACCGACGCAGATCACCTTTCCCGACGCCGACGTCATCCTCGGCGGCCCCGTCGTCGCGCAGCTCGACGCGCAGGGACAGATCAGCGCGACCCTGCCGGCAACGGACGCCCCGGGCATGGACCCGGCGGGTTGGTCGTACGCGGTCGCCGAGCAGCTCGTCGGCATCCCGACCGGCCGCTCGTACAACGTCCTGCTACCGGCCGAGCAGCCGCTCGTCGACCTCGCCGACATCGCACCCACCGACCCGAGCAAGCCCAACTACATCCCCGTTGTCGGCCCCGAGGGACCGCGCGGCCCCGCCGGCGCGAGCGCGTACGAGGTCGCCGTCGCCGGCGGATTCAGCGGCACCCCCGCCGACTGGCTCGCGAGCCTCGTCGGCCCCCGCGGCGCAACCGGCTCGACCGGCGCGCAGGGCATACAGGGAGTGCCCGGCAAAGACGGGAAGGACGGCGCCCCCGGGGCGCCCGGCGCCCCGGGCCTCGTCCAGTCCGTCAACGGCAAGAGCGCCGCCTCGATCACCCTCACGCCTGCGGACGTCGGCGCGCTCGCCGCCACCGCGGCCGGCGCGGCGAACGGCGTCGCCACCCTCGACGCCGACGGGAAGGTGCCCGCCGCGCAGCTCCCGACGAGCTCGGGCGGGGGTGCCGTCGCCTCGGTCAACGGCAAGACGGGCGCCGTCGTGCTCACCGCGTCGGACGTCGGCGCGCTCGACCAGGGCGCCGCCGACGCGCGGTACGTCCAGCCGTCCGACATCCCCGTGCGATCCGTGGCCGGGAAGACCGGCGCCGTCACGCTCGCCGCCGGCGACGTCGGCGCGCTCGCCGCCGCGGCCCTCGGCGCGGCGAACGGTGTCGCGAGCCTCGACGGCTCGACGCGACTCCCCACCGCGCAGCTACCGACCGCGGTCGCCAAGAACTCATGGACCCCGCAGGCCCTCGGATTCGCCGCCTGGTCGCTCGACCCGGGGGGCGTGGCCAACCCGGTTGCGAAGTACCTCGCGCCACAGCGGCTCTACTTGACCGGCATCAACATCACGGAACCCACGACCGTAACCAAGGCCGTTCTTTTCGCCCGCGGATACGGAGGCGTGACCGCGAATAGGTACATGGCTGGTATCTATCGCGAGGACGGGACGCGCGTCGTCGCATCCTCCGCGGTCGCGCTCACCATGGCCGGCCAGGAACCCGGAACGCTCCCCGCCATGACCACCAACCACATCGGAGCCGTGCCGCTCAGCTTCACGTCGACCACCCTCACGCCCGGCCGGTACTGGGTGGCATGGCTGATGACCGTGGGCGGCGCGAGCGACTTCTCGTTCTTCCACGTGCAGAACGAGGCCCCCGTCGCCACGGCCAACTTCGCCATGCCCACGAGTTTCTTTCCGCGCGCCTGGTACATCGCCGCGCAGTCCACGCTGCCCACCACGGTCAGCCCGACGGCCGCGACAGCGCTCGCCGACCACGACATCCCGATCGTGGCACTCGCAGCCTGACCACCACCCCATCCGTACGCCCCGGCAGTCGCCGCGGGCGTTTTTTCATGTCTGGAGCCCCACCTATGGCAACTCCCCTGACCGCCTCCGCCCTGCTCGCCGCTCTACGCGCCGAGGGCGTGAAGTGCGTCGAGTACGGATCATGGCGGACCCACAACCGCGCCGGCCACGGCGCGTGGGACCCGATCAACGGCGTCATGATCCACCACACCGTGAGCAGCGGCACCGACGCGTCCGTGCGCCTGTGCTACGACGGATACGCCGACCTCCCCGGTCCCCTGTGCCACGGCGTGATCGCCAAGGACGGCACCGTCTACCTGATCTCCGCGGGCCGCGCCAACCACGCCGGCGGCGGCGACGGCCAGGTGCTCAACGCCGTCATCAGTGAGCGGTCGTTGCCCTCGACCAACGCCCACGAGGGCAGCGCCGGCGCCGTCGACGGTAACGCGCGCTTCTACGGCTTCGAGTGCATCAACTTGGGCAACGGCGCCGACCCGTGGCCCGACGCCCAGCTCGACGCAATCGAGCGCGTCTCGGCCGCCATCTGCCGGGCGTACGGCTGGAGCGCGGAAAGCGTCATCGGCCACAAGGAGTGGTCCGACTGGAAGTCGGACCCGCGCGGCTTCTCCATGACGACGATGCGCTCGCGCATCGTCCGGCGCCTCGCCACCAAGCCGGGCAAGACCCCGCCGCCGAAGTTCGAGCCGTTCCCGGGCGTCGACTTCTTCAAGCGGTACCCGCGAGACCCCATCGTCACGGCCATGGGTACGCGGCTGGTCGCCGAAGGCTGCTCGGCCTACAAGTCCGGCCCGAGCCCGCAGTTCACCGCGGCCGACATCACCTCCTACGCCAAGTGGCAGCGCAAGCAGGGCTACACCGGCAAGGACGCCGACGGATGGCCCGGCCGAAAGTCCTGGGACGCACTGAAGGTCCCCAAGACCACCTGACCCACCCCCGCGCCCGCCCGCGAGCAGGCGCACCCCTGCCCCACCCTGTAGAAAGAGGTACCGCCCTATGACCGACGCCGCCCGCCGCACGATCCGCACCGTTGTACAGACCGTGCTCGGCCTCGCCGCCGGGCTCCCCCTGATCATCGACGCCGCAGGCATCCCGCAGACCGCCGCCGGCGTAGGTGTCGCCCTCGCCGTCGCCGGCGGACTCACGCGCGTGATGGCGCTCCCCGTCGTCGAGAACCTGCTGCCCGCGTGGCTGCGAGCCGAGCCGAACAGCCCCACCAAGCTGCTCGCCCTGTACCGGAAGGACGACACCACCGAGTGACCACAGCGACGACCGGCGTCGACCCGATCGACGCCCTTGTGCTCTGGTCCGGCGCCGTCGTCGCAATCTCCGGCGCTCTGGCCCTCGTCTGGCGCGCGACCCGCTCGTTCCGCCGGATCGGCGGAAAGGTCGAGGACTTCGTCGACGACTGGCAGGGCACCGAACCACGCCCCGGCGTGCCCGGCCGCCCCGGCGTCATGAGCCGGCTCGGCGCCATCGAGGACCGCCTCGCCCGTGTCGAGCACGAGCTGCACCCCAACAGCGGCAGCAGCCTGCGCGACGCCGTCGACCGCGTCGACGAACGCACCCGGCAGATCATCAGCGACGACTCGTAGACCGCACTGCGCCCCCTGCTCCCGGCCTTGTGCCGGAAGCAGGGGGCGCTCTTTGCGTTGCAACACGAGGGGGCCCTCGACGAGGAATCATCGAGGGCCCCCTCTGGGGTTCACCGGACCGGACGCCTACGCGGCCACCGATTCGGGAGTTCCCCCCGGTCCGCACTCCGCCCCCACGTTGGGAGACGACAAGAGGCGGATGCGGTGGCGTAAGGGCGCGCGTCGTTCGTCGCGCGCGTGTCGGCGCCGTGCCTGCGAGCCCTGCTCGGTGCGGATCGTCACCGTCACCGGGTCACGCCAGCAGTAACAGCGGTACGAGAACCCCTCTTTATCGGAGGGAAGGGCGGTTTCGGCGCGGTGCGGCCCCGGGATCAACGCCCAGACGATGAGCAGAGCAAGCAGGACCACACAGACGCAGATGATCACGAATCCAAGGGCGGCCCGTTCCGTACCTTCCATCGTTCACCCACCTCCCCGCGCAGCGCGCGGTCGATTGATTTCCAGGCCGAGGGCATCGGCGAGATCGAACACGAGGCGTCGGGCGCGTTCCTCGGACAGTTCCTCGAACCCGCCCGCCTTGCGGAAGTGCAGTCGCACCACCGGCCCGTACGCGCGCCCCACGTAGACGGGTTCCTCATCGGGGTTGGTCTCGTTCGTCATGCGGCGACCGCCTCGGCCGCCGGTTCGTCGAGGACGAACCAGACCCGTTTACGGGACTGATCACCGTCCGCCGGCCACGTAACGCCCCAGCCGGCGGACAGCAGTTGCACGAGCAGGAGGCCGCGCCCTCTCTCCTCGTCGCTGTGGAAGTCGTACACGGCCGTTGCCGACGGCCGTTTGCTCCACTCGTCATCCCAGACGGTGACCGAGACCCGTCCCGGGCACACAGCGATGTCGAGGTACACCAGAGTCGTGCGTGTGTGAAGGCGTACGTTCGTGACTACCTCGCTGACGCAGACCCGCGCGGCGTCAACGAGCTTCGGGCGCCCGGTTGCGACAAGCAACGTCGCAACAAGGTCCCGCATGATCTTGGGGGCGAGGGCCGAGTTCGGCACTACGAATCGGACCGCCGAGTTTCTGAGTGGTGGTGCTGACCTGCTCATGTCGATGTCTCCCAACGTGACGTGAGCTCCGGCTGCGCTGCCATCCGTGGCGGTGGCCATCCCCCGGGGCACCCTCAACGGGCGCGCAGATGGCTGCACTTCGGTTCTTCCTGGCGTGCTACGCGGTGCTGCCAGGACCATAGGGTAAAAGGCTGTACCGGTACAACCCTGTACCCATGATCGCCTAGCGAGTGGACCCATGACGCCGTTACCGGCAAACTCATGGGTGACGAGGGAAGGGACACATGCCGCCGAGGGATAATCCGACCGCCCGACAGATCCGCTTGGGCGCTGAGCTGCGGAAGCTGCGTGAACGCGCCGGCAAGACTGCACGCGACGCCGGCGGCCTACTCTCGACCGATGCGGCCAGGATCAGCAACATCGAGGCCGGTCGCCTCGGGATCAGCGAAGAGCGCATCCGAAGGTTGGCCACGTTCTACCAATGTGACGACGAACCTCTGATCGCTGCCCTATGCGCCATAGCCGCAGAGCGCAGGGGAACGCACTGGTTCGACGACTACCGAGGAATCCTCGCTCCCGGGTGGCTGGACATCGCCGAACTGGAGATGCACGCAACCGCCCTCCGGTCGATGCAGTCCACGACAATGCCCGGGCCGTTCCAGACCGAGAACTACTCGCGCGCCCTCTTCGAAGGAGTGATCCCGCCCCTTCCGCCGGACGAGATCGAGGCCCGCGTCGAGCACCGGCTCAAGCGCCGGGGCATCTTCGACCGCCCGTCGCCGCCGCCGTACGAGGCGATCCTGCACGAGGCCGCCCTGCGGATGCGGTTCGGCGGGAGGAAAGTCGCCCGCGAACAGCTCGAATACCTCATCGAGGTGTCACATATGCCATCTGTGAGCGTCCGCGTGATCCCCTTCACGAACGAGAAGTTCATCGAGGTAACCCAGCCCGTCATGTACGCATCCGGGATCGTGCCGCAACTCGACACGGTGCAGATCGACGCGGCGTTCGGCGGGAGATTCCTGGACGCAGAGGCAGAGCTGAAGAAGTACAGCGCCCTTATCAACATCGCCGAACGCGCCTCTATGGACGAAGCAGAGTCGCGGCAGCTTATCCACCACATCGCACGAGAAATGTGAGAAACAAGGTCATGAGCACCGACCCGATCAACTGGCAGAAGTCTTCTTTCTCGGGGGGCGGAGGAGAGAACTGCGTCGAGGTCGCACTGCATGAGGGTGAGATCATGATGCGCGAGAGTGACGAGCCCGGCAGCACGATCAAGACCAGCCGCGAGAAGATGGCCGCCTTCATCGCCGGCGTGAAGAACGGCGAGTTCGACCACTTCGTCAACTAGCCGCCCCACCAAGCGCCCCCGCGCGCTGCAAGTGTTCCCCCCGCCTGACCTGGGCGGGGGTTTTTTGCATATGCCAGTCTGCATCCTTGTACCGGTACACACTTGCAGTCCCTCACCGCGTGACGCTACGGTCGCACTCCGTCGTCGCAGCGAGGCCGAATCTACGGCAAGACCGGGCGCGTTGCGGCGACACCCCTCCCTGCCTCTGCTGGATCAGCAGGGAGGACCCGGGGTTTCCCCTCTGCCGAGCATCCCCCGACAGGGGCGGCAGGGGAAAACCATGGAACTCTTACGGGAGGGTCCACATGTGCGCCCTGCGTTCCCTGCACAGCGCCCATAGTGAAACCTTGTACCGAAAGTGCCGACCGTCTTCCGCCGCCGCACATACCGGCTACCGGTTCGAGTGCCTGACCTTCCCGCCCCTTCCGGGCGCCCTGGCCAACCCGCGGGCGCTGCGCACGTACAAGAGTGCCCGGGAAGCTATTCGCGCAATGCGGATTCAGGTACGCACCTTCCACATGGCAGGTCTCAACCCCTGCGAGATTGCTCGCGCACTCAACTGGACCAACAACGGGTGCGTACAGGCTGTCGCGGCCCTCGACCGTGGCGAACCGTGCAGCCTTTCACTGATCACGACATCGGGTGACCGCCTCGAATGGCATATTCGCCCTGTCAACTTGCTTCACATTGTTGCCAGTTCTGAGGACAGCGCATCGCTACGTCCTTCCCTACCGGAATTGAGCGCTTGAGTACCACGCTCATCACGAAACACCCGATCGCTTTGCCCTGCACACCCTGACTCAGCTCACGCTCACTTGGGGGGCCAATGCTCACGGACACCTCGCGCGCCACGCATGACCTGATCGCCAGCCCGTTTCTGAACGAGCATCTCGTGCTACGCCCGGGGAGCGCGAGCGGCATCAAGATCAAGGGGCACCACTACTTGGAATTGTCCCAAGCCGCTGCCGCGGGTGCCCCGTTGCCCGAGTGGCTGCGCAGCGCCGCCCGCCGCCGCTGGGGACTCAACCTCGACGACCGGGCGACCGACGAGGCCGTGCTGATACGGGCTCCCTCGCCCTACGGTCACGGACGCGCCTCGTATGAGGTGAACAACGGGTGCAACTGGGGCTGCGACCACTGTGTCTACGGCGACAAGAAGCACGAGGGCCTCGCCTGGGAACCGCGCGAGCGGCTGCTGCACACCCTGAGAGACGCTGGCGTTCTCTGGATCGAGCTCGGGGGCGGCGAGTGCACCATCGACCCCCATTTCCCCGAGACGTACGCGCTCGCCTACGACCTCGGGATGATGGTGGAGATCCTCACGAACGGCTCGACACTGCACCGTCCGGGCATGCGCAATCTCTTAACGACGCGTCGCCCTTACCGCATCACCATGAGCGTCTACGGGGCCACGGAAGGTACGTTCGACGCCTTCACCAACCGCCGCGGCGCGTTCCGGGCGTTCATGCGCGGGCTGCACACCGCACGCGAGATCGGGTTGCCCCTCTCTCTGAGCGTCGTTATCACGCGCAAGAACGCTCACGAGGCCAGCGCAATGCGTGCCCTCGCCGAGGAGTTCGCGCCGCGCGTCCGTGAGTACCGGCACATGTCGCCTACGTTCGCCGGCGACGACGACCCGCTCGCACAGCAGGCGCCCGAGTACCTGCACAACCGAACGCCCTTCACCGGATGCGACGCCGGCCACACGTCCTTGAACGTGAGCCCCTTCGGCATGGCGACCGTCTGCAAAGTCTCCCGCGACCATCCGATTCCACTCCTGAAAGAGGGGGTCGCGGGTCTCGCCCGGCTCGGGGACATCTCCGACCGAGCGCTACAGCGTCACAGCGGGTGCAGTGGATGCGCCCTCCAGAAGACGTGCACCACCTGCATGCCGCTCGTGACCTTGTACCGCAAGGCCGGTTCGTCCCTGGACCGGTACTGCCAGCACGCCTGAAAAGGAGATCACCATGGCACCGCCCGTAGCAACTGCGCCCGTCGCTATCGCGACCAAGTCCATCCCCGTGCAGATCAACAGCCGGCCCGAGGCCGTCGACGAGGTGGAGCTCGTCGACGACCTCGACACCCTCGCCGGCAACGAGGTGATGCGCGGCTGCGGCAACGACAACCCGTACTAAACCGAACCACGCACCGAGGCAATGAGGTCGCCCGCCGCGCGCGGGCGGCCTCGCCTCTTCGGCGCCTTACACTCCCGCCGTGGTGACCATGAGAATGCAATGGACCGACCTACCGACCACCACCCGCGACGCAGTCGCTGCCCGCACCGGGCCCGTGTACGCAGCGGAAACCGCCGCCAAGGGAATGAACAGTGAGATCGCCGCCACGCTCGACACCCGCGCGGGGCGCGTCTTCGTCAAGGGGCTGCGCTGCGACCACCCCCGAGTGTGGACGCAGCAGCGCGAGGCAAGCATCAACGCCTACGTTGCCCCCCTGGCGCCGCGTCTTCTGTGGACACTCAACGATGGCGAGTGGAACCTGCTCGGGTTCGAACACCTCGACGGACGACCGGCCGACTACCGCCCGGGGAGCGACGACCTGCCTCTCGTCGCCGAGGCGATCATCGTGCTTTCCCGGGTACATGCGCCGGCCGAGGTGGAGCTGAAACAGATCGAGCAGCGACTCGCGGACTACGTCGACCGTCCCGACGACGCCGAGCTGCTGCGCGGCGACACGGTGCTACACACCGACTGGACCCCCGACAATGTCCTGATCGTTGACAACGCCGCCCGCGTGGTCGATTGGGCATGGCCGACCCGCGGCGCCGCATGGATCGACGCCGCCTGTTGGGTGATCTGGCTCATCTCCGCCGGACACACCCCAAAGAACGCCGAGCTCTGGGCCGCCAAGACCCCGGCATGGTCCACCGCGGCGCCGCACGCCCTGGACGTGTTCGCCGCCGCGCAGCACCGGCTATGGGCCGGCATCGCCGCAGACAACCCTGAGACCGCCTGGAAACAGTCGCTCGCCGATGCCGCGCAGCAGTGGCTCACCTACCGCCAAGCCTCATAAGGGGGCACGATGCCGACCGACCCGACCATTCACCCGTACGAGATACTCACCACCCCCGCCGGCGAGCGCGTACAGATCGACGAGGAAATGTCGCCGATCGTTCGTGATCTCTGGCGTCTCGGATACGCGACGAGCACCTGCTGCCAAGATGTAGGCGAGGCCACCGCCGGCGTCCGAGACAAGCGCACGAGCCCTCTCGGGTACGGGGGAGATCCGTTCATCGAGTATCACCGCGGATGGGCGCTGCTAAAACTCCCGATCCCGGATGCGATGCGTTTCGTGGCCATGCTCGCCGAGACCCCGCAATTCGGCGAACGAGTCCGCCACCCATGGCGCCCCGGCTCATGGCGGATGAACGTCCCTCTCGAACCGGACGGGCTCGCCGACTCCGCCCTGCTGCATTTCCCGAAACAGCAGATTCCCGAGGTCGCCGAGGTCCTGCGTAAGCAGTAGAACCGCCCCGGCAGACGGCGCCCGCCAGCCCTACGAACCCGTGGGCCGACGGGCGCATCTGCGTCTCAGGCGTCGAGCACCTGTCCGTCGCGCCGCACGACGGGCGGTTCAACTGACCACGGAAAGTTAATCCACTCATCCGTGCGCTTCCACACGTACTCGCACTTAACAAGGCTGTGCGACTTCTCGTAAATCACTGCCGACCGAACCTCGGCTACCGCATCGAGGCAAAAGTCGTGCACTAGCTTGAGCGTCTTGCCAGTGTCGGCGACGTCGTCCGCAATCAGGACTTTCTTATTCGAGAAATCAATTATGTTCGGCACCGGGGCCAACATAACCGGCATTTCGAGAGTCTGGCCGACTCCCGTGTAAAATTCGACATTTACGAGATTAATATTCTTGCAGTCGAGTGCATACGCGAGACCGCCGGCCACGAAAACGCCGCCGCGCGCGATGCTCAGGATAATGTCGGGCTCGTATCCGTCGTCAGCGACGGTCTGGGCGAGCTCGCGCACCGCAGTGCCGAACTTCTCGTACGTCAGGTTCTCGCGTACATCGCTCATGGGGTGCCCCTCGCAGGTCTCAGTCGGTGGGAGTCAGATACGGCCGCAGGAACGCCCGTGGGCGCCGCCCCGGACGGGTGCCGCCGCATGGCACCGAACCCCCGAACGAGTGATTGCACGAGACCGAGGGCGACGCGCCTCACAGTGTGATTTACTCGGCACCACCAACGTCATCCCGAGCGAGTGCCGGTGATGGCTATACCGCCTCTTGCGCGGGACTACCAGGGTCGTGCCCACGCCGGTGTAGAACTCGACGTTCACCAGGTGGATGTTCTTGCAGTCGAGGGCGTAGGCGAGGCCGCCGGCCACGAAGACACCGCCCCGGGCGATGCTGAGCACGATGTCCGGCTCGTACCCGTCGTCCGCGATGGTCTGGGCCAGCTCGCGGATGGCGCCGCCGAACGCGTCGTAGGTCAGGTTCTCCCGCACGTCACTCATGTTCTGGATGCCCTCACACCTGGGTCCGATGGAAATTGACATAGGACCGCGAGGCGGTCGGCCCGCGCTGGCCCTGGTACCGCGAGCCGTAGCGCTCACTGCCGTACGGGAACTCCGCGGGCGAGGACAGCCGGAACAGGCACAGCTGGCCGATCTTCATCCCCGGCCAGAGCTTGATCGGCAAGGTGGCGAGGTTCGACAGCTCAAGGGTGACGTGACCGCTGAAGCCCGGGTCGATGAACCCGGCGGTGGAGTGGGTGACCAGACCGAGCCGGCCGAGCGAGCTCTTGCCCTCAAGGCGCGAGGCGAGGTCGTCGGGCAGCGAGATGACCTCGTACGTCGACGCGAGCACGAACTCGCCGGGGTGCAGGATGAACGGCTCGTCGCCGTCCGGCTCCACCAGCCGCGTCAGATCGGTCTGCTCGACGGAGGGGTCGATGTGCGGGTACCGGTGGTTCTCGAACACCCGGAAGTAGCGGTCCAGCCGAACATCGACGCTCGACGGCTGAACCATGGATTCGTCAAAGGGATCGATCCGTACTCGCCCGGCGTCGATCTCGGCCCGGATGTCCTTGTCTGAGAGAAGCACGTAGCGAGGATACGCAAGGCGCGCGGAGCCATGACAATCGTGACGACTCCGCGCGCCGGTGGTGACGACGCGGCTACCCCGCGTGCGTACTGACTTCGCCGCCTACCCCTGCTTCTGG
Organism: Streptomyces sp. NPDC093018; assembly: GCF_040684035.1. NCBI lineage: Bacteria > Bacillati > Actinomycetota > Actinomycetes > Kitasatosporales > Streptomycetaceae > Streptomyces > Streptomyces sp. NPDC093018. The sequence goes on from NZ_JBFBFF010000005.1 coordinate 146,434, forward strand.
AGGGCGACCGGCACGACGCTGCGCAGCCGCGCGCATCGAGGGCACCGCATGAGCCGACCGGGGCCGAGCCGCTCGGCCTGCTGCATCGGGAACGAAGCGGTGCTGAAGACGTGCCCATCGGCACAGCGGACGACGGTGCGTTCCATCAAGTCCCTTAAGTCCCTTCCCCAAGAGCCTCGCCGGGCTGACCAACCCGACGACAAAAGCCACATTACGGGATCAAAGAGACGACTCTCCAGGCGGCACTCCGGCCCCACCCGGACCCTCTCCCGGCGCCCCCACCGTACGCCCCAACTCCCGCCCCCCGCAGCCGCATCCCCACCCTGAAACCCACTCAGGCCCCCGGGCCCTGAGCACCGGGAGCCTGCGATGAGGTACAGTGAGCGAGCGTCGGACAGGGACCGTTCTCGGGACTTTGTCCGTACTTACGCGGGTGTAGTTTAATGGTAGAACATCAGCTTCCCAAGCTGAGAGCGCGAGTTCGATTCTCGTCACCCGCTCCAGAGAGAAACCCCAGGCCGAGGGCCTGGGGTTTGTTTGTTGTCTAGACCAATGCGGAGCGGGCGCGCCCTCCGCGGGGGCGTCCGTGGTCAATTTGCCCGCCGGTTCCGGCGAGGCAGCCGCACAAGCCTTCACGGGCGAGGGCCAGAAGGAATTCTCCGCCGTGAACGGGATCCCATCGGAGATGGCCCAGTGGAACCGGTCCTCTCCGCCATGGCACTTTCTTACGCGGAATACAGCACCTGGCCCCGCCTCGCCGTGGCCGGGGTCCGATACAGGGCGAGGGCGCGCAGGGCCGCCCCCGTCCTGTATCAGGAGGCTCATTCACGTCAGTGCGTCTTCGGCATGCCGAAGCGGAATGCCGCGAAGTCGTCCGGGTACTCGCGCGCCTTGCGGGTGTTGAGCCACAGGCGCAACAGATCACGGCGGCGGCCCGGCTGGTCCTCGAACGCCGTACGGCCGTGCACCACAAGGTTGTTGTTCAGCAACTGGATGTCGCCCGGCTGGAGCTTCATCGTGATCTGGTGCTCGTCCATGGCACCGATCTCCTGGAAGATCCGGAGGGCGTACCGCTCGATGTCACTGAGCGGAATCCCGGACCGCGCGGTGGCCGACTCGATGTACTGCACCATGTAGAAGCGGCAGCTGAGCTGGTCGTTGAAGTAGCCGTACACGGCGTTGCGGTAGTACGGCACCTCGTCGGTCGCCTCTTCGGCCCGTCGGTCGTAGACGAAGCCGCGGTAGTAGATGCCGAGGAGCTCACGATGGTGGGCGAGCAGGTAGTTGTAGATCGTCATGGAGCTGGCCAGCGTGCTGACCCCGCCGTGTCCCGCGTTGCGCAGGCACAGCAGGCCCACGATGTCGGCGCTGTCGGTGTGGAAAGGCAGCGCGGAACGGGTGCGGTAGGCGCGGGTCACGGTGTCCGGGTCGTCGAGGTCGCCCTCCGCGTGGTCCTTGACATGGGCCATCAGATCGCCGGCCGCGTTCTGTGACACCGGTACGCCGAGGTGGAGCCCGATGCCCCAGTAGATCACCTTGGCATCCTCCACCGACCACCTGTCGACCGGAAGACCGCGCAGCACACTGAATCCGCGGCCGAACTCCAGTTCGTCCACGATCGCTTCGAGCCGCCTGCCGAGAGTGGGCAGGGGAAAGTCGTCCACGGAGAGTTTCGCGAGCGGCTCGCCGCGCTCCTTCGCGGTATCCAAGGCGCTTTCCAGTTCGGCGATTTCCCGCTCGTCGAGGACCTCCGTCCAGGAGCTCGAATCGGTGAAGTCGCTCGCCTGCCAGACTCCAGGTCCGGTGACCGGTTCGGTGCGTATGAAGTGGTGGGAATGCGGGGGCAAAAGATCTCTCCGATCTCGTAATGCGGCGGTTCACGCCGACTGCGCAACTTCCCGCGCGACCGTACGGTTTGAACGCAGGTCGATCATCGTGGTAAGCGGCCTGAACGTCAAAGCCACAGAAGGGTGTTGATGCTCCATCAGGGCAGCGGGTAGGGTGCCGATGTCCTGCCTCAGGCGTGTGTGGTCCGGCCCGCCCGACCATTAATTCCCGAGCTGTGGCGACGTTGTCTCGCAATCCTGGTTTCACCACGAAGACAGTCCGTGCCAGCTCCGGGCACCCATGGCCCGGCCTCACCCGATGCGTTGAACTCCCCCTGGCCCTGCCGCGGGTCGGCACCGGCCCATCACGGAGAGACAGTGATCATGCTCCCCCGACGGATTCCCGCCCTCACCCTCAGCGCTGCCCTGGTCACGGTCACGCTGGCCGGCTGCGGATCGGGGGCCGACCGGCACTCCACCGACGCCCTCACCGTCGGGCTGGTGGCCGAGCCCGCGACGCTGGACTTCTCCACCACGGATGGCGCGGCGATCCCGCAGGCGCTGCTGGGCAACGTGTACGAGGGCCTGGTCCGGATCGATCAGCAGGGCCGAATACAGCCTGGGCTGGCGAAGAGCTACGACCGCAGCGCCGACGGCCGCACCTACACCTTCCACCTGCGCGACAACGTGAAGTTCACCAACGGGAAGGCCTTCACGGCGGACGACGCCGTCTTCTCCATCAATCGCGTCCGGACGGTCTGGAAGCTGAAGATCGCCCAGCAGATGGACGACGTACGCAGCGCGACGAAGGTGGACGCCGACACCGTCAAGGTCACGCTGAAGCGCCCCAGCAACAACTGGCTGTACTCGATGACCACGCGCATCGGCGCGATGTACAGCCGAGACGGGGTGTCGGACCTGAAGGAACACCCGGTGGGTACCGGGCCCTTCGAGGTGGCGAGCTGGCAGCGCGGCGACAACCTGGTCCTCAAGCGCAACACCGGTTACTGGGGCGCCAGGCCCGCGCTGGACACGGTGACCCTGAAGTACTTCAAGGACTCCGGAGCCCTGAACAACGCGATGCTCGCCGGGGACATCAACGTCCTGGGCGCCGTGCAGGCCCCCGAGACGCTGTCGATGTTCAAGGACAAGAGCCGGTTCCAGGTCATCGACGGATCCTCGACCGCGGAAGTCGTACTGTCGATGAACAACTCACGCAAGCCCTTCCAGGACAAGCGGGTCCGCCAGGCCGTGCGGTACGCCATCGACCACGAGGCGCTGCTGAAGACCACCCGCGCCGGCCGCGGCACGCTGATCGGCTCCCAGGAGTCCCCGAGCGACCCCTGGTACGCGGGCGCGTCCAACCGTTACCCGTACGACCCGGCGAAGGCCAAGCGGCTGCTGAAGGAGGCCGGGGCGCAGGGCACCAGCATCCGGATGCGGATTCCCAACCTGCCCTACGCCGTCAGCGCGGCCCAGGTCGTCCAGGACCAGCTGGCCCAGGTAGGTCTCAAGGTGCGGATCGAACCCCTGGAGTTCCCGGCCCGCTGGCTGTCGGAGGTCTTCGACAAGGCCGACTACGACATGTCGATCATCGCCCAGGCCGAACCCCGCGACCAGTGGATCTTCGCCGACCCGCACTACTACTTCCGCTACGACAACCCCGCCTACGCCCGGCTGCTCCAGAAGGCCGATGCCGGCTCGCCGCAGGAGGCCTCCGCGGACTACCGTCAGGCGCTGAAGCTGCTGTCCCAGGACGCGGCCGCCGACTGGCTCTACCTCATGCCGAACCTGATGGTGGCGGACAAGAACCTGCACGGCCTGCCGGTCAACCAGGTCGGCGAGGGACTGGAGTTCGCGGACGTGCGGTGGTCCGGGAAGTGAGCCATCGCGTCCGCGGCACCGACGATCGCGGTGCCGTATGAGCCACGTCGTGCGCAGGACCGCGACCCTGCTCGTCAGCGTGGTGGTGGCCAGCTTCGTGGTGTTCGCCTTCCTCGCCGTACTGCCGGGCAACGCGGCGGAGGTCGCGCTGGGCACCAACGCCACTCCCGCGGCCGTGGCCAGGCTGAGCCGGGAGTTCGGCACGGACCGGCCGTTGCTGGTGCAGTACGCCGACTGGGCCCAGGGCCTCCTGCACGGTGACTTCGGCACCTCGTACGTGACGCACGAGGCGATCGGCCCGCGGATCGCGGATCGCTTCGCGGTGACGGTCTGGCTCGTGGCGGGCGGCATGCTGGTGGCCCTGCTGCTCGCGCTGCCCGCGGGGGTGCTCGCGGCCGCCTGGCACCGCACCGGACGCGGGGCCCTGCTGTCCGGCCTCAGCCAGGTCGGTATCGCCGTCCCCGCCTTCCTCGCGGGCATCCTGCTCGTCTACGCGGTCGCGGTACGCGCCGGCGCCCTGCCGGCCGGGGGATACACACCGCTCGCCGAGGATCCCCAGGACTGGGCCCGGCATCTGGTGCTGCCCTGGTTGTCGCTCGGCTTGGTCCAGGGCGCGGTGCTCACGCGCTACGTACGCTCCGCCCTGCTGTCCGTGCGGCGTCAGGACTTCATGCGCACCGCACGCGCCAAGGGGGTGCGCCGGTGGGCCGCGCTGTGCCGGCACGGGCTGCCCAACGCCGCCATCCCCGTGGTCACCGTCCTGGGCCTGCAGCTGTCGAATCTCCTGGTCGGGGCGATCGTCGTCGAGCGTGTCTTCGTCATCCCCGGCCTCGGCGATCTGCTGCTGCGCGGTGTGCAGGACCGCGACCTGCTGCTCGTGCAGGGCGTGGTGGTCGTTCTCGTTGTCGCGGTGCTCGTGGTGAATCTGGTGACCGACCTGCTCTATCGCGTGCTCGACCCCCGTCTGCGGAGCCGCTGATGAGATCCCGGGCAACTCTGGTGACCGGCTGCCTGATCGTCGCTCTCGTGCTCGCGGTGGCCGCCGTCTCCCTGGTGTGGACTCCGTACGACCCCAACCACGTGGACGCCGCCCGGCAACTCGCCGGCGCGGGCGGTGAACACCTGCTGGGGACCGACCAGTTCGGCCGTGACGTGGCCAGCCGCCTGATGGTGGGTGCCCGCATCACCGTCTTCGCCGGTGTCGTCGCCGTGGGCATCGCGCTGCTGGCCGGGGTACCCATGGGCGTGGTCGCCGGGATGACGGGCGGCTGGCTCAGCACCGTCATCATGCGCGTGAGCGACTTCCTCCTGGCCTTCCCCGCCCTGCTGCTGGCCATCATGCTGGCGGCCGTCTACGGCTCCGGCACGCTGACCGCGATGGTGGCGATCGGGATCGCCTCGGCCCCGGGTTTCGCCCGGGTCAGCAGGGCCGCGACGCTGCGCGTCATGACCGCGGAGTACATCGACGCGGCACGGCTGGCCAAGCGCGGCCGCGTCGCGATCGCCCTGCGGCACGTGCTGCCGAACATCGCGGACATCGTCATCGTGCAGGCGTCCGTGTCGTTCTCCACCGCGATCCTGGCCGAGGCGGCCCTGTCCTACCTCGGGCTCGGCACGACGCCTCCGACCCCCTCCTGGGGACGGATGCTCCAGGAGTCACAGGATCTGCTCTTCTCCACGCCCCAGCTCTCCCTGTGGCCCGGGCTCGCTGTCGCGGCCACCGTGCTGGGGCTCAACCTCCTCGGCGACGGTCTGCGTGACCGCGTGGACCCTGCTCTCGAAGGAGTGCGATGAGCCCCGGCGAGCCCCTGCTCGAAGTGAGGGACCTGACGGTCGACTCGGGTTCGGCGCGGTTGGTGCGCGGTATCGGCTTCACTGTGGCGCGCGGCGAACGGGTCGGTGTCATCGGCGAATCCGGTTCGGGCAAGTCCCTCACCGCACTGGCCTGCCTGGGGTTGCTCGACGACGGGTTGCGGCCGGGCGGGAGCGTGCGCCTCGCGGGCGTGGAGTTCGACCTGCTGGGCGCCTCCGACCGGCAGCTGTCCGCGATCCGCGGCAAGCGCATCGGCATGGTCTTCCAGGAGCCGATGACCGCCCTCAACCCCGTGCAGAAGGTCGGCGCACAGATCACCGAGGGGATGCGCCTGCACGGCACCCGGCCCACCCGCCGGGCCGCCGACGAAGCGGCCGTGGAACTCCTCGACCGGCTGCGGCTGCCCGCCCCCCGGCAGGCGGCCCGCTCCTTCCCGCACCAGCTCTCCGGCGGCCAGCGCCAGCGCGGCGTCCTCGGCATAGCCCTCTCCAACGACCCCGACCTGCTGATCTGCGACGAGCCGACCACCGCCCTCGATGTGACCGTGCAGAAGGAGATCACCGACCTGATCGTCGGCGATTGCGAGGAGCGGGGCACCGCGGTGCTGTACATCAGCCACGACCTCGCACTCGTGTCGTCCGTGTGCCACCGCGTCCTGGTCATGTACGGCGGCCGGATCGTGGAGAGCGGGCCTGCCGAGCGGGTGCTGTCGGCACCGAAGCACCCGTACACCCGGGCCCTGCTCGCCGCCTGTGATCTGACGCCCGGTTCCCGCGCCCGCGCCATCCCGGGCGTCGTCCCCGCGCCGAAGGACCTGCCGGCCGGCTGCGGTTTCAGCAACCGCTGCGCGTACGCCGATGAGCAGTGTGCCGCCCCGCCCGAGCCGACCGGCGAGAAACCGGACGACACGGTCGCCTGCTGGCACCACGACGCGCTGCCCTCCTGGCCGTCCGCCGCCGAGTCCCCGGACCGGGACCGTACGGAGCCCGCGAACTGCGGGAAGGCCGTGGACAGCGAACTGCTGCTGTCCACGCAGGGCCTCACCCGGCACTACCAGGGGCGCCGCACGGGCCTCTTCGGCAAGCGCCCGACCTTCAGGGCCCTCGAACCGATCGATCTCGACCTGCGCGCGGGGCAACGGGTCGGGGTGGTCGGTGAGTCGGGGGCCGGAAAGTCGACCCTGCTGCGGCTGCTGGCCGGTCTGGACCGCCCGAGCGACGGCGGCGTGCGCTACTTCGGGCGCGCCGACGGGCCCAGCGACGGGGCCGGTTCCAGACTGCAGGTGGTCTTCCAGGACCCCATGGGCTCGCTCGATCCCCGGCTGCGGGTACGGGAGATCATCGCCGAGCCCCTGCCCGCCCGCCGCTCCGCGGCCGCGCGGCAGCGGGTGTCCGAACTGCTGATGGCCGTCGGACTTCCCGAAGAGGCCGGCGAGCGCTATCCGCATCAGCTCTCCGGCGGCCAGCGCCAGCGCATCGCCATCGCGCGGGCGCTGGCTCCAAAGCCCGCCGTCCTGCTCGCCGACGAACCCGTCAGCGCGCTGGACGTCTCGGTACGCGCCGAAGTCCTCGACGTGCTGCGCACGGCCACGACCGAGCGGGACATGGCACTGTGTGTCATCTCGCACGACCTCGGTGTCATCCGCTATCTGTGCGACACGGTGCTGGTACTGCGGGACGGCAGGCTGGTCGAGAGCGGCACGGTGGAGTCGGTGTGGGAGGCACCACGGCACCCGTACACGAAGCAGCTCCTCGGCGCCGTACCGAGGATGAGGTACTGAAGGCCGGCGGCCCGGCCCCGGCCGCTCAACTGCGGCGTGCCGCGCGGGACATCCAGGCCGCGACCGCCGCGCCCGAGACGTTGTGCCACACGGAGAAGACGGCTGCGGGCAGAGCCGCCGCCGGACTGAAGTGGGCGGTGGCGAGCGAGGCCGCGAGGCCGGAGTTCTGCATGCCGACCTCGAACGCCATGGCCCGGCTCGCCGGCCGGGTGAGGCGCGCCAGCTTCCCGGCGGCGTAACCGAGCAGCAGGCCGGCGCCGTTGTGCAGCACCACTGCGAGGAACACCAGGGCGGCCGCGTCCTTGATGCGGGCGGCGCTGCCCGAGATGACGACGAGCACGATGACGGCGACGGCGGCGGCGGAGAGCCAGGGAAGCAGCCACAGGACCCGGTCCACGTAACGGCCGACGGCCAGCCGTACGGCCAGCCCGGCGAGGACCGGGACCAGCACCGTCTTGAGGATGTCCACCACCATGGAACCGGCGTCGACCGAGAGGAACTTCCCGGCGAGCAGGAGCGTGAGGGGCGGCGTCACCAGCGGTGCGACCACCGTGGAGACCGTCGCCACCGAGACGGACAGCGCGACGTCTCCCCGGGCCAGGTAGGTGATCACGTTCGACGCCGTACCGCTCGGGGCGCAACCGACGAGGATGACACCTGCCGCCAGCTGAGGGGGCAGCTCCAGCAGCGTCGCGATCAGCCAGCCCAGGCCGGGCATGATGACGTAGTGGGCGACCAGGCCCAGCCCCACCGGCCAGGGGCGTCTGGCGATCGCGGTGAAGTCCGGCGGCGTCAGGGTCAGGCCCATGAGGAACATCACCACGCCCAGCATCCACGGCACGGCGGGCGCCCAGCCCGTGAAGTGCGCCGGCCGGAACAGCCCGATCACACCGGCCGCGACCACCAGAAGGGGGAAGAGGACGACGGCACGTCGTGCCGCCCGGTCGGCGGACGGAACGTCAGCGGGAGGGGAGGGGGCGTCCGGGGTGGCCGGCGTCCCGGGTAACGAAGACTGCTCATCACCGGAGACGCTCTGCTGCTCGCTAGGCATGACCGGCACCCTAGCCCGTGGCCGAGTGGACACCGAGACATTTGCCGGTCGAGGGGGACCGGCAGGACCCGGCCAAGCAGGGTCGCGGCAGCGGGCAGGCGGGCGCCGACCGAGATGCGGACCGTGAGGACGCGGCTCGCACCGGTCAGCCACGGGCAACGGCGGCGCGATGCCGTACTCACGGGCGCCGTGTCAGAGCACATATGAGCGCGCCAGAAGCTATCCGGCTCCCCCAAGCGTCTTCGCTTCCCGGGCTGAGAGCGCGAGTTCGATCCTCGTCACCCGCTCTGTGAAGAAGGCCCAGGTCATCGACCTGGGCCTTCTTCGTCGTCAGTGATACCAACGCGTCCATAGCCGATCGCGCGACCCGAACGGCTGCGAACCACAGCTCCACGGCCCCGCGTCAAGTACCGGGAAGCGCCTCGTCCGCAGGCGCTGATTCGGAGGGGGTGTCTTCTCCGTCGTCAGCCGCCGATGTGTCGAGTTGACCACCGACGAGTTGCAGGGCCATTTCGGCACGCACCTGATTGACGAGCCTCTGGCGGACCGCCTCGACGACGGGGCGCTCCCGCCGGCAACGGTGGTCTCGCCGGAGCCGGTCAGGTCAGGTCAGGTCAGGTCAGGTCAGGTCAGGTCAGCGAGGAGAACGGCGAGCACCGCTTCAACAAGGCGTCGCGGCTCAGACCTTCTCGGCACTCAGACGCGGATGCTCGGCGGTGAGCAGCCCGATGTCTTCCACGTCCGAAGTCAGAATCGTCACCCGGCCAGGGTGCTGCAAGGCGGTCGCGCACAGCATGGCGTCGATGGCGTACTTGTGGCCGTGCAGCCCCGCTGCCCGCAGCAAGGCGGCAGCGGATTGCGCGACGGCGTGGGTCACAGGCTCGACACTCAGACGGGACAGGGTCCACTTCAGTGCGGCGTCGTTGATCTTCGGATGGATCACCTCGACCAACACGGCCGCCGAGGTGATCACGGGCAGGTCCGCGTCGCGAGCCGCCGTCAGCCACTCATGGATCTCCCGATCCCGCTGTACGGCCTTTGCCAGGCCCTCGCTGTCCAGAACCAGGACACCGCTCACGCGGCCGCCCCCGCGTTCGCGGCGCCTCCAGTCAGCCGGGCACGCTTGACCGCCACGGCCTCGGGGTCGGCCGGACCGTGCACCTTGTCGAAGTCCGCGATCAGCTCGTCCAGATTGTCGCGCTCGATCTGCCGCTGGGCCGCCTTCTCCAGGTAGGCCGAGACACCTCGCTTGCCAACCCGCTCACGGATGGCCCGCAGGGTTCCGGCGGTCATGGTGACGGAGATACCGCTGGTGGGGCCGTCGCCGGGCGGGAAGTCAACGTCGTCGTCAGTCATCCTCCAAGTATGCCATTCGAAATAGCACAGCGGGCGGCGAGTGGACCGCGTGGCTCTGATCGAATGGCAGAGGACCCGGCGCCAGGCGCTCGTGGATGCAGTGCGGCCGCAACGCCCCGTTCAACAACTGATCCCCGCAACGGGCGGACCGTGCTCAGCCGACTCCTCAGTGACGCCGGCCTACCGTCTTCCGAGGTCCCGTGCCCTCCGCATGCCCATGAGGACGGAAACCCGCGGCGGCACCCCCTCCACGAAAGAGGCCCAGGTCAGCAGACCCGGGTCTGCTTGCTGTTCCTGTGGAAAAAGTTTCGATGCGATGCAACCCGGTGCCGAGCCCGTGCGTAAAGGAGTCGACAGCCACATCTCACAGGAGCCCTCATGTATGTGAACCGTTCGACCGGGCGGACCGCCGGCCGGCTTGGGGCCGCTGTCGCGGCCTGTGTCGCTCTGCTCTCGGCCGTCGGCTGCTCGGCGAACGCGGGTACCGGCGTTCGGACGGATGACAGACCGGATGCCGAGGCGTCCGCCGCGGTGGCCGCGAGGGGCGGGGGCGGCGACAAGGACGGTGGGAGGGACGCGTCCGGCGCCCGCCCGGCTCCGTCCGTGCCGGAGCCCGCCGTGCTCGCGCGGGCGCAGGTGCGCATATCCGACGGGGACACGGTCGGTGTCGGCATGCCGATCTCCGTCACCTTCCCCCGGCCGGTCCCCGCCGCCGAACGCAAGGCCGTGGAGAGCTGGTTGCGCGTAGGCACCTCGTCCGGCACGACCGGTGCCTGGAGTTGGGTGCGGGACAGGAACCTCCTGGACGGGCAGCGCGTGGACTTCCGTCCCAGCAGCACGTACTGGAAGCCGGGCACCAAGATCACACTCCGCCGGGGCTCGCACGGCGTGAGCCACTTCACCATCGGCCGGTCGCTGGTCGCCACCGTCGACACCAAGACGGACATGATGACCGTCGACACCGATGGGAGGACGAGCCGCATCCCGATCACCGCCGGGAAGCCGGGGCTGGACACCTGGAAGGGGACGATGGTCGTGATGGACAAGCAGCCCAAGGTGTTCATGGACTCCCGCACCGTGGGCATGGGCCCGAACGACACGTACCGCGGCTACTACTACTGGGCCCTGCACCTGACGACGTCCGGTACCTACGTGCACCAGAACCCGCACGCCGACACCGCGGCCGGGCACAGCAACGTCACACACGGCTGTGTCGGTCTCGCCACCACCACTGCCAGGGGCTTCTACAACCAGGTCATGGTCGGCGACGTCATCAAGGTCACCGGAGCGAACAAGGACACGGTCGCCCCCGGGAACGGCTACGGCGACTGGAACCTGACCTGGAAGCAGTGGCTCGACCACAGCGCCGCGGGCGCCGCCACGACCGCATGACCCCCGCCGCGACGGCGGCGGTGCCCCACGCGCCCCGCGCCGTAGGAAGAAAGCACCACCAGGTGACGGAAGACGAGTTCGACCTCTTCTACACGGCGGCCTACCCGCGTCTGGTCGGCCAGCTGTACGCCCTGACAGGCGATCAGGCCGAGGCCCAGGACGTGGTCCAGGAGGCGTTCATCCGTGCCTGGGCCAGGCGTTCGTCCGTCCTGAACGGCGACCGGGACCCCGAGGCGTGGCTGCGCACGGTGGCACACCGGCTGGCGATGAGCCGTTGGCGGCGAGCGCGCCACTGGTGGCAGCTGGTCCGGGGCGAGCACGCCCCGCGGCCGGTGTCCGAACCGGGCCCGGACCACGTGGCGTTGGTCGCCGCTCTGCGGCGCCTGCCGGAAGCCCAGCGGACCGCGGTCGTACTGCATCACCTGTGCGATCTGAGCGTGGAGCAGATCGCCGCCGAGACCGGCGCGGCTCCCGGCACCATCAAGGCACGCCTGTCCCGCGGCCGTACCGCGCTCGCCGCTCACCTCATGAGCGAAGCACCGCACCCGACGGAGGAAGCCTGTGCCTGAGCAGCAACTCCCGGAGCAACTGAGCGAGTCGGAGCTGTCCGACCGCTTCCACCGCCTCGCCGAAGCGGGCATGGCACCGGTCCCGACCTCGGGCGCGCAGGTCAGAGGCCAGGCGGTACGCCGGCGCCGCAACCGACGCGCCGCGCTCGCCACCGCCGCCCTCGCGGCGGCGGCCCTCACCGTCGTCACCACCGGTGTCCTCGGCTCCCCCACCGAGCCGACCGCGCCTCCCGCGACGTCCGCGTCCCGCGTCCCTCTGCCCGCTCCGTCCCCTGCGCCCGTCCAGCGGGTGACGGTCGACCTGAACTCCGAGCTCCTGGACATCAGGGGCAAGGGGTACGGCATCGCCGTACCCCTTGCCGTCTGCCCGATCGGCGAGACGAGGGTGACGGTCACCGCCAAGTACCCGACGCTGACCATGCCCGGCCCGGCCGGCAGCGGCATGGCATCGCCGCTCAAGCGGTGGGCGGTCACCTTCACCGACCGCGATCACCACGAGCGGCTGCTGTTCTGGGCCCTGGACCGCGCCGACACGTTCGTCAGCGTCGACCGCAACACCTCCGGCGCCATCGTCCTGCCGTACGAGACCGGCAAGGAGGTGTACGACGCCGTCGGGCCCGGCACCCAGGTGGACATCAAGGGCTGGCAGGCCGCGAACGCGCAGCCGGGTTCCGTGTGCCCCGACCGCCGGCCGGTCAGCGGCCCCCGCTGACGCCGGACCACCCTGGAGCCTCGCCCGGGAAGAAGGAACCGGCCGCACCCGGAGGCGGGTTGACCCTCCCCTTACGTCAGGCATGAAGCTGTACGCCGACGAAAGGGCTGGTGGATGAGCTACTCCGTGGGACAGGTCTCGGCCTTCGCCGGGGTGACGGTGCGCACGCTGCATCACTACGACAAGTCGGGGCTGCTCTCGCCCAGCGAGCGCAGCCCCGCCGGTTACCGGCTCTACGGCGACGCCGACCTGGCCCGGCTCCAGCAGATCCTCTTCTACCGTGAGCTCGGCTTCTCCCTCGACGAGATCGCCGCGATCCTCAAGGATCCGCAGGCGAACGCCGTGGAGCTGCTGCGGACACGGCAGCGGCAGCTGCGTGCGGAGATCGCCGGGCTCCAGCGCCTGGCCGAGGTGGCGGAACGAGCCATCGAGGTGCAGCGGACCGGGGTGTCCCTGACCCCTCAGGAACGTTTCGAGGTCTTCGGCGAGATCACCTCCGACCTGAGCTACGCCACCGAGGCCGAGATGAAGTGGGCGGGCTCGGAGGGACAGCGCGAGTCGATGGCGCGTGCGGCCGCCCACACCAAGGAGGACTGGCGCCGGCTCATGGGCGAGGCGTCCGCCTGGCGTGCGGAGCTGCTCGCGGCCTTCGACGAAGGGGAGCCCAGTGACGGCGGGCGAGCCATGGACCTCGCCGAGGAGCACCGCCTGCACATCTCCCGCTGGTTCACCTCCTGCCCGCCCGAGATGCATCTGCGCATCGCGGACGACTTCGTCGCCGACCCGCGCGCCTTCGCCCTGGTCGTCCCGCCGTCGCGGCAGCGGCCAGGGCTGGCCGCCTACCTCCGCAGGGCGGTCCGCGCCAACGCGTCCCGGCACGCGGGCAGCCGTACCGAACGCCAGGAGGAGGACCGTTGAGGATTCTGATGGCCACGGCCGGATCGCGCGGCGACGTCGCGCCCTATACCGGCCTGGGCGCGGAACTGCGCCGGGCCGGACACGATGTCGCCCTGGCCGCCGCGGACGCCTTCGCACCCCTCGTGCGGGACGCCGGGCTGGAATTCCGCAGGCTCCCCGCCGATCCGCGGGCACCCGGCGGTGTCACTGCCGGACGGGACCTCATGCGTGCCGCGGCCGCGTTCGTCATGGAGCTGGGCCAGGGGTTCGCCGAGGCGGTGGACGAGGGCACGGACCTGCTGCTGCTGTCGGCCACCACCGCCCCGCTCGGCTGGCATCTCACGGAGGCCACGGGCACCCCGAGCCTCGGCGTGTACCTCCAGCCCACCGAACCGACCGGCGACTTCCCGCCCGTCGTCATGGGCTCCCGTTCCCTGGGCCGGTTCGGCAACCGCGCGGCCGGGCGCTTCGCCCTGCGCATGGCCGACCGCGTCTACGAGGAGGCCGTGGCGAAGCTGCGCCACCGCCTCCAGCTGCCCCCGGCCTCCCCTTCGGAGATCCGTCGACGGCAGGCCCGGGCGAACCGGCCCGTCCTGCACGGCTTCAGTACGGCACTGGTGCCACGCCCTTCCGACTGGCGTTCCGGCATGCGGGTCGTGGGCAACTGGTGGCCCCACCACGACGCTGGCGCACAACTGCCCGCGGATCTGGAGGACTTCCTCCGCGCCGGTTCCCGGCCCGTCCTCATCGGCTTCGGGAGCATGGCGTCCGAAGACGGCGCACGGCTGAGCGAGATCGCCGTGCGCGCCCTGCGGGGCGCCGGGCTGCGGGGCATCCTCCAGGCCGGCAGTGCCGGGCTCGCGGCCGACGGCGACGACATCCTCACCATCGGGGAGGTACCGCACGCCCTGCTGTTCCCGCGGCTGGCCGCGGTGGTCCATCACGCCGGTGCCGGCACCTCGGCCGCCGCGTTGCGTGCCGGAGTGCCCGCGGTCACCGTGCCGGTGGCCGCCGACCAGCCGTTCTGGGCGGCCCGTCTCGCCGCCCTGGGCGCCGCCACCGCCCCGATCCCCTTCCGCTCCCTCACCGCCGAACGGCTCGCCGACGCACTCCACCGTGTCGTGACACAACAGGCCTACGCACGAGCCGCCATGAGAGCCGCGCACCACATGGCGACCGAGGACGGTGCGGGGCAGGCCCTCAAGGCCGTTCGGCAGCTGACCGAGGGATGAGGCAGGCCCGTCCGCTCACCCGTGGGAGCGGACGACTCCGGCCGACGGCGGAGGGGTCCGGCCCGCACGACCACCCGGGCGCAGGCCGTCCGTCATGACGGGCTGCCGGGGCGGACCGTGAGGTAGGTCCACTGGCTCCATACGCTGCCGGTCTGTGCGCCCTCGGCCGGTGGGGTGTAGTGGCCGCGGATGCGGTAGTGGTCGTTGTTCGTGAAGAGTTTCAGCGCCCGGCCGTAGCCGTACCGGCCGTCGGAGTACAAGGGCACGCAGCTCTGCGAGGCGGTCCGGTGCCAGGCACCCGAGTAGTAGTGCTCGACGTACACCGACATGCAGCCACCGGACTGGCGGGGGGTGACCTGCGCGTCGAAGCCCATGTCGGACTCGGACTTGTAGAAGACCTGGTAGGTGGTGGTTCCGACGCGGGTGGTCGAGAGCGGCCACTGGGTCTTCGTGCGGACCGTCGGCGTCAGGGTCGTGCCGGTGCTCACCGTGCGCGGCGCGTAGCGGTAGTCCCCCGCGAAGACCGCCTCGAAGACGGTGTTGCGGGTGATCTTGTAGGACGCGACGAGGTTCCCGTGCGCGTCGACCTTGCCGCTCTTGAGCTGGGTGCGCGACTTGCCCGCGGGCTGGGCGTACAGCGTCACGGAGCGGGAGTTGTAGGTGGTCCCCAGATGCGCGGTGACCTTGACGGTGGCGTCGGAGTGGTACGACTTCGCGTCGGTCGCCACGTTCAGGGCCGGGGTGGCTCGGGACACCTGCACCTTCGCCGACGCCGTGACCGGGAGGTAGGAGGTGCCGCCGTCGTAGGTGAAGGCGTACGTGTCCGTGCCACCGGCCTGCGGGGTGTCGTGGAAGGCGAAACCGCCGTCGGCGGCGACGGGCACGGTGCCCGCGGAGTAGCCGGAGGGGTGTGCCGGGTCGGTCTTGACGACGTGGACCGTGCCGGTCGTCACATGCGCGTGCGGCCAGGTGAGGTGACCGGTGACGGTGAGCGGTGCGGCACGGCCGGCTGAGGAGGGCGCGGTCAGGGCCATGGTGGGCGCGTACTTGGCGACCGGGAGGTCGAAGAGCCGGCCGGCCGGGCCGTAGTGGCCGCTTCCGGAGTAGTCGACGCGGAAGCCCAGTCGGCCGGTGGGGGGAGCTGTGCCGTCGACGCGGTAGGCGCCGAAGAAGTTGGCCGGGATCCGCACCGGGACGGCGGTCGGGTCCGGGACGAGCACGCCGTCCGGATGGGCGTCGTCGTAGCGCGTGATGCGTACGGTGCCGGGGATCATGGATTGCCCCGCGCCGAGGCCGAGAGACGAGCCGGGCGACACCAGGAACGAGTACGCCTCGCCGGGGGCGAGCGGAGTGGGCAGGCTTGCGGAGAGCGTGACCGGCGCGATCTCCGGGTCATGGGAGATGTGGAGCGTCGGTGCTCCCCCGGAGGCGTCGACGGCGACGCCGTAGACCCGGCTCTCGTCCGGTGCCCAGGCGACACCGTGCGCGGCGATGCCCAGATTCCTGTCGTAGGAGTACTCGGTGTAGTTGCCGTCGCCCGTTTCCGGGAACGTCACGAGTCCGCGGTCGCCGGCGGCCAACGTCCCGTCCGGGGCCACGGCGACCGCCTTGCCGTACACCCCCGTGGCGAACTGCCCGTCGGCCGCCAGATCCGAGGTGCGGTACCGGTCGGCGCGCGCGCCCTGGTACGACGGGACCGCGAGATGCAGCCCGTCCGCCGTGACCGCGAGGTCGCTCAGGTCGGGGACGGGCAGCGCCTTCGCGGCCTGCCGGGTCAGCGCACCGTCCTCGGCCCGGTAGGTGACGAAGGCGGAGGTGGCACCGGTCTGCGCGGCGGCGGCGAGTACGCCGGAGGGCGTCGGGGTCGTCGCCAGCATGGGCGCCGCCGCCCAACTGCCTTGGTCCTGCCGCAAGGTGACCGTACCGGCTCCGTCGACGGAGCCGATGCCGCCGGCACCAGCCGTGCCGTAGCCGAACCAGAGGGTGCCCCCGGCGACGGCCAGTGAGTCCGGACGAGTGCCCGCGCCGGTGTCGTAACGGGCCGACTCGGTCAGGTTCTTCGTGTCGATCGCGGCGATCGTGTCCTGGTCCGGGAGGGCCGCGTACAGCACGGATCCGTCGTCGGAGAGGGCGAGACCGGTGGCACCCGGCTCGCCACCGAGCATCGTCGGGTTCCCGCCGTCGAGGTCGGTGGCGAGAATGCCGTCCGTGCCGGGGCCGCCGCTGAAGAACAGGTGTCCGTGGGGCGCGTCCACGACCAGGTGCGCGAAGTGCGCGATCGGCAGCGGGATGTCCGACTCCGCGTACGAGCCGGTCGCGCCGGGGCCGATGACGGTCGTCAGTCCCATCAGCAGCACTGCGGCGGCTGACGGTAGAAGTCGTGCCGGATTCACGAAAGGCCCCCCACATAACCTTCACGATCAAGGGGCGCAACCTAGCACGGGGCGGGGCGGGCCACGGCGGCGGGCGGGACGACTCCCGGTTCCGCCCGGTCGTCCCCGGAGCGGAAGGGGGGCGGGCGCGCCGCACTCTGGCGAACTCCCGCTCACTGCCCGGCAGGCTGGCGCTCACCGCCCGGCAGGCTCGTCGTAGTCGTCGAGAAGAGGGCTGTGGCGTTCCGTCAGCGGGCCGACGCCGAGGTCTTCGCGCATGAGTTTGCGCATCCTGGCGGCCGCCTGGCCGCGGGCCTCCCAGCGGGCGCGGTCCTGCGGGCTGCCGACCGCGGTGCCGGTGGCGTAGCCGTCGCAGATGCGGCGCAGGCAGTGGAAGACGCCGTTGGACGCCTTGACCACGGGCTGGGGGGCGATGAGCCACATCCGTTCCGAGGCGATGCTTATGCCGGAGTCGCGGAAGGCGTCGCGCAGCGCGAGGGCCCGCTCGTCGTCGGACGGGTGCTCTCGCTGGGCCAGGGCGCGCAGGGTCTCGCCGAGGACCTTCACGGTGGTGGTGTACTGCGTGTAGATGTCGAGCCGCAGCCGAAGGGCCTCTTTGGCGTCGTCGTGCTTCCACCGGTTCCGGTCGGCGACGACGGTGGCGACGATGCCGATCGCGGCACCGGCCAGGGTGGAGAGCAGGGGCAGCGCGTCCATGCGGGCCAGCTTGGGGCATCGTGCGGTGGCGGCACCAGGGGTGCGGCGAGGGGGCGGTGCGCGGCCGGCGCTGACAGGTCTCTCCTGGTCATCGACGAAGCCCGAACGTCGGTTGGGTCCCGGACGGATTCTCCGAGCCGCCCCCGGACAGATCGGGGATGCAACCATTGCCTACAGAGCTGGAACCCCCGGAAGCCGGCCGCGCGCTTGAGACCATAGCCGCGGGCACTGACAACGGGCGCGGCATCAGCAAGTCCGTACTCTCCATTGCCACTTGGTGTCGCCGGAGTCCCGGAAATCCCATGCGCGAGACCGTGTCGGCCCATGCGATCTCGTCGCCGTCCGCACACCTGTGCCCATCGGGGCGCGGTATGCGGGCATTCAAACGGGAGGGACCACTTGTCCATGTCCTTCGGCGCACGATCGCGTGCCGCCCTCGCTTCCTTGGGAACCCTCGGCCTGGCGCTGATCGCCGGTGTGTCGCCGGCGAGTGCGGCCGACGGGAAGCCGACCACGCCCACTCAGCAGTTCAACGGCGACCGGACCTGTTCGACCGACGCGGACCGGCCCACGTACCTCTCCGCGTTCGGCAATCTTGTCGTCGAGGGCATTCCTGGAACTGCCGACACCACCGGCAGCCCTTCGGCCAGCATCCGGTGGTCGAGGGCATTCCTGGAACTGCCGACACCACCGGCAGCCCTTCGGCCAGCATCCGGTACCAGGTCTTCCCGGTCAGCGATCCGACCCGGACCGCCACGGTCACCCGCGACCGCACGGCCGTCGGGTACGAGGCCCCCGGCATCCTGCCCGCCGACGCGCTCACCGACGGCCAGACCTACGCGTGGCAGGCGCAGACGGTGATCGGGGACGCGGCCTCGGACTGGACGTCCCCCTGCTCCATCACGATCGACAGCACCCGCCCGGCGAACGCGCCCACCATTTCCTCGCCGAACTGCTCCCCGACCGGGTGGGACCAGGGCGGCGAGCCGGTCGAGTTCACGCTGAGCCCGAACGGCGTCGACGACATCACCGGGTACGAGTACTCCTGGCAGCAGGATCTCCCGGTCATCGGCACGATGACCGGCGACCACGGCATTCCGCAGCCCTCGACCCGTATGCGGACACAAGACATTTCACGCGCGCCGACGCACCCGATGGTTCGGCCACCATCATCCTGGTCCCGCCGACCGGTGCCGGGCCGATGACCCTGTGGGTGCGAAGCCTCGACCGGGCCTACAACCCCTCGGAGACCAGCAGTTACCGCTTCTACGTCAGCTCGACGGCGCCCACCTTCACCTCGGCCGTCCCGTCGCCCGAGTTCGGCGTGCCGACCACGTTCACGCTCCGGCCCGATCCGACGCTCCAGGCGAAGAGCCCGGTGGTCGGCTATTCCGTGCACACCAGTGGGGGACCCGCCCCCGACAGGACCATCGACGTCCCGGCGGCCGCGGACGGCACGGCGGCGGTGCAGCTCACGCTGGACGGCGTCTACGGCGAGTTCGTCCAGGTGACCAGCAAGAGCGCGAACGGCTGGGTCAGCGACGCGGCGTCGTGGAGCAGCAGCTACGACACCACGCCGACCGTCGCCTCGGACGCCTATCCCGAGTACGGGTCGAGCGGCGGGGTCGGCGTCCCGGGTACCTTCACGTTCGCCTCGAAGGTGAAGGACGTCGTGAGCTACACGTATTCCTTCAACGGGGGCCCGGAGGCCACGGTCGTCGCGGGTGCCGACGGTACCGCGAGCGTCGACCGGACCCCGGACTCGGTCGGCGGCGCCGACCTCATGGTCAGTGCGACGACCGGATCCGGCATCCAACTGGCGCTCTACGACTACTGCTTCACCGTGAACTGAGACCGCGGATCGGCCGGTTCCGGCTCATGTCCTGACCGCGAAGTAGAGCCACCCGCTCCACGTCATCAGGTTCGTGTCGTCCTTCGCGCTGTGCCAGGCGCCGGCGCGGTACTGCTGGGCCTGGAACCTCTCGCACTGGCCGGACCTGTTCGGGGAGAACAAGCACGTCGGACGACAGCCGGTGGTGGATGGGGGCGGGTCCGGCCCTGGGCCTGCCTACAGCAGCCAGAGCGAGCTGCCGCCGGCGTCGGTGAGTTCGCGCAGGGCGCGGTCGCCGGGGTGGGCGGCCGCCAGACGGTCGCGGGCGGCGGCGGCCCAGGACGGCCGGGGCTCGACAAGTGCGCTGACGAACAGGGCGAGTTGCAGGCCGAGGTCCCAGTTGAGGCGGTCTCCTGCCGCGAGGCGGTCGATGCCTCGGTCGACCGCCGCGACGAGGTCGTCACCGCACGCCGAGACGATCTCCGGGTGGAGCAGATCGCTTGCCCTGCGATCGAGTTGGACACGGTCCGCGATCCGGATCAGCGCCCGCGCGGCCTCGATGCGCTCGGCCGCGGTGCCCCGTTCGTCGACCATGTCACGGCTGCGGCCCACCGCCTCGGCCAGGTGCGCGAACGTGTCGTCCTGGCCGTGGAAACGGTCGTACGACTGCCCGCGCCACGCCAGTTCGTCAGGCGCTCCGGCCGCCTCCACGACCGTCGCGTAGCCGATCGGGTCGGCCCACGAGGTGAGCGCGCAGCAGGAAAGGAAGCGTGCGGCGGGGTCGGCGTTCTCGTCGCGCAGGATCGCCACCAAGCCGTCCGTGCGCTCCCGGTAGCCGCCGTCGAGGGCGTCCGCGATGACGTCGTCCGGGTCGGCGGGCTCACCGTCGAAGTCCGTGAACAGGAGCTCCCTCAGCACGGGGTCCGGCTCCCAGCGGGTCTCGTCGGGCACGGGGGCACTCCGTTCCGGGGTCAGGATCGTGAGGTGGGGTAGGGGCCGGTGACGTACTCCTTGGGTACGACCCCGCTGATCAGCCACTCGCCGTCCCGACGGGTGTTGAGCAGGGCCATCACCCTGTCGGTCACCTTACGTGCCTTGCCCTTGCTCAAGCCGAGTCCGTCGACGAAGTCGGGGACTGCGTGCGGCTTGAGCCCGGGCGGCACCTCGACAGGGTGTCCGGCGACCCGGTCGATCTCCTCGCCGATGGATCGCTGGACACGTTGTGGAGGAAGGACCTCGACGCCGTGCACATGTCCCGCGTCGATGTCTTTCTGGAGCCGCTGGTGATCGATGTCGATCTCCTGGCTCCCGTACACCTTGCCGGTGCCGTCCCTCGGTGCGAAGGAGGTGTACTGGCTGGACTCCTTGGCGGCCCTGTTCCTGCCGCCGAGCACATGCTGAAGTGGGGTGATCTCGCCGTCGGGGTCCGCCGGGACGATCCCGATGTCCGGATCGAAACGTGACTTCCGCAGTCCCACGGCGCTGTGGGTGCCCATGAAGTCGTCGTCCTGGCGGATCAGGCGCAGCTCGTCCGGGCCGAGCGTGTCGAGTTCGCCGGGCAGCGCGGCCCCCGCCCGGGAAGACCTGGTCAGGCCGGCGAAGAAGGTGGTCAGGTCACCGGCTTCCGCCGCCGCCCTGATCGCCCCCGCTCCGGCGCCGAACAGCCCGCCGAAGGCCATGCCGTAGAGACCGGCGTCGCCGGCCTCGTCGAGGCTGAAGCCCTTGCTCTCACCCAGTGTGATGGAGACGGGCTGGGTGACGGCCAGGTCCACGGTGACGGATTCGACGCCGGCGAAGGCCGCGGTGGCCAACGTGGTGCCCGCGATGGTGGCGATCTCCTCGGTCAGGGCGACGCCGAGTCCGGCGGTCACGTCCGCGACGGTGGCCGCGGCGGCGACTGCCGCACCCTCCGAGATGCCTGCGGTGAACATGGCCAGGGCGGTGCCGGCTACGAGGGTCGCCCCGACGATCTCCAGCTCGTGTTCGAGCTTCTTCCGCGCACCGTGCACGGCGTCGGCGTAGGAATCCAGCGCCTCGGCCATGTCGCGGGCGGCATCGGCGAGGTCCTTCAGCCAGCCGGTCCCGTCCCGGTGGTAGCGGCGCCAGAACGGGTCGGCGAAGGCGGAGATGGCTGCGCCCTTGTTGTGCTCGATGAGCGACCTAGCGGCGTTGTCGGCGGCCACGGTGACGTCGTCGACGTCGTCGGCGAAGCCGCGCCACGCCTTCGCGGCGTCCCGCAGTCCGCCCTCATCGGCGGCGGGCCACCACATGCCCGTCAGGTCCTGTACGACCTCACGGGCCTTGTCCGCGACACTCACTCGCCTTCACCCTGGCCGCCGTAACCGACGTGGACCCTGCTGAACATGGCACGGATCAGCTCTTCGTTGTCGATATGACCGTCGGCCATGTCGGCCATCGCCGCGTGCACGCTTGCCAGCCCATCGGTCAGGATCCGCGCCGCCTGCTCGATCTGCCGGACGTGCGGGCCGTACGCCCGGTGGAAGCTCTCGCCCTGCTCATCACCGCCCCACGGCGAACCGGCCGTCTCCAGGCCTTGCGTCAGCTTCGTCAAGGCGTGCGCGAGGGCGATGCTCTGATGGTGGAACCGGGGTGCTGTCGCCTTGATGTCGGCAATCTTGATGTCGAGCACTTCACCGCGGTCAGTCATGACGTGGCGCTGCTCCCCTCAACTCAACTGACAACCGACGGGCCGGCCTTGGAGTGTATAGGGGCTTTGTCCATACATAGGAAGTTCGCGTCAACTCTGCGCATCTGCCGACTTCCGGTACATCACCGGCGACGAGCCGACGTCGGCGAGTGGACCATCGCCGTCCACGACTCGGCCACCGGCCGTGTTGTCCTGCGCGCTGTGCACGTACTCCGAGCGCACCCCTCAGCCGATGGTGACCACCCGGGCCCAGGGCGGTGGGGTGTCCGGGAGGTAGTCGGGGTTCTGCTCGTCGGTGGGGCGGGGCGGGCGGGGGAAGAGGCCGACGACGGTGCGGCAGGGCGGGGGTGTGGAGGGCCAGGGGGTCTGGCCGTCGGTGAGGGCGACGATCACATCGGGGCGGGGGCGGGAGCGCAGCGCCCGGGTGAAGCCGGAGCGCAGATCCGTGCCCCCGCCGCCGATCAGCGGGACGTTCTCCGCGCGGCACAGCGGTACGGCGATCCCGGCCGCCGCGTCGCAGGAGATCACCGAGACCAGGTCCCGCCGGCCGCCCACCGCCCGGGAGATCGCCGTCACCTCCAGCAGCGCGCTGCCCAGCTCGGCGTCGCTCACCGAACCGGAGGTGTCGATCACCACGCACACCCGGGGCGGTGTGCGGCGCAGGCTCGGCAGCAGCACCCCGGGGACACCGGCCGAGCGGCGGGAGGGGCGCCGGTAGCTGTGGTTCTCGCCCACCCCCGGCGCACCGGCCGCCGCCCGGACCGCCGCGCCGAGCAAGTGCCGCCACGGCTGCGGCGGATGGAACACCTCGTCCGCCCATCTGCGCCATCCCTCGGGTGCGTCGCCCGGCCTGCCCTTGATGCCCTCCGCGACCCGGAAGCGGACCGCGTCCCGCTGCTGCCTGCTCAGCCCGTGCGCCCCGTCGGGCCCCAGCTCCCACGGCCGCCGCCACCCGTCCGCGCCGCTGCCGCAGTCCAGCCAGGCCAGGTCCCCGGGGAGTCCGGACATCGACGCCGTCCGCAGGTACTCCTCCATCAGCAGCCCGTCGGGCAGCCCCAGCAGGGACGGCAGGACCGCGCCGGCCGGCTCGGGCAGGCCGGCGCCGTAGATGTCGTCGTTGATCTCGAAGTCGGCGGCGATGTTCTGCCGCAGCCGCAGCCACGCCCGCCCCTCGGCCGTCGCGCCGCGCCCACCCGGGCCGGGGTCCTCGTGCTCGCGGGCGTACCGCTCGCCGCGTCCGTGGTGGTCCCGGAGCAGGTGAGAGACCTCGTGCACCCAGACGCCGGCCAGTTCCTCCAGCGGGGTGCGGGCCACGAAGCCGGGTGAGACGTAGCAGCGCCAGTGCGCGTCCACCGCCATCGTCGGCACCGAGCGGTCCTCGACCACGTGCAGCGCGAAGAGGGCGGCGGCGAGGTAGGGGCGGACCTGCACCGCGTGGAGGCGGGCGGCGAGCAACTTGCCGAGGTCCAGGGGGAGTCCGGGACGGGGAGTGCCGCTGTCCGGTGCGCCGGGGGTGGTGGTGCGTACCGGGCGGGGTGGGGGCACCGGGCGCGGCACCGGGTTCGAGCCCGGGTGGCCGGCGGTCGTCGCCATCAGAGGGTGGCCGGTGGGTGTCGTCGTCATCGGCAGGAGCCCGTCGTACGAGGGGAGTCGGCGCGCGGGGCCGGAGGGGGCGTCGGTATCGGCGGGTTCGACGTGAACGCCGTCGGCGCGGGAACAGCCGACTTGGCGGAACCGGTGGCCAAATCCACTGACCGAGCGGCGCGTTGGGCGAGGCCGATCACCCCGGCCAGGCGTTCCACCGTCTCCGGTACCTCCCACTCGTCCCGGCGCAGCGCGGCCAGCGCCGTCGCCGGGGCGACCAGCAGGTCCGGGGCGCCGGTCTCCAGGGCGCGGACGAGCACCGCCCAGCCCGCCTCCCACCGATCCCGCCGCGGTCGCGCGCCGACGGCGGCCACCACCGCCTCCAGCGCCGCCTGCCGCAGATCGCCCCGCTCCGGCAGCTCGGCGGACGCCGGATCCGCGAGCAGCGCCTCCGGGTCGGGGAGGTCCATCCGGTCGATATGGGCGAGGAGTTCGAACCCCGGGCCGTCCCCGACCGCGCCCCGTACCAGCAGGGCCAGCACCTCCTTGGAGACGCCGGCCGCCGTGCCGAAGGCCAGCAACGTCAGCGCGGCCTCCCAGCTGCGCGGCGAGGGCCAGGCGCCGCCGCGCCGGGTCTCGGTGCTCGGCAGCCGGTGGATCAGCGTCGGCCTGGCCTCCAGGAAGCCGCACACCGCGCGCCGGGCGTACGCCACCGCCTCCGGCAGCCGCTCCGGCAGCAGGCGGGGCAGCTCCGCCCGGGGCCAGACCCCGCCGAGGCCGCGCACCACCACCTCCCGGTCGTGCACCCAGTACAGATGCACGAACCGGTTGGCCAGCGGCGGGCTCAGCTCCCATCCGTCCGCCGCCGAAGCACGCGGGTTGGCCGCGGCCACGATCCGCACGCCGGACGGCAGTTGGAGCGCGCCGACCCTGCGCTCCAGGACGACCCGGAGCAACGCGGCCTGGACCGCCGGGGTGGCGGTGGAGAGCTCGTCCAGGAAGAGCAGCCCCCGCCCGGCCCGTACCAGCTCCACGGCCCACTGCGGCGGCGCCATCGGCACGCCCCGCACCTCCGGGTCCTCGCCGACGATGGGCAGCCCGGAGAAGTCGGACGGCTCGTGGACGCTCGCGATGACGGTGGTCAGCGGCAGGTCGAGGGTGGCGGCGAGCTGGGTCAGCGCCGCGGTCTTGCCGATGCCCGGCTCGCCCCAGAGCAGCACGGGCAGATCGGCCGCGACGGCCAGGGTGAGCGCTTCGAGCTGCTCGTCGGGGCGGGGCTCCGTGACGGTCGTACGCAGAAGCGTCAAGAGGTCGTCGGCCACGGCGAGTTGGGGGTCGGTGGGGATGGATACCGACTCGGGGAGGAGGGTGGCGGAGGTCATGGGCATCACCTGGGGGGGGAGGGGGACGGCGGCGGCCGTCCCGGGTGTCGGGAAGTCGTGGGGCGCGGGTGCGCCGTCGGCCCCGCCGAGGGTCGGCGGGCGGAGTGGGACGGAAGGTCGGCGCAGGTCGGCGGGCGGAGCTGGCCGGAAGGTTGGCGCGGGACGGAAGGTTGGCGCGGGACGGAAGGTTGGCGCGGGACGGGACGGATCAGTGCAGGCCGGTGCGCGGACGGGGCCCGCTGTCTCGTTTGCGACGCCATGCGGCGGGCGTACGGCGGTCGAGCCGAGGGCGCCGGGCCGCCGCCGCGGGGTGTACGGCGACCAGCCCCGCGCGGAAGAGCCCGTGGTCGACACGGCGGGCCGCCGCCGACTCCAGTTCCTGCCTGAGGGGCCCGTCGCGCAGCATCGCGGCGGGACCGAGCAGCCCCTCGACGACGGCCAGCGCACCGGCGACATCACCGTGGCCGAGCCGCTCCCGTACGGCGGGCAGCGCCTGCGGGGTGCGGTGCACCGCGTCGATCGCCCGCAGGCACGGCAGCGCGGGGCCGCCGAGCGCCACGAGCAGTTCCTCGCGGCGCAGTTCGGCGGGGTGGTGGTCGACCGCCGTGAGCACCCCGTCCCGCAGCGCGATCCGATGGGTCTCGCCCCGGCACTCCACGCGGTGCGGATCATGGGGTTCGGGAGCGGGACCGGCGGGTGCCGGACCGTGCGCGGGCGAGCCGACGGCCGTCAGCGCCTCGGCCACGAGCGGATGCAGTCGCCCGGGACCGACAAGTCCGGAGCGCAGCAGCTCCAGATCCGGGGGGACCCGGGCCGCGGCCTCCGGGAGCACCGGGAGCGCGGCGATCTCCTGCGGTGGAAGGTCATGCGGCAGCGGCCGGAACGTCGGGGCGTGGCTGTCGTCGGGGGCGACGAGTTCGAGTACGGCGCGAGCGCGCGCACCGAGTCGTACGGTGAAGGCGCCGCGCGGACGCCCCTCGGCCCGCAGGAGCAGCTCCGCCTCTGCGGCCCAACTGCCCCTCGCCCAGGGCGAGTCCGGCTCGGGCGGGCCGCACCGCCGGGCCAGTTCGCCGCTGCGCGTCCGGTCCCAGAGGTGCCGGTGCAGATCGAGCCGGAAGCGCCGGTCGGGGTGCGGGTGGGGATGGTGTCCCCAGGCGTCGTCGCCGGGCCCCTCCCACAGGGTCAGGGACATCCGCTGTCCGGCGTCCGCGCGGGCCGGCGGCGTCCGCACCACCAGCTGGACGGACGGGGCGGCGCCGTGACCGCCGTACCGCGCGAGGGAGAGGGTGAGGCCGGGGCGGAGACGGCCGTCGGGGGCGACCCGGGGCATGTGCCAGCGCAGCAGATCGGGGGCCAGCCGGCGCAGGTCCGCGCGCAGACGGGTGGTGAGTTCGGTGCCGTGGCGGTCGCGCACGGCGCGCAGATCGAGATCGGTGTCGACCCGGGCGGCGGCACAGGCCCCCGCCCAGTCGCCGGCCGCACGGCGTGCGGTCGCGGTCTCGATCATGGACGGTGGCACGGCGTACTCGCGCACGCGCTGCCACATCAGCAGGTGGGGCGGAAGGTCGTTCGCGAAGTGAAATGCCATCAGCACTCACCCTGAGCGAACGATTCCCCCAATCCGTACGAGGAGAAGTTCTTCATCGCGAGCATCATAAGCACCGCTTCGGCGGTCTGTCAGTCGCGATATCTGTGGAAGAGCCGCGGGGGAAACTCCTTGACGGCGCCCGGCCTGGGCAGGTGCTCGACGACGACCGGGCGGTCGTACGGGCCGAGACGTTCTTCGCCGGACCGCCACAGCCGGCCCGCTTTCCGGAAGAGGGCTGAGCTGCGGCGGGCATCCGGCCGCCCCCGACGGCCGTACGGCGGTCTCCCCGGCCGATCTCCCCGGCCGACCTCCGGGGGCGGATCAGTCGCCGTCCCTCTGACAGCGGGGGCACCACACCGTCCCCCGGCCTCCCAGCCGTGTCCGGCGCAGCGGGGTTCCGCAGCGCGGGCACACCGGGTCCGGGTCGTCGCGGTGGCCGGTGAGCCAGGAGGCGCGGGGTGGGACGCGGCCGGTGGGGAGCGCGGCGCGCAGGGTGCGGCGCAGCTGGGTGTGCAGGCAGCGGAGTTCGGCCGGGGTGAGATCGCGGGCCCGGCGGTCGGGGCGCAGCCGGGCCCGCCACAGGATCTCGTCGGCGAGCAGATTGCCGAGGCCGGCGAGGACGGACTGGTCGGTGAGGGTGGTCTTGAGGCGGCCGCGGCGGGTGGCGAGGGCGGCCGCGAGGTCGGCGCGGGTGACCGTCAGCGCGTCGGGGCCCTGGCGCGCGAGCAGCCGGTCGATCTCGGAGTCGTCGTGGGCCAGCCACAGGCCCCGGAGTTTGCGCTGGTCGCGGTAGTGCAGCCGACGGCCGTCGGACAGCGTGAACAGGACCCGGTCATGGGCCTCGACCGGGTCGTCCGCACCGGCGCACAGCAGCAGGCCGGTCATGCCGAAGTGCAGCAGCAGGGTGGGTCCGTCGGTGCGGGCCAGCAGCCACTTCCCGCGCCGCTCCGGCTCCGCGAACCGCCGCCCCTCCAGCGCGTCCCGCAACCCGCGCGCGCCGACGCCGTGCAGGACACCGGTGTCGCGGACATCGACACGGCGTACGACGCGGCCACGGGCGCAGGAGTCCAGCAGGCGGCGGAATCCCTCGACGTCCGGCAGCTCAGGCATGGCGCGGGCGGGTCGGCGGGCCGGGGCTGCCGGGGTGCATGGAAACCTCCCTCGATCCGGGCCGGCCCCCTCGATCCGGGTCGGCCCCCTCGAACGGGCCGGCCCCGCCCCCCTCTCCGCTCTCTGCCTCTACGCCTTCCCCGCCGATGCCGCCGGCACCACCGCCGTGAGGATCTCCGCCACCCGTTCGGCGATGTCGGCGCGGTCGTTGAGGACCCAGGACATGTGCTGGGCGCCGAAGAAGGCGGAGACGAGGACACGGGCGGTGGCCTCGGGGTCCACGGACGCGGGGAGCTGCCCTGCCGCATGGGCCTGGCCGAGCCAGCCGGTGACGGCCTGTGTGTAGCCGAGGTAGGGCATCGGCAGCTCGGCGCCGATCAGCGAGCGCTCGATCTGCAGACGCGCGCCCGCCTGCACCATCGTCTCGTCGCGGAAGGCGACCGCGGTACGCATCAGCAGCTCCGCCACCGCCTCCAGCGGCGCCAGGTCGGCCTCCTTCACCTCCTGCCCGATGACCCCGAGCAGGTGGTAGAACTCCTCGGCGACCGCCTGGGCGAGCGCCTCCTTGTTGGCGAAATGGAAATAGACCGCGCCCTTGGTCACCCCCGCCAGCTCGGCCACGTCCTGCACGGTCACGGTGGGGAAGCCCCGGGTGGCGAAGGCCTCCGCGGCGGCGTCGAGCACCTGCCCCCGGGTGCGCACGGCACGCTGCTGCTTGAGGCCCGTGTCCCGGTGCCGGGGGGCGGTGCCCCGGTCGTGCAGGGACCTGGGGGCACTGGGTTCCACGGCCATGGTGTCCGTCCTCCGGGCGCTCCTTGAAAGATACCTTCGAGAACGTATTGTAAGCGGCGGTCCGATGCCCGGAAGAGTCGTGCCGGTGTTGCTCGTCTGCGTGAATACATCCGCTGGGGGTCGTTCTCCGCGCGTGGCGAGCGGCAGGCGAGCCCGGCATGATCTGAACGGGAGGCGCCTAGGACTTCTCGGCGGGCCGTTCGACCCGCTTGCGGAGCAGCAGGACCGTCGCCGCGGCCGTCGTCAGCAGCATCACGACGCTGATCACGAAGCCGGTGTCCATGCCCTGCTTGAAGTGGGAGGCGTCCGCGATCAGCGCGCCGAACGCCGCGACCGCGATGCAACTGCCGACCTGGCGCGAGGTGTTGAGCACCGCGGCCGCCGTGCCGGCCCGCTCGGCGTCGATGTTCTCCAGGATGGCCGCCGTCAGCGAGGGCACCGCGAATCCGCCGTCCAGGCCGATCGGCACCAGCAGCAGCACCGGGATCACGTACGACGTGTGGGAGCTGACCGTCAGCATCAGCAGCGAGCCGCCCGTCATGACCAGCTGCCCGATGGCCATCGGCAGCCAGGCGCCCCGGCGGGCGGCCAGCTTGACGCCCGCCATGTTGACGATGGAGATCAGCGTGCACATCGGGATGAACATCGCGCCGGTGCTGACCGGGGAGGCGCCGCGCACCTGCTGGAAGTACATGCCGAGCAGGAAGATGGCGCCGTAGAAGACCGCGTTGATGGTGAAGCCGGCCAGCAGGCAGACCAGCACCGTGCGGGACGTGAAGATGCTCAGCGGCACCATCGGGTGCTCCCGCCGCGACTGCGTCCGTACGAACACCACGACCGCCAGCGCGGCCAGCGCGAGCGTGCCCAGCACGTCCGGGCCGGTCCAGCCCGCGCGCCCGCCCTCGATCACCGCGTACGTCAGACCGGCCAGGGAGGCCACGATCGACAGCTGGCCGACCAGGTCGACCGGCGCCGCACGGCGGGCCGACGGAGTGATGCGGGTCAGCAGGGCGAGCCCGATCGCGCCCACCGGAAGGTTCAGGTAGAACACCGCGCGCCGGCTCAGGCCGCTGGTGAGCATGCCGCCGACGACCGGGCCGACGGCGACCGCGACGGAACCGGCGGCGGTCCAGCTGGCGATGGCCCGCGCCCGCTTGCCGGGGTCGCTGCAGGTCTGCCGGATCAGGGCGAGCGAGGCCGGGACCATGAGGGCCGCGGCACCGCCCTGCACCATGCGGGCGCCGATCAGCGTGCCGAGGTTGGGCGCGACGCCGCAGGCCAGGGAGGCCACGGTGAAGGCGGCGAGGCCCCAGGCGTAGGCGCGGCTGGCGCCGATGCGGTCCGAGAAGGTGCCGGCGGTGAGCATGAACGCCGCGAACATCAAGGTGTAGCCGTCGACGATCCACCGGAGGTCGGCCATGGTGCCGCCGAGGCTGTGGGAGATGGCCGGCAGGGCCACGTTGACGACCGAGCCGTCGAGGGAGATGACGAAGAAGGCGAGCAGGGCCGCCACGAGGACGGTGGTGGGGGAGCTGGAGCGCGGCGCCGCCGGCGCACCGGCCGGTTCCACCGGGCCCCGGTCGGTCCGCGCGGACCGGGTCAGGATGGCCATGGGAACTCTCCTCGACTGAAGGCCTGGTTGGGATGGGGGCGGAGGCGGGGCCGGTCAGGCGTCGGCAGGCGCGGCGCGGCGGCGGCTGAGCTCGGCGAACCCGGGGTTCGTGCCGAGGACCCCGCCCTCGCCCCAGCGGTTCTGCGGGATCTCCGGCGGGAAGTCTTGAGGGGCGGGGCGGGCGGCTACAGGCCGGCCGACGCCCCGCCGTCGAGGGTGATCGCGGCACCGGTGAGGTGCCGGGCGGCGGGGGACAGCAGGAAGGCCGCGAGCCGGGCGACGTCGGCCGGCTCCGCGAGGGTGCCGGGGGGGTACCGGCGGCGACCTGGGCGCCGACCTCCTCGGCGGTGGCCCCGGTGCGCTCGCCGATCGCCTTCGCGATCTCGTCCCACAGCGGGGTGGGTACGGCGCCGGGGTCGAGCACGTCGACCCCGGCACCCCGCGCGGCCCGCTCCCCCAGCTCCCCCAGCTCCCCGGCGATCCGCTCGTACCGCCCCTCCCCCGCGTCCCCGTGCCCCCGCACCAGCCGAAAGCGCAGAAAGTCGAACATGCTCCTGCGGACGATCAGCGTCTCGTCGACGTCGCAGAAGACCAGATGGGCGGGCCGCCCCAGGTCCCCGGCCAGCGCCTCGTTCCCCCTTCCCGCCAGCACCGTCATCGTCGGAACCTCCCCCTCGGGGCCCGGCGCGGTGCCGGGCACAGACAAAAATTCCTTTGCGAAGGTATTACTTGGACACGCGCGCCAGAAGGGTGTTTCACAGAGCCCGGTTCCGGCGCCCGAGCCGTACGGCGGCCCGGTCCGGCACGCGCGAAAATTTGTCACGGCCGAGACACATGTCCTCGCCCGACGGCATTAATGTGGTCCTTCGAGGAGGACGGCGCCGGATCCGTGCAGGGCAGGCGTCGGACGCCTCGCCGCAGTCCCCGGAACGAAGGTGTCATGCCCGCTGAGAACGCCCCCGGCGTCGGCAACCTCGACGACGACGACTATCCCGCCTACACCATGGGGCGGGCCGCCGCCGTTCTGGGCATCACCCCCGCTTTCCTACGGGCCGTGGGCAGGGCCGGACTGATCACCCCGCTGCGTTCGGAGGGCGGCCACCGCCGGTACTCCCGCCGGCAGCTGCGCATCGCCGCCCGCGCCCGGGAGCTGGTCGACCAGGGCACTCCCGTGGAGGCCGCGTGCCGGATCGTGTCCCTGGAGGACCAGCTCCAGGACGCCCACCGGCTGAACCAGGACATGCGCCGGAAGCTGGACGCACACGGTATCCATATCTAGTCCCGCCGATACAGAATCGCTGAGCACGGTGGCGGCAGAATTGGCCGGACGGCCGGAAAACCCCCCGGGCGCCGCCAAGCGACGTGTGTTAGCGTGATAGGCGTTGCAGTTTTGGTTGCCAGAGAATTTTTTTCTTTGCAGAGCTTTCCGGATCTTTCCGGAGGGGTGATCACAGCGGCGACTCGGCTTCGCAAGGTGCGAAGTCCGGCACTGCCCCCTAAGGGAGATTCACATGGCAACTGGCACCGTGAAGTGGTTCAACTCGGAAAAGGGCTTCGGCTTCATCGAGCAGGACGGCGGCGGCGCTGACGTGTTCGCCCACTACTCGAACATCGCCACCTCCGGCTTCCGTGAGCTTCAGGAAGGCCAGAAGGTCAGCTTCGACGTCACGCAGGGCCAGAAGGGCCCGCAGGCCGAGAACATCGTTCCTGCCTGACGCTGACACGCGTCGTCGCGAGCCGAGCGGCTCGCACATCATGAGGCTGGGGCCCGCGCTCTCGGGGTGCGGGCCCCAGCTCATTGTCTTTTTCCGGGCCCTCGCCTTTCCCTGGACGACTCCAGCGCCGAGAGCTGCCCGGTTCTTCACCATTTCTTCGGCTCATTCTTGCGAATCCTCACGCGGTCGGCACCGCCGGACGGAATTCCTCGATACGCCGCATCGAGGAGGGTTCCCCCATGAACCGCACCCGTCGCACCAACGGCACCACCGGTGACCTCCGCGCCCCCCGCAGGTCCGCGCGCCCCCGTCCCGGCACCAGCCGCAAGACCGGTCAGAGCGCCCGGCCCGCCGCGCGCCGGCAGGAGTTCGCCCTGCCCACCACGGTCACCGAGCCGCTGCCCGCGGTCGAGGCGTTCGCCGAGCTCGACATGTCCGAGCGGCTGCTGACCGCGCTGGTCAACGAGGGCATGACCGTGCCCTTCCCGATCCAGGCGGCCACCCTGCCGAACGCGCTCGCGGGCCGGGACGTCCTGGGCCGGGGCCGTACCGGCTCCGGCAAGACGCTCGCCTTCGGCCTGCCGGTACTGGCCCGGCTGGAGGGGCAGCGGGCCCAGCCCAAGCAGCCCCTCGCCCTGGTCCTCGTACCGACCCGGGAACTGGCCACGCAGGTCACCGACTCGCTCGCCCCGTACGCCCGCGCCCTGCATG
Source organism: Streptomyces sp. NPDC093018 (assembly GCF_040684035.1). Taxonomy (NCBI): domain Bacteria; kingdom Bacillati; phylum Actinomycetota; class Actinomycetes; order Kitasatosporales; family Streptomycetaceae; genus Streptomyces; species Streptomyces sp. NPDC093018. Next base: position 179,028 of record NZ_JBFBFF010000005.1, read on the forward strand.
TGCGCTTCGCCACCGTGGTCGGCGGTGTGTCCATCGGCCGCCAGACCAGCGCGCTGCGCGCCGGCGCGGAGGTCGTGGTCGCCACGCCCGGCCGCCTCAAGGACCTGATCGACCGCGGCGCCTGCCGCCTCGACCATGTCGCCGTCACCGTCCTCGACGAGGCGGACCAGATGGCCGACATGGGCTTCATGCCGCAGGTGACCGCGCTGCTCGACCAGGTCCCGGCCCGTGGGCAGCGGCTGCTGTTCTCGGCCACCCTGGACCGCAACATCGACCTCCTGGTGCGGCGTTACCTGCACGACCCGGTCGTGCACTCGGTCGACCCGTCGGCCGGCGCGGTCACCACGATGGAGCACCACCTGCTCCAGGTGCGGGACACCGAGAAGCACGACGCCGTGACCGAGATCGCCGCCCGCGACGGACGCGTGATCATGTTCCTGGACACCAAGCACGCGGCGGACCGGCTGGCCAAGCACCTGCTGTCCGTCGGGGTGCGCGCCGCGGCCCTGCACGGCGGCAAGTCCCAGCCGCAGCGCGACCGTACGCTGGCGCAGTTCAAGAACGGCCAGGTCACGGCCCTGGTCGCGACCAACGTCGCGGCCCGGGGCATCCATGTCGAGGGCCTCGACCTCGTCGTGAACGTCGATCCTCCGGCCGACCACAAGGACTACCTGCACCGCGGCGGCCGCACCGCCCGCGCGGGCGAGTCCGGCACCGTCGTCACCCTGGTGCTGCCGCACCAGCGGCGCGCGATGGACCGGCTGATGGCCGACGCCGACATCACCCCGAGCACCGCGCGGGTGCGCCCCGGCGAGGACGAGCTCCAGCGCATCACCGGCGCCCGGACGCCCTCCGGCATACCGGTCGTCCTCGCCGCACCGGCCGACGACCGCCGCGAGAACGGCGAAGGCTCCACCAGCCGCCGCCGGGGCCGTGGCCGCGGCCGCGGCGCGGGCGGCCAGGGCGGCGCCGGCCGCACCACCGGCCAGGGCACCGGCCGCGGCGGCGCGAGCGGCCAGAACTCCGGCCGGAGCAGGAGCGGCCAGGGTGCCGCCGTGCGTGGCGAGGGCGGCGGCCAGAGCGGCCAGGGTGCCGGTGGCCGTGGCGGGAACAGCAGGGGCGGCGCGCAGACGCGTCGGCCTCGCAGGACCAACCCGTAGTCCGAACACCCCGACGGGTCAGGCGAGGCGATCCCGGGCCGTTTCCGGCCCGGGGACGCGTGCACGCCGGTACCCGTTGTGAAGAGTCCCCGCACCTGCCCCCGTCCGTCCGCGCACGGGGGCAGACTTGGCTCATGTCGCAGCGAGATGAGCTGGTACACGGGATTCGTGCGCTCTCCGACGCGGAGGCCGTGCGGGCGTTGACGGTGTTGGTGGAGGACCGGGGCTTGCTGTCCTCGGCCGAGCAACTTGCCTTGCCCGATGGCGAGTTGGGGGACGCGCTCACAGCGGCGGGGGTCGAGCCGGGCGGCGCGGCGGGGGAAGGCGACGTCGCACGGGCCGTGTTGGAGTACGCCGCCCTGAGCGGGGACGGTGTCGTCGCTGAGGCCGTGGAGTATGTGCGGTCGCCGATGGAGCGGTTCGACCCGGTGTCCGTGTCCGTGGGGGTGCTGGCCGTCACGCTGCTGCAGACCGAGATCGTGGCCAAGCGGGACACCCGGGGGCGGTGGAGTGTGACCGTGCGCAAGCGGGCCCTGAAGGACGCGGCGCTCGCACGCGTGCTGACGGCGTTGCTCTCCCATCTCACCGACGGCAAGTAGGCCGCGGTGACGGTCTCCACGAGGACGTCGTACGAGTGGAGTTGTGAGCGGTGCGCTCGGCGGTGCCGGGCCCCGGTGTGGCGCGTCGTCGACAGCCGTGAGCGCGCCGATGTCCTCGAAAGCCCCGATGGGCCGGACGGGTTCGGGCCCGGGCTGCACTGGGCGGGCTGCCCCGGCTGCGGGGCCCGGACACAGGTCGAGGCGCCGGTGCTGGTGCTGCGGGCCGGGGCGTTCGTACCGTCGCTGTTCGCCACCTCCGTCGCGGAGCTCCGGCGGGATGCCACCGCGAGCGCGGCCGCGCTGGTGGAGGAGGCGCGGGTCGCCGGGGCCTTCACCGGCGGGCGGTTCGGCGGGAACGTGGTCGTGCTGCCGCGCAGACTGCTGCCGTTCGCACTGAGCCGGGACACCGAGCGGGACCTCGCGGATCCCGAGGCGGCGTGCGCGCAGTTGGCGCCGTACGGGGCCCCGACGGTGGACAACTACCGGATCTTCCTGGACAACGTGGCGGCGGAGTCGGCGGAACCCGATGTCCGGGAGCTGTTGTACGCCGTCACCGTGACCATGCCGGACCGGCTCGCCGAACTGGTCCGCACGCACCCCCGGCTCACCGAGGGCACCCTGGTGCGCGACGCCGGGGCACGGGAGCTGCGCGAAGTCGCCGGCACCCCGCTGGAGGCTCCGCTGCGGCTGCGGCAGCGGCTGCTGGAGGAGCTGTGCGGCGGCCGTGTGCCCGTGGACAGGGCCGTCGAGCGCCACGCGGCGGCACTGGCCGCCTTCGGCCAGGGGCTGCGGACCCGGCTGTACGAGATGTACGACCAGGTCCGGGACGCGGCAGGGCCGGAGAGCATCCCGCTCGCGCGCGAGGCACTCGAACTGGCGGGACAGACCGGCGAGTCGGAGATCGAGACCGAACTCGCCGCGCGGCTGGGCGGCTTGCTGGTGTCGTCCCTTTATACGGCCCACCCCGGCGATCCCGCCGAGGCGGTGCGCGTGCTCCAACTCGCCCTGGCGCGGCTGCCGGAGGGCACCCTGCGGTGGGCCGAGGTGGCCACCCATCTCGCTTCGGCCCAGTACTTCCGTGACGACGGCGACCGCATCGAGCGCTGGGAGTCCGCCCGTGCTCTGCTCGCCCGCGCCGCCGCCGCGGTGGACCGCCGCACCCACGGTGAGTTCTGGGCCCGGGTGCAGACCAACTACGGGCTGTTGCTGGGTCAGCGGCCGGGCGGCGGCGCCGACGATCTCACCCTCGGCATCGAGCACCTGCGGGCCGGGCTGGGCGAACCCGCCCGCGCACGCGACCGCGTCGACCGGGCCTACTCCCTGATCAACCTCGGGCTGCTCCTGTTCCGGCGCGGCGGACCGGGTGATCTGGAGCGGGCCGAGAGGTGCTACCGGGACGCCCTCGGGCGGCTGCGTCCGGACGACGACCCCGTGCTGTGGTCGCAGCTCCAGTGCAACCTGGCCGACCTGTTGCTCGCCCCCGAGCGGGAGAGCGCCGACCCACGCGGCGCCCACGCCGCCGCGACCGCCGTCGTCGCCTTCGACGCCGTGCGCCCGGGGCTCCTCGACACCAGCCGCGCCACCTGGCTGCTGGCCCGGACCGCCGATCTGTTCGACGGTCCGGGGAGCGCCGAGGGCCTACGGCTGCGGCGCGCGGCGCTGACCGCCGTACCGCCGCGTGTCTTTCCGTTCCTGCATCTGGCCATCGCCCGGGAGGCGGCCTGCGCGCTCGCCGCCGCCGAGGACTGGGGCGGGGCGGCCGATGTGGCGTCGGGCATGCTGACCGCCGTCCACGCGCTCTACGACGCCCAGGTCACCGCCGCGGGCCGCCGGAGCGTGCTGCTGCTGACGCGCGGCACCGCCCGCCAGGCCGCGTTCCTGCTGGCCCGCGCGGGCCGCCCGGAGCGCGCGGTGGAGGCCATCGAACGGGGGCTCGCCCGCGAGCTGTCGGTGGTGACCGGGCGGGACTCGGTGGACCTGGCGGCACTGGAGCGGACCGACCCCCTACTGGCCCACCGATACCGGGCGGCACGGGAACGGTACCGGCTGGTGGCCGCCGGGGTGGAGGGGGCGGATACGGCGGCTACCTGGGCGGAGGGGGCGGGCACCGGGGCCGAGGAGACGGGCACCGGGGCGGAGGGGGCGGGCGCCAGGGTCGAGGAGACGAGCGCCGGAGTCGAGGAGACGGGCGCCAGGGTCGAGGAGACGAGCACCGGAGTCAAGGAGGTGGGCGCCGGAGCCGAGGAGACGAGCACCGGAGTCGAGGAGACGAGCACCGGGGCCGAGGAGAGGAGGGCCGAGCCGACCGGGGAGTTCGCCGCGGCGGCCGGGGAGTTCACGGCCTCGGAAGGAGGTTCCGTCGGCTCGGACGAGGGGTTCGCCACCTCAGGCGAGAGAGCCGCCACCTCAGGCGAGAGAATCGCCACCTCGCGCGAGAGAGTCGCCGACGCAGGCGAGGAGTTCGGGACCGCGGCCGAAGCGGTCGTCCCCCCGACCGGAGAGTTCACCGCCACGGCCGGAGCGGTCGTCCCCCCGACCGGAGAGATCACCGCCCCACCCGGAGGGATCGCCCCATCCTCAGGGATCGCCCCCGCCACAGGGATCGGCCCCCCGGCCGGAGGGATCACCACCCCACCCACAAGGACCACCCCCGCCACAGGGATCGGCCCCGCCGCGGAGATCGGCCCCTCCACAGGTGCGCAGGCTGCGGCTGAGCGTGGGATGCGTGCCGTGGTGGATGAGATCCGGGCGATCCCCGGGTTCGAGGGGTTTCTGCGGGCGAGCGAGGTGGCGGATGTCGTCCGGGCGGCGGGCGGGATGCCGCTCGTCTATCTGGTGAACGCGCTCTGGGGCAGCTGCGTGCTCGTGGTGCCGCGGGACGCGCGGGCCGGGGTGCGCGCCGTGTTCGTCCCCGAGGTGACCAGTTCCTCGGTCGTCCGGCTCCTGGCGCTGGACCCGGAGACCCCCGAGGCGGGGCTGCTCCTGGCCCAGCAGGCCGGTGCGCTCGCGCGGCGGCGTGAACTGCCGCGCGCGGTGGGCCGGTTGCGGGACCTCGCCCCGCTGCTGCGCCCCCTCGCCGCGCTGCTGGCGGAGGACCCCCGGCACGAGGCGGTCGTCGTACCGACCGGACTGCTGGGACAGGCGCCGTTGCAGGCCGTGCCGGTGGGGGGAGACGGTGAACTGCTGGACGAACTGGGGACGTTGACGCTCGCGCCGTCGGCCGGGGTGTACGCCGCCTCCCGAGTGGCCGCCGCTCGGCCGCCGTCGCCCGTGCCCCGGCTGGTCGCGGTGTCGGATCCCGACGGCTCGCTGCCGGGGGCCCGCGGTGAACTGGCCGGGATCCGGGAGCTGTTCGAGGCAGGCGGGGAGTCCGTGTGCGCCGTGGGCGAGGATGCCACGGTCGAGTGGCTGCTCGGGCATCTCGCCCAGGCGTCGTATCTGCATCTGAGCTGCCACGGAAGCGCGGAACTCATCGGGCGGGGCGGCACGTTGACGCTCGCGGACGGCGTCCTGGATCTGGACTCGCTCGTACGACACCGGCTCCCGCGCTGCCGACTGGTGGTGGCCGGGGCGTGTCAGTCCGGGCGGTACGAGGTGATCGACGCGCCCGACGAGTTCACCGGGCTGCCGGGCGGCTTCCTCCAGGCCGGGGCCGCCTGTGTGATCACCAGCCTGTGGCAGGTGAACGATCTGGCGACGGCGCTGCTGATGACGCGGCTGTACGAGCTGCTCGCGCCCGTCGGTGATGCGCGGGGCGAGCCCCCGGTGGCCGCGCTGCGCGCGGCGCGGACCTGGCTGCGGCGACTGACCTGGTCCGGCCTCGCGCGGTACACCGACGGCCGTCCCCACCTCGCGGCCCTGGCCGGACGGTACGCCCGGCCGGGGCGGGACGCCGACGAGTGCCCCTTCGCCTCTCCCGTGCACTGGGCGGCGTTCACGGCGTGGGGGGTGTGAGCCGGGTCAGCCCCGGTAGGTCGGGCCGAGCCGGTCGAGCGTGTAGTGGGCATCGGGGTCGGTGGGCGACCGCGGGGCCCGGATCTCCATGAGGGTGTAGCGGCCGCCGGCCAGCCCGGTGACGACGACCGTGGCGGCCGAGGTGACCTCCCCGCCCTCGGCGCAGCTCGGCCGGCAGACCACCTCGGAGACGACGCCCTGCGCGGTGGCCGTGGCGCTGCCCCAGTCGGTCCAGATCAGGTCGTGCAGCATGGCCGACCCGTCTCCGCAGAACAGCAGGAGCGAGACGGGCTCGCTCAGGGGCTTGCCCGAGCAGTCGTCGATCGTCCCGCCCTGCCGGGTCCGCCGGGGGGTCGGGGCGGGCGGCGCCTGGCTGGTGGGCGTGGCGGGCCGGGTGGCGGGGTCCGTAGCGGGGTCCGTGGAAGGGGTCTGCTCCTCGCTCGGTTTCTGCGACGGAGTGTCGTCCTCGGTCGGCTGGAGCCGGGTGGGCCGGCTGGTCACCGGGGCGTCGGCGACACGGGTGCCGCCGTCGCGGCCCGGCACCAGGAGCAGCAGCGCCGTGACGAGCACGCCGACGAGGACCGCGGCCATGACCACGAGGGCGAGCCGGGCCCCGGACAGACCGCGTGGCCCCGGGCGCGGCGGCGCCTCGACCGGGGTCTCCGTGGGAGGGGCGGTGCCGGCGGGGCCGCGGACCGGGCCCCCGGCGGGGTCGATCAGGTCGTCGACCTCGACCGTCCACACCGGTGCCTCGGACGGCTCCAACGCCTTGATGACGGCGAGCAGTTGGGCGGGGGTCGCCCGCTCCCGCGGATCCTCGGCCAGGCACAGGGCGACGACCTGCCGCAGCCGCACCGGAAGGTTGTCGAGGTCGGGCCGCCGGTTGCTGACGCCGGTGTAAGCGGCGACCAGCAGCATCCCCAGCGCGACCATGTCGGCCGCGGGCATGGGCGTCCCGCCGCCCGGCCGTGCCCCGCCGCCCGGCCCCGGCGTGTCACCGGTCAGCCGGGGCCCGCCCCTGGTCAGCAGCACGTTCCCGGCCCGCACATTCCCGTGTGCCCGCCCGGCCCGGTGCAGCACGGCCAGGGCCCCGGCCAGGCCCGCCGCGATCCACAGCACCGCGTCCTCCGGCAGCCCGCCGGCGGCCCCGACGACCTCCGCGAGCGAGGGCGCGGGCCCGGCAGCGCCGCCGTCCTTGCGCACCGGCACCCCACCGGCCCGTGCCCTCTGCCCCGACCCGCCGCCCAAGGGATCACTGTCCGCCGAACGCCTCATCCCGTCCCCCATGACCAGAAGAAGTTTCAGGACGAGTCTGGCCAAATCCGGCTGCCGCTACAAGGACTTGGACACCGGGGTCCCGGTCCTTCACCACACCGGCACGGATCCTCGTCGTCACACCCGGCGGGCGTACGACGTCAGCCGCTCGGCGAACTCCGCCATCAGGGCGCGCAGTTCGTCGGGGCCCTCGATCACGAAGGGGCGGTCGAGGGAGGCGAGAAGAGGGGGGAGCCAGTCGAGGCGTTCCGCGTGGAGGCGGACGCGGAGCCAGCGTTCGGCGGTCGGGTCCCGGTCCCCCTCGGGGTCGTCCAGGGTGGCGACGGTGGCGGGGAGGCGGGTGCGGATCCGGGCCGGGGTGCCGTGGATCCGCAGGGTGACCTGGTGGCGGTACTCGGCGGTGGCGAAGGCGGACAGGACGCGCTCGGCCGGGTCGGGGCCGGAGGGCGGTTCGAACGTGCCGGGCAGGGTGCGCGCGGCGGTGATGCGGTCCAGGCGCAAGGTGCGGTCCGCGGCGCGGGAGGCGTCCTCGCCGGTGACGTACCAGCGCCCCGCGTGGGCGACGATCCCGTACGGGTGCAGGGTGCGTTCGCTGCGCCGGTCCGCGCGGTCGGTGTAGCGGATCGAGACCGGGCGGCGGTGGCGTACCGCGTCGGCGAGGGTCAGGAGGACCGCGCTGTCCGGGGCGTCCGCGGCGTCGGACGTGCCGGGCTCGTCCGTGAAGGCCAGGGCGTCCAGGAGGGTCTCCAGACGGCCGGCGATGTGCCGGGGCAGGACGCGCCGGATCTTCGCCGAGGCCGTCTCGTTCGCCGTGCGCTGCGCCGTCGTCAGCCCCGCCCGGCGCCCGGCGATCAGGCCGAGCAGGACGGCCAGCGCCTCGTCGTCGCCGAGCATGAGCGGCGGCAGCCGGTATCCGGGGGCGAGCCGGTAGCCGCCGTAGCGGCCGCGCACCGACTCCACGGGCACGTCCAGGTCGATCAGCTGATCCACGTACCGGCGCACGGTCCGCCCCTCGACGCCGAGGCGGTCGGCCAGCTCGGCCACGGTCCGGGTGCCGCCCGACTGGAGCAGTTCGAGGAGGGTCAGGACGCGGCCGGTGGGTCGGGACATGCGCACAATCTAACGCCGATAGTGGACCGATTCTGTCCCCTATTTCTCCTAACGTGCGGGACGCAACCCGAATCCGGCACCACAGGAGACCCCCATGGACTTCGTCTCGATCCGCGTCATCACCGGCGACGTGGCACGCCTCGTCGCCTTCTACGAGCGCGCCCTGGGGGTGCGGGCCGAGTGGGCCACCGAGGACTTCGCCGAACTCCGGCCCGCGGGCGCCACGCTCGCGATCGCCGGCACCCGCACGGTCCCGCTGTTCGCGCCCGGTTCCGCCCGCCCGGCGGACAACCACAGCGTGATCACGGAGTTCCTGGTCGACGACGTGGACCGCGTCCACCGGGACCTGTCCGGCTTCGTCGCCGAGTTCGTCACCGAGCCGACCACGATGCCCTGGGGCAATCGTTCGCTGCTGCTGCGCGACCCCGACGGCAACCTCGTCAACTTCTTCACGCCCGTCACCCCGGCCGCCGTCGAGAAGTTCGCGGCCCGCCGACCCGCACAGCCGGTCACGCCCGTCGGCGACCGCTCGCGATAGCCTCCGGCAGGCCGCTCCAGCGGGACACGGACGGCCTGCGGAACGCGCGGACCGGCCGCGCGGTCGTACTCGACACCGTCGTACGCGATCACGACCGGCGGGCTCAGGAAGCACGGCCAGCGGGCTCAAGAAGCGCGGCTGGCGGGCTCAGGAAGCACGACCGGCGGGCTCAGGAAGGAAGCACCCCGGCCCGGAAGGGCTCCACCCCGACCACGTGCCGCACCTTCTCCGGTTCGACCAGCACATGCACCCGCCGCTCCCCCTCCATCAGCCACGGGTAGCTGTCCTGTCCCAGGTACTTCCGCGCCAGCCGGTCCATCCCCCGCTCGGCCTCCTCGCCGGTCACGAGGCGCACCGCGCGGCCGGAGATCAGGACCCGGTCGTAGGGGTTCTCGGCGTCGGCGTGGGAGAGGTGGACCCGGGGGTCATGGCGCAGGTTCTCCTCCTTGATCCGCCCGACCGAGGTGTTGAAGACGATCAGCCCGTCCTCCAGCCCCACCCACATCGGCGTCGCGTGCGGCGCCCCGTCCGGCGTCACCGTGGCCACGGACCAGAAGTTCGCCCCTTCCAGCCGCTCCCGCACCCGCTCCGTCAGTTCCACCGCCACGGTGGCCCCTTTCCTTGATCATCATTGGTCCGTCCACCGTGACACGGGCGACCGTCGGCGAAACCGGTGATTCCGGAAAGATCATGTGAAGACCGGCCGCAGGCGCACGGGCCGATTCCCGCCACCCGGCACCACCCCGGGGCCGCTCTTCGGGCTCCGCCCGCTCAGAACCCCCAGCCCCGGGCACCGGGCCCCGGAAAATATCTTGTTTATCGGTCAAATTCGGGATCGTGCGGCGCGCGCATAGCCAGCGTTAGCGGGGTCATGACACCCTCGTATGCCCGGCCAGTACAGGTCCTACCGGCGGGAGGACTCTGGTGGAGTTCGAGATCCGGCTCTCAGGTTCGGTCGAGGTGCGCGTCGGTGGGCGGGCCGGGCCGTTGGGGCCCACGAAGTCGCGGGCGGCCCTGGCCGCGCTGGCCTGGGATGCGGGGCGGTCCGTGAGCGTGGACAGCCTGGTCCACCGCATCTGGGACGACCATCCGCCGGCCACCGCCCGCGAGACGCTGCACACCCATATCTCCCGGGTGCGCCGCGCCCTGCGGACGGCCGACCCTGACGCGCCGACCATCACCAGCCGCACGAACTCGTACGTCCTGCACGTCGACCCCGACCGTGTCGACCTGCGCGCCTACACCAGCTGCGTCGAACAGGCCCGCGCGCTCAAGGGCAGCGACGACGACGCGGCGCTCCAGCTGCTGGAACGGGCGGACGCCCACCGGTACGGCGAGCCGCTCGCCGGGATCTCCGGTTCCTGGCCGGACCACTTGCGCGCCACAGTGGGCGAGACGGCCCTGATCGCCGCCATGACCCGCGCCGAACTCCTCATGAACGCGGGCAGGTTCACCGAGGCGGTGCCGGTCCTCGCCCCGCTGGCGCCCGAACACCCCGTCGACGAGGCCCTGGTGGGGCTGCTGGCCGTAGCGTTGCACGGCGGCGGCCGTACGGCGGAGGCGACCAAGCTGCTGCAACGCACCCGGCAGCGCGTCATCCGGGACATCGGTCTGGACGGGGGCCGGCGCCTCCATCGCATCCAGGAGGGCATCCTGGCCGGCGCCCCGGCAGGCGCGCTGTACGGCCAGGACCCCCGCCGCCGGCCCACCGCACGGCCCGGCCGCCCCGTGCCGGACAACCTGCCGCGGGACGTTCCCTGGATCGGCCGCCGCGAGGAGTTACGGCGGCTCACCTCGGCCCTGTGCGAGGGCGGGGGCGAGTCGGGGGCCGTGGTGACCGTGGAGGGGATGGGGGGCGTCGGCAAGTCCGCGCTGGCCGTGCACTGCGGGTACGAGGTGGCGGACCGCTATCCCGACGGCCGCTGCTTCGTACGGCTCGGCGGGCACGCGGCGGACCGGACGGCCGGCGCCCCGGACCGCGCGCTCACCACGCTGCTGCGGGTGCTCGGCCCGGAGGGCAGGGAGTTGCCGCAGGACACCGAGGAACTCACCGCGATGTGGCGGTCGTTGGCGCGGGACCGGCGGATGCTGGTGATCCTGGACGACGCCGTCTGCTCGGAGCAGGTACGGCAACTGCTCCCCGGCGCCTCGCCGACGTCGGTCGTGGTGACCAGCCGCCGCCGCCTCACCGGCCTGCCGGGCGCGCGCTCGATCTCGCTCGACGTGCTGCCGAGCGACGACGCGATCGCCCTCTTCGAACGGCGCCTCGGTGCGGGCGGGCGGTCCCGGGCGGCGGAGATCGCGGACATCGTGCGGATCTGCGGCCATCTGCCGCTGGCCGTCGAGATCGCGGCGAGCCGGCTGCTGGCCAGGTCGTCGTGGACCGCGGCGGATCTGCTGCGGCAGCTGACCGCGGGAGCGGGCGGGCTCGATGAACTCCGTGACGGTGAAAGGACGTTGGAGCATGTGTTCGCCCTGTCCTATCGAGCGCTGAACGCCGAACAACAGCTGGTCTTCCGGCGGACAAGCCTGCACACCGGAATGGAGTTCGGGCCGCATGCGGTGGCGGCGCTGACCGGTCTGTCCCTCGCCGCGACGGAACGGGCGCTGGAGCAGCTGCTCACCCAGAATCTGCTCGCCGAGCCCAGAGCGCACCGGTTCACCCTGCATGATCTTCTGCGCACGTACGCGCGGTCCTTGAACGACGCAGAGGGAACGGAGTCGCGGACAGCGAAGGAACGGTTGGCGAGGTTCTATATCCGCGCGGCGGATCACGCGGACCGTCTAGTGCACCCCTACCGATCTCGCACCAGCCTGGACACCGACGATCTCATTACCCATCCCAAGATCGATGACGTGCCCGCAGCCGAACGGTGGCTGGCCACCGAAAGCGGCAATCTCTCGAACACTCTGGCCTGGATCACCAGACACGGATCCGAACGTCAACTCGCCATATCCGTGCACGTATTGGCAGGACTGCTCGATATGCGTGGGCACCTGGCCGGTATGGAGCCGCTGCTGCACCGGGCGGTCGACTACTGGGCCGGCGCCGAGGACGGCACGGCGCAGGCGCGGGCCCTGCTCGACCTCAGCGTCGCGCACAGCCATCACTCCCGCTACGAGGAGGCGATCTCGGGCGCCCACCGGGCGCGGGAGCTTGCACGCACGCTGCGGGATTCGGAGCTGGAGAGCGAGTGTGTCAACCAGATGTGCATCCCGCTGTGGCAGACGGGGCAGTACGGGCTGGCGCAGTCCCTGCAGAAGCAGACGTTAGATTCCCTCTTGCGAACAAATAACAAGCTCCAGATAGCGCGCAGCTACAACCTCCTCGGGATTACCCATCTGCACCTGGCGGAGGTCGACTCCGCGCGAGACTGCTTCAACTCCTCCCTGTCCGAATTTACAGAAATTCGTCACGAGCGGGGGATATTCAGTTCACTCAACAACCTTGGGGAAGTCTCGACGAGAACGGGCGATTTCAAGTCCGCCGAACGAGCCTATCGAGAAGCCCTTTCCTTGGCGTCGCGAAGAGCCGATAGAAGAGAGCTGGAAACCCTTCGCATGAACCTGGCCAACGCCTTGATCGGCCTGGGGGAGACAGCGGAGGCGCTGACCCTCTCGCACCGCTCTCTGGAGTTCTTCCGAGCCGTGGGGGACCGGCGCAGGGAGGCCATCGCCCTCAATCGGATCGGCCGGGCACATCGCGCGGCGGGCCGTAGCGAGCAGGCCATACCGCTGCATGTCGCCGCGCTCGTGCTGGCACGGCGCATCAACGCCGCGGGCGAGGTGGTCGACGCCGCCCACGACGCCGCTCTTGCCCACATGGACACCGGCCGCGCGACCCAGGCATTGGCATATGCCAAAGAGAGTTGCACCTTGAGTATGCAGATTGGCGCTCACGCCGAAGCGGCCCGCGCTTCACGCACCCTTTCCACCCTGCGCGCCACCCGACGGACAGCGGCGCGGTAACAGACCATTCATTGGTTGCGCGACGCCAATTAGACGCAGGGCCTCGTGTGCATGTATTAATGTCGAACGTGCGAACAAGGGCGCCTCGAAACCGAGACTTCCCCGCGCGATTCACCCTGCTCAAGCCCCGAGGACACAGACTTGACCAAGTCAGCATTTTACGTGGCCATGACATGTATGGCCTTTATGGTCGCTCACCAGTTCCTGTCGGGAATACACCCGAATCTGTGATGGTGTGGCCGCCCTTCCCACTCGTGGTGCGAGGGGCGGCCCTCCTGCCCCCTCAGCCCTCACTCACGCATCACCGCACTGGGTTCGTTCAGCCACATGACGCTGACCTGCCTACCGCGCCGGACGTACTTCGTCTCGATCGCGTCCAGTTCGGCCGCCGAGGAGGCACCGAGGCTCCCGGACACCGCTCCGGGGTACCGGGCAAAATCTCAGGGCCGCACCATGTGCAGCCGCCCCGGGTCCACCTCCATGCGCAGTGGGGCGCGTACCTCGCCCACCGGGATGCCGTCCACGTCCAACCGGTGGGCGCCCCAGGCACGTTCGAAGCGCAGGCGGCGTACCCGGCGCGTTCCGAAGGGCTCGCCCCGCACCTCCAGCAGTCCCGAACCAGTCGTCGTGACGGCGAGGCGGCGGCCGTCCGGCATGGTGATCTTCTCGTTGTCGAGGATGAGGCGGATGGGTCCAGGGGCGGTGTTCAAAGACACCAAGTCGGCCTGGCGCAGGGCGAGTTCATAGCCGCGGCCCGCGAGGTGGATGCCGATGACGTCCCTGTGGCAGGCCCCCGCGCCCGCCATCCCGTCCGGCCGGTCGATCAGCAGCGGCAGGCGCCATAACGCCGCCGCCCGCATCGCCTGCTCCGGCCGTACCCCCGGCGTGTGCACCAGCAGCCCCACCGATCGCGGTGGCAGGCCGTGCTGGGCGCCGGCGCGCTCACCCGGCTCCGGTACCGGGTTCAACTCCACGCCGGGGACGCCCCGTTCGGCGAGCCGGGCGCGCAGCGCGGCCGTGCGTTCGCGTTCGGACTGGTGACGGCCCCGGACCACCCCGAGGGTGGAGCGGGTCGCCGGAAGGGTGCCGGACAGTCGTACGGCAGCGGTCAGCAGTCGGTCGACGCCCGTGATGTGGTGAGCGGTCGGTGGCGAGGACGAGGGCGGCATGCGGCTCCTTGCGCGCTCGGGACGGAACGCACGCGGCCGTCTGCACGGCTCGGCCCACGGCGGCACCGGTCGTTCAATCTCTAACGTAGTGCGAGAGTGCGGCCGGTGTGAAGCTGCGCCAAGCGCGGGTGAACCCGGTCCGACTCCCGTGTGTCGAGAGACTTTCCGGGCGCCCCCGGTACGACTTACGCCGCGACGACCGCCACTCCGGTGCGGCCCCCGTCGACGTCCACCACCGTCCCGTGCACGAAGGCCGCCTCATCGCTCGCCAGCCACACCACGGCGTTCGCGATCGCGTCCGGCGTGCCGACCGTGCCCGCCGGGGTCCCCCGCATCATCACCTCGCCCGGATGCGGCTCGGCGCCCGCCGGGGACGGGGGCAGGATCACCCCCGGCGACACCGCGTTCACCCGTACGCCCCGCGGTCCGAACTCCGCAGCCCATGCCCGCGTCAGCGTCTCCATCGCGCCCTTGGTCGAGCTGTAGAGCGCGCCGACCGGGACACCGAGACGAGCGATCCAGGAGCCGAGGTTGACGATCGCCCCGCCGCCGGACTCCGCCATCCACGGGGCGACGGCGGCGGTGAGGAAGAAGGGTGCCTTGACGTTCACGCCGTAGACCTGGTCGAACGTCTTCTCGTCGGTGCCCGCGGTGTCCTGGCCCGGGTAGATGCCCGCGTTGTTCACCAGGATGTCGATCCGGCCGCCCAGCGTCGCGCGGGCCCGCTCGGCCAGGTCGCGGGAGGCCGCCGCGCCGCCGTCCAGGTCCGCCGCCAGGAAGTCGGCCCGGCCGCCCGCGGCGCGGATGCCCTCGACCACCTCCGCGCCCCGGACCGGGTCCCGGCCGGAGACGATCACCCGCGCGCCCTGCGCCGCGAACGCCTCCGCGATCGCCCGCCCGATATTGCTGGTCGAGCCCGTGACCAGCGCGGTCCTGCCCTGCAGTCGGCCGTGTGTGGTGTCGCCATGCGTGGTGTCGTTCATGACGCGGTCTCCCGTCTCGCCTGACGCGGTCTTCCATGTCCCGCCGTGTGCGCCCACTGTGCGCCGACAGGAATGGACCGGCAAGTCCAGAATGGGTGAGGCTACGGTGGATCCACCGGAAGGAGCCGAAGGTGCCGGAGACACTGACCGCCAAGGGCCGCGCCACCCGCGCCCGCATCATCGAGGGCGCCGCCGAGCTGCTGCGCGTGCAGGGGCCCGCCGCCACCCTGGACGACATCCGCGCCCGCACCGGCACCAGCAAGAGCCAGCTCTTCCACTACTTCCCCGAGGGGAAGGACGAACTGCTGCTCGCCGTGGCCCGGTTCGAGGCCGACCGCGTCCTCTCCGACCAGCAGCCGCAGTTGAGCTGCCTCGACTCCTGGGAGAACTGGCGGCGCTGGCGCGATGTGGTCGTGGAGCGGTACGAACGCCAGGGCGACACCTGCCCGTTGGGCTCGCTCTTCCTCCAGGTCGGGCGGCAGCGCCCCGGCGCCCGTGCGATCGTCACCGAGCTGATGCGGCAGTGGCAGCACCAGCTCGCCGAGGGCATGCGCGCCCTCCAGGCGGGCGGTCTGGCCTCCCCGGCCCTCGATGTGGACCGGGCCTCCGCCGCCCTGATCGCCGGGATCCAGGGCGGCGTCGCCCTCATGATGTCCACCGGCGACTCGACCCACCTCAGAGCGGCGATCGACACCGGGATCGAGCATCTCCGTACGGCCGGGAGATAGCGCCGACTCCCCTTGCGCGCGGGATCGGTTCGGGGGAAGGGGACGCTCAGACCGCCGTCCCGGCGAACCTCGTGTCGGCCGCGCCCTCCCCCGGCGCCACCCTGCGCGCCCGGCTCGGCACCAGCAGCGGATGGGCGACGCCCCAGGTCGCGGCCTTGCAGATGGCCTCCTTGTAGCGGGCGGCGAGGCGGCCGGTCAGGGCGTGCTCGACGGCGCGGTCGTCGGCGGTGACGAACTGGATCAGGCCGTCCCTGCGGCCCAGGGAGACGCACTGCTGGTAGTACCGCACCGGCGTCACCGGCACCTTCCCGCCGCTGAGCCGTGCCGCGATCGCGTCGGCCGCCTGCCAGGCGCCGGGCACTCCCGAGGCGCAGGACATGCGCAGCGGCTTGTCGCCGGGGCCCATGGCGAGGGCCGCGTCGCCGATGGCGTACACCTGCGGATGCGAGACGGAGCGCATCGACCGGTCGACGACGATCTGCCCGTTCTCCCCGGTGTCCAGGGTGGTGGCCCGCGCGATCGGGTGCACGGCGAAACCTGCGGTCCACACGGTGGCCGCGGCCGGGAGCGTGCCGCCGTCGGCGGTGGTGACATGGTCGGCGGCCACCGCGGTCACGGCGGTGTGCTCGTGCACGGTGATGCCGAGCCGGTCGCAGACCGCGCGCAGATGGCGGCGGCCCTTGGAGGAGAACCGTTCGCCCAGCTCACCGCGCACGGCGAGGGCGACGTCCAGGTCCGGGCGGGTCTCGGCGAGTTCGGTCGCGGCCTCCACCCCGGTGAGTCCGCCGCCGACCACGACCACGGGGGCACCGGCCGCCAGCTCGGCCAGGCGGGCCCGCAGCCGCAGCGCGCCGGGGCGGTTCGCGAGGTCGTGGGCGTGCTCGGCGACACCGGGAACGCCCTGGTCGTGCCATCCGCTGCCGAGGGCGTAGACGAGGGTGTCGTACGGCAGTTCCTCCGCCGTGCCCTGCTCCCCGGTGACGGTGACGGCGCGCCGGTCGGCGTCCACGGCGGTGACCCGGGCGAGCCGCAGGGTGACGCCGGTGCCCGTGAACAGGGCGGTGAGGGGCCGGGGCGGGAGTTCCTGGCCGGCGGCGAGCTGGTGCATCCGGACGCGCTCGACGAAGTCGGCCTCGGCGTTGACGAGGGTGATGGCGACGTCCTCGCGGCGCAGTCGGCGGGCGAGACGGCCGGCGGCGATGGCTCCGGTGTATCCGGCGCCGAGGACGATGACGCGGTGCTGCATGGCCTGCTCCTGTCGCTCATGGGACGGTGTCCCAAGCGGTTCGCCCCTTGAACCGGGCGGCCCGCCGTTTCCTGACAGGAGCAGTCCGTGACCCGCGTCACATGTTCATCGCGCGGGCGTCAGAAGACCTTGAGCACGGGGTCGCCGTGCTCGGCGGCCGCCCAGCGCCGGGTCGCGCGCACCAGCTTGTCGGGGTTGACCTGGCTGCGGAAGGCGGCGATGCCCTGCCGGGTGATCTCCAGGCAGGTGATGCCGATGACCCGCCCGTCGAACACCACGACGAGCGCGGGGGCGCCGTTGACCAGGCAGACATGGAGGTCGGGCGAGCCGCCGACCAGGTTGCGCTTGGCCTTGCCGGGCTTGAACAGGCCCCGCATGAAGGTCGCGACCGCGCGGGCGCCCTCGAACGCGCGGGCGCGGGCCGGCGCCTTGCCGCCGCCGTCGCCGACCGCGATGGCGTTCTCGGTGAGCAGTCGTACCAGCGGTTCGGTGTGGCCGCTGGTGGCGGCGGCGAGGAACTCGTCCACGATCCGGCGCGCGGCCGCCTCGTCGATCTCGGCGCGCGCCCGGCCGGTCGCGACATGCTTCTTCGCGCGGTGGAAGATCTGCTGGCTGGCGGTCTCGGTGAGGTCGAGGATCGCCGCGATCTCCCGGTGCGGGTAGTCGAACGCCTCGCGCAGCACGTACACCGCGCGCTCGTTCGGGGTGAGCCGCTCCAGCAGGGTGAGGACGGCGTACGACACCGACTCGCGCTGTTCGGCGGTGTCGGCGGGGCCCAGCATCGGGTCCCCGGCGAGCAGTGGCTCGGGCAGCCAGGCGCCGACGTAGGTCTCGCGGCGGGCGCGGGCGGAGGCGAGCTGGTTGAGGCAGAGATTGGTGAGCACCTTGGTCAGCCACGCCTCGGGGACCTCGATGCGCCCGGTGTCGGCGGCCTGCCAGCGCAGATACGTCTCCTGTACGGCGTCCTCCGCCTCGCTCGCCGAGCCGAGCAGGCGATAGGCGATGGCCTCCAGACGGTGCCTGGACGCCTCGAACCGGTCCACGTCGTGCACGGTCGGAGCCATGACCGGATCCTAGCCCGCGGAACCGGTCAACTGCTCCGGATATCAGGGCCGATGGCCCGGTCATGAGCTGCCGGTGGGCCACCGGCGCGAGCCCGGTAGCCCACCGACGGGAGTCCGGTGGCCCACCGACGGGAGTCCGGTGGCCCACCGGCGGGCGAGTGGGCCACTGGCGTGCGGGTGGGCCACCGGCGTGCGGGTGGGTCACCGGACTCCCCGCTGCTCGGTCAGCGGGCGGTGTGGCCGTCCGGAGCGGGCAGGTGGGTGCGGTCGGGACCGGTGCCGATACCGGTGCCGGGCACCGGGCGGCCGGTGGGCGCCCGGCCGTCCCCGGCGGCCAGGGCCGGGGCCCTGACGCCGCGGGCCGTCGCCGCCGGGGCGTCACCGCCCGCCGCCCAGATCGTGGACGTCCAGGCGCTGCTCGCGGCGATCGCGTCGCCGATGGCGGTGCGGTTGGCCGGCAGATAGGAGGAGTTGCCACCGAACGTCTGCACGACGGAGACGCTCGCCGCCTCCTGGCTCAGATAGGTCGACGCCTGCGCGGACAGCGTGCCCTCGGTGGACCAGAGCATCGGGCCGTACGTCGCGGTGGCGGCGCTGCCCGCGGCGGCGTTCTGCCAGGTCCAGGTGTCCTCGACGACCGCCGAGTTCGGCGCCGTCCACCAGAAGCGGGCCAGGTTGGCGGCCACGTCCTCATGGGCCTTGCCCCCGATGGCCCAGTAGCTCCAGGACTTGGTGAACGCGGTGTGCCGCACCGCCTGGTCGGCGTTGTAGCCGACGGTCACCAGGCTGGTGGTCTTCGGATTCAGCGCGTTGATGTAGCTCTTCACCGAGGACGGGACGGTCTTGCCGTTGGTCAGCAGGACCACACCGGTGCCGCGGTAGCCGAGGGCACCGGCGGCCGTGGCCGCGGCGATCGGGTCGTGGTACTCGCCGCCGTCCGCCAGGAAGATCCAGGACGGGGTCGCGGTGATCTGCTTGGCGACCCGCGCGGACAGCCCGGACAGATCGCTCGCGTCCATCCGCAGCGCCTTGTAGCCGAGCGCGGTGACCTGATCGGCCACCTTCGAACTCAGCAGCTTTGTAGGGCCGTTGAGGTAGACGGTGCTGCCCTTGGGCAGGGTGCGCTTCAGCTCGGCGGCGGCCGCGGAGTCCAGTCCGCTGCCCGAGGTCATCAGCAGCGGGCCCTGCTTCTCGGCGGCGAGCGTGATGCCGGGCGCCGAGTAGGTGGCGTTGGACTTGTCGACCAGCACCGCGGAGTGCGCGGTGACCAGGCCGGGCACATGCGCGGCGCCGGTCTTGTCGTAGGTCCAGCGGGAGGCGGCCGCGTCGATGGTGACGGGGCCGGTGCCGTAGACGCGGGTGAGGTAGTTCTGGCGCAGCGGCTGCCAGGCGGGCTTGGCGCCCTGGCCCGCGCCGGTGATCTGCTTCGTCGTACCGTCCCTGAGGTCCAGCAGCCGTACCGTCTGGACGTCGCCGGAGGCGCCGGCGTGGGAGCTGTGCGCCTCGTAGGCGAGCCGGTGGCCGGCCGGGTCCCAGGTGGGGAAGAGGTGGTCGGAGGCGTCGGTGGTGAGCTGCTTGGCGTCGCCGCCGTCGGCGCCGGACACGAACACCTGGGACCAGCCGTCCACTTGGCGGGTGAAGGCCAGTTGGCTGCCGTCGGCCGAGAACACCGGCGAGGAGCCCTCGTCGACGATCCGGGTCACGGTGCCGTTGCCCGGGTCGTACAGCCAGATGCCCTGGTTGGTGCCGCCGGTGGTTTGCCGTTCGAAGGCGAGGGTGCCCGCCGGGCTCGCCGTCGGGTGGACGTCGTACGCCGACGCCGGTTCCTGGCCGCTCGTGAGCAGCGGCTCGGGGGCCCAGGAGCCGTCCGAGGGGCCGTAGACGAGCTGGCCGCCGGTGCTGTAGACGACGGCGCTGCCGTCCTGCCAGTAGACCGGGTCCTCGTCGGCCGCGCCGGAGCGGGTGCCGGTGGCCGCGGGCAGGGTGACGAGCGAGGTGGCGCCGGTGACCCGGCCGGTGGTGACCTTGGCGGCGGCGGCCACCACCTTGCTGCCGTCCGGCGCCCAGTTCAGGGCGTGGTTCGCGCTGGTGATGCCCGGCACCGAACGCAGGGCCGTGCCATCGGAGTTGACGGTCTGCGCACCGGTGGTACCGCCGTACAGGCTGAGCAGACCGGTCGAGGTGTCCGGCGCGGTCGGCGTGGCCTGCGCGCCCGGTGCCGCGGCACCGAGCAGTCCGGCCGCCAGCGAGGCGGCCGAGGTGAGCGTCGCGAGGTGGCGACGCGTACGAGAGTTCAACGAGCCCCCCAGGAGTGAGTGTTCCTCGCCGCGGGCGTCCCGGCCCGGTGCCCGGCCGTGTCGTGACGGCCGGTGTTCCGGCGCACGCGTGGGCGCGCGCGGCAGCTCCGGCGGCCGGTGATCGCCCATCGGCAGCAGGACGGTATGTGAAGGGCTCGCCGGACACCGGTGAAGCCGTCCGAACAATGGGTGAACTCGCGCGGTACGACGGAACGCGGACCGGGGGAACTCCGTCGGGGCCCGGCCCCCGGTGCGCGACGACCACACACCGGAAGACCGAACTCCCCTGCCTTTCAAGTTCAGTTGAGCTGGAACGTGGTCTCGATCGGGTAGTGGTCGCTGGGCGCGGCGGTGTCGGTCTGGCCGGTGGTCCAGCCGGACTGGGGGTCGAAGTCGACCTTCACCGGGGAGACGGCCGAGGGGACCGGGCGGCCGGGGGCGTTGAGGTAGCCGAGGTAGTCGATGTCGTCGCGGTAGTCCTTGGGGAAGGACTGCACGCCGGACATGTACTGGCACCACGCGGAGACCGGGCAGTCCATGGTGCGCAGGGTCTGGCCCGGGTCGGTGGCGGGGGTGCCGAGGACGCCGTTCACCGCGGTCTGGGCGTCGGCGTAGTCGCCGCGGGCCCGGCCGCCGTAGTACTCCACGTTCAGGTCGCCGCCGATCAGCACCGGAGCGCTGGTGCCTGCGATGCCGTCCGCCCAGGCGCGGATCTCGCGGAGCTGGGCGAGCCGGGTGGACCGGGTGGTGTCGGTGGCGGTGCCGGACTCGTCGGCCTGGAGGTGGGTGCCGATCACCCAGCTCTGCGTGCCGCCCTTGGCGATCCGGACCAGCGCCGCGCCCTTGTTGGCGTGGTAGTCCCAGGTGCCGGACGCGGAGTTGCTGAAGACGTGCGCGTACTGGGCGGTGATCGGGTACTTGGAGAGGATCATCGTGCCGCCGTTGATGACGAACGGCGAGTTGGAGCAGTCACCGCTGATGCCGGTCCAGCCGCCGCCGGAGCAGCTCTGGCCGACCACCGGGGTGTGGTACGGGTACAGGTCCGACAGCTTGCCGACGATATCGGCGGTCGAGGTGTTGTTGAAGCCCTCGTTCAGCACCACCACGTCCGCGCTGTGCTTGCGCACGATCGACTCGATGACCGGCGTGCGCTGGGCCGCCTTCTCGTTCTGGGTGGTGTCCACGATCGCGGTGCCGAGGTCGACGTTCCAGGCGAACACCGACAGGCTGGTTCCGGTGCCCGCCGCGCCGGCCGCGGGGGCCGTGTAACCGGCGACCCCGAGGAGCGTGGCGGCCGCGGTGGCGGTGAGGGCGGTAGCGGTACGACGCGAGACCATGCGCTCTCCTGCTGGAAGTGAGCCCCTGACCGGAACCGGGGCGCGTACATGACAGCGGGACACTAGGGGTGCGCGGGTACGCCCGGAAGAACGTCGACGAAGCGTCCCATGGACAGACAGCAGAGAGAAGATGTCTGGACAAGTCGGCGTCCGGAGCCGTCAATTCGGCTTGTGGAGCTGTGATCTTCCTCGGTCGGCTGTGCGCAGCGGGGAGAGGAAGGCGGGGAGGAAGCCCAGCGTCATGCCGGCCGCGGCGATCAGCAGGGTGGCCGGTGCCCCGAACGCGGTGCCCGCGGCGCCGCCCAGCAGTCCGCCGAGCGGGAGGCCGCCCCAGGAGACGAACCGGGCGGTCGCGTTCATCCGGCCGAGCAGCCGGTCCGGGGTGAGGGACTGCTGGAAACCGGCCTGGGCGACGACGCGTACGACACCGCCGAAGCTCAGCGCCGCCGGACCGGCCGCCGCCAGGCAGAGGCTCGCACCGGGGCGGGCCAGGGTGATCAGCGCGGTCGGCGGGCAGGTGACCAGCGGGGCGAGCCAGACGGCCGTGCCCTGTCCGAGCCGCCGCACGATCCTGGTCGCCGACAGCGCGCCCAGCAGGGCACCGCACCCCATCCCGGAGAGGATCAGGCCGACCCCGGCCGCGTCGAGGCCCAACTCCCGTTCCAGGAAGAGCAGAAGCATGGCCTGGTACATGGCCAGGAAGAGATTGAAGAGGGCGTCGCCGAGGATCGTCGCGCGCAGCACCTGATGGGCGAGCACGAAGTGCAGCCCCTCCCGCACCTCGCGGCGCAACCGAGCCCGGGTGCCGGGTCGTTCGGGCCTCTTCTCGTGGTCACGGATGGCGAGCGCGAGCAGTGCCGACAAGGCCGTCCCGGTCGCGCTCGCCAGGAGCGTGGTGGCCGGTCCGAAGCCGCCCACCAGTGGGCCCGCCAGTGCCGGGCCGCCGATGCTGGTCGCCGAACGGATCGCGGAGAGCGTGGAGTTGGCCTCCAGGATGCGGGCGCGGCCGACCAGGTGGGGCAGGTAACTGGCGTAGGAGACCTCGAAGAAGACGGTGAGCAGACCGTGGACGAGGGCGACGCCGTACAGCCACTCGACGCTCAGCAGGCCGCACCGGTGGGCCGCCGGGACGGAGAGCAGGACCAGCGCCCGGGCGAGATCGGCGGCGATCAGCACCGGTCGTCTGCGCACCCGGTCCACCCAGGCGCCCGCCGGGAGCCCGACGAGGAGGGAGCCCGCGGTGGTGGCCGCGGTCAGCAGGCCGACCTGGAGGGCGTCGGCGCGCAGCAGGGTGATGGCGACCAGGGGCAGCGCCAGGAAGACGACGCGGTCGCCGAGTTGGCCGAGCGCGGTGGCGGCGGCCAGCAGGCGGAAGTCCCGGTCGCACAGGAGGGCGGACCGGGTGGCGGGGCGCGGGGGCATCGGCGGCTATCCCCGCTCGACGGCGAACTCGTAGAGGACCTCCCGGCGGGCGTCCGGGACGACGATGTCGGCGGTCTCCACCGGGCGGCCCCCGGAGTCGTACAGGGTCCGCTCGATCCGCAGCACCAGGTCGCCGAGGCCGATGCCGAGCAGATGGGCCTGCTCTCGGGTGGCGCGGGCCGGGCGGGGCAGTTCGGCCACGGTCTCGACGAGCACCCCGATGGAGCGCATCCGCTCGACCACCCCCTTGCCCGCGAGCGGCCCCTGCTCCGGCAGCACGACCGGGGTGCCGTCGGTGATCGCCAACGGCTCCCAGGAATGCGAGAGTTGGACGGGCCGTCCGTCGGCGAGGAACTCGTAGTGCGTGCTGACGCAAGGGTCGCCGGGCGCGATGGCGAGCCGCTCGGCGATCGCCGCGGGCGCGGGGAAGCGCACCCGGGTGTGGAAGTCCCACGCGCCCGCCCGGCCGCGCTCGGCCACGCCGGTGGCCGGATGCCCGAGGCCCCCGTGGCGGCGCGCCCGGATCATCGGCAGCCGCTCGCGCGGCGCCCGTACGTACGTCCCCGACCCCGCGCGCCCTTCGATCAGCCCCTCGGCGATCAGCCGGTCCACCGCCCGCTGGGCCACATTGCGCCCGACCCCGTACTCCTCCGCGAGCCGCGCCCGGGACGGCAGCCGCCCGCCGAGCTGCCACTCGCCCGCGAGGATCCGCGCCCGCAGCGCGTCGGCGACGGCGAGGTAGGGCGCCTCTCGGGGCGTGGACGGCTTGGGCGGCTTGGGCGACACGGGTGGCACGGGCGGCACGGGCGGCATGGGCGGCTCTCCGGATCTCGTGGGGCGGGAGTCCCGTCGCACGGGGACGGGGTCCGGACGGAGTCGGAAAGCTACCGCGCGGGCGGAAAACTGATGGATCAGGAACGCGGTGCGTGACCGGCGGGCGGATCAGAAGCGCGATGCGTGACCGGCGGACAGATCAGGAACGCGATGCGTGGCCTTCGCGCAGGGGCCGCGGCGGGGGCTGCGCCGCCAGGAACTCCACCACCGCCAGGACGAACAGCAGGCACAGGGCGATCCCGAGGACCACCCAGCCGGTGGGGTACGGCCACAGCAGGCAGACCAGCACCGCGACGGCGACCAGGATCCAGGTGAACCAGGCGCGGTACCGGCGTACGAAGAGGCCGACCGGGCCGGTGCGCAGGCCCGCGTGGTCGGCGGTGCCGCGGGCCGCGCCGATGCCGTCGGTCCACAGGCCCCGCACCAGTCCGGCCCGCCGCCCGGGCCCGCTGAGCCAGGCGCCCAGCGCGATCACCACGCCGAGCACGAGCACCATCCGTACCGCGGTCTCCAGGAAGCGGGTCAGGGTGTCGTAGACCGCGCCGGCCGCGCCCGGGGAGACATCGGCGGGCAGCCGGTCCAGGTAGAACACGCGGAAGACGCGCAGCCCGATGCCGAGCACGGCGGTGGCGACGGCCGCGCCGAGACAGCCCGCGACGAGGGCGCGGCGGCGGCGCAGCGACAGCAGGACACCGGCGGCGATCAGCAGGACGGCGAGCACCGGCAGCCAGTTGCCGGCGATCCGCAGCAGCCGTACGTACGTCTTCACCTTGCCGACCTGCTGGGACTCCAGAAGCGTGAACTGGGCGTGGATGGCCGGGATATGGCTCGCGAAGGTCATCCCCGCGTCGACCATGCGCTTCTTCACGTCCTCGATCAGCGGGGCGAGATCGAGGGTGACGGTGTCGTCCTTCAGCTGCACCGCGCCGCCACCGGTGCCGGTCAGCGCCTTGTCGAGGGAGGCGTGGATCCGGCGGTTGGCGTCGGTCCAGACCGTGGCGAAGGCCGAGGAGGCGACGGCCTTGCGGGCCTGGTCGTGCACGAACCCCCGTACGGCGTTCTCCAGGCCCCCGCCGAGCCCGCCCAGCGCCCTCTCCAGCAGCGGCCGGTCCTTGGGCGCCACGTCGGAGAGCAGCGTGGGCAGGTTGATCCGGTCCATCAGCGCGTCCGTGGCCCGGTTCGCGGCGGCGTCCTGCACGGCGGGGTTCCCGGCGAGCGGGGCGACGGTCGCGACATAGCGGTCGGTGTCGCCGACCAGGTCGGCGGCCCAGGTGGCGACGACGGCGAGCGGGGCGAGGAGGCAGCCGATGACGAGGAGCACGGCGGCGAGCGCGGAGGCGGGCCGCCGCCGGGGCCGCCCCGCCGCGCCGTGCCGCGCGTGCCGCTCCGCTTCGAGGGCGGCGAGGCGGGAGCGGAGGTCGTCGAGCTCGGAGTGGTCGGGGTGGTCGGGGTGGTCGGGCCGGTCGTGTCGTTCCGGGCGGTCGGGCCGGTCGTGTTGTTCCGGGTGATCCGTGGGCTCCGGGTGATCCGCGCGCTCCGGCCGGTCGGGGTCGCGTGGCCGACCTGGTTCGCCGGGCCGCTCGGGGCCACCGGGCCGGTCGGGTTCGCCAGGGTGGTCGGAGGGGTCCGGATCGCCAGGGCGGTCGGAGCGGTCCGGGTCGCCGGGGTGGTCGGGGGTCGCACCGTTCGTCACTGGCACCTCCTCGCCGTGCGGATCGCCCTGCGGATCGCCCTGCAGATCACCAGCGCACCGCCCCGTGCACGCGGGCGCGAGCAGGGCGGGGCCGTTCGGGTCAGCCGGGGCGGCACGGGTGGGTCGGCATCCCGCGTCGCGGGCGGGTCGGCACCCCGCGCCGTAACCTGATATCGTCTACACACTTGTAGACGTTTACCTCTGAGACGTCCGCGCTTCATCCGTACGTCCGATCGGTGCCCGCGCCCGTTTCCCGGAGTCCGCGGCACACGCAGCACGGCCCCGGAGACCCATCTGATGACGACTTCCTCCCCGACCACCCAGGCGCTCGACGGCGCGGCGATAGACGGCGGTCTGTACACCGACGTCACCGACTTCGCCCGGCACACGCACTGGCTGAACGAACCGGTGTCGGTGTTCAGCGCCTTCGGCATCGGCCTGTTCGCGGTGTATCTGCTGGTGGCGTGGTGGCGGGCCAGAGGACAGGGCAGCACCGCGATGGCCGCCGTGCTGGCGACGCCGGTCGCCGTCGTCCTCGCCTACGTGGTCAACAGCGGGATCAAGGACGTCTTCGACGAGCCCCGGCCGTGCCGCGCGCTCCCCCACGACTTCCTCCTGGAGGCGTGCCCCGCGCCGGACGACTACGCCTTCCCCAGCAACCACACCACCGTCGCCTTCGCCTTCACGGTGGCCCTCCTGCTGATCAGCCGCCGCCTCGGCACCCTCGCCCTGGTCACCGCGATCGCGATGGGCGCCTCCCGGGTGTACGTCGGCGCGCACTATCCGCACGACGTCGCCGTGGGCGCCCTGGTCGGCAGCGTCGTCTCGCTCGTCATCGTCCTGGTGCTGCGCCGGATCGCCCCACCGCTGGTGGAACGGCTGCGCACGGGCGCCCTGCGTCCACTGCTGACCTCGCAGCCCTCCTGAAACCCTGATCAAACCCTGATCCGATCCCCGGCGTACCGTGCGGGGCGGCTACGGTTGCCCCGCATGGCTCCCGACGGCACCGAACTCACCGCGGACCTGATCCGCGACCTCCTGCGCGCCCAGCACCCGGACCTCGCCGAACGTCCCCTGCGGCTGGGCGCGCGCGGCTGGGACAACCAGCTGTGGCGGCTCGGCGACGACCTCGCGGTGCGGCTGCCCTGGGCGACCGCGACGGCGGACGCGCTGCTGCTCAAGGAGCACACCTGGCTCCCCGTCCTCGCCCCGCGCCTGCCCCTGCCGGTTCCCGTCCCGCAGCGTCTCGGCGCGCCGTCGGCAGGGTTTCCGCGGCCTTGGATCGTCACCACCTGGGTGCCGGGCGTGCCCGGTGATCTGGCACCCGCGACGCGCGTTCAGGAGGCGGCCGACGCTCTGGCCGGTTTTCTGACCGCCCTGCACCGGGCCGCCCCCGACGACGCGCCTCCCGGCCGGGAGCGCGGGGGGCCGCTGGCACCGCTGGCCGGGCAGTTCGAGCGGGGACTGGCCTCGGCGGTCGAACTGGGTCTGCTGCCCGAGCCGGAGACGGTCCGGGCGATGCGCGCGATCTGGGCGGACGCCGTCGCCGCGCCCGTGTGGTCCGGCCCGGCGGTATGGCTGCACGGCGACCTCCACCCGGCCAACGTGCTCACCGCGGACGGCACCTTCTGCGGCGTGATCGACTTCGGAGACCTCTGCGCGGGCGACCCGGCCTGCGATCTCGCCGCCGCCTGGACCCTCCTGCCGGACAGCGCCCTCGACCACTTCCACACCGCGTACCGGCCCACGTACCGGACCGAGTACCAGCCCGCACACCGGCCCGCGCAGGACCCCGTAAACGATCACCCCGTACCGGGTCCCCCGCAGTACCCCGCCGTGGACGACGCGACCCTGCGCCGCGCCCGGGGATGGGCGCTCTTCCGCGCCCTCGGCTGCCTCCTCATCGGAGAGGCGGGTCACCGCGGCCGCCCCGGTGGCAAGCCCAGCTGGGCTCCGCCGGCCCGCTCGGCGCTGCGCCGGATCGTGCCGACTGCCTGAAGCAGCAGGGATGTTCGTACCGAAGCGGCGGACGCCTACTCGCTCAGCCGGAACACCGTGGACTCCCGCGCCCGGAAGCCGATCCGCTCGTAGAGCCGGTTCGCGGAGGCGCGGTCCGGGCGGGAGGTGAGGTCGAGCGTGCGCGCGCCCGCCTTACGGGCGAGCCGTACCGCCTCCTCGATCAGCAGCCCCGCGACACCCCGGCCGCGCGCCGCGCCGTCGACCACCACGTCCTCGATCCGGCCGCGCAGCCCGGACGGCAGGGGCAGCAGCACCAGGACCAGGGTGCCGACGATCGCCTCGGGGGTGCGGGCGACCAGCACCGTGTTGGTGTCACAGGCCACCAGCCGGTCGATCGCGGCGCGGTCCAGGGGCACGGCGGCCGAGGACAGCTGCGGCAGCAGCCTCCCGTAGGCGTCGACCAGCTCCTGGGACGGTTCCCGTACGGCCTCCACACGGATATCCATGCGGGGAGGATACCGATCGCCGAACGAGACCTTTCCCGCGTTTCTCCATACCCCACCGGGGTACTCTCGGCCGAGTGGCGGAACCGCACCACCGTGAAGGGAGTGCGCTGCATGCACGCGATCGGGCACGCGTTGGCCATCACCGGATCGATGACCTGGGAGATCACCTGGGCACTGATCCTCGGCTTCACCCTCTCGGCCGTCGTCCAGGCGGTGGTGCGCCGTGAGACGGTCGTACGACTGCTCGGCGACGACCGCCCGCGCACGCTCGCCCTGTCCGCGGGCCTCGGCGCCGCCTCGTCCTCCTGCTCCTACGCCGCCGTCGCCCTCGCCCGCTCCCTGTTCCGCAAGGGCGCGAACTTCACCGCGGCGATGGCCTTCGAGATCGCCTCGACCAACCTCGTCATCGAACTCGGCGTGATCCTCGCCCTGTTGATGGGCTGGCAGTTCACCGCGGCGGAGTTCGTCGGCGGCCCGATCATGATCGTCGTACTCGCGGTGCTGTTCCGCCTCTTCCTGCGCGCACGTCTGCTGCGCGGCGCCCGGGAGCAGGCCGAGCGCGGGGTCGCCGGGTCGATGGAGGGCCACGCGGCGATGGACATGTCGGTCCGGGGCGAGGGCGGTTTCCTGCGCCGGCTGCTCTCGCGCGCCGGGCTCACCTCCGTGTCGCACATCTTCGTCATGGAGTGGGCCGCGATCCTGCGCGACCTGGTGGCGGGGCTGCTGATCGCCGGTGCCATCGCCGCCTGGGTGCCGGACGACTTCTGGCACACCTTCTTCCTGGCCGGCCATCCCCTCGCGGCCAAGCTGATCGGCCCGCTGATCGGCCCGGTCGTCGCCGTCGCCACGTTCGTCTGCTCCATCGGCAATGTGCCGCTGGCGGTGGTCCTGTGGAAGGGCGGCATCAGCTTCGGCGGGGTGATCGCCTTCATCTACGCCGACCTGCTGATCCTGCCGATCCTCAACATCTACCGGAAGTACTACGGCCCCCGCATGGCCGGCTTCCTGCTCGCCACCTTCTTCGCCGCCATCGCGGTGGCCGGCTACACGGTGGAGTTCCTCTTCGGCGGCCTCGGCCTCATCCCCGACCAGGCCACCGCCCGGCTCCCCGAGGAGGGCATCCGCTGGAACTACACCACCTGGCTGAACATCACCTTCCTCCTCCTCGCCGCCTCCCTCGTCATCCGCTTCCTGCGCACGGGCGGGGCGGCGATGCTGCGGACGATGGACGGGGGGCCGCAGGAGGGTGGGGACGGTGGGCGCGGGGGCGGTGGGCGCGGGGAGCACGACCATCACCACGCCTGAGGCCACGGACTCAGCGTGGCGGACGCCCTGAAACCGAGTTCACACCAGACGAACTTGCCCCGCTCCCCGAACCGCGCCGACGGCTGCCACCCCCAGTGGTCGGCGCATGCCATGACGAGTCCGAGCCCCCGGCCACCTTCCAACTCACCCGCTTCGGCGAGCGATTGCGCCACGGGCGGCGACTGCGGATCGGTGTCCCACGCCCCGATCCACACCACCCCCTCCGGGGTGCGGCGCACCCGCAGCGCCGCCGGACCTTTCGTATGCCGCACGGCGTTCGAAACCAGCTCCGCCGCAAGCAGCTCCGCGGTGTCCACCAGGCCGATCAGACCGTGGAGGGTGAGGATAAGACGGAGGGTACGGCGGGAAACCGTGACCGCCCTCGGGTCGTTGGGGATGCAGAGGGTGTAGTCCCAGGACTCGCTTTCGGGCATGGGTGATCAACTCCGGGGAGTGAGTGGGGGGTTGAAACGCGCGCAGGGTGGCGTTGCCGCGGGGTGCGGTGCACTTCCGCTGCGTGTGCGGTACGTCACCGACGGTAGGGCTAACGTGTAATCCCAAGCAAGCGAATCGCGTAATCTGCCCCCGAACGAGCGGCATCAGCAGATGCGTTGAAGCAAGGAGAACCCGATGGTTCTGAGGCGCGAGCCGACCGCACGCCAGCTACGCCTGGGGCTGGAGCTGCGCAGGCTTCGCGAGGCCGCGGGGCTCGCCGTCCGGGAGGCGGCCGCCCTGCTCGGGGTCTCCGGTCCGGCCATCAGCCAGATCGAGTCCGGTGTCGCAGGCGTGGGGGAACAGCGTCTCCGGCGCCTGGCCTCGCACTATGCCTGCACCGATCACGAGTTCATCGACGCGCTGGTGGCGATGGCCACCGAACGGACGCACGGCTGGTGGGAGGAATACCGGGGGCGGCTGCCCACTTCGTTCCTCGACCTGTCCGAGCTGGAGCACCACGCCCGGCTCCTCCGACACGTGGCGATCCTGTACGTACCAGGGCTGTTGCAGACAGAGGCCTACTCCCGCGCCGTCTTTTCGGCCAGGCTTCCGGAGCTGACCGGCGAAGAGCTTGAGCTGCGCATCCAGCATCGAAAAGCACGCCAGCAGGTCCCTGTCCCCTATGAAGCGCTGATCCATGAGGCGGCGCTACGGATCAGAGTGAGCGACCGGGCCACGTCAAGAGACCAACTCATTCGCCTGCTCGAACTGTCCGAAGCGGGCCGGGTCACCGTGCGGGTCATCCCCTTCGACCTGGACGGCTTCGCCAGAGCCTCCAGCGCGATGACATACGTGTGCGGCCCCTTGCCGAAGCTGGACACAGTGCTCCGCGAGGCATTGCACGGCTCGGCCTTCGTCGATTCCGAAGCCCAACTCAACGTCTACCGAACGAGTTTCCGTAAACTGGAAACCGCGTCCCTCGACCCCTCACGGTCACGTGACCTCATCAACCGGCTGACGAAGGAGCTGTGAGGCCTCCCATGGAGAACTGGCGGAAGTCGTCCTACTCGGGCCCGGCCGACGGCAACGAGTGCGTGGAGATCGCCGACACCCCCACCCACGTATCCGTCCGCGACTCCAAGACCCCCACCCGAGCCACCCTCACCTTCCCCCACCCCGTCTTCACCCCCTTCATCGAGACCCTGAAGAACGCGCGCTCCTGATCAGCCGCGCTCTCCCATGGCCGTGCGCAGCCAGTCGAGCGGGGCCTGAGCCAGCAGTTGGTCGGCGAGCAGCCGGCCGGACTCGGTGACGATCCGGGCCCGGCTGTTGTCGACCCACCGCTGGGCCGCCTCGTACCCCTGCCCCTTGTACTCCAGGCCCTGCAACATGCACTCCAGCTTGTCCGCGTCGCGCGCGCAGATGGCCTCCGGTGTCTCGCGCGCCTCGTACTCGGCGACGACGGCACGGATCGCGGAGCGAAGGACCTCGGGCATGCCCGCCGTCTGGTCCGCCGTCACCGCGGCCGGGGCCCCCGGGGCCGCGTACTTCTTGCCCAGGTGGTTCACGTCACCCGTACGCGTCTCCTGCGAGTCGTGCCACACCGCCAGATGCGCGGCACGCGCGGCGTCGGCGCCCTCCAGCGTGGCGATGACCGAGGCGATGACGGACGTACGCCACGCGTGCTCGGCGACGCTCTCGGGGTCCCGAACGCCCGCCATCCACCAGCCCGTTCGCCGGGCCGCCTTCAGCGTGCCCGCCTCCCACAGGAAGTGGGCCACGTCCGCCAGGTCCTGCTCACCCACTGGTGTCCCCTTTCACGCCTCGGCGAGGCGGATCGCGTACCGGATGCCCTCCAGCTCCCGCCGCGCCTGCGGCGAAAGCCCGGAGTCATCCAACATCACCGGAAGACGTCCACGCAGCATCTCCCCGGCCTCCGACCGGCCGCGCAGCAGGTCCGGGCGGACGGCGAGCAGCGCCCACAGGGTGTGGACGTTGAGGTCGAAGAAGCCGTGCTGCGGCACGAGGCCGCGGACGAGGTGGGCCATCAGGCGGTCGCCGTTCCAGGTCCCGGGTGTCGTCTCGCCGATGAAGGCATCCGACAGCTGGACGTGCGGGGTCTCCCCGACCCAGTACGCCCAGTAGTTCAGATTCGCCGCCTCGGCCCGGTCACTGTCGCCCAGAGTGCGGCCGATGAAGTGGGCCATGCGGTCCCGGTCGCCCTGACGCGCCGCCACGGCGGCGACGGAACGGGAGTTCAGCCACCGCGTCAGCCAGTCGTCCGGCCGCTCGGTCCGCTGCTGGTGCGCGAGCCAGGCGGAGGTGTCGGCACTCTGGTCGAACCCAGCGAGGTAGAGGGCCTGGCGACGCAGCAGGAAGTCCTCGCCTCCTCGGGCCTGTTCTGCTGTCTCCCGCATGCGGCTGAAGAAACGGAGCCGGGCGGCCGTGGACAGTTCCGGCGCTGTCGGCACCGGGCCACGGCGGGCACGAGAGGGCGTTGGGAGGGCGCGCATGGGACCGGGCGGGGTGCCGTTGAGGGGCCAGGTCAGGATCTCGACAAGGTCGCGCCGCATGACCCAGGCGCCGAGCGAGTTGGTCCTGGTGGGCGTCTCGTCCTCCAGGGCTCCGGCCAGCAGTACGTCGGCTTCCATCGCTCGTTCGAGGGTGGCGAGCAGGGCGGGGGCCGTGCCCAGCCGCATGAGCCGGTTGCGGTGCGCCAGCACCTGCCCCACCGGCAGGGAGGTCAGCGGGCGGCGCCCCGTCTCCCAGCCTGCGACCGTGTCCGGTGCCACCCCGAACAGCTCGGCGAGGCCGTCCTGTGTGTGCCCCAACTACTCCCGTACGAGCCTGAAGACGTAGCCCGAGATGATGCCCGACCGCCCCCGCCCGGGCACCCCCTGACCCCCAGTCAGGGTTTCACTCGCCTGCTGCCCCACAGTGTCCCCTCGCACGCCAACAACGGACCCTTACCCGTACTCACGGTCACTACAAGCGGTCGTCCCGCCTACCTACTGTCATGAGCGACAACCGGGCAACACAGCGTAGTGGAGTGATACCGCCATGGCCGCCCATAGCGAGAAGCCGCCGGTGAAGGCGAGCACTGACGTCGTCCGCGTGCACACCACCGTCGCCGACCGGCGCCTGGCCGCCGAGCACTGGCTGCTGTCCGTCCTCCCAGAGACCGACCGCGAGCGCGCCCGGGTGGAGTGGCGAACGGCCGGTGTCACCCTGCTGCCCTGCGGGGCTCTGTTCGCCGCCGTCCGGCTGCCCGGCGCGCTCGTCCACGCCGTGGCGATGAGCACAAAGCGGGCCGACGTCGAAGCCGTTCTGGACGAGGCCCTGCAAGGCGGTCCCGTGATCTGTGACCGACGACGCGAGTGCTACTACTACGCCCTCGTCCCTGCCGGTGTGCCCAGGGCTTGGCGTGAGGCCGCGCGCGACTGGCATCGTGACGGCGTTGTCGTATTCGGCCGTCAGGCCTACGTGGGGGTACCAGAAACGGACGCCACCGAAGCGCACGAGGGCGCCGACGCGTACTGGGCCGTCCCCGTGGGCTCGCCCGGGACCCTGTGCGCCCCGCTCCGCATCGCCCGGTTCATCGCCGCCGGTACCCACCTGCTCGCCGAGAACGCCAAGATCGACGCCGCTGCCGCTGCCGTGGCCGCCCTTGACCCCCGTCACCGGTCGGCGCTGTCACGCTGGTAGGAGCGACAGCAGTGGGCTCTGTCGACCCATCTGCGGCAGCGCGAGCCGTTCGCCGGCTGCCCTTCGAATCAAGGAGCCGCTCATGTTCTTCCGCTGGGAGTGGCTCCGGCCCGTACTGACCGCTCCTGTCGTGCCGACTCTCGGTCCCGTCCACCCTCACGCCCTCACCGTCGACCTCTTCGAGGACACCCTGCGGGCGGCGGTCCCCGAGCGGCCGTTCCTGCATTACGACAAGGACCGGCGCTGGAGCGGCGAGAAGAGCGAGACGGTGCTGCGCGAGGACGTGGTCCACCAACCGGACCACACCCTCGTCCCCACCCTGACACGACGCGGACGCGGCGCCGTCAAGGTCTTCGCCTACGGGCGCCATCGCGGCCTCGTGGAGGAGGCCGCCGAACTGGGCGCGAAACTCGCCGCGGTGCATGGTGCGGCGAGCGCGAGCGTCGTACGTCCCCTCGGCCCGGAGACCGGCCGCCCGCGCGGCACCCGCATCCAGCTCCAGGACTTCGCCGCCCGCCCCTGCCCGGACCCCGGCGGCCCGGTCCGCCCCGTCACCGACCGGCCGGACGTCGTGCGGGAGACCTTCGCCTTCTTCGCCGCAGCCATGGCCGCCGACGGCCTGGCCTTCCTCCACGCCCGGATGCGTGCCGGCCGGTGCGGCCCGGTGCTGGCCGCCGTCATCGAGGACCGCGTCGTAGGCGCGATCGGCCCCATGGAGGTACGCCCCGACGCGATCGGGTGCCCCCAGCTCCTCCCCCAGTACTTCGCCGTCCTGCCCGAGGCCCGAGGTCAGGGACTGGGCCGCGTTCTGTGGCGGGCCGCGATGCACTGGGGCCAGTCCCACGGCGCCGCCTACCAGCTCCTCCAGACAGAAGTCGGCGGCCCCTCCGACAGACTGTGCCGGTCGGAAGGACTGACCTCACTCGGCTTCACCCACACCACACGGGCGTAGCCGGATCCCGTACACCGATCCGGCGCCCCTGGCGGGCGCCCGGCATGAAGAGCCCCGCTCCCGGCACCGCCTCAAGCAGTTCGGCGACCGCCTCAGGCCCCCCGTGCTGAGCCGGCTCAGTCGGAGGGGCGGTCGGCGGCCCGGATGATCGCCGATTCCACCGCCGCCACCCTGTCCGCCAGCACCGTCAGCGCCGCGACCGCGCGAGTCAGGGGGTCCTGGTCGGGGCCGCCGAGGGTGCGGGTGCGGATGTGGGCGGCTTTGATGTCCGACCAGCGGGAGGCCTGGACGGGGTCCAACGCGTGCCGCAGTTCGGCGAGTTTGAGGAGGTTGGACTCGGCGCCCGTGGTCAGGGTCTGGGCCTCGGCCGTGTAGTGGTCCTGGACGACGGCCTCGCGTTCGGCGGTGTTCATGACCGGGCGCAGCCGCTGGGCGATCTTGTTCATGTCGCGGTACGAGCCCTGGAGGCGGAACGGCGGCTCGGTGCGGGCGTCGGCGGACTGGGCGGCGGAGGCGATGTAGGCGGCGTTGACCGTGAGGATCGTGTCGCGGACGGCGAGGACGTGGCGCAACAGGGCCAGTCCGGTGTCGAGTTCGGTGGGGGGAAGTGCGGCGGACAGCCGGTCGGGGCGGGCCGTCGGGTCGCCCGCGGCCAGCCGGACCAGCAGCTCCAGGTCGGCGCGCTCGCGTGCGGCGAGGGGGGCGAGGACCGGGTTGGCGGTCAGGGCGTTCTCCACGAAGCTCAGCGCGAAGACGTCCTCCTTGCCGGTCAGGACGTCGCCCAGGTTCCATACGTCGGCGCGGTTGGCGAGCATGTCGGGGATGCGGAACCGCTCCCCCGACTCCGTGTACGGGTTGCCCGCCATGCACACCGCGAACCGCTTGCCGCGCAGGTCGTAGGTGCGGGGCTCACCGTTCCACACGCCGTCCACGCGCCGGGTGGCGTCGCAGAGCGGGATGAATTTCTGGAGGAGTTCGGGCGAGGTGTGCTGGATGTCGTCCAGGTAGAGCAGGGTGTTGTTGCCCGCCGCGAGCGCAAAGTTGATCTTCTCGATCTCGCGGCGCGCGGTGGCGTTCGGGGCGTCGGCCGGGTCCAGCGAGGTGACAAGGTGGCCGAGCGCCGGGCCGCTGATCTTGACCAGCATCAGGCCGAGCCGGTCGGCGACGTACTCCATGAGTGTCGTCTTGCCGTAGCCGGGCGGCGAGACCAGCAGGAGCAGGCCGCCGGTGTCGGTGCGCTTGCCGGCGCCGGTGGTGCCCAGCTGGCGGGCGAGGCTGTCGCCGATCAGCGGGAGGTAGACCTCGTCCACGAGGCGGTTGCGGACGAACGACGGCATCACCCGGGGGCGGTGATCGGCCAGCCGCAGCCGTTCGCGTTCGGTGGCGAGCAGGGCGGCGCGGCGGCGCTGGTAGGCGCGGAAGCCGGGCACGTCGTGCGCGGTGTGCCGGGCGGTGCGGGCCAGGAACTCGTCCAGGCGCAGCTCAAGCCGCCCGCCCGCCACCCGGGGGTGGGCGCCGAGGAGGCCCTCGACGGTGGTGCTGAGCCGGGCGTCGCCGTCGTAGCGCGGCAGCGCCGGGCAGAGTTCGGCGGCGACCGCCTCCGCCAGCTCGCCGGGGGCGGCGGCGCTGCCGCTCGCGCCGGCGTACGCGGTCAGCCAGGCCTCGACCACCTGGCGGCGGGCCCGCAGCTCGGTCAGTCCCTCCAGGTCGCGGCCGTAGTCCGAACCGGCCAGCGCCTGCCGGAACTTGTCGAGCAGCGCGCGGGCTGTCCCGCCGAGCACGAAGTCCTCCGGGCCGGTGCCGCCGGTCAGTTCGTCGAAGAGGTAGGCGGCGGCCGCCTCCGCGGACCACCGGTCGGGGCCCGCGCCCGCTCCCTCGCGGGTGTCGGACGGCTCCCACTCCCCGAGGGCCGCCGCCAGCTCCGCCACCAGCTCCCCCAGCGCCGCCGTCGGCCCGAAGGCGTCCCGGGCGCGGGCCAGGGACACGGCGCGGCGGCTCCAGTCGGCACGGGCCGCCTCCGTGGTGCCGTGGGTCCAGAAGAGCTGGGCACGGGCGCGGGCCGCGGGCTCGTGGCGCAAGGGACCGGCGGCGTCGTACAGGGGCAGCAGCGCGGTCAGGATCAGGGTCGCGTCATGGTCGTGGACACCGCGCTCGTAGCCCTCGTCGTACGACTCCTGCGCCACCCGGCGGACCAGGCCCGGCAGGTCGTCGGCGGCGGCGAGGGCGGCCGGGCCGTGCTCCGTGAGGAGGCGGGCGGCGAGGTGTTCGGCGCGGTAGACCTCGGGTGACTCGGAGGGCAGGTGCCGGTCCCAGTAGGGGCGCACCTGGACGAGGCCGGGGTCGGTGACCGGGGCGCGGTAGTCGGTGCCGGTGACCGCGAGGGCGAGGCCGTCGGCGGCCGGGACGAGGGCGAGGTCCAGCGGCTGGGTGTTGACGGCGAAGCGGTGGCCGCCGAGCAGCAGGGTGCGGCCGTCGTCGGCGTACAGGTCGCCGCGGTCGCGCAGGGCGCGGGCGGCCTCCTGCCGGGCCGCCTTGAGACGGCCGTCGAGTTCCTCGGCGCGGACGCTGTCGCCGAGGTCGCGCAGCTCACCGGCGGTGCGGACGATCTTGGCGACCAGCGGGTCGGAGGCGAAGTACGCGGTGACCGCGTCGGCGTCGGTGAGTCCCGCGGCGCGCCGGGCGATCGTCTCCAGCATCCGCCCGGCCGATACGGCCAGTTGCTCGGCGCGGCGGGCCCGGACATCGGCGAGGGACTGCTTGCGGGCGGCGAACGCCTCGTAGATCTCGGTGCGTCTGCCCGCGAGTTCGGTCAGGAAGTCGTCGAACTCGGCGAACCGGCCGTCCAGGTCCTCCAACCGGGCCAACACGGAGGCGAGTTGGTCGTCGCAGGCCTCGGGGGTGGTGGCGCCGGCGAGCGCGGCGGTGACGGCCTGGGCGAGCAGGGCGGTCTCGGCGGCGAACTCGGCGCGGCCCTCCTGGTCCTGGAGGGAGCGGCGGCGGGCGTCGAGGGTGGCGCGCGCCCGGTTGACGCCGCCCAGGACGTCGGCGATCCGCTCCAGTACGGCGGTGCGCACGGTGGCGTCGGCGATGTCGAGGCCGGTGACCACCTCGGTGACGGTGCGCAGCCCGTCCGCCAGCTCGTCCAGGCGCTCGGTGACGGGCCCGGCGTCCGCGACCGTGCGGATCGCGTCCGCGTCGGCCACCAGCTGTTCCACCTCGGCGCGCTGGGCGGTGAAGGCGTCCTCGCGGGACAGGAAGGCCACCGCCCGCCTGCCGAACGCGGCAAGGTCGGACTCCGCCTCGGCGGCCAGCGCGGCCACCCGCTCGGTGTCCACGTACCGGAGTTCGCGCAGGGTGAGCAAGTGACCGTGGGCGTGGCGGAGTTCGGTCAGTCCGCGCACCCAGGCGGCGGCCTCGCGCGGGGCCTCGCCGCGCAGCCGGCGCACCACGGCCGCGATCCGCTCCGCGGCCTCCTCCAGCGCCTCGGCGGCTCCCCGGGTCAGCTCGCGCACCGTCTCGAACTCGGCCAGCACCTGTTCCGCGGTCTCGCGTACGGCCGCCAACGGCTCCTGGACGGAGCCGAGTTCGGGGTCGGCGAGCCAGTGGTGGGTGTCGGCCGCGCGGACGCACGCGGCGGTCAGCGCGCGGTAGCCCGCGCCGGTGGTGATGCCGTCGGCCACCAGCCGGGCCACGGACAGGCAGTCGGCGAGGCCGCGTACGAGGTCGGCGTTGCCGACGCGGGCGAGCGGGCCGGTGCCGGTGCGCAGGGCGGCGGCATGGGTGTCGGAGACGTAGGGCGAGGTCCACCACTGGAGGGGGTGCGTGTGCGCGGGTTCGTCGCCCGCGGCGCGCAGCACGGCGAGCGCGCCGTCCTCGAACAGCGCCCAGCCCTGGCAGGGCAGCGGGGTCGCGACCTCCTTGCGCAGGGTGTTGTACGACAGCAGGAGCGTGCCGCCACCGGAACGGTCCCGGAACGCGTACAGCACGTCCTCGCCGTTGGGCGCGCGGATCTCCTGCTCGAACTCCAGTCCGCGCACGTCGAGTTCGTACGCCTTGTGCTGTCCACCGGCCAGGCAGTAGCCGCCTGGGAAGACGACGCCCTGCTCCTCGGGCAGCCGCCGGCACGCCTGGCCGATGCCGTCGAGGCGGACGACCGTCCGGGTCAGGGCGTTGAAGACCAGATAGCGGTCGGTGTCCTCCTTGTACGGCCGCACGCGCAGCAGCGTCAGGGGGCCGACGCTCGCATACGCCACGGCGGCGTCGGCGAGGGACTGGAGGGGTTCCGCGACGGGCTCGGCGTACAGCAGGGTGCCGTCCTCGGCGCGGACGGTGAGAGTGCCGCCGAGGGCCGCGACGCCGAGCCCGCCGGGTACGGCGACGTACGGCTCCCGGCCCAGCACATGGTCGGCGCGGCCGGTGCCGGTCCAGGTGACGTCCTGGGCCGGCGGTACGACGTCGTCGCGTTCGCCGCGCGCGTCCAGGAACTCGGCGCGGCCGTCCTCGGTCAGGGTCCAGCGCAGCGCGCGGATGTCGTCGGCCTTCTCGCCGGTGCGGAACACCGCGAGGAGACGGCCGTCGGTGCGGCGCAGGCGCAGCAGGTGGGCGTCGCGGTAGTAGCGGGTCAGGGCGGTGAACTCGCGGACGAACGAGGGGTCGTCGAGGAAGCCGTCGTCCTCGGGGAGGCGGTTTCCGGCGCGGTCGTAGAGG
The DNA here is from genome assembly GCF_040684035.1 of Streptomyces sp. NPDC093018. Classification (NCBI taxonomy): domain Bacteria; kingdom Bacillati; phylum Actinomycetota; class Actinomycetes; order Kitasatosporales; family Streptomycetaceae; genus Streptomyces; species Streptomyces sp. NPDC093018. Next base: position 217,975 of record NZ_JBFBFF010000005.1, read on the forward strand.
GCGAGGACGGGTTCGCTGCCGCGGGCCCGGCTGCCGAGGAGGAGGCGGTCGCCGACCGCCACGATGTCCTGCCGGAGGCTGGCGTGCGGGGTCTTGAGATGGGTGGTGGAGGCGAGTTCGAGGCGGGTCGAGCCGAACTCCTGCGCACGGCGGGCGTTCAGTTGCTCGGCCCGCCGTGCCAGTTCGGCGGCGTGGGCGGCCAGCCGGTCGCGGAGGACGTCGTAGGTTCCGGCGTCGACGGTCTCGGTGGCCATGGTCGCCCTTCGTCATTCAGCGGGGTTCGGATTCGCCGTAGGGGTGCGGGGTTCGTCGCGGAGTGCGGGTGCGTCGCGGAGTGCGCGTGCGTCGCGGCCGCTCGCGCCCACGCGGCGGAGCCGCATATCGATGCGGCCCCGCGCCCCTACGGGGGCTTCGCCTCAGTTGCGGGCAGCGCCGTTCAGTGACGCGACCGGCACCTCCGCCAACCCCAGCTCCCCCGCCTTCTCCAGCAGCTGGCGGAACTGGGACGCCTCCGCGCCGCCGCCGTTCATCAGTTTCATCAGCAGGGCCGACACCGTCAGGTTCTGCACGTCCGCCGTGCCCACCGAGCCGAGCACCCGGCTCAGGTCCTCCGTGAAGCTCCCCGACCCGTCCAGCCACGGCTTCGCCAGGGTCTGGGCGGTGCGGGAGTTGGCCACGAAGCCGTCGACGCCCTTGCCGAAGGACACCGCCGAGACGAGCCGGTCGAAGAAGACGGACTCGCCGCCGACGATGTCGATGTCGGCGTTCTCCAGGCCGGTGGCCAGCACCGTCGCCTGCGCCTCGGCCACCTGCCGCTGCGTCTCCAGACCGGCCAGCCGGATCTCCTTCTCCGCCTGGAGCCGCAGCCGGTACTCCTCGTGCCCGCGCGAGGCCTCGTCCAGCGCGGCCATCGCCGCCGCCTTCTCGGTGAGCCCCGCCGCCTCGGCCTTCAGCTTCTCGCCGATACCGGTGGCCTCCGCGAGCGCCGCCGCCTTCGTGCCCTCGGCCTCCGCGAGCGCCTTCGCCCGCGCGCCCTCCGCCTCGGCCCGCAGCCGCGCCTCCGTCGCCGCGGCCGCCGCCTGCGCGCCCTCGGCCTCGGCGAGACCCCTGGCCCGCGCGCCCTCGGCCTCCGCGAGCGCCTTCGCCTGGGTGCCCTCGGCCTCCGCCCGCAGCCGCGCCTCGGTGGCCTCCGCCTCCGCGCGCCCGGCCTTGACCGTGACCTCGGCCTCCTTGTCCCGGACCTGCACCGCGGCGAGCCCCTCGGCCGCCGACTCGGCCTGCACGCCCTCGGCGAGCCGCAGCTTGGCCCGCGCGTCGAGGTCGGCGGTCTTCAACCGGGCCTCGGCCAGCGTGAGTTCCTCGGCGGCCCGGTGCGTCGCGGCCTGCTCGGCCGCCTCGGCGGCCTTGATGTCCTTGACCAGCTTCTCCTGCGCCTCCGCCTCGGCGGCGATGACCAGGGCCTGCCGGTCGCGCTCGGCCTCCTCGACCACGCGCAGCTTCTTGATGGACTCCTCCTGCTCGGCGACCGTACGGTCCACCGCGACCCGCTCCCGGATGACCTCGGCGATCTCCCGCTTCTCCGCCTCGACCTCCTTCTCGGCGGAGATCTGGGTCAGCTGCGTCTCCCGCTCCCGGGCGATGACCTCCAGCAGGCGGTCCTTCTCGATGCGCTCGTTCTCCACGGCGATGACCCGCTCGCGGTTCTTCGCGGCGACCGCGATCTCCCGCGCCTGGTTCTCCCGCTGCACACCCAGCTGCTCCTCGGTGCGCAGGAACGCGGTCTGCGCGCGCAGCCGCTCCTCCTCCATCACCCGGGCGGTCTCGGCCTCCTCGCGGGCGCGGGACGTCTCGATCTCCCGCCGCTGCTTGATCTCGGCGTCCGCCTGCCGGCGCTCCAGCTCCAGGATGGCCTCGCGGGCGTCGACGTCCTGCCGGGTGATCTCCTTCTGCTCCGTACGCTTCGCCTCGTTGGTGCGCACATGCTCGACGGCGGTCAGCTCGGTGATCTTGCGGATGCCCTGCGCGTCGAGGACGTTGGCCGGGTCCAGCTGGGTCAGCGGCGTCTGCTCCAGATAGTCGATCGCGGCGTCCTCAAGGTGGTAGCCGTTGAGGTCGACACCGATCAACTCGATGATGTGGTAGCGCAGTTCCTCGCGCTTGGTGTACAGGTCGGTGAAGTCCATCTGCTTGCCGACGGTCTTCAGCGCCTCGGAGAACTTGGCGTGGAACAGCTCCTGGAGCGTGTCCTGGTGGCTGGCCCGCTCGGTGCCCACGGACTGGGCGACCTTGATGACGTCCTGGACGGTCTTGTTGACCTTGACGAAGAACAGGATCCGGATGTCGGCACGGATGTTGTCCCGGCAGATCAGCCCGTCCCGGCCGGAGCGGCTGATCTCGATGGTCTTCACCGAGATGTCCATGACCTCGGCCTTGTGCAGGATCGGCAGCACGACCTGTCCGGTGAAGGACACATCCACGCGCCGCGTCTTGGAGACGATCAGGGCCTGGCTCTGGTCGACCTTGCGGTACAGCCGGGAGAACCCGAACAGCAACAGCACGGCGATGATCACACAGGCGGCGACGAGCACGCCGAGGGCTTCCATGGCATACGTCCTTGCGTCAGACGGTGGGTCGGAGCTCCCCCGAGGCGCCGGTGCGGGGCATCCCCCCGCGATGCCCCGCACCGGAACCCTCCGTAGTGCTCCCCGCAGAGGATGGTGCGGCCCGGAGGACCGTTTCCGCATTGCCGGTTTCCGGCAGTCTTCACTACTGTCTGCATGCCGGAATCGCGCTAAGGAAGCGTCACCGGCGCGTCAAGATCACGGGGGAACGGGGCAGGGTGAGCGAGCAGGGGATATCCGAGCGCTATCTGGACGGTTTCGCGGGGGTGCTGGCGGAGGTCGCGAGCACCGGCAGGCGGCTGACCCGCGAGGAGCTGAAGACCCGTCGGGCGCTGGGCGAACAGGCCGCCGAGGCGGGACTCGGGCTGCGTGCCCTGGTCGTCGCGCATCTGGCCGCGGCCCGCGCCGCCTGGCCGGTGGGACCCGGTTCGACCGAAAGCACCCTTGCGGCACTGGCCGCCGTGGAGCAGGCCGTCGATGTGTTCGCGGAGGGCTATGAGCGTGCCCTGCGGCTGACGGTGCGCCGGGAGGAGGCGGCCCGCCGGGAGTTCATCGACGATCTGCTCTACGGCCGCAGCGACCTGGGCCGGCTCGCCGAGCGCGCCGAACGGTTCGGGCTGCGGCTCTCGCGCGCGCACGCCGTCGCGGTCGCCGAGGGCGTCCAGTCCTACGGGGAGGGCGGCGCCGTCGCCCGGCGGGTGGAGGCCGAGGTGCTCGCCCGCTTCGACTCCCACAGCATCCTGCTCACCACCAAGAACGGCCGGCTGCTGTGCATCGCGCCCGGTGACACCGGTGAGGTCCTCGACCACTTCGCCCGGCAGGCGTCCGCCGCCACCGGCGGCGGCCGGGTGGCCGTCGGGCGCCCGCAGACCGGCCCTGGCGGGGTCGTGCAGTCGTACGAGGAGGCACTCGCCGCGCTGGAGATGGCCGAGCGGCTCGGGCTGCCAGGGCCGGTGCTGCACGCCGCCGACCTGCTGGTCTATCCGGTGCTGGCGCGCGACCGGCAGGCGATGGCCGATCTGGTGCAGCACACGCTGGGCCCGCTGACCGCGGCCCGGGGCGGCGCGGTGCCGCTGCTGGACACCCTGGTCGCCTACTTCGATTCCGGCTGTGTGGCCGCCGAGGCCGCCCGCCGGCTCTCGCTGAGCGTGCGCGCGCTCACCTACCGCCTGGAGCGCATCCACCAGCTCACCGGCGCCGACCCGGCCGACCCCGCGCACCGCTACATGCTCCAGACCGCGGTGATCGGCGCCCGGCTGCTGGACTGGCCCGCCCAGCCGCTGTGAGGGGCACAACTCCCGTCGTACGCACGGGACATGAGGGGAGGGTGCGATGAGCCGCGCCACCGAGGGGGCCAACCGGCGGATGCTCCGCGCCCGGGACACCATGGACCGCGACTACGCGCGGCCGCTGGACGTCCCCGCGCTGGCCCGCGTCGCGCATGTGTCACCGGCCCACTTCGCGCGCACCTTCCGGGCCACCTTCGGCGAGACACCGCACCGCTATCTGCAACGCCGCCGGGTGGAACGGGCGATGTACCTGCTGCGCGAGTCCGGCCGGAGCGTCACGGACATCGCCTTCGAGGTCGGCTTCGGCAGTCCGGGCACCTTCAGCCGCACGTTCCGCGACATCGTCGGCAGCTCACCGCGCGCGTACCGCAAGGGGGCGGTGGCCGCGGCCGTCCCGACGTGTTTCACGATGGCCTGGACCCGGCCGAGTTGAGCAGTTCTGGATAAGTTCTGGCGCCGTCCGCTCGCTAGCGTGGACGTCATGTTCAACGCGATCACACAGTCCCAGATATACGTCCTCGACCAGGACGAGGCCCTCGACTTCTATGTCGGCAAGCTCGGTCTGGAGGTCACCGCCGACGTCCCCCTCGGCTTCATGCGCTGGCTGACCGTCGGCGTCCCCGGGCACCCCGAGCGGCAGATCCTGCTGGAGAAGCCGGGCGCCCCCGCGATGTCCGAACAGACCGCGGAGCAGGTGCGCGAGCTGATCACCAAGGGCGTCATGGGCGGCTGGCTCATCTTCACCACGGACGACTGCCGGGGCACCTACAAGACGCTGCTGGACAAGGGCGTGGAGTTCACCGAGGAGCCCACCGAGCGTCCGTACGGGATCGACTGCGGGCTGCGCGACCCCTTCGGCAACCGCATCCGCTTCACCCAGCCCAAGGCCTGAGGCCCCGCACCGGCGCGTCCCGGCAGGGCTACTCCTCGGTCGTCTCCACCTGCCGGACGACGCCCGCCTCGGGCAGTTCCTCGTCCTTGGCCCGCAGCACCAGCACGTCCCCGATGAACAGGTCGTAGATCAGGATGCCGATGACCGCGCCGATCAGCGGTCCGACGATGGGGATCCACCAGTAGTCGCGGTACACGCCGGACACACTGCCGGGGAAGGCGAGGCTTCCCCATCCGGCCGACCAGGTGAACAGGCGGGGCCCGAAGTCACGGGCCGGGTTGATGGCGTACCCCGCGTTGGCGCCGTAGGACATGCCGATCGCGGCCACGATGAAGCCGATGATCAGCGGGCCCAGGTTGGCCTGCACCGCGGTGTTGCGCAGGTCGATGACGGCGACGATGAACATGATCAGGAAGGCCGTGCCGACGATCTGGTCGATCAGCGGGCCCCAGATCCCGCCGTGGAAGTAACCCGCGGGGAACGTGGCGAAGATGGAGAACGTGGCGTTCGTGTGCCCGTTCACCTTGGGCCCGGAGGCGGCGGCGTCGTAGGCGCCGATCGCCTGGTGGTAGACCAGGTACACCAGCGCCGCGCCGGTGAAGGCGCCGACCAGCTGCGCGAACCAGTACGGCAGCACCTTGGCCCAGGGGAAGCCGCGGCGCACCGCCATCGCCAGGGTCACCGCGGGGTTGAGGTGGGCGCCGCTGACGCCACCGGCCACATAGACGCCGAAGACGACGGCCATCGCCCAGCCCCAGGTGATCAGCAGCCAGTCGCCGGCGGCGAGGAAGATCGTGGTGGGCGTGGCGGCGCGGCCCGAGCCGGGCAGCGCGGCGACGGCCATCGCGACCACTCCGCAGCCGAAGGCGATGAGCACGAACGTCCCGAGGAACTCCGCCAGGCACTCGCCCAGCAGGCCGCCCCTGGCCCGCAGTTTGGAGGGCTTGATGAGTGACGGGATCTCGACAGCCATGAGGGGCCCCCTTGGAGAGGAGCAATACGGCCAACGTCACCATATTCGCCCACAAATGCTCTTCGCGCAGGGCGGGCCGAGGGGCTGTCACCCCATCGCGTGACCCGTCATCGGCCCGTCATCGGCCCGTCATCGGCTGTCGAGGTCGTCCGCGAAGTGCCGGAACCCGTGCCGCTCCCGGTGCATGCCCCACAGCATCTCGGCGAGCACGGCGGGGTCCTTGCGGGCGTGGCCCGGGGTGATGGCGCCGGGGACGACGAGTTGGGCGACATGGATGCCCTCGGCGGCGAGGCGTTCGTGCAGCAGATGCCCGTACGCGCTCTGCGCGGCGAACGCGACGGACGTACCGGTGCGCTCGACGTGAGGCACGGCGGCCGTGCCCCCGTTCACGAACAGTATGGTTCCGCGCCCCAGGGCCCGCATCCCGGGCAGCACCTGCTGTACGGCGGCGACGGGTCCGTACACCGAGAACTCGATGGGCCCGGTCAGCTGCCGGTGGCCGGTCTCCAGGACGGGCCGCATGAAGTCCTTGTGCGGCACCGGGCTGTACTGGAGCACCTCGATGGTGCCCAGCTCCCGCGCGGCGTCGGCGAGGGCGCGGGCCAGCCGCTCCGGTTCGCGGACGTCGGCGGGGAAGGCGCGGGCGGTGACACCGTCCTCGGCCAGCTCCCGCACCAGCGCCTCCAGCCGGTCGCGGTCGCGGGCGACGAGGGCGATGTCGTACCCTTCGCGCCCGAACCGCCGGGCGACGGCGGCGCCGAGTCCGGGACCGGCGCCCACGATGGCGACAACGCTCACGCCCACCATCCGTACCGCACGCCGGGCCCGGCCGCACCCCGGGCCGTCAGGCCATCCAGAAGAAGACGGCCGTCATGCGCTTCTCCTCCAGCGTGGCGCCGGTGTAACCGGTCGCGCTGTGCACGAGGTTGGCGTTGTAGAGCAGCAGGCGGTTGTACTTGTGCGGGACGCGGACGTCCTCCTCGAAGGCGTCCGGGGCGACGAAGCGGGTACCGAGGGCCTCGACCAGGTTGGTGTGCGGGGCCTGGACGACATTGCCGCCGAGCCGGCCGCCCGGCAGGTGCTGGCGGTAGAAGCTGGTGCCGCAGTCCTTGGGGACGCCCGGGTTGAGGTACAGCACCGCCGCGTACCGGCACAGCGCGCGCGAGTCGGTGTGCGGGCGCGGCTCGCTCTCGCCCGCGCCGACGACCTGGACGCAGTTGTGGTTGAGCGTGCCGCCGCCGGGCGCCTTCTGCACCCACAGCTCCTTGGCGCCGGTCGCCTTCCTCACCAGCCGCTCGATGACGGCGAGTTCGGCGGGTTCGAGCCCCGGCATGGCGCGCAGGCCCGGCCAGGTCTCGGAGGTGTACGGGTAGCCCTCGACCCAGTCGTCCTTGGCCAGACAGCGCGCGCGCACCGCGTCCACGTCGGGCAGGACGTCGTCCAGGACCCAGTAGTCGCGGCCCTTGGTGGGCTTGCGGTAGGGCAGCACGGGCAGCGCGCCCGGGGCGCGGGCCGCGGGCATCCTGGGAGGTGGCTGTGGGGGCATGCGGCGAATCTAGGCCCGCGTTCTCCCCGCCTTCTCCCGAGGACTGGTCAACGTTTCCCCAACCATGTGTCATGTACACCAAAGCGCGGCAATGAGACCGGTCACGGGGTGACCGGCCCCCTCGCCCCGCAGGTCAGCCGAGCCAGACCGTCGTGTCCGGGGGCAGCCCCCCGTCCCCGGGCAACGGCCCGCTGCTCAGCAGCACTTCCCCGGCCGGCATCGGCACCGCCGCCGAGCCCAGGTTGGCGACACACCGCCACCCCTCGCAGCGGCCGAAGTCCAGTACTTCTTCAGGGGAGTCGGTCGACCAGATGAGCGACTCCCCGTCGAGCAGCTTGCGGCGCAGGCGCAGCGCGGTGCGGTACAGCTCCAGCGTCGAACCCTCCACCCCGCTCTGCGCCTCGACGGCGTACGCCGCGAAACCGCTCGGCTGCGGCAGCCAGGCACCGCCGGGTCCAAAGCCGTACGACGCCCCGTCCGCCGACCACGGCAGCGGCACCCGGCAGCCGTCGCGCCCCTTGCGGACATGCCCGGTCTGCTCCCAGATCGGGTCCTGGAGCACCTCGGTGGGCAGGTCGGCGACCTCGGGCAGACCGAGTTCCTCCCCCTGGTAGAGGTACGACGCCCCGGGCAGCGCCAGCATCAGCAGGGTGGCGGCCCGGCCCCGGCGCAGGCCCGCCTCCCGGTCGACCGCGGGCGCGTGACCGCCGGACAGCAGCCAGGCCCCGGGGTCGGTGCCGGGCGGGAGCATCAGCCGGGAGTGGTGCCGTACGACGTCGTGGTTGGACAGCACCCAGGTGGCGGCGGCGCCCGCGGCCCGCGCGGTGGCCAGTTCCTCGGTGATGACGCGGCGCAGCTCCGCCGCGCTCCAACCGGCCTCCAGATACTCGAAGTTGAACGCCTGGCCGAGTTCGTCGGGCCGGGCGTACAGGGCGCGGCGGGGGCCCGGGACCCAGGCCTCGGCGACGGCGCTGCGCGGTGGCCGGTAGGCGTCGAAGACCTTGCGCCAGTCGCGGTAGATCTCGTGCACCTCGTCGCGGTCCCAGTAGGGGTGGTCGCCGGGCGGGACGCGGAGCAGGGCGGTCTCCCCGGCGGCGCCGATGCCGCCGATGTCGCGCAGCGGCTCGGTCAGCTCCTTGGCCAGTCCGTGCGCCACGTCCACGCGGAAGCCGTCCACGCCCCGGTCGGACCAGAACCGCAGGGTGGTGCGGAAGTCGGCGCGCACCTCCTCGTTGTCCCAGTTGAGGTCGGGCTGCTGGGCGGCGAACAGATGCAGGTACCACTCGCCGTCGGCCACCCGGTGCCAGGCGCTGCCGCCGAAGACGGACTGCCAGTCGGAGGGCGGGAGTTCGCCCCGGGCGCCCCGGCCGGGCCGGAAGACGTACCGCTCCCGGGCGGCGGATCCGGGTCCGGCCCGCAACGCCTCCTGGAACCACGGGTGCTGGTGCGAGGTGTGGTTGGGCACCAGGTCCACCACGACCTTCAGACCGAGCCGGTGCGCCTCGGCGACCAGCGCGTCGAAGTCGTCCAGGCTGCCCAGGCGCGGGTCGACGTCCCGGTGGTCGGCGACGTCGTACCCCCCGTCGGCGAGTTCGGACGGATAGAACGGGCTCAGCCACAGGGCGTCCACGCCGAGCGCGCCGAGATGGTCCAGGCGCTGGGTGATGCCCTTGAGGTCCCCGAGCCCGTCCCCGTCGGCGTCGGCGAAGCTGCGCGGATACACCTGGTAGATGACGGCCTGCCGCCACCAGTCGGGGTTCCTGGAGGAGAGGTCTGCCATACGGGTTCCCTTCGGTACGACGGACGAAGCGGACGCGACGTAGAGAATCTGTCCACATTGCCCGGAAAGCGAACCTTGGAAACCGGGCCCGGCGTCAGGACCGTCCGACCGTCTCCAGGTACAGCCGGGTGTACCGGTCCGCGTCGACCGCCAACGCCACGTCGATCAGCGGCCGTTCGCGCTCCCCGTGATGGATCTCGGCCTCGCCGGGGCGGGGCCGCCGGTCCACGAGCGTCTGCCCGCGGCCCGGTCCGGGCGCGAGGCTGACCTCGACCGGCAGCAGCCGGGTGGTGAGCCCGCCCGGATCGGCGACCGCGCACACCGCGCCCGCGTCCCCGAGCCCGCCCGCCTCTTCCGCCTCGGGCGGCTCGCCCTGGGTGGCCGGACGGTGCGCGAGCAGCTCCCCGGCCAGCCGCGCCCCGCGGTCCCCGCTCGCCCGCAGCCGCCGCACCTCCTCGGCCTCGACGACCACCTGCCGGAACACGTCCAGGCCGTACATCGTGATCGGCACCCCGGCGGTGAGCAGTACGGCGGCCGCCTCCGGGTCGTGCCAGACGTTGAACTCGGCGACGGGCGTGGCGTTGCCGACCTCGACCGCGCCGCCCATGAAGACGATCCGCTCGATGTTGCGGGTCACCTCGGGGTGGGTGCGCAGCAGCAGCGCGATGTTGGTCAGCGGCGCGGTGGGGATCAGGGTGACCGGGCGGGGCGCGGCGAGGATCTCGCGGCGCAGCAGGGTGACCGCGTCCACCTCGGCGGGCCGCCGGGCCGGGGCGGGCAGCCCCAGGTCCCCCATGCCGTCCGTCCCGTGCACATGGGTGGCGGGCCGGGCCGGCTCCAGCAGCGGCCGCTCGGCCCCGCGCGCCACGGGAATCTCCGGCGCCCCGGCCTGCTCCAGCACGGTCAGCGTGTTCCGCACCACCCCGTCCACATCGGTGTTCCCGGCCACGCAGGTCACCGCCCGCAGCTCGATCCCGGGATGCCGCACGGCGAACAGCAGCGCGAGGGCGTCGTCGACCCCGGTGTCACAGTCCATGATCACGGGCACGGGACGGCCGGGCATGGGGTCTCCTTCACGGCGGAGGGTCACGGCTCGGCCCGACGGGGGCGCGAGGGGGTCAAACACTAGTTCAGACGGACGGAGCGGGGCGCGCCGTCGGGGCTTTTCGTACGGCTCACCCGTCCGGCCTTCCGCGCTGGTGGGGCGGCCGGGGTGGTGGTGCCGTGGGAGGAGGCACCAGGACCGGGAGGCAGCGTGATGTTCGAGGGGATACGTCCGCGCGGCCGGCTGCCGATGTTCCTGACCGGGCTCGGGCTGCTCGGCATCGGGGGCTGTGCGGCGCTGACGCTGAAGCAGCCGGAGACGGCGCCGCAGCCGCTGCCGACGATCGACCGGCCGGCCCAGGGCTCCAAGGCCCCCGCCCGGCCCGACGGCTCCTCGCTCACCGACGCGCAGGCGCAGGCCGCGCTCCTCGGCCAGAGCGATCTCGGCGCCCCCTGGACCGCGACGCGCGGGGCGGCGACCTGGCGGGACGGGATGCTGAAGGCGAGCACCTCGGCCGGTGAGTGCCAGAAGCTCCTCGACGCCCTCTACAGCGATCAGCTCCTCGGCGGCCCGGCCCGGGTCGCCGTCGGCCTGGACGACGCCGACACCGATGCCCAGCTCCGCTACCAGATCGGCGCGCGCCGCCCCTCCGACGTGGACGCCGCGCTGAACTGGCTGCGCACGATGCCGGTGAACTGCGCCCGCTTCGACGCCGTCACCCCCCAGAACCTCCAGGAGGACGTCCAGGTCTCCGAACTCGCCCTCCCCGAGGTCGGCGACGCCCGGCAGGGCCTGCACATCACCGTCTCCGCCACCACCGAGGACGACCAGGACGTCCGGCTCACCCTGGACGTCGCCACCGTCCGCGTCGGCGACGACGCCTTCGCCTTCACCAATGGCGGTCTGGGCGATGTCCCGGGCGACGCCACCCAGGCGGCCGTGCAGGTGGGCGCGCTGCGGCTGGCGGAGGTGCGCAGACAGGGGCGGGCGGACGTGTAGGGAGGCGAGGGGCCGAGGGGCCGAGGGGCCGAGGAGCCGAGGGGGCAGAGGGGTCAGAGGGGTGGCTGGGCCGGGGCCGGGCCCAGGGTGGTGGTGCCGGGGGTGGTCCGGTGGCCGAGGCCCGTGCGGTAGGCGTCCAGGGCGGCCTCCGTACGGCCGGTGCGGCGCAGCAGGTCGCCCAGGAGGCGGCAGAGGTCGGCCAGATCGCCCGCGGCGCCCGCGCGTTCCAGGAGGCTGAGGGCGCGGACGTAGTGCTCCTCGGCGGACTCGGTCTCGCGGGCGTCCTCGGCGATGATGCCGAGCAGCCGGTGCGCGGCGGCGGCGTGCATCGCGCCGCGCTCGGAGGAGAAGTCGCCCAGCACCCCCTCCAGGAGGGCCCCGGCCTCCGCGGAGCGGCCCAGGCGGTGCAGCACATCGGCGAGTTCCACCGCGGCCTGGCTGCGGTAGAGGGCGGCGCTGGTCTCCGAGAGCATGGCGAGCGCCTGCCGCAACTCGGCTTCCGCCGCGTTCAGTTGGCCGTTCTGCGCGTGCACATAGCCGCGCATCCAGTGGCAGTTGGCCAGCTCGGTGCGCAGCTGGAGCTGGCGGTACAGCTCGGCGGCCTTGGCGAGGGAGGCGTCGGCCTCGGCGGGGCGGCCCTCGGCGAGCAGGGTGCGGGCCACCGAGCGGTGCATCCGGGCGATCAGCGCCGGGTCCCCGGCCCGCGGGGCGAGCGCGAGCGCGAACTCGGCGGCCTGGGCGGCGCGCGCGTGGGCGCCCATGTCCAGGTAGGGGCCGATGACGCTGGCGTACAGGAGCAGCAGCGCGTCCGGGTCGTGCAGGCCGCCCCGGTTGAGTTCGTCGAGGGTGGTTTCCAGGAGGTAGACGGCGTACCGGAGTTCGCCCGCCAGATAGTGGGCGACCGCCCGGCCGCGCACGGCGGGGGCGCGGGCCGCCGGGGAGGCGTCCGCGAGGCGTTCCTCGGCACGCTCGAAGTGCGTGTGGGCGCTCGCCAGCTCACCCGTCTCCAGGGCGCATTCGCCGAGCCCCAGCAGCGCGGCCGCCTGTTCGCCCGGCAGGCCGTGCGACTCCGCCTCGGCCAGCAGCTCGGTGTACCGCCCCGCCGCCTCCTCGGCCCGCCCGTCCGCGAGCGTCCGCCGGGCCTCGGTGAGCCGCAGCCGCAGCTCCGTCGCGAGATGGGCGGGACGGCCCAGGGCCAGTTCCTCGAAGCTCACGCCGAGCCGCCGCGCGATGTGCCGCAGCGCCTCGTCGGAGGCGCGCACCCGGCCCGCCTCCAGGGTGGAGATGTACGCCGGTGTGTAGGCCGGTTCGGCCAGCTGCCGCTGGGTCAGCCCGCGCTCGCCGCGCAGCCGCTGCACCCGTCGCCCCACCGTCTCCGGATCGTCCCGCTCACGCACCGCCGCAACCCCCAACTGGCCCGCCGGACCTTGCCGTTCGGCTCGGAATGCCTCTAGGTTAAACGGCGGATTAAACCTGCTTAATACGCCGCTGTCGTGTTGCGAGGTCGCCGTGTACGGACGTCCATCCGCTCCTTACGGATACTCCACCGCGCGGAGGGCCGTCGCCGCCGCCGTGATAGCCGCGGCGTCCCTGATACTCGCGGCCAACGCGGGCCCGGCGCGTGCCACGGCGCCGGCGGCCCCCGAGGACCAGGTCACCGCCTCGGCCCCGGCGGCGGCCGACCGCTGACCAGAACCACAAGAACCGCAGGAACCACGGGAGCCACCGGTGTCGCAATCCCCACCGCCCGCCTAACCTGCCCGCATGACCTCTGCCGCCGCCAGCGCCGCCACCGCCGCCCGCACCGCCCGGGACCTCACCGCCGACCTGCCGCTTCCCGCTCTGGAGGACCTCTACCGGGACCTGCACCGGCATCCCGAGCTGTCCCTGCGCGAACACCGCACCGCCGGGAAGCTGGCCGGGCGGCTGGCGGACGCCGGGTTCGAGACGGCGGAGGGCGTCGGCGGCACCGGCGTCGTCGGGCGGCTGGCCAACGGCGACGGCCCCACCGTGCTGCTGCGCGCCGACATGGACGCACTGCCCGTCACCGAGGCGACCGGGCTGCCGTACGCCTCCGCCACCGACGGGGTGATGCACGCCTGCGGGCACGATCTGCATGTCACCTGGCTGGCCGGGGCCGCCGCCGCGCTCGCCGCGGGCCGGGACACCTGGCGCGGCACCCTGCTGGTGGTGGGGCAGCCCGCCGAGGAGTCCGGGCAGGGCGCCCGGCGGATGCTCGCGGACGGCCTGTACGAGCGCTTCGGGCGGCCCGACGTACTGCTCGGTCAGCATGCCGCGCCCGGCCCCGCGGGCCTGTACCCGCACGTGCCGGGGCTGATCATGTCGGCGGCGACGGACGTGGACATCGTGGTGCACGGCCGGGGCGGCCACGGCTCGCGCCCGGAGGCGACCGTGGACCCGGTGGTGACCGCCGCCTACCTCGTCACCCGGCTGCAGACCGTGGTCTCGCGCGAGGTCGCCGCGGGCGAGTCCGCGGTCCTCACGGTGGGCCGTATCGAGGCGGGCACCCGGCACAACATCATCCCCGACGAGGCGCGCATCGCCCTGAACCTGCGCACCCAGTCCGAGGCGGTACGGCAGCGGATGCTGGCCGCGATCCGCCGGATCGCCCAGGGCGAGTGCCTGGCCGCCGGCTGCCCCCGGGAGCCGGAGGTGACCCTCGGCGCCACCTTCCCGGTGACCGTGAACGACGCGGCCACCGACACCACCGTCGCCGCCGCGCACCGCGAACTCTTCGGCGCGGCAACGGTGTTCGACCCCGGTCCGGCGATGGGCAGCGAGGACTTCCCCGAACTCGCCCTGGACGGCGCCATTCCCTACGCGTACTGGTTCGTCACCACCACGCCCCACGACATCTGGAACGAGGCGCCCGGCGACACCCTCCCGGAGAAGCTCGCCGCCGTCCCCAGCAACCACAGCCCGCACTTCGCCCCCGACCCGGCCACCGTCGCGCCGGGCGTGCGCACCCTGGTCTCGGGGGCGCTGGCGCTGTTGTCAGAGGCATGACCTAGTCTTCGCATACTCGCCACAGAGGGCACACAGGGCTCGCACATTTGGGGGCTCGCGGGGCCGTGCCCGAAGGCGCTCATGTCTTCATTCGTTCCGGGGGGTTCGAATCAGCGTGCGTATGCGCACTCTCACCGCCGCCACCACCCTGGCGGTTCTCTTCAGCTCGGCGGCCCTCGCGGCCACCCCGGCGTCCGCCGACACCGCCACCGCCCTGCCCGTCAAGCAGGTCGGCGATCTCGTGGTCGACGGGCTCCACCAGCAGGTCTTCATCAGCGACCCGGGCAACGGCAAGATCGTCGTCACCGACTACAGCGGCAAGGTGCTCAAGCAGCTGACCTCGCTGCCCGGCGTCACCGGCCTCGAACTGTCCGCGGACTCCGGCACGTTGTACGCCGCCGTCAAGGGCGCCGACCGGATCGCGGTCGTCGACACCGCGACGGACACACCCGGCGCGCCCTACGCCGTGGGCGGTCAGCCGGTCAGTGTCGCGGTCGCGGGCGGCCGGCTCTGGTTCGGCTACGGCCAGGGCGGCAGCGGCGACATCGGCTCCGTCGATCTCGCCTCCGAGCAGCACGAGGTCACCCTCGGCCAGGGCAGCGGCTGGTACACCGGCCCGTTCCTGGACGCGGCGCCCGGCTCGGACACGCTCGTCGCCGCAGTGCCCGAGGGCAGTCCCACGCTCGTCTCCTACGACGTCTCCTCGGGCACGCCCGCCCGGCTCGCCTCCGCCGACGCCGGCGGCAACCTGCGAGACCTCGCCGTCACACCCGACGGCAAGGACGTCATCACCGCGAGCGCGTCCCCGAACCGACACCCGGTGTTCAAGACGGCCGACCTCACCCCGGACGGCGTCTACGCCAGCGACGCCTACCCGAACGCGGTGGCCGTCGCCCCGGACGGCACGGTCGCCGCGGGCATCGACGGCAGCTACGAGCCGGACATCTACATCTACAAGCCGGGCGCCAGGACCCCGGTGCGCACCTACGACTTCCCGAACACCGGCAACTCGTCCGGCTCGGACGAGCTCGCCGATTCCGCGCTCGCCTGGGCGCCGGACGCCTCCCGGCTGTTCGCGGTGTCGTACAACAGCCTGGGCGCCTATACGCTGCGCGTCCTGAACGCGCCCGCGAAGGCGGTCACCACCGTCACCGTGAGCGCCCCGGCCACCGCCACCCGCGCCAAGCAGCTCACCGTCAAGGGCAAGGTCACCGCCACGGTCGCGCTGCCCGCGGGCACCGCGCTGTCCGTCACCCGCACCGACCTGGACTCCCCCAAGGGCAAGGCCCTGAAGGCGGTCACGGTCAAGGCCGACGGCACCTTCTCCTTCACCGACACCCCGCCGGCCGGCGGCAAGGTGAAGTACACGGTGGCCTACGCGGGCGACGCCCAGCACACCGCGGGCTCCGGCTCCGGCACGGTCGACGTCTCCCGCGCCAAGCCGTCGATCAGCATCAACAACAACGGCAAGACGTACGACTACGGCAAGTCCGTGAAGTTCACCGCGCACCTCGGTTCGACGTACAAGAACCGCTCGGTGGAGATCTGGGCCGACCCCTACGGCACCGACCGGCCCAACAAGCTGATGAAGTCCGGCAAGGTGGACGCGCACGGCAATCTCTCGGTCTGGATGAACCTGTACCGGGACACCAAGGTCACCGCCAAGTTCACCGGCGACGCCCGCTACCGGTCGGCCACGGCGACGAGCACGGCGTACGACCGGGTGAGCGTCTCCACCTCGGTGTCGGGCTCCTACAAGTCCAAGTCCACCTGGAGCCACACCTACTACTTCTTCCACAAGTCCAAGAACCCGGTCATCAACACCAAGATGACGTACTACCCGGGCCGGGCGCAGAAGTTCGAGTTCGAGGTGTACTACCAGGGCAAGTGGTACCCGGGCGACCCCGAGTACTTCGGGCTGGCCGCCAACGGCACCTCCTCGGTCAAGATCACCGGTGACCACGGGCAGGACGTCGGCTGGCGCTTCCGGGTCCGCTCCTCGTACATCAACGGCACCTCGGGCGACATCGTGAACTCCACGACGCACGGCGCCTGGAAGTACTTCACTTTCACCAAGTAGCCGTCTTACGGCGGCGGTTCAGATCTGCTGAAGCTCCCTGAGCTGCCGCCGCACGTCTTCGAGCGCGCCCCGCCGGCGTCCCGGCACCCGCGCGCGCAACTCGGCGAGCGCGGGCCCCAGTTCACGGGCCCGCGCCGCGTCGTCGATCCGGCCCCACTGGTGGTGCGCCCGGTCCACCGCGGCCTCCACGGCGGGCGCGTCCGCCTCCTGCCCGGCCGCGAGCCGCCGCTCGGCGACCGCCATCCACCCCTGGCAGCTGCGCGCCGCGTCCCCGGCGAACATCGCGAGATCGGCGCGCACCTCGGCCCAGTGCAGGGCGTCCTCGGAGGCAGGGCCGTGCTCGTCCGCCGCGGCTTCCTGATGCCGGGCGGCGATCGCCTCCGCCTCCTCGTGCCGCCCGGCCTGTACGGCGGTGCTGATGGCGGCGTGCGGATCCGGGGCCTCGGGGACGGGGTCCGCGGGCGGCGGGGGTACGTCGAGAGGGGCGCCCGGTTCCACGACCGCGTCCACGACCGTGTCCGCAACCGCGCCGACGGGACCGCCGTACGTCTGCCGCGCGCCCACGAACGGGCCGGACCCGAGGGTCCCGCCGGACGTCGGGTGCGGAATCGCCGCATACGGCTGCGGGGCCGGGGCCGGGGCCGCGAGCGGGGCCAGCAGGATGTCGGCCGAGGTCTCCTCCGGGATGCGGGCGAGGGCCTGCTGGTGGAGTTCGTCCAGCGGGGGGCGATGGCCGCTGCGCAGCAGGGTGGCGACCGTCTTCATGTACGACGGCTCGGCCGGCCCCCGGCGCCCGTGCGGCGGGGCGATCCGGCCGTAGACCGCGGTGGTGCGGCCGCAGTCCAGCGGCTGTTCGTGCAGCTGCCGCCAGACCTCCGGGTCCGCGTGCAGATCGACCACCAGGGCCGTCTGCCCGGGGGCGCGCAGCCGCAGCTCCTCGCGGATCCAGTGCCAGGGCACCGCGGTGTAGCGGACCGTGGCCGGGGTGGTGCGGGCCAGCGCCAGATGCGGCAGCCGCTGCCTGCGGTCCAGATGCAGCTGGCCGGTGAGGAACACGGTGAGCGGTCCCGGCGCGGCCGCGGCGGCGCGCAGCCGGGTGAGGACGCCCTGGGGCTCCACCGGGTCCGCGAGCTCCACGACGTTGGCGGTGTCGGTGCCGGACAGCACGGTGGGGGCGACGGCGGCCAGCACCGGCAGCACGGCGGCCGCGTCCACCAGGCGTCCCCGGCCCAGCGGCGCGGCCGCGAGCAGCAGCACGGTTCCGGGCATGGTCCCTCCCCCTGTAGGCCCTGCGGTCCCTGCGGATCCGCTCTCTCCCGTCAGCACCGTAACCGCTGCGACCCCCGCGACGCGCCCCAGCCCGGGGAACATCCCCCTTCGGGCGCTCCCGCCTGCCCCCCGGTCCCCTCGGGGTTGCCCCCTCAGGGGAGCTGGCCCCCCGGCGGCCGCGGCGCCGCCCCGATCTCCGGCAGCGGCTGCGTCCCCGGGCACTCCTCCGTCTCCGGGAGGCGGCGGACCGCGAAGACCGTGGTGTCGTCGGCCAGCCGGCCCCCGCTGTGCCGCAGCACCCCGTCGCGGACCCGCCGGACCAGCCGGCCGGGTTCCGCGCAGCCGGGATCGGCGGTGAGCGCGCGGGCGACATCGCCGATCAGGTCGTAGAACTCGCCCCTGCCGTCGCGGGCCTCGGTCACCCCGTCGGTGACCACCAGCAGCGTCTCCTCCTCGGCGAGCGGCACCCGGTGGACCGGCGGCAGCCCGCCGACCAGGTCGCACAGGCCGAGCGGTGCCCCGTCCCCGCTGGGCAGTTCGCGCACCCCGTGCGGCCCGACCGCGAGCGGCGCCTCGTGCCCGAAGTTGAGGACGTCGACCATTCCGCTCTCGCCCCAGGCGAAGTCGACCAGCACGGCCGTGGCGAACCGGTCCCCGTCCCGGCGGCCGATCGCGGTGGTGTGGACGCGGTGCCGGATCATCCGGCTCTCCAGGCGCTCGCCGACGGTCCCGAGATCCTTCTCGTGGTACCCGGCCTCCCGGAAGGTGCCGAGCAGCGCGGCCGCCGCGTCCACCGCGCCCAGGCCCTTGCCCTGCACATCGCCGAGCAGCACCCGGGTGCCGTACGGGCCGGGCTGTATGTCGTAGAAATCGCCTCCGACCTGCGCCTCCACATCCGCGGCGAGATACACCCCGGCCTGTTCGAGACCGGCCCAGCGCGGGGGCAGCGGGCGCAGCACGGCCCGTACCGTGGTCTCGGCGACGTCCTGCATGCGCAGCATGCGCCGCTCCTGCCGCATCCGCAGCGCCGCCGTCAGCGTGGCCAGCACGCCACCGAGAGCGACCAGCACGAAGTCGGGCAGGCCCGCCTGGTACTGGTCGGGCCAGGCGTTGTCCACGAGGACGTACGTCACCAGGGACACCAGCCCGAAGGCGGCCGTCGTCCCCACCCCGCAGACCGCGGCGGCGAGCCCGGGCACCAGGACGATCCAGGAGACGATGCGGAACTCCGCGCCGCTCTCCAGGTCCAGCAGGGCGATGCCGACGAGCAGCAGCGACGGCAGCAGCCAGCCGGGACCCCGCCCGCAGATGCGCGGCGGCTGCCACCGCTTGTATCCCGTCCCGGTCACGGCGTCCGAGTCTCCAGGTTCCCCGGAGAAACACGGGGAAAGGGCGCCGCATCGGGCCCGCGTCCCCCCGGCCGACTTGCCAGAGCCCGCCCCCAGGTGTGCATTGGATAGCGAAACGGGGGCGAGGAGAGAGGAGTGCTCTCATGGCTCATGCGGCACCCGCACCCGGCGGAATCCCCCGGCGCGCCCCGGCGCCCGAGGTGCAGGCCGGCACCTCCCCCGACCAGCGCCGGACACCCGATGTCCTCGGCGCCCGCACCCATCGCATCGCCCGGATCGCGGTCCCCGTCGTCCTGGCCCTCGTCTACGGCTACTGGGTCGCGGCCGACAACCGCGCCGGCGGCCCCATCACCGGCTGGAACCTGCTGCTCGGGTTCGTCAGCGCCCTCGTCTTCGCCGTGGTCTGCATCGCGCTGCTGGCGCTGGCCCCCCGGATGATCCGGGAGGTGCACGCGCTGCTGTGGACGGCGTTCACCGGCATCGCCTTCGGCTGGCTCTACAGCCAGAGCGGCCACTCGGTCCTGCGCTCCATCCTGATGTCCCTGCTGATCGCCGGGGCCACCTTCGTCGTCTTCTTCTACCGGTACTACACCCGCGAGGACGCCTTCGGGCGGCGGATCCGCTGAGGCGGGCGCGATCCACCCGGATCGGATCCGCCCGGATCGCCCGAGCGGACGCACTCCGGTCGCGTGCCGGGCCCGCGGGCCGTTGCCTGAGAGGGTGCCGCCACGCCTGAGGAGCGCCCTGTCGGCCGTACTGATCACCCTGTCCTGCCTGCTCGTGCCGTTCGGCGCGCTGGCACTGTGGGCGACGTACGGACTCACCGACACGGGCCGGTACGTCACCACGATGGCCCCGCTGGCCACCGACCCGGACGTGCGGGAGGCCGTCGCGGACGCCGTCGGCGACAGCCTGCTCCGCGAGGCCGGCGGACGGCTGGAGACCGGCCCGCTGCGCAGCTCCGTACGCCCCTTCGTGCACGACGCCGTGCGCTCCTTCACCCAGACCCAGGCCTTCCGGCTCGCCTGGGACGCCGGTAACCGGGTCACCCACGACGCGGTGCTGCGGGCCCTGCGCGACGACCGCGACGAAGCGGCCGCCGAGCCGGTCACCGTGGACTTCGCCCCCGTCACCGCCCAGGTCAAACAGCAGCTCAGCGACGAGCACATACCGCTCGCCGCCCGTATCCCGGTGCAGCACACCGCGGTCGCCGTGCTCCCGGCCGACGAACTGACCTCGCTACGAAAGGGGTTCCACGTGCTCGAAGTCGCCGGTTTCTGGCTTCCGCTCGCGGCCGTGGCGTTCGCCGCCGCGGGAATCGCCCTGGCCGTGCGCCGCCGCCGGGCCATCGCCGCGACCGCCCTCGGCACCGCCCTCGCGGGCGCGCTGCTCGGTCTCGCGGTCGCCGTCGGCCGCTCCCTGACCCTCGCCGGTCTGCCCTCCGACGTACCCCACCCGGCCGCCGGCGCCGTCTACGACGCCCTGACCGGGACCCTGCGCACCGTCTCCTGGCTGCTGCTCGGCCTCGGCCTCACGGTGGCCCTCACCACCTGGCTGACCCGGAACCTGCGGCCCGCCCGCCTCGTGCGACGGCTGCGAGGACCGAAAGAGCCCGCGCCAGCTCCGGCTCAGGAGCCGACCCGAGTCCAAGCCTGACCGCGCCCGGCGCCCCGCCGGGCCCCACCGCGAACGCCGTCCCCGGCGTGACCGCGATCCCGCGTTCCCGCGCCGCCGCCGCGAAGGTGTCGGCCCGCCATGGCGCCGGCAGCTCCCACCAGGCGAAATAGGAGGACGGGTCCGACCGTACGGCGAAGCCGCCCAGCTCCTCGGCCACCAGCCGCCGGCGCCGGGCGGCATCCCGCCGCTTGGCCGCCACCAGCCGATCCACGGTCCCGTCGCCGATCCAGCGCACCGCCGCCTCCAGCGCGAACGCGCCCGCGCTCCAGCCCCCGGACCGGATCGCCCGCGCCACGGCCTCGGTCCGGTCCCCGGGTACGACGACGAAGCCGACGGTGAGCCCGGGGGCGACGCGTTTGGACAGGCCGTCGACGAGGTGGACGAGATCGGGGGCGAGGGCCGCGAGCGGGGGCGCGCCCGCCTCGGCCGACGGGCGCAGGAAGGACCAGATCCGGTCCTCGACCACCGGTATCCCCAGCCTGTGGACGACGTTCGCCAGCTCGGCCCGGCGGCTCGCGCTCGTGGTCAGCGTGGTCGGGTTGTGCAGGGTCGGCTGGAGGTAGAGGGCGGACAGGGGCGCGGCGCGGTGCGCGGCGGCGAGGGCGTCCGGCCGGGGGCCCTCCTCGTCCATGGCGAGCGGCACCAAAGTCCGCCCGAGCCGGGCGCCGATCTCCTTGACCAGCGGATACGTCAGCGGTTCGACGCCGACCCGGCCGCCGGGCCGGACCAGGGAGACAAGCGTGGCGGCGATGGCCTGCCGGGCGTTGCCGGTGAACAGGATCCGCTCCGGGTCGGCGTGCACACCCCCCTGGGCGAGCAGCCCGGCGACCGCCTCCCGCGCGGCGGGGGTGCCCGTGACCGAAGCCGGGCGCAGCGCGCCGCCGAGCGCGTCCGAGCGCGCGAGCGAGGCGAGGGCCGGGCTGAGCATCTCCGACTGGCCCGGCAGATACGGGTAGTTGAGCTCAAGGTTCACCGGCTCGTCGCCCACCGCCTCGGTCAGGGCGCGCCCCGGCTGCCCGTCCGGCGCGGCGGCCCGTACGAACGTCCCGCGCCCGACCTCCCCCACCACCAGTCCCCGGCGCACGAGTTCGGCGTACACGCGCCCCGCGGTGGAGGGCGCCAGGCCGTGCCGCCGGGCGAACGCCCTTTGCGGGGGCAGTTGTTGCCCCGCCCGCAGTCGTCCGCTCGCGATGTCGGCGGCTATCCGGTCGGCGATACGCCGGTAGTCGTTCACAGTTCCCCCTGATGCCTTGCTCCCTCGGCGCGGTCATGGATTGCACCGAGGGCAAAGATCTTATTGCACCGAGGAGTTGAGCCCCCTAGGGTCACCCACATGCCCCCTTACCTCTCCTACACCGACAAAGGCCCCGAAACCTCCCACCGGGCCCCTCTCCTCCTTCTGCACGGCCACCCCTTCGACCGCACGATGTGGGACCCGCAGGTGGCGCGGTTCTCCGCCGAGCGCCGGGTGATCGCCCCGGATCTGCGCGGCTACGGCGACTCGCCGGTGACCCCGGGTACCGTCCCGTTCGCCCGCCATGCCGACGATCTGGCCGAACTCCTGGACTTCCTGGGCGTGGACACATGTGTGCTCGCCGGGCTCTCGATGGGCGGCCAGCTCGCGATGGAGTGCTACGACCGCTTCGGCGACCGGATCCGGGGCCTGGTCCTCGCGGACACCTTCGCCACCCCGGAGACGCCCGAGGGGAAGCGGGGGCGGCGCGCGATGGCGGACCGGCTGCTCGCCGAGGGCATGCGGGGGTACGCCGACGAGGTGCTGGAACGGATGGTCGCGCCGTACGCCGACGCCCGGGTGAAGGCCCACGTCCACGGCATGATGACGGCCACACCGCCGGAGGGTGCCGCGGCGTCGCTGCGCGGCCGTGCCGAACGCCCGGACTACCGGCCCGTGTTGACCCGCGTATCGGTCCCGGCGCTGATCGTGGTCGGCGCCGACGACACCTACACGCCCGTCTCGGACGCCGAGTCCCTGGGCGCCGCGGTGCCGGACTCCGTCGTCGAGGTGATCGAGGGCGCGGCGCATCTGCCGAATCTGGAACGTCCCGAGGAGTTCAACCGCGCGCTGCACGCCTTCCTGCTGCGGGTGGACGGCACCGCGTAGGCACGGACGCGGACCGGGCACCGCATCCAGGGCCGCTAACCTTACGTGTCCGTCCTGGCCAGCGATTGACGGTGTCACCTCAGCGAAGGGTTGCACACATGGGCATTCTCACTCTCCTGCGAAACGCATTCGGCCGCTCACGCAAGCCCCGGGCCGCCGAGGCAGAGGGTGCGACGACCCAACCGGAACCGACCACCCCGAAGGCGACCCCGCCGATCCCGGAACCCCGCGAGTCCCCGTCCCTCGAACAGGACATGGACACCCCGACCACCGAGGAACATGACCTGGTGGCGGCCGCGTTCAACAAGGTCCGGGTACCGAGGCAGACGGGAGAGCCCGGGGCCGAGGGTGCGACCGAGGCCGGGGTCGACGGAGAGGCGGCCGAGGACACCGGGGCGGGGGCAGCGGCCGAGCCCGAGGCAACGGCGGAGACCGAGCCGGAGACTGCCGTAACGACCGACGCCGCGGCCGAGAAGGGGCCCGGGACCGAGTCGAAGACCGAGCCCGAGGGCACGGTTGAGGCCGAGACCGAGCCTGAGACGACGGTTGAGGCCGAGGCTGGGCGGGAGGCCGATGCTGAGCCTGCCGTGGAAGCCGAGGCCGAGCCTGAGACGACGGTTTCGGCCGAGGCCGAGTCGGAAGCCGACGCTGAGAAGCAGACCGAGCCCACCGCGACGGCCGAGCCCGAGGCGACGGTGGAGGCCGAAACCGAGACGGCCGTAGAGCCGCACGCGGACGCCGAGGACCAGCCGGAGGCCGAGGTCGCGGCAGAGGCCGGCACCCGGGCTGAGAAGCGGACCGAACCCACCGCGACGGTCGACACCGAAGCCGAGACGGCCGTGGAGCCGCAAGCGGACGCCGAGGACGAGCCGGAGTCCGAGGTCGCGGCAGAGACCGCCACCTCGACCGAGGAACAGGCCGAGTCCGACACGCCCGTTGAGGCCGCCGAGCCGAACATCGAGCCTCAGGCGGACGCCGAGGCAGCAGCGACCGAGGCTGCCCTCGACGTGCCGGTCGAGGCCGAGACGGACATCGAGCCGCAGGCCACGGTCGAGGCTGAGCCCGCGATCGAGGCCGAAGCCGAGCGCGAGGCGGACTCCGAGCCGGTCATCGAACCGCAGGCGGACACGGAGACAGCCACCGACGCTGCCCTCGACGTCCCGGCCGAAGCCGAGCCGACCGCCGCACCTGAGGCCGAGGCCGAGGCCGAGGTTGCGATAGAAGCCGAGGAGCAGCCCGACGCCACCATCGAACCGACGGCCGAGACCGAGGCGACGGTGGAGGCCGAAGCCGAGGCAGACGTCGAGCCGCGGGCGGACGCCGAGGCCGACCCCGAGCCGACGGCCGTGACCGAGACGGACATCGAACCGCAGGCCACACCGGAGGCGGACACCGAGGCAGCGGCAGCGGACGCTGCCGTCGAGGCGCCGGTCGAGACCGAGGAGAAGGCGGAGGCCGAGCCGATTGCCACGCCCGAGGCCGAGGTTCCGGTAGAAGCTGAAGAGCAGCCCGAGGCCGACGTCGACGCGCAGGCCGAGCCCGGGGCGGACATCGAGGCGCAGGCCGCGATCGCGGCGGGCCTCCAGCCTGAGGTTGTGGCCGAGGCGCAGCCCGAGACTGCGGAGCAGACGGAAGCGACCCCCGAGCGGGCTTCCGAGGTGGAGTCGGCGGCGGAGGCCGAAGCGGCTCCGGAGCCGGTCGCCGACGAGACGCACGAGGTCGCCGTCGCACTCACCGCACCCACGGACGAGGAGCCCTCGACCCCCTCGGCACCCGCCACGGACGCGTCCGCGGAAGCCACGACCGACGAGGCCCCCGCCGAGGAGGCGGAAGCCACCCCCGAACCGGAGCCGATCGAGGCCGAGCCGGAGGCGACGGCAGACGCTCTCGAAGCCGCCCACCACCCGCAAGCCGCCGACGGCGAGCCCGCCCCACAGGCCGCACCCGCACCCGCACCCGACAACGCAACCGGCGCGGGTGGTGCGGGTGGGAACGACTCCCCCCACGACCCGCAGCCCGCCGACGGCGAGCCCGCCCCACAGGCGGCCCCCGCCTCCGAAACCCCCCGCACGGGCGGTGCGGGTGGGAGAGGTATCGGCGAAGACACCCCCCGCACCCCCGCCACCCCCCTCCCCACCCTCACGGCATCCGCCCCCGCCCTCGCCACCGCCTACGCCGCCGCCACCGCCCCGCTCGCCAACACCGACCTCACCGGCACCCGAGCGAAGCTCTACCTCGTGCTGGACCGCTCCGCGAGCATGCGCCCGTACTACAAGGACGGCTCCGCCCAGGCCCTCGCCGACCAGACCCTCGCCCTCGCCGCGCACCTGGACACCGAGGCCACGGTCCACACCGTCTTCTTCTCCACCGAGGTCGACGGCACCACCGACCTGACCCTCACCCCGGACCACGCCACACGGATCGACGACACCCACGCGGACCTGGGCCGTATGGGCCGTACCAGCTACCACGCCGCCGTGGAGGCCGTACTCGCCCACTACGACGCGAACATCGCCCCCGGCACCCCCGTCCTCGTCGTCTTCCAGACCGACGGCGCCCCGGACGCCAAGACCCCCGCGACCCAGGCCCTGACCGCCGCCGCGAAGTCCCACCCCACGGTCTTCTTCTCCTTCGTCGCGTTCGGTGAACTCGACAACAAGGCCTTCGACTACCTCCGCAAGCTGAAGACCCCCAACACCGCCTTCTTCCACGCGGGCCCCACCCCCCGCGAGCTGACGGACACGGAGCTCTACGAGGGCGTCCTCGCCACCTGGCGCCCGTAACCCGTCACGGCACCGAAGCGCCCGGGGGGTGGACGACCGCGTCCACCCCCCGAAACGCGTGTGAGGCCATCTCCCCGGGACCAGTAGGATTTCGCCTTATGGCGGCCACTGGATCCGAGAAGCAGGCGGGGAAGGCGTACTACGTCTCCACGCCCATCTACTACGTCAACGACGCTCCTCACCTGGGCCACGCCTACACGACCGTCGCAGGCGACGTGCTCACCCGCTGGCACCGCCAGCGCGGCGAGAAGGTGTGGTACCTCACCGGCACGGACGAGCACGGTCAGAAGATCATGCGCACGGCCGAGGCGAACGGGGTGACGCCCCAGCAGTGGGCGGACAAGCTCGTCACCGAGGCCTGGCAGCCGCTGTGGGAGCACCTGGAGATCGCGAACGACGACTTCATCCGCACCACCCAGCAGCGGCACACGGACCGCGTCCAGGAATTCGTGCAGGACCTGTACGACAAGGGCGAGATCTACAAGGGCGGCTACGAGGGCCCGTACTGCGTCGGCTGCGAGGAGTACAAGCTCCCCGGCGAGCTCCTCGACGGCGAGGGCGAGTACGCCGGCCAGAAGCTGTGCCCCATCCACAAGCGGCCCGTGGAGATCCTCAGCGAGGAGAACTACTTCTTCCGTCTGAGCGAGTACGGCGACAAGCTCCTCGCCCTCTACGAGGCGAACCCTGGCTTCATCCAGCCCGAGTCCGCGCGCAACGAGGTCGTGAACTTCGTCCGCCAGGGCCTCCAGGACCTCTCCATCTCCCGCTCGACGTTCGACTGGGGCATCCCGATCCCCTGGGACGACAAGCACGTGATCTACGTGTGGGTCGACGCCCTGCTGAACTACGCCACGGCGGTCGGCTACAACGAGAACCAGGAGAAGTTCGAGGAGACCTTCCCGGCCGACGTGCACCTCGTCGGCAAGGACATCCTCCGCTTCCACGCGGTGATCTGGCCGGCCATGCTGATGGCCCAGGGCCTGCCCCTGCCCAGCAAGATCGCCGCGAACGGCTGGCTGATGGTCGGCGGCGAGAAGATGTCGAAGTCCAACCTGACCGGCATCAAGCCGCAGGACCTCACCGAGCACTTCGGCGTCGACGCCTACCGCTGGTACTTCCTGCGCGCCATCGCCTTCGGCCAGGACGGCTCCTTCTCCTGGGAGGACTTCTCCGCCCGCTACACCAGCGAGCTGGCCAACGACTACGGCAACCTCGCCTCCCGCGTGGCCGCCATGGTCGGCAAGTACTTCGGCGGCGCCCTGCCCGCCGCCGCGGCCGACGGCCCGGCGGAGACGGCGGTCCACGAGGGTCTGGCCGAGGCGGTCGCCGAGGCCGACCGGAAGATCGGCGAGGAGCTGGACTTCCAGGGCGGCATCCTGGCCGTCTTCGACTTCGTCAAGCAGGTCAACGGCTACATCACGGAGCAGGAGCCGTGGAAGGTGGCCAAGGACGAGTCCGAGGAGGGCCGGGCCCGCCTCGCGACCATCCTCTACACCGCCGCCGAGTCGCTGCGCGCGGTCGCCGTCCTGCTCAACCCGGTGATGCCGGAGACCTCGCAGAAGCTGTGGGACTCCCTGGGCGCCGAGGCCGGCCTGGGCGCGCTCGCCGAGCAGCGGGTCCAGGACGCGGGCGACTGGGGCAGGCTCCCGGCCGGCTCCACCGTCACCAAGGGCGCGGTGCTCTTCCCCCGCCTGGAGGAGAAGCCGACCGCCTGAGTCGCGCTCGTACGACACACCAGGGCCCGGAACGCCATCATGGCTTCCGGGCCCTGCCCGTCTCCACCACCCCCGTCCCCCCGGCAGAGTGCGGATCCCCGTGAACCTTCCCGAACCCCACCGGCGGCTGATCGCGGACGCCGTCACGGCGGGCGGCCCGCATGGCCTGGTCCTCGCCGGCGGATACGCGCTCGACGCGCACGGACTCGTCCGGCGGCCGCACGCGGATGTCGACCTCGCGACGGAGAGCGCCGAGGACATGGCGCGCATCGCCGCCGCCGTCGCGGCCGCCCTGGAGGCGAGGGGTCGTACCGTCCGGGCCGAGGACGCGACCGCGCGCACCGCGCGGCTGACCGTCACCGACCCGCCGACCGGGGAGTCCTGCGTCCTCGCACTGCACAAGGAGAGCCTGTGGGGGCCGCCGGACCTCACCCCGTACGGGCCCGCCCTGTGCCTGGAGGACGCCGTCGGTACGAAGATCCGCGCGCTCTACGACCGGGGCGCGGCCGTCGACCTGATCGACGCGCGGGCCGCGGCGGCCCGCTTCTCACTGCCCGACCTGGAGGAACTGGGCCGCCGGCACGCCCTTGACGTCTTCGACCTGCCCACCCTCCAGTCCCGGCTGACCGGCACCGACTTCTACCCCGACGGCCAGTTCACCCGGTACGGCCTGGACGAGGCGGAGATCGCCGGGCTGCGGGCCTGGGCCCAGCACTGGTCGGACGACATCGCCGAGCGGCTGCTGGAGGACGGAGCCTCACCGGACGAGGAGGACGGGCCTGAGGAGGACGGGCCGGAGGGGGACGGGGACACGACGACGCCCGGAACCCCAAAGGGCTCCGGGCGTCTTCACGACAGCGGCGGCGGCAGCAACAGCGGCAGCCGCCTGCCGGACTACTTCGGCTGCGGCTTCCTGACGTTCAGGTGTAGCTCGCGCAGGCGGGACTCGTCCAGCTCGGTCGGCGCGCCCATCATCAGGTCCTGGGCGTTGCCGTTGAGCGGGAAGGCGATCGTCTCGCGGATGCTGGGCTCGTCCGCGAGGAGCATCACGATGCGGTCCACGCCGGGGGCGATACCGCCGTGCGGCGGGGCGCCGAAGCGGAACG
Organism: Streptomyces sp. NPDC093018; assembly: GCF_040684035.1. Taxonomy (NCBI): domain Bacteria; kingdom Bacillati; phylum Actinomycetota; class Actinomycetes; order Kitasatosporales; family Streptomycetaceae; genus Streptomyces; species Streptomyces sp. NPDC093018. Next base: position 246,248 of record NZ_JBFBFF010000005.1, read on the forward strand.
CGCGCAGCATGCCCGCGAACTTCTCCTCGACGGTCTCCCGGTCGTAGCCCGCGATCTCGAACGCCTTCAGCATGATGTCCGGCTCGTGGTTCCGGATCGCGCCGGAGGACAGCTCGACGCCGTTGCAGACGATGTCGTACTGCCAGCCCAGGATGTCCAGCGGGTCCTGGGTCTCCAGGGCCTCAAGACCGCCCTGCGGCATCGAGAAGGGGTTGTGCGAGAAGTCGATCGAGCCGGTCTCCTCGTCCTTCTCGTACATCGGGAAGTCGACGATCCAGCAGAACCGGAAGACGTCCTCCTCGAACTGGCCGGCGCGCTTGGCGGCCTCGACGCGGACCGCGCCCATGATCTTGGAGACCTCGTCGTACTCGCCCGCGCCGAAGAAGATCGCGTGGCCGGGGGCGAGCGAGAGGCGCTTGGTCAGCTCGGCGACGTTCTCCTCGGTGAGGAACTTCGCGATCGGGCCGGTCAGCGTGCCGTCCTCGCCGACGCGGACCCAGGCCAGGCCCTTCGCGCCCAGCGTCACCGCGAAGTCACCGAGCTGGTCGAAGAACTTGCGCGGCTGGTCCTGGACCGCCGGCACCGGCAGCGCGCGCACGTGCTTGCCCGCGAACGCCTTGAACTCCGAGCCCTCGAAGACATCGGTGATGTCCACCAGCTCCAGCTTGGCGCGCAGGTCCGGCTTGTCGGAGCCGTACTTCAGCATCGCCTCGCGGAACGGGATCCGCGGGAAGGGGGAGGTGACATGGCGGCCGCCGCCGAACTCCTCGAACAGCTCGGTCATGAGCTTCTCGATCGGCTGGAAGACGTCCTCCTGCTCGACGAAGCTCATCTCGACGTCGAGCTGGTAGAACTCGCCCGGCGAACGGTCGGCGCGGGCGTCCTCGTCGCGGAAGCAGGGCGCGATCTGGAAGTAGCGGTCGAAGCCGGAGATCATCAGCAGCTGCTTGAACTGCTGCGGGGCCTGCGGCAGGGCGTAGAACTTGCCGGGGTTCAGCCGGGAGGGGACGACGAAGTCACGGGCGCCCTCGGGGGAGGTCGCGGACAGGATCGGCGTCGCCATCTCGTTGAAGCCGAGCGCGGTCATCTTGTGGCGGATCGCCGAGATGACCGCCGTACGCAGCAGGATGTTGCGGTGCATGCGCTCGCGGCGCAGGTCGAGGAAGCGGTACTCCAGGCGCCGCTCCTCGTTGACCCCGTCCTCGGCGTTGATGGTGAAGGGGAGGGGCTGAGCCGCGCCGAGCAGCTCGACCTCGGTCACCTCGACCTCGATCTCGCCGGTCGGCAGGTCCGGGTTCACGTTCTCGGTTCCACGTGAAACAACGGAGCCGTCGACGCGGACCGTGGACTCCTTGGAGAGCTTGTCCAGGGCCTCGTAGGCGGGGGTGCCGGGGCGGGCGACCAGCTGCGTGATGCCGTAGTGGTCGCGCAGATCGATGAAGAGGATGCCGCCCAGGTCGCGCCGATTGTGCAGCCAGCCACTGAGCCGGACGTCGGTGCCGACGTCAGAGGCGCGGAGCTGGCCGCAGGTGTGGGACCTGTACCGATGCATCGTCGTTCATCGTCCTTCGTGGGTGCGAGCTTCGAGTTGGTGATCGCCCGGGTTGCCGCCCTGGCTGATCCAAGGGTACCGGCCACCCCAAGATCGGCTCCCCGCGATTTACCGCCCGCGGTCCTACGGTGGCACGCATCGAGCGCATCTCCTTAAATGGGGGCAATGCGTACAGGTGAGCCGCTCCCGGCCGTCGGGGACGTCCTCGCCGCCCTCGCGACCGGGCTGTGGCACTGGGACACCGCGGACAAGCTGGTCACCGTGGACGCGGAGGCGGCGCGGCTGCTCGGGCTGCCCGCGGCGCCGGCCACCCTCACCGAGGCCCAGACCCGGGCCCGGCTGCATCCGGCCGACTGGAACGAGATCACCGCGGTGGTGCAGCTCGCGGTCGCCGAGGGCACGCTCGCCGAGGTGCGGGTGCGGATCATGGACGAGGAGGGCACGGTCCTGCGCGTCGTACGCAGCCGTTCGAAGCCGTCGTACGACGCCGAGCGGCGCGCCTATGTGCTGACCGGCACCCTCCAGGAGGTCGCCGAGCCGGGCCCGGACCCGGCGGGCGGCCGCACCACGGTCACCGGGCCCTGGCGGCGCTCGCGGGAGGCGTTCCTGCTGGACGCGGGCCGGGCGCTGGCCGAGGCACGGTCCACGGCGGAGGTGCTGCGGGTCGCGGCGGGCCTGTCGATGCCGGGGTTCTCGCCGAACGGCCTGGTGGTGTTCGGGGTGGAGGGCGACCGGCTGACGATGATCGGCCACCACGGCCACCAGTCCGACGAGATGGGCCCGTTCACCAGCATGCCGCTGGGGCTGGAGTACCCGGCGGCCGAGGTGGTGCGCACCGGGCGGGCGGTGTACCTCTCCTCGCCGGAGGAGTACCGGGACCGCTATCCGGTGACCTGGCCACTGGCCCGGCCCTTCGGGCGCAGCTCCTGGGCGTTCCTGCCGCTGACCGTGGGCGGGCGCACGATGGGCGCCTGGATGGCGGGCTTCGCCTATCCGGTGGGCTTCACCCCGGACGAGCGGGCGGTGCTGACGACGGTGGCCCGGATGCTGGCGGGGGCCCTGTCCCGGGCGGAGACCGCCGAGTCGGAGCGGGAGCTGACGGAGGGTCTCCAGCGCTCCATGCTGCCCTCGCTGGGCCCGGAGGTCCCGGGGGTGCGGATCGCCGCCCGCTACATCCCGACCGGCGGCGGGCTCCAGGTCGGCGGCGACTGGTACGACATGATCCCGCTGCCCGCCGGACGGTTCGCGCTGGTCATCGGGGATGTGCAGGGACACGATGTGCGGGCGGCCGGGCTGATGGGCCAGCTGCGGATCGCGCTGCGCGCCTACGCCTCCGAGGGGCACCGCCCGGACGCCGTGCTCTCGCGCGCCTCCCGCTTCCTGCACGGGATGACACACGACGAGGAGATGTCCGACCCGCGGTTCGCGACCTGTCTGTACGTGGCGGTCGATCCGGTGAGCGGGCGGCTGGAGATCGCCCGCGCGGGCCATCCGGACCCGGTGATCCGGATGGCCGACGGCACGGTGATGCTGCGGCCGACGGCGGGCGGGCTGCCGCTGGGCATCGACCCGGACGCGGACTATCCGACGACCCGGTTCACGCTCCAGCCCGGGGAGACGCTGATGCTGTGCACCGACGGGCTGATCGAGACCGGCGGGCACGACCTGGACAGCGGCTGGCTGCGGCTGCGCTCGATCCTGGAGCGCCACGAGGGCGATCTGGAGGCGCTGGCCGACGCGCTGGTGCAGGGCGTGCACGGGCCGTCCTCGCACCACACGACGGGACCGCTGGCCGACCGCCGCGAGGACGACATCGCGCTGTTGCTGCTGTGCCGCCCCGGGCCGGGCTGCGGGTGCGACGACACGGTGGCGGTACGGCCCCGGGTGCGGCGCATGCTGCATTCCGTGGGCCAGGACGAGCCCGAGCGGATCGCCGTGGCGCGCCGGAACGTGCGCGACCTGCTGCACGACTGGGCCGCCCCGGACCAGGTCGACTCGGCGGAGCTGCTGGTCTCCGAGATGGTCACCAATGTCCTGGTGCACACCGACGCGGACGCGCTGCTGCTGGTCGAGATCGTCGAGGAGGGCGGGCGGCGCCGGCTGCGGGTCGAGGTCTTCGACAGCGGCGACGACCTCCCGCACAAGCGCAGGCCCGGCGAACTGGCCTCCTCCGGGCGGGGACTGCTGCTGATCGGGCTCCTGGCGCACGCGTGGGGGGTGGACCCGCGGGGCGAGGGCAAGAGCATCTGGTTCGAGCTCTACGAAGGTCCGGGGGAACCGGGCGGCGGAGCGCCGGGGGACGGGGCGTCGTCCGTGGCCGAGGGGCCGTAGCGGTCGCGCAGTTCCTGTACGACGCCGAAGGCGGCCGCGGTCAGCGGGACGGCCAGGAGCATGCCGAGGATGCCCGCCACGGAGGCGCCGGCCGTGATGGTGACCATGACCACCGCGGGGTGCATCTGCACCGTACGGCTCTGGATCATCGGCTGGAGCACATGCCCCTCAAGCACCTGCACGGCGAGCACCACTCCGAGCGTCCACAGCGCGATGACGAAGCCCCGGTCCGCGAGGGCGACGAGCACCGCGACCGCGCCGGAGATGAACGCGCCGAGGTAGGGGATGAAGGCCCCGACGAAGACCAGCGCGCCGAGCCCGAGGGCGCCGGGCACCCGGAGGATCAGCAGGCCGACGGTGATGCAGACGGCGTCGATCAGGGCGATCAGGGTGGTGCCGCGCATGAACCCCTCGACGGCCCGGTAGGCGCGCCGCGCGACCGCTTCGAGGGTGTCGCCGGTGCCGCGGGGCGCGATGGAGCGCAGGGTGCCCGCCACCAGGTGGGAGTCGCGCAGGAAGAAGAAGACCAGGACGAGGGCGAGGACGGCCAGCGCGATGCTCTCGCCGACGACGCTCACCCCGCTGATGACGTTGGACGCGGCCGTGCCGCCGAAACGGCGCAGCAGTTCCCCGGAGTTGGTGGTGAGGTCCTCCAGGCCGGTGCCGGCGGCCCCGAAGTGCCGGGAGACGCTCTTGGCGGCGTTGCGCAGCGAGGTCATGATCTCGTCGCCGCTGTCGACGAGGGCGGCGACGACGATGTAGACGGCGCCGCCGACGACGGCCACGACCGCGACGCAGGTCAGCCCGGCCGACACCGAGCGCTGTACGCCGGCCCGCACCAGCCGCCGGTGCAGGGGGCGGAGCAGGGCGGTGCCGAGGAGTGCGAGCAGGACGGCGGTGACGGCCGTACGCAGCTCCCCGCACAGCCGCACCCCGACCCATCCGACCCCGGCGACCAGCAGCAGCACGGCGCACCACGCGGCAAGCCGCCGAACGGGCTCGGGCAACAGATGCACGTCCCCCAGCGGATCACGGCGGCCGCCGGGTGTCTCGCGCTGCGGGCCGGGCGGGTGAGCACGGGTCTCGGCCGGGGTGCCGCGACATCCGGTCGGCCGAAGCCGGAAGGGCGCCGCTCCAGGCTTCGTCGGCTGGAGCGGCGCCCTGTCCCGGGGGAGGGTCAGGCGTCCGGACCCTCGTCCGTCATGCCGTGCACGGCCGGGACGGTGCCGAGGCGGCCCTTCTGGAAGTCCTCGAAGGCCTGCATCAGTTCGTCCTTGGTGTTCATGACGAACGGGCCGTAGTGGGCCATCGGCTCACGGATCGGGCGGCCGCCGAGGAGCACGACCTCCAGGTCCGGCGTGTTGCCGTCCTGCCGCTCGTCCGCGCGCACGGTCAGCGAGGACCCGGCGCCGAAGACGGCCGTCTGGCCCGTGTGGACGGGACGGCGCTCTTCGCCGACGCTGCCGCGGCCCGCCAGCACGTACGCCAGGCCGTTGAAGTCCTCCCGCCAGGGCAGCGTGATCTCCGCACCGGGCGCGAGCGTCGCGTGGACCATGGTGATCGGGGTGTGCGTGATGCCGGGACCCTCGTGGCCGTCCAGCTCACCGGCGATCACCCGGAGCAGCGCGCCGCCGTCCGGCGAGGTCAGCAGCTGGACGCTGCCGGCCCGGATGTCCTGGTAGCGCGGGGCCATCATCTTGTCCTCGGCCGGGAGGTTCACCCACAGCTGGAGCCCGTGGAAGAGCCCGCCCGAGACGACGAGGTGCTCCGGCGGTGCCTCGATGTGCAGCAGCCCGGCGCCCGCCGTCATCCACTGGGTGTCGCCGTCGGTGATGGTGCCGCCACCGCCGTTGGAGTCCTGGTGGTCGAAGATCCCGTCGATGATGTAGGTGACGGTCTCGAAGCCGCGGTGGGGGTGCCAGGGGGTGCCCTTGGGCTCGCCCGGCGCGTACTCCACCTCACCCATCTGGTCCATCATGATGAACGGGTCGAGATGGCGGTAATTGATCCCCGCGAACGCCCGGCGCACGGGAAAGCCCTCGCCCTCGTACCCGCTCGGCGCGGTGGTGACGGTGAGCACCTTGCGCGCCACGGCATCGGCGGGAGCGGTCACACGGGGCAGCGTCAACGGGTTCTCGACGGTCACTGCAGGCATGGTGGCTACCTCCTTCGTACGCTCACTTTAGTTGAGCGTTGAACTTCTTGCCACCCACAACAGGACGGGCCCGGAGGGAATTCCCTCCGGGCCCGTGCAACGACGAGTCTCAGCCGTTCGGCCGCACATCCGGCCGACCGCACATCCAGCCGGCCGTACAACCGGTCAGCCGTACATCCGGCGCATCGCGAAATCGACCATCTGCTCGACGGCCTTCGCGTCGAACACCATCCGGTGCTCGCCCTCCATGTCCAGGACGAAGCCGTAGCCGGTCGGCAGCAGGTCGATCACCTCGGCGCCGGTGATCACGAAGTACTTGGACTCCTTGCCCGCGTACCGCCGCAACTCCTTGAGCGAGGTGAACATCGGGATCACCGGCTGCTGGGTGTTGTGCAGGGCGAGGAAGCCGGGAGTGTCACCGCGCGGGCAGTACACCTTCGACGACGCGAAGATCTGCTGGAAGTCCTCGGGGGACATCTGCCCGGTGGTGAACGCGCGCACCGCGTCCGCGAGCGAGGGCGGGGACGGCTCCGGATAGAGCGGCGGCTGCTGGCCGTACCCGCCGGCCCCGCCCGCCATCTGCTGCTGCCCCGACGTGTACTGCTGCTGCGCGGCGCCGCCGTCCATGGGCTGGCCGTATCCGTACATGGGCGCAAGCGTACCGAGATCCGGGCCGGGGCAGGGATGGACCCGAAAGGCCCACAGGAGTAGACCCTTCTCACACTTGGCCGGACTGGGGTTGCGTCTTATTACCGGCGGGTAGCATCATCGTAGCTACTTATTGGTACGTGAAACAGATGCGAGGAGTCAGTGCCTCGCCGATCCCTCAACGGAGCCGTCGCCATGGGGCACTACAAGTCGAATCTCCGCGACATCGAGTTCAACCTCTTCGAAGTACTCGGGCGCGACAAGGTGTACGGCACCGGCCCGTTCGAGGAGATGGACGTCGAGACCGCCAAGAGCGTCCTGGAGGAGCTGACCCGCCTCTCGGAGAACGAGCTGGCCGAGTCCTTCGCCGACGCCGACCGCAACCCGCCGGTCTTCGACCCGGAGACCAACACCGCGCCGGTCCCGGCGTCCTTCAAGAAGAGCTACCAGGCCTTCATGGACTCCGAGTACTGGCGCCTCGGCCTGCCCGAGGAGATCGGCGGCACCACCTCGCCGCGCTCCCTGATCTGGGCCTACGCCGAGCTGATCCTGGGCGCCAACCCGGCCGTGTGGATGTACTCCTCGGGCCCCGCGTTCGCCGGCATCCTCTTCGAGGAGGGCAACGAGGTCCAGAAGCACATCGCCTCGATCGCCGTGGACAAGCAGTGGGGCTCCACGATGGTGCTCACCGAGCCCGACGCGGGCTCCGACGTGGGCGCCGGCCGCACCAAGGCGGTCCAGCAGGAGGACGGCTCCTGGCACATCGAGGGCGTGAAGCGCTTCATCACCTCGGGTGAGCACGACATGTCGGAGAACATCCTCCACTACGTGCTCGCGCGCCCCGAGGGCGCCGGCCCCGGCACCAAGGGCCTGTCCCTCTTCCTGGTGCCGAAGTACGAGTTCGACTTCGAGACCGGCGAGCTGGGCGAGCGCAACGGCGTCTACGCCACCAACGTCGAGCACAAGATGGGCCTGAAGGCCTCCAACACGTGCGAGATGACCTTCGGCGACCGCCACCCCGCCAAGGGCTGGCTGATCGGCGACAAGCACGACGGCATCCGCCAGATGTTCCGCATCATCGAGTTCGCCCGCATGATGGTCGGCACGAAGGCGATCTCCACGCTGTCCACCGGCTACCTGAACGCCCTGGAGTACGCCAAGGAGCGCGTCCAGGGTCCGGACCTGGCCAACTTCATGGACAAGGCCGCGCCCAAGGTCACCATCACCCACCACCCCGATGTGCGCCGCTCGCTGATGACGCAGAAGGCGTACGCCGAGGGCATGCGCGCCCTGGTGATGTACACCGCCTCCGTCCAGGACGCCATCCAGGTCAAGGAGGCGAACGGCGAGGACGCCGCCGCCGACCACGCCCTCAACGACCTGCTGCTGCCGGTCGTCAAGGGCTACGGCTCCGAGAAGGCCTACGAGCAGCTGGCCCAGTCGCTGCAGACCTTCGGCGGCTCCGGCTTCCTGCAGGAGTACCCGATCGAGCAGTACATCCGGGACGCCAAGATCGACACCCTCTACGAGGGCACCACCGCGATCCAGGGCCAGGACTTCTTCTTCCGGAAGATCGTCCGCAACCAGGGCGCCGCGCTGAACTCGCTCGCCGAGGACATCAAGAAGTTCCTGGCGCTCGGCACCGGCGGCGAGGAGCTGTCCGGCGCCCGCGAGCAGCTGGCCAAGGCCGCGGTGGAGCTGGAGGCGATCGTCGGCCTGATGCTGACCGACCTCGCCGCCACCCAGGACGACGCCAAGAACATCTACAAGGTCGGTCTGAACACCACCCGCCTGCTGCTCGCCTCCGGCGATGTCATCGTCGGCTACCTGCTGCTCAAGGGTGCCGCCGTCGCCGCCGAGAAGCTCGCCACGGCCTCCGCGAAGGACAAGGCGTTCTACACCGGCAAGATCGCCGCCGCGAAGTTCTTCGCCGCGAACGTCCTGCCGGGCGTCACCCTGGCCCGCAAGCTGTCCACGGGCATCGAGCTGGACCTGATGGAGCTGGACGAGGCCGCGTTCTAGAACACACAGGGGCGTCGTTCCACGGCGCCGGTTCCGGACGTTCCGGACGTCCCCGTCCTTTCCGCGCACGGGCCCGCTCCCCTTACCGGGAGCGGGCCCGTGCCCGTCGTTAAGGTGAATCCCATGAGCGCACCATCCCGCCCGTCGCCCGCCGCCACCCCTCCAGCGAGCGCTGCGCGCGCACCTCTCACCTTCGACCGCGGCCACACCGACGACCTGATGTCCTTCCTGGCGGCCGGCCCGTCGCCGTACCACGCCGTGGCGAACGTCGCCGAGCGGCTGGAGAAGGCCGGCTTCAGGCAGGTCGCCGAGACGGACGCCTGGGACGGCACCAGCGGCGGCCGGTACGTGCTGCGCGGCGGCGCGATCATCGCCTGGTACGTCCCCGAGGGCGTCGCGCCGCACACCCCGTTCCACATCATCGGCGCGCACACCGACTCCCCCAATCTGCGGATCAAGCCGCGCCCGGACACCGGCGCGCACGGCTGGCGGCAGGTCGCCGTGGAGATCTACGGCGGCCCGCTGATGAACTCCTGGCTGGACCGCGACCTGGGCCTGGCCGGCCGGCTGACCCTGCGCGACGGCTCCACCGTCCTGGTCGACGTGGACCGGCCGCTGCTGCGGGTGCCGCAGCTCGCCATCCACCTGGACCGCTCGGTCAGCAACGAGGGCCTCAAGCTGGACAAGCAGCGCCACCTCCAGCCGGTGTGGGGACTCGGCGACGAGGTGCTCGACGGCGACCTGATCTCCTTCCTGGAGCAGGAGGCCGGCCTGGAGGCGCACTCGGTGGCCGGCTGGGACCTGATGACGTACCCGGTGGAGGCACCGGCCTACCTCGGCCGGGACCGCGAACTGGTCGCCGGTCCGCGCATGGACAACCTGCTGTCCGTGCACGCGGGCGCCGCCGCGCTGGCCGCCGCCGCGACCTCCGGCGCCCCGCTCACCCGCATCCCGGTGCTGGCCGCCTTCGACCACGAGGAGAACGGCTCGCAGTCCGACACCGGCGCGGACGGCCCGCTGCTCGGCTCCGTCCTGGAACGCTCGGTGTTCGCCCGCGGCGGCACCTACGAGGACCGCGCCCGCGCCCTCGCCGGCACCGTGTGCCTCTCCTCCGACACCGGTCACGCCGTGCACCCCAACTACGCCGAGCGGCACGACCCGACGCACCACCCGCGCGTCAACGGCGGCCCGATCCTCAAGGTGAACGTCAACAACCGCTACGCCACGGACGGTTCCGGCCGCGCGGTGTTCGCCGCCGCCTGCGAGAAGGCCGGTGTCCCCTTCCAGTCGTTCGTCTCCAACAACTCCATGCCCTGCGGCACCACCATCGGCCCGATCACCGCGGCCCGGCACGGCATCCGCACCGTCGACATCGGCGTGGCCATCCTCTCCATGCACAGCGCCCGCGAACTGTGCGGCGCCGACGACCCGTTCCTCCTCGCCAACGCCCTGACGGCCTTCCTGGAGGGCTAGCCAACGCGGTCCTCCGTAAGGCCGGGCGGGAACGGTCTTACGGAGGGGCGGTTGTCGAACGGCCGTCGTACGCAGGGCTACTCGGGGCCGCGCCGGGTACCCGGACGGGACCGGAGATTCCGGAACCGAAAGGGGAGGCGAAGCCTCATGGGGCTCGGCGGATGCATCATCCTCATCGCCGTGGGGGCCATACTCACGTTCGCGACCGACTGGCACATGCACGGCGTCAATCTCACCGTCGTCGGCCTGATCCTGATGGCCGTAGGACTGATCGGCGTCGCCACGTTCAGCGGTATCGCCCGGCGCCGGCGGGTCGTCGTACCGCCCACGACGCCGATCGTGGAGGAGGAACCCCACCACCGTCACCACCACACCGGTGACGGCTACACCGACGGCTACGGCATCTGAGACCCGCTCTCCTGCTCGTCCAGGCCCGCCAGGACGAGCGGCAGACGGTCCGTCGCACCCTCGGTGAGGCGGACCGGGACGCCCCAGTCCTGCTGGTGCACATGGCACGCGGGGTACTCGTTGGCAGCATCGTCGTCGCAGGACGCGGCCATCGCGGATATGTGCAGCACCCCTTCCCGGACAGCCGCGTCGAGCTCCAGCTCGCGGCTCAGATCGGTGCCCGCTCCCTCGCCCTTGAGCAGCAGCTCGGGCGGGGTGGAGGAGACCAGGAGTCGGGTGGAGGGGCCGTACCGGGTGTCCAGCTTCTGGCCCCGCGGGGCCTGGAAGACGACGTCCAGCCGCAGCCGGCCGGGAGCGACCTCGGTGGCCGCGCGCCGGGTGCGATGGGCCACCGACTCCACGCGCACCGCCTCCTCCGGCAGCCGCAGCCGGGTCAGCCGGTGCCGGGCCGACTCCACCACCACGATGTCCTCGCCGACGAGCACCGCGTCGCTGGGCTCGCGCAGATCCGTGGCGAGCGTGGTCACCTCGCCGGTCGCCGGGTCGAACCGGCGCAGGGCGTGGTTGTAGGTGTCGGCGACCGCGACCGAGCCGTCCGGCAGCGCGGTGACGCCCAACGGGTGCTGGAACAGCGCCTGTCCGGCCGCGCCATCCCGGTGCCCGAAGTCGAACAGGCCGGTGCCGACCGCGGTGTGCACCGCCCCGTCGGGGTCCACCCAGCGCAGGGCGCTGGTCTCGGAGTCGGCGAGCCAGAGCCGGTCGGCGGTGGCCGCGAGCCCGGAGGGCTGGGCGAACCACGCCTCGGCGGCGGGGCCGTCGACCAGTCCCTCGTTGGTGGTGCCGGCCGCGACGGCGACCGTGCCGTCCTCGGGGTCGTACGTCCACAGCTGGTGGACGCCCGCCATGGCGATCCACACCCGGCCCTGCCACCAGGCGACGTCCCAGGGCGAGGAGAGGTCGACCTCGCGGGCCGGCCCGGAGGTGGCGGCCCCCTGCATCCACTGGTGCCCGGTGCCCGCGAGGGTCGTGGTGCGGCCCGTCCCCGGGTCGAAGCGGCGCAGGGCGTGATTGACGGTGTCCGCCACCACCACGGTGCCGTCGGGCAGCAGGGCGAGCCCCTGCGGCTCCTGGAACCGGGCGCGGTCCGCCGGGCCGTCGGTCAGCCCACGGCCGCCCTGGCCGATCCGCCGTACGACCGTCTCCCCGTCCGCCGCCAGCTCCACCAGCTGGTGCCGGGTGGTGTCGCTGACCAGCAGATTCCCGGAGGGGAGCGGCAGGGCCTTGCCCGGGAAGCGCAGCACCGTCGGCTCCGGCTCCGGCGGGACGTACGGGCCGTCGCCGCGGCGCAGCGTGCCCTTCGCCCCGTGCTCGGCCTCCAGCTCCGTCACCAGTCGCTCGATCGCGTGCACATGGCCCTCGCCCGCGTGCTGGGCGACGACATACCCCTCCGGGTCGATCACCACGAGCGTCGGCCACGCGCGCACCGCGTACTGCTTCCAGGTGGCCAGCTCGGGGTCGTCCAGCACCGGGTGCGCCACGCCGTACCGCTCCACCGCGTCCACGACCGCGCCGTGCTCCGCCTCGTGCGCGAACTTGGGGGAGTGCACGCCGATGACCACCACCGTCTCCGGATGCCGGTGCTCCAGCTCGCGCAGCTCGTCCAGGACGTGCAGGCAGTTGATGCAGCAGAAGGTCCAGAAGTCCAGGACGACGATGCGGCCGCGCAGGTCGGACAGGGTGTACTCGCGGTCACCCGTGTTCAGCCAGCCGCCCTTGCCGATCAGCTCGGGGGCACGGACGCGGGGGCGGCGGGGTGGTGCGGAATCGGTCATGGCTCAAGAGTGCCACCGGCCTCCGACATCCCGCTCGGCCTGTGGATAACCCGGACAACTCGCCCGCACCGCCTGTGGAAAAGCGGTCCGCGCCCGGCGAATCGCCCCGCGCCCGCCGTGATGAATCCGCCGAACCTGGGAAAGGCTCAGGTCATGAGATTCCTGGTACGCGACCGGCTCCTCGGCATCGGCGAAGACTATTGGATCGAGGACGAGCACGGCCGCAAGGTCTTCCTCGTCGACGGCAAGGCCATGCGGCTGCGGGACACCTTCGAGCTGAAGGACGCCCAGGGCCGGGTCCTGATCGACATCCACCAGAAGATGTTCGCCCTGCGCGACACGATGGTGATCGAACGGGACGGCGAGGGCCTGGCCACCATCAAGCGCAAGCGGCTGTCGCTGCTGCGCAACCACTACCGCGTCGCGCTGGCCGACGGATCCGAACTGGACGTCAGCGGCAAGATCCTCGACCGCGAGTTCGTCGTCGAGTACGACGACCAGGTGCTGGCCGTGATCTCCCGGCGCTGGCTGCACCTGCGGGAGACCTACGGCGTGGACGTCGTACGCGAGGACGCGGACCCGGCGCTGCTCATCGCGGTCGCGGTGTGCGTGATCCACCTCGCGGAGAAGGAGCGGGAGGACGACTGACGTGGCGGGCGACGGGCATACCTGACAGCCGACGGGCAGGACGGCTGACGCGTCTGACAGCCGACGGGCCGGACGGCTGATGCAACCGGACGGCTGACGCGCCTGACAGCTGACGGGCCGGACGGCTGACGCGCCTTCGGCGGGGCCGCCGGTGCGCGGGCGGCCCCCGTTATCGCCGGGGCGTCGCCAGCCCCAGCACGCGGTCCTTCAGCGCGGGGAACTGCTCGCGCGTCGCCGCCACCTTTGCCGGGTCGAGGCCGACCGTGATGACCTCCTCGCCGGCGCCGGCCTCGGCCAGCACCTCGCCCCAGGGATCCACCACGATCGAGTGACCAGCCTGCGGAACTCCCGCGTGCGTCCCGGCCGTTCCACAGGCGAGCACGAACGCCTGGTTCTCCACCGCACGCGCCCGGGCCAGCAGCGTCCAGTGCGCGCGGCGCCGCTCGGGCCAGCCCGCCGGGAGCACCAGCACCTCGGCGCCGGCGTCGACCAGCGCGCGGAACAGCTCGGGAAAGCGCAGGTCGTAGCAGGTGCCGAGGCCGAGCGTGGTGCCGGGCAGCGGGACCGTCACCGGCTCCCGCCCCGCGCCCATCAGTACGGCCTCGCCCTGGTCGAAGCCGAAGCGGTGGATCTTGCGGTAGGCGGCGGCCAGTTCACCGGAGGGGGAGAAGACGAGGGAGGTGTTGTAGAGGGTCCCGTCGTCCGGCGCGGAGCCGTCGGCGGACGCCGCGCGCTCGGGGATCGAACCGGCGTGCAGCCACACGCCCGCGTCGGCCGCGGCCGCGGCCATCGTCTCGTAGGTCGGTCCGTGCAGCGGCTCGGCCTCGCGGCCGAAGTCCTCGTAGGCGAAGGCGCCGGTGGTCCACAGCTCGGGCAGCACCACCAGATCGGCCCCGGCCTGGGCCCGGACCAGCGCGGCCGCGCGCTGTCTGCGCGAGGCGGGCGATTCGCCCTCGTCGACGGCGATCTGGATCAGAGAGGCGCGCACACTACCACCGTCCTGGCATTCGAGTCGTCCATACGGGCCTACGATCGTCACGCGAAAGCACTGCCGGGGTGCCTGCCAGCAGCGTAACTTAGCTTCCCAGACACCCGCCGACGTGCAGCCGCCGCCCGCTGGCACCGCCGCCGCAACCTGCCCGTGTACCGACCGCCGAGGGGTCCCGTTCCGTGAGTCTGCATCCCACCCTCCAGCCCTACGCCGACGCCTGGACGCACTCCGTCGACGCGATATCAGAGATGGTGCAGCCACTGCCCGAGGCCGAGTGGAACCGGCGGACGCCGTGCCCGGGATGGTCGGTACGCGATGTCGTCTCGCACGTCATCGGCCTGGACTGCGAACTGCTCGGCGACCCGCGCCCCATCCACTCCCTGCCGCGCGACCTCTTCCACGTCGCCAACGAGCACCAGCGCTACATGGAGATGCAGGTCGACGTCCGCCGCCACCACACGGCGCCGGAGATGACGGCCGAACTGGAGTACACGGTCATCCGCCGCAACCGCCAGATGCGCAACGAGAACCGCGAGCCCGGTGCCACCGTGCGCGGCCCGATGGGCACGGAGATCACCCTCGAACACGCCTACCGGACGCGCGCCTTCGACGTCTGGGTGCACGAACAGGATCTGCGGACGGCCCTCGGCCGCCCCGGCAACCTCGACTCGCCCGGCGCGTACGTCACCCGCGACTTCCTGCTGGACGCGCTGCCGAAGATCGTGGCGAAGGACGCGGACGCGCCGCGCAGTTCGGCCGTCGTCTTCGATGTGCACGGCCCCGTGGAGTTCCTGCGCACCATCCGCGTCGACATCCAGGGCCGCGGCACCCTGGAGACCGCCCCGGCGCTCGGCCCGGTGGCCTCCCTCACCCTCGACTGGGAGACGTATGTCCGGCTGGCCTGCGGCCGGGTGACCCCCGAGGCGGTGGCGGACCGCGTCAAGACGGAGGGCGACCAGGAGCTGGCGGAGGCCATCCTGCGGAACTTCGCGGTGACGCCGTGACGGCACGGCCCTGCGGCGCCGTGACCCTGTGACGTCATGACCCGGTGATGCCGCGAGCGGCCCTTCCCCGGGCGGCAATTGAGGGCGCCCGCAATTCGGTGGTGGGGGTCGGGGCGACCTTCTAGCGTTGCCCGGTATGACCATCGACCTGCCTCGGCTCGCTCGGCTCACCTTCCACGGCCCCCTCTCGGAGGCTCGCGCGACCGCCATGGTCCAGCGGCTCGCGGCCAACCGCCCGCGCACCGTGCTGGACATCGGCTGCGGCTGGGCCGAGTTGCTGCTCCGGGTGCTGGACGCCGTACCGGGCGCCACCGGAACCGGTGTCGACCTGAACGCCGAGGATCTCGCCCGCGCCCGGAAGAACGCCGAGATACGCGGGCTCGGCGACCGGGTGCGGTTCGCCGAGGAGTCCGCCGTGGGCACCGAGCGGGGCCCGGCCGACCTGGTGCTCTGTCTCGGCGCGACCCAGGCCCTCAGCGAGGCCGAGCCGCCGACCGCCGAGGCCCTGCGCGCACTGCGGCGCCTGGTGACCGACCGGGGCCGGGTGCTGGTCGGCGAGGGCTTCTGGCAGCGGCCGCCCACCGAGGCCGAGTTGTCCGGCATGTGGCCGGGTGCCGCCCCGGACGACCATTGCGAACTCGGCGGCCTGCTCGACCTCGCGGTCGAGGCCGGTTTCCGCCCGGAGTGGACCGAGACGGCGAGCCCCCAGGAGTGGGAGGAGTTCGAGTCGGGCTACCAGGCGGGCCTGGAGGTATGGCTCGCCCAGCATCCCGACCATCCCCTCGCGCCCGAGACCCGCGCCCGCCTCGACCGGCACCGCGGCCAGTGGATGAGCTACCGGGGCGTTCTCGGCATCGCGTACCTCACCCTCGTACCGGACCTGCGCTGACCCGGAGCCCGGACGACCGGCTCACGCCGGTACGTGCACCGTCTCCACCCGGCTGGCCACCAGCCGCTCGCGCTCACGGCGGGCCGCCCGGGACCGCAGTCGCAGGATCTGGCTGAGGCCGATCACCTGGAGGACGAACACCGCGCTGAACGCCACCTGGTAGTCGTCCCCCGTCGCGTCCAGCAGCACGCCGATCGCGAGCAGTGTGGTCATCGAGGCGATGAAACCGCCCATGTTGGTGATGCCGGAGGCGGTGCCCTGACGCTCGGGCGGGTTGGCCGGGCGGGCGAAGTCGAATCCGATCATCGAGGCGGGCCCGCAGGCGCCGAGCACCGTGCACAGGACGATCAGCAGCCACATCGGGGCGTGCGGCGCGGGGTAGGCCAGCGTCGCCGCCCACAGCAGCGCGGTCGCCGCGACCGTGCACAGCGCGAGCGGCAGCCGGGCGGTGTGGTGCCGGGCGATGACCTGGCCGTAGACCAGTCCCACCACCATGTTCGAGAGCACGACGAGGGTCAGCAGCTCCCCGGCCGTGGCCCGGCTGAGCCCCTCCGCCTCGACCAGGAACGGCAGGCCCCACAGCAGCAGGAAGACCATCGCCGGGAACTGGGTGGTGAAGTGCACCCACATCCCGAGCCGGGTGCCCGGCTCCCGCCAGGCCTCGGCGATCTGCCGGCGGACGTAGGCGGAGCCCTGGTGCGGGGACGGCGCGGGCTCGTGCCCCTCGGGGTGGTCCTTCAGGAACAGCAGGGTCAGTACGAGGACGACCACGCCGGCCAGCGCGCTGCCGGCGAACGCCTGCGTCCAGCCGATGCTGTGCAGCAGCCGGGCCAGGACGAGAGTGGAGATGAGGTTGCCCGCCATGCCGACCAGGGCCGCGAGCTGCGCGACCATCGGGCCGCGGCGGGCCGGGAACCAGCGGGTGCCCAGGCGCAGCACGCTGATGAACGTCATCGCGTCGCCGCAGCCCAGCAGCGCCCGGGAGGCGAGCGCGGTGCCGTACGACGGGGAGAAGGCGAAGCCCAGCTGCCCGATCGTGAACAGGACGGCGCCCAGGGCCAGCACCTTCTTGGTGCCGAGGCGGTCGACCATCAGGCCGACGGGTATCTGCATGCCGGCGTAGACCAGCAGCTGGAGTATGGAGAAGGTGGACAGCGCCGAGGCGTTCACATGGAAGCGGTCGGCCGCGTCGAGGCCCGCCACGCCCAGCGAGGTGCGGAAGATGACGGCGACGAAGTAGACCGCGACGCCTATGGACCACACGCCGACGGCGCGGGCGCCGCCCGGCGGGTCACCCGGAAGGGTGAGCTTGTTCATCGGACCTCACCCCGCGCGAGCAGCGAAACCCGGCTCACGTGCCGGTGCACGACCCCGACGGCCGCCTCCGCGTCCCCGGCACGCAGCGCCTGGAGGATCTCCTCGTGCTCGGCGAGCGTGGTGGCCACCCGGTCGGGGTGGGAGTACATGACGGCGACGCCCATCCGCAGCTGGCGGTCGCGCAGCTGGTCGTAGAGGCGGGCCAGGATCTCGTTGCCCCCGCTGCGGACGATCTCGGCGTGGAAGCAGCGGTCGGTCACCGCGGCCTCGGCCAGCTCCCCGGCTTCGACCTGCGCCTTCTGCCGCTCCAGCAGCTCGGCCAGCCGCTCCACCAGGCCCGGCGGGGCGGGTACGGCCTTGCGCGCGGCGTGCTCCTCGACCAGCAGCCGGGTCTCCACCACATCGGAGATCTCCTGCGCGGAGACGGGCAGGACCAGGGCGCCCTTCTTGGGGTAAAGCCGGATCAGTCCCTCGACCTCCAGCCGCAGCAGCGCCTCCCGCACGGGGGTGCGCGACACACCCACGGCCTCGGCCAGCTCGCCTTCGGTGAGCAGGGTGCCGCCCTCGTAGCTCCGGTCGAGGACGCTCTGTTTGACGTGCGCGTAGACGCGGTCGGCGGCGGGTGGCTGCTTGGCGGGAGGTGCGGAGTGCGGGACGGCCGTCTTCATGCCTACAGGATAGATACAACAGGTACGCAACACCCGCCGGGGTCCACGATGCGGACGTGATGCCCGTCTCCCCCCGATTGCCGCACAACCTTCTGTGCTACCTACGTGTCAGACAGATGCGGCCCTTTTCTCTGAGCACCTCAACTCGGCCGCATCCAGGGGCATTCCAGACAATCGGGGTATTCACTTTGATTACCGGCATCAAGGGCATCCGCCTCCGCCGAGCCACCGCCGTCGCGATCACCTCCGGTGCGCTGATCGCCACCGGCGCCCTGACCGCGGCGCCCGCACAGGCCGTCACCGCGCCCTCGATCGGGGCCAAGGGCGGCTATGTGATGAACAACGGGAGCGGTTCGACCCTCTTCACCAAGGCCGCGGACACCAAGCGGTCCACCGGGTCCACGACCAAGATCATGACGGCCAAGGTCGTACTGGCGCAGAAGAACCTGAATCTCAACGCCACGGTGACGATCCAGAAGGCGTACAGCGACTACGTCGTCAAGAACAACGCCTCTCAGGCCCACCTGATCGTCGGCGACAAGGTGACCGTCCGCCAGCTGCTGTACGGGCTGATGCTGCCCTCCGGCTGCGACGCCGCCTACGCCCTCGCGGACAAGTACGGCTCCGGCTCCTCCCGCGCCGCTCGCGTGTCGAACTTCATCGGCAAGATGAACAGCGCCGCCAAGAGCCTCGGTCTGAAGAACACGCACTTCGATTCCTTCGACGGCATCGGCAACGGCAAGAACTACTCGACGCCGCGCGACCTGACGAAGATCGCCAGCAGTGCGATGAAGAACTCCACGTTCCGCACCATCGTCAAGACCAAGTCGTACACGGCCAAGACGAAGACCAAGTCCGGCGGCACCCGCACGATGGGCGCCTGGGTCAACACCAACGGTCTCCTCAAGAGCTACAGCGGCACCATCGGTGTGAAGACCGGCTCCGGCCCCGAGGCCGGCTACTGCCTGGTCTTCGCCGCCACCCGCCACGGCAAGACCGTCATCGGCACCGTCCTGTCCTCCACCTCCATCACCCAGCGCGAGTCGGACGCCACGAAGCTGCTCAACTACGGCTTCGCCAAGCTCGGCTGACCACGGACGCCGGTCCACCGGCCCCTCCACCGCACAGCCCGGGCCCGTCGCACCCAGCGGCGGGCCCGTCGTGCTGTCCGGGACCGATCGGCCATCGGAGCCCGAGAGCCGGGCGGGGTGCCGCGATGAAGCGAATGGTGCTAGCTTCATTAGCACCATGTTGCTGCGTCTGGACACCACCGACGCCCGCCCCCTGCACGAGCAGGTCGCGGCGGCGCTCCGACGGGCCATCGCCGAGGGCGAATGCCGCGCGGGCGAGCGCCTGCCCTCCGCCCGCGATCTCTCCACGGGCCTGGACCTCAACGTCAACACCGTCCTGCGGGCCTTGCGCGAACTGCGCGACGAGGGCCTGCTGGAGTTCCGCCGGGGCCGGGGCATCACCGTCGCCGAGGGCGCCGCGGCCCCCAGCTCGGGGCTCCGGATCAAGGTGCGGGAGCTGGTGGCGGAGGCTTCCCGGCTGGGGTACAGCCGGACCGATCTCATCGACATGATCCGGGAGTCGTCATGACGGACGGGCACGACGGGGAACACGGCCGGCGCCGTGCCGGGCGCTGGGCGCTGGTGGGCGGTACGGCGGCCGTCGCAGCGCTGGTCGCCGGGCTTCCCTGGCTCCAGCGAGGCCGGCTCCCCGACCGGCTGGCCACCCACTGGAGCGGCGGCCCGGCACCCGACGGCTCGATGCCGCTGTGGTCGGCCTCCCTGGTACCGGCTGCGGTCTGGCTGGTGCTCGCCCTCGCCCTGAGCGTGCGATGGCGCCGCTCCTGGGCCGGCCCCCGCTCCTGGCTGCCGATCGCCCTCGCCCCCACCGGTGTCGTCCTCGTCGGCGCCCAGGTCTCGATCGTGCGGGCGAATCTCGATCGCGCCGACTGGCACCAGGCCCGCCAGCCGGGCTGGTGGATCGCCGTCACCCTGGCCCTCGCCGCCGCGGCCGGGGTGCTCGCCTGGCGGCTGACCGTCCGGGCCACCGCGACCGCGCCCCTGGCCGGGACCCCCGAGCTGGACCTGGCGCGGGACGAGCGCCTGGTCTGGTTCTCCCGCACGGCCAACCCCTGGCTCCAGTCGCTGTCGGCGGTGGCCGGCCTGGTCGCCGTCGGCTCGGCGCTGGGGCTGGCGCTGGGCCTGGCACCCGCCGCGACGCTCTGGCCGGTGTGCGCCGCCTGTGCCGTCCTCGCTCTCGCGGGCGGTGTCTCCTCCTCGGTCCGGGCGAAGGTCTCGCAGGCGGGCCTGGAGATCTCCTTCGGTCCCCTCGGCTGGCCCGTCCGCCGCTGGACACCGGACGCCCTGGAATCCGCCCGCGCCGAGCGGCGCCTGCCCTCCCAGGTCGGCGGCTGGGGCTACCGGCTCAGCGGCCTCGGCACCACGGTCATGCTGCGCGCCGGCGACTGCCTCGTCGTACGCCCCCGGGGGCGCCGTTCCGACTTCGCGGTGAGTGTGGACGACGCGGAACGCGGCGCGGCCCTGCTGAACGCCCTCCGCGCGCGTCGGCCCGAACCCGGCCGGTGAATCGTGGCCCGGCGCCTTGTCCCTGCTAACGCGCCGGTATTCGAGGAAGTCGGTCGTAGGTCCTGAAGGTGTACGACGCGTCGTACGTCATCAGGTTTCCTTCGGCCGCCGGCAGGCCGAGGCTGTGGTCGACGAGCGGGGCGAGCGGTCCGCAGTGCTCGGCGGCGGGGACGGCGAAGGTGTCGTCGTAGGCCGAGAACTCGATCAGCGGCGGGTCCTGGGAGACCCAGGTGGAGGGACCCGAGCGCTGCAACCGGAAGTCGACGGGGGCGGTGGCGCCGATGGTGCAGCCGGGAGCCGGCAGGCGGCCGAGGAGCCGGAAGCGGAGACTGAACGTGCCGGTGTAGAAGTCGGACCGGCCGCCGTACTCGGGCTGTATCGCGAGACCCCGGACGCCCGGCACGCGCGTCGGCGTGCTGTGCATCGCGCCCCACACCTGCCCGTCGCTACCGGCCGGCAGGGGGCCCTCGGCGTGCGTCATGGTGATCGGGGCGAGCCGCACCGTCACCTTCCCGATGGTCAACACCGGTGCCGCGGTGTGCACTTCGCATCGCCAGCGGGATGGGTCGGCTCCGGCGGGCAGGGGCGGGCAGTCACGGAAATCGGTCGTGGGCGCGGCGGACGCGGCGGCCCGGGGCGCGGCGACCGCGACGCCGGGTGCGGACACGGCCGCCACGGCGGCGAGGGCGGCCGCACCCGTGACGGCGGCGGCGCGACGGGCGGACCCGCGCCGCACGAGGGCGAAGCGGCGAACGGGGCCCGAACCGGCCCCGGCGGCAGTGGATTTCGTCATGCCACCAGCGTGCCGCCGACCGCCACACCCTCACCATCCGTGACACCCCTGGCGGAACCCTGAGCCGCCCCTGATGCACCGTCAGGGAATGACCGGGAAAAGGCTCAGGGACCGGCTCCGTTCCCCTCCCGCAATTCACGGGCCGAATTGCGGCAAGCGCACCCTTTCCAGCCACTCCGCCGACGAACTCCCGTCCTGTCCCGGCCCCTTGTCGGACGCCGGCCATATTCGGTTCAGAAAAAGTCGGTGAGACGTACAACCGTTCGTAGGTGTCACGTGTCTTTCTTGCGAGCCAACAGGCTCACTACATCGTTCAGAGCCCGCATACCCCCCATGCATCGTGCGCGAGGCTCTCTCCACGTGGGGAACACAGATGCGTATTCGTGCCAGCCTGGCCGCCGTGACGATGTCCGGTGCCGTGGCGCTCACCGCGCTTCTCGCTCCTGCCGCGCAGGCGGCGGACAGCCCGAAGATTCCGCACGGCTTCACCTCGAAGCCGTCCGTCGGACGCAACGCGCCGGCCGACGAGAAGCAGGGTGACATCCAGATCACCAAGGTCACCGACAACGCCAACAAGGACGTCGTCGTCGGCCTCGGCAAGAAGACGTTCAACATCTACGTCACGGCCACCGCCCCGTCCGGGATCTACACCGCCGACGCCATGCTGTGGCACGGCACCAGCCTGGACAGCGACGTGGACGGCGTGCTCTACACGGACACCGGCGACACCAACGCCACCTGCGACAACTGGAGCGCCACGAGCGCCACCTGCAAGATCACGATCACCGCCGTACCGGGCACCGACCTGTACGACAGCGCCCTGAACGGCAAGTGGAACGTGTCGGTCTACGCGGTCGCCAACAACGGCGACTACGTCGAGACGGACGTCTACAAGAACCGCTGGGTCAAGCGTGCCGCCAGCTTCAGCGGTTTCAACGCCGCTCCGGAGCCCGTCACCAAGGGCAAGACCATCACGGTCACCGGCACCCTGAACCGTGCCAGCTGGTCGTACATGAAGTACTACGGCTACGGCAGCCAGTCCGTGCAGCTGCAGTTCAAGCCCGCGAACAGCAGCACCTACAGCACGGTGAAGACGATCAAGAGCTCGTCCACCGGCTACCTGAAGACCACCGTCACCGCCTCGGTGGACGGCACCTGGCGCTTCCACTACGCCGGTAACGCCAACTCCTCCGTCGCGGACGCCTACGACTACGTCGACGTGCGCTGACCCTTCGCCGCTGACGGCGGCATGACGAAGGCCCTGTGGAACGATCCACAGGGCCTTCGGTCTTATGCGGAAGGGCCGGTCACGCCCAGGTGATCAGCCGCTTCGGCTGCTCCAGGATCGCGGCCACGTCGGCCAGGACCTTGGAGCCCAGCTCGCCGTCGACCAGGCGGTGGTCGAAGCTCAGGGCGAGGGTGGTCACCTGGCGCGGCTTGACCTTGCCCTTGTGGACCCACGGCTGGAGCTTGATCGCACCGATGGCGAGGATCGCCGACTCGCCCGGGTTGATGATCGGGGTGCCGGTGTCGACGCCGAAGACGCCGACATTGGTGATCGTCACCGTGCCGCCCTGCATGGCGGACGGGGAGGTCTTGCCCTCGCGCGCCGTGGCCACCAGCTCGCCGAGGGAGTCGGCCAGCTGGGGCAGCGTCTTGTCCTGCGCGTCCTTGATGTTCGGCACGATCAGACCGCGCGGGGTGGCCGCCGCGATGCCCAGGTTCACGTAGTGCTTGACCACGATCTCCTGGTTGGCCTCGTCCCAGGACGCGTTGATGTCCGGGTTGCGCTTGATCGCGACCAGCAGGGCCTTGGCGATCAGCAGCAGCGGGTTGACCCGCCTGCCCTGCATCTCCTTGTCCTGCTTCAGCTCCTCGACCAGCTTCATGGTGCGGGTCACGTCCACCGTCACGAACTCCGTGACATGCGGGGCCGTGAACGCCGAGCCGACCATCGCCGCCGCGGTCGCCTTGCGCACGCCCTTGACGGGGACACGGGTCTCGCGGACACCGTCGTACGAGGCCGCGGGGGCGGGCGCGGCCGGAGCCGCCGCCACCGGCGCGGGCGCGGTCACGGCCACGGGGGTGGCCGCCGCGTGCACGTCCTCGCGCGTGATGATCCCGTCCGGGCCGGACGGGGTGACCGCGGTCAGATCGACGCCCAGGTCCTTGGCCAGCTTGCGCACCGGGGGCTTGGCCAGCGGGCGGGGGCTGTCCGCCGTCGGCGCATGGCCGTTCAGCTCGGGCTGGGCGGGCGCCGGGACGGTGACCTCGGGGCCCTTGCGCGGGCGGCGCTTGGTCGCGGAGGTCGACACGCCGTAGCCCACCAGGACCGGCTGGCGAGCCGCGGGCTTGGCTTCCTCGGCCGAAGCCGGAGCCGAAGCCGCCGCGGCCGGAGCCTCGGGTGCCGCCGGAGCCTCCGGAGCCGCGGGCGCCGCCGCCTCGGCCTGTGCCGGGACCGGGGCCGGGGCCCCGCCCGCCACCCGCACCGCGATGATCGCCGTACCCACGTCGACCGTGGTCCCCTCGGGGAACCGCAGCTCGCTGACCACGCCGTCGTAGGGGATGGGCAGTTCGACGGCCGCCTTGGCGGTCTCGACCTCGCACACCACCTGGCCGTCGGTGACCGTGTCGCCCGGCTGGACGTACCACTTGAGGATCTCGGCCTCGGTCAGACCCTCGCCCACGTCGGGCATCTTGAACTCGCGTACGGACGCGTCCGTCATCGTCGTCACGACCTTCTCCCTCAGTACGCCAGCGAGCGGTCGACGGCGTCGAGCACGCGGTCCAGGTCCGGCAGGTACTCCTCCTCCAGGCGGGCCGGCGGGTACGGGGCGTGATAGCCGCCGACCCGGAGCACCGGGGCCTCCAGGTGGTAGAAGCAGCGCTCGGTGATCCGGGCGGCGATCTCGCCACCGGAGCCGAAGAACACCGGCGCCTCATGGACCACGACCAGGCGGCGGGTCTTCTCGACCGAGGCCTGGATGGCGTCGAAGTCGAGGGGGGAGACCGAGCGCAGGTCCAGGACCTCCAGGCTCTTGCCCTCCTCGGCGGCCGCGGCGGCGACCTCCTGGCAGAGCTTCACCATCGGGCCGTAGGCCGCGAGGGTCAGGTCGGTGCCCTCGCGGACCACCTGGGCCTTGTGCAGCGGGGCGGGGATCGCCTCGACGTCCACCTCGGCCTTGTCCCAGTAGCGGCGCTTGGGCTCGAAGTAGATCACCGGGTCGTCGCTCTGGATGGCCTGCTGCATCATCCAGTAGGCGTCCGACGCGTTCGACGGGCTGACGACCTTCAGGCCGGCGACGTGCGCGAACAGCGCCTCGGGGGACTCGGAGTGGTGCTCGACCGCGCCGATGCCGCCGCCGTAGGGGATGCGCACGACGACCGGCATCTTGACCTTGCCGAGCGAGCGCGCGTGCATCTTGGCGAGCTGGGTGACGATCTGGTCGTACGCCGGGAAGACGAAACCGTCGAACTGGATCTCCACCACCGGCCGGTAGCCGCGCAGGGCCAGGCCGATCGCGGTGCCGACGATGCCGGACTCGGCGAGCGGGGTGTCGATGACCCGGCTGTCGCCGAAGTCCTTCTGGAGGCCGTCCGTGACCCGGAAGACGCCACCGAGCTTGCCGACGTCCTCGCCCATGACCAGGACCTTGGGGTCGGCCTCCAGGGCGCGGCGCAGCGACTCGTTGATGGCCTTGGCCATCGCCATCTTCTCGGCCATCTCAGTGACCCCCTTCTGCGTCCGCGAACGACGCCTGGTAGGCGGCGAACTGGGCCCGCTCCTCGTCGACGAGCGCGTGCCCGTCCGCGTACACGTTCTCGAAGATGGCGAAGTGGTCCGGGTCGGGCATGGCGCGGACCGCTTCGCGCACTCGCTTGCCCAACGCCTCGGACTCCGTTTCGAGTTCCTCGAAGAATCCCTCGTCCGCGTGGTTCGACGCCTCCAGATGGCGGCGCAGGCGCAGGATCGGGTCCTTGGCCTCCCAGGCCTGCCGCTCCTCGTCGCCACGGTAGCGGCTGGGGTCGTCGGAGGTGGTGTGGGCGCCCATGCGGTAGGTGAACGCCTCGACCAGGGTCGGGCCCTCACCGTTGCGGGCGCGCTCCAGGGCCCACTTGGTGACCGCGAGACAGGCCAGCACGTCGTTGCCGTCCACGCGTACTCCCGGGAAGCCGTAGCCCTGGGCGCGCTGGTAGAGCGGCACCCGGGTCTGCTTCTCGGTCGGCTCGGAGATCGCCCACTGGTTGTTCTGGCAGAAGAACACCACGGGCGCGTTGTAGACCGCGGAGAAGGTGAACGACTCGGCCACGTCGCCCTGGCTGGAGGCGCCGTCGCCGAAGTAGGCGATGACCGCCGAGTCCGCGCCGTCCTTGGCCACGCCCATCGCGTAGCCGGTGGCGTGCAGCGCCTGCGAGCCGATGACGATCGTGTACAGGTGGAAGTTGTTGCTGTTGGGGTCCCAGCCGCCGTTGTTCACGCCGCGGAACATGCCCAGCAGGTTGGTCGGGTCCACACCGCGGCACCAGGCGACGCCGTGCTCGCGGTAGGTCGGGAAGACGTAGTCGTCCTCCCGGGTGGCCCGGCCGGAGCCGATCTGGGCGGCCTCCTGGCCCAGCAGGGAGGCCCACAGGCCCAGCTCGCCCTGGCGCTGGAGTGCGGTGGCCTCGGCGTCGAAACGACGGGTGAGCACCATGTCGCGGTAGAGGCCGCGCAGGTCTTCGGGGGTGATGCCGGCGACGTAGGAGTCGTACACGGCGTTCTTGACCCGCTTGCCCTCCGGCGTCAGAAGCTGCACGAGCTCGGGCTCGGTGCTCTTCTTCGCGCCGGCGCGCGCGGCGCGCGGGGCTCGGGTCGTGCTGGTGGTGCGCTTGGCGCCGGTGGCTCCGGACTTGGTCCCGGCCGAGTCGGCCTTGCTGCCGGTGGTGCCGGCCTTGCCTGCGGCGCTGCGCTTGCGCGCGGCACTGCTGTCCACGGTCACGTGTGCTCCTCCGTCGTTCCGGCCCCCGGGGTTGCCGGTAGGCCAGTGCGGCTCACCTGTTTCGACCACCGGGCACGGGGTGGGTGCCACTCGGCCGGGAACAGGCGTGACAGGTGCCCCGGCGAGCGCCCTGCGACCATTACGTTACCCAGTGCTCCACATTTCTGTGAAACCCCACTTGACCTGCGATTTTGCTTGGATTTCCAAGTAAATCGAGGAGATGCGGAAGCGCGCTGGTCACAGCCTTGCGGCAAGGCCGGAGCAAGCGAACGTTATCCCGGTCACCCAGGTGACGGGAAGAGTTCCCGGCGGGAGACCCGGCCAGTGCTTTGTGGGAGGAAAACTCCAAAACCTCGAAAGCCTCAAGACCTGCTCGAACACGGCGGACATTCACCGTTCGTCACGGACCACCCTGTGACCGATTGCGACCACCGACGACTGACTGTGAAACCCCCAGCTCACAGGGTATTTTTCGTGCCCTAGCATCTGCGGCGTGCCGCGCCTTTGTGTACCACCCTCCATGCCCCACGCGCCCCCTCTGGGCGCCCTGCTCCGCCTGTACGACGCCGCCGGGACGCCCCTGGCCTGCGAACCGGTCGACCAGGGGCTGCTCAACCGCGGCTACCGGCTGTGCACCACGCGCGGCCGGTATTTCCTCAAGCACCACTTCGACCCCGACACCGCCGACCCGGCCGCCATCGAACGCCGGCACCGGGCCACCCAGCGTCTGGCCGCCCTCGGCGTGCCGGTCGCCGTGGCGCTCGCGCACCGTGAGGGCCGTACCGTCGCCGTCGTCGCCGGCCATGCCTACGCCCTGCACCCCTGGATCGACGGCGGACACCGCCACGGCGGCCAGCTCACCCGCTCGGAGAGCGCGCGCCTGGGAGCGCTGCTGGGAGCCGTGCACGCCTGCCTGGAGCGCGTGATGCCGCCCAAGGGGCGCACCCGCCCGGCCACCAGCCCCCATCCGGTGGAGAGCGCCGACCCGGCCGACACGTTCACGCTCATCGACGAGTTACTCGTCCGGGTGCGCCGGCACCGCCCGTCGGACGCATTCGACACGCTGGCCCGGCACCGGCTGCGGGAGCGGCGGGTGCTGCTGGAGCGGCACGCGGACCGGCGCCCGCCGCCCGGCGGTCCGGTGGGCTGGGTGCACGGCGACTTCCACCCGTTCAACCTGCTCTACAAGGACGGCGCCCCGGCGGCCATCGTGGACTGGGACCGGCTCGGGGTGCAGCCCCGCGCCGAGGAGGCCGTACGCGCCGCCGCGATCTTCTTCGTACGCCCCGCGGGCGCCCTGGACCTGCGGAAGGTACGGGCGTACGCCCGCGCGTACCGGCGCGCGGCCGATGCCACGCCCGCGGAGCTGGCGGCGGCCGTACGCCGGGTGTGGTGGGAGCGCCTGAACGACTTCTGGATGCTGCGCTGGCACTACGAGCGCGGCGACACCCGCGCCGACTGCCAGTTCCCGGCCGCCTCGGCGCTCGTGGTGTGGTGGACCCGGGAGTACGACGCGGTGTGCGACGCGTTCACCGGGTGAGCGGGTTTACGTCCGCCCCGTCGGCCAAGGGGCCGTCTTCCCCCGGCCGGCAAACGACCGGGGCCCGGTTTCCCGGGCCCCGCGGATGTCCTCTTGGCGGCCAACGCCGCCGTACTCGGCCGACGGGCAGTCCCGCCGGTGTTCAGCCGGTGGGCAGTCCCGCCGCCCCGCCGGCCGCCGCGTTGCCGTCGGTGGTGTTGCCGCCCGTGGTGCCCGCGTCCGTGCCGCCGCCCGTGGCGCCGCCGGTGTCCGTGCCACCGGTGTCGGTGCCGCCGCCCGTGTTGCCGCCGGTCGTCGGGTCCGTGGGCTGCGTCGACGTGGGCGGGGTCTTCGTCGGCTGGTCGGTGGGGCCGGTGGTCTCCGGGTCGGTCGGGGTGTACGACGGCGTGTACGACGGCGACCAGCCCGACCCGGAACCGATGCCCGACCCGTCGTCGGTCGAGGTGTCCGTGGGCTGCCCGGTGCTGTCGTCGCTCGGACTCTCCGAGGCGGAGTCGTCGTCGGTGCTCTTGGTGTGCGTGGCCGGCGGCTTGGTGTCCGTACCGGCGCCGCCACCGCCGCCCGCGCCCTTGAGCGCCAGCGCCACGCCCGCGGCGATGGCGATGACCGCGAGCACGGCGAGGATCCACAGCTTGCCGCGACCGCTGCCCTTGTTGCCGTGGCCCTCGAAACCACCGTCGTCGCCGTGGCCGTAGCCCTGCGGCAGCAGCGGCTGCGGGATCTGCGTGGTGCCGGCGCCGGCCATCGGGTGCGACATGGCGGTCGTCCCCGCGAAGCCGCCCGCCGGGGTGTGCCGGCCGTCGTGCGCCGCCACCGGGCCGGTGTTCCAGGTGCCGGTGTGGCCGCCCTGGTCGTACAGCATCTGGAGGCCGTACTGGACCAGGCCGCGCATCTCCTCCGCCGTCTGGAACCGGTCGTCCGGCTCCTTGGCGAGCGAGCGCATGACCAGGCCGTCCAGCTCCGGCGGGCAGGCCTGGAGGACCTGCGACGGCGCGACGGGCGTGTCCTGGACGTGCTGGTAGACCACGGACAGCGGGGTCTCGCCGGTGAACGGGGGCCGCAGCGCGAGCAGTTCGTACAGCAGGCAGCCGGTCGCGTACAGGTCGGAGCGGTGGTCGACGGCCTTGCCGAGTGCCTGCTCGGGGGAGAGGTACTGAGGGGTGCCCATGACCATGCCGGTCTGGGTCATCGTGGACTGCGCGCCGTGCAGGGCGCGGGCGATGCCGAAGTCCATCACCTTGACGGCACCGCTGTCGGTGATGATCACGTTCGCCGGCTTGATGTCGCGGTGCACGATGCCGTGCTGATGCGAGTAGGCGAGCGCCTCCAGGACACCGGAGACGATGATCAGCGCCTGCTCGGGCCCGGGCGCCTCCGCGTTGATCAGCAGATCGCGGATGGTGCGGCCCTCGACCAGCTCCATCACGATGTACGGCACCGACTGCCCGCCCACGACGTCCTCGCCGGAGTCGTACACGGCGACGATCGCGTGGTGGTTGAGCCCGGCGACCGACTGTGCCTCACGCGTGAATCGCGCCTTGGAGACGGGGTCCTCGGCCAGGTCGGCGCGGAGCAGTTTGACCGCGACCGTACGGCCAAGACGGACGTCCTCGGCCGCGAAGACCTCGGCCATACCGCCACGGCCCAGGCGGTGCGTGAGCCGGTACCGGCCGTCGCCGACCAACCCCGCGTTGCCCCAGTTCTCCGGCCCGTCGGACACGCCGCCGCCAGACGCCTCCGGGTCGGACGGGCCCTGGGCGCTGTGCGTCTGTGCCATCAGTCCTCGCCGTCGTTTCTGCCCGCGGTGCGCGCGGTGTTGTCACGGTCTCCGTCGGCCACGCTACAGCCTCCGTGGGGGCCACCGGTTCGGAACCGGAACCGGGACCGACTCTGCGACGGACCGGCCATGAAACCCTCAGCACGGGCCGTCGTGCAAATTCTGTGTGCTGCTCGCACGCCCCCTGTAACGCTTGCGCGACGCTTCTTGCCCGTACGGTCACGGAACGGGCACCGAGCTTGACGTGTCAGTGGCCTGGGGCAGACTTGGCCGGGAATGACACATTCGATCAAGGCCTGTGCGACGAGCCAAGGTGCCGGACGGCCGATGGGGGACGCGGAGAGATGAGCCAGGACGGCACACACGGCCGGTACTCGGGGCAGGGTCTGGCCGGTGGCCGATACCAGCTGCGCGACTTGCTCGGCGAGGGCGGCATGGCCTCGGTGCACCTCGCCTACGACGCCGTACTGGACCGCCAGGTCGCGATCAAGACACTGCACACCGAGCTGGGCCGGGAGCAGGCCTTCCGCGAGCGCTTCCGCCGCGAGGCCCAGGCCGTGGCGAAGCTCACGCACACCAACATCGTCTCCGTCTTCGACACGGGCGAGGACGACCTGGGCGGCCTGGCGACTCCGTACATCGTCATGGAGTACGTCGAGGGCCGCCCGCTGGGCTCGGTCCTTGAGGAGGACATACGGCGGTACGGCGCCATGCCCGCCGACCAGGCGCTGAAGGTCACCGCGGACGTGCTCGCGGCGCTGGACATCAGCCATGAGATGGGGCTGGTCCACCGCGACATCAAGCCCGGCAACGTGATGGTGACCAAGCGCGGTGTGGTCAAGGTCATGGACTTCGGCATCGCGCGCGCCATGCAGTCCGGCGTGACCTCGATGACGCAGACCGGCATGGTCGTCGGCACCCCGCAGTACCTCTCGCCCGAGCAGGCCCTCGGCCGCGGTGTGGACGCCCGCTCCGACCTCTACTCGGTCGGCATCATGCTCTTCCAGCTGGTGACCGGGCGGCTGCCGTTCGACGCGGACTCCCCGCTGGCGATCGCGTACGCGCATGTGCAGGAGGAGCCGGTCGCCCCGTCCTCCATCAACCGCTCGCTGCCCCCGGCGGTGGACGCGCTGGTCGCCCGCGCGCTGCGCAAGAACCCGAACGAACGCTTCCCGACCGCCGACACCATGCGCGAGGAGTGCCTGCGGGTCGCCGCCTCCCTCCAGGCGGCCGCGCCGAGCATCGTGCCGAACGCCGGTCCGCAGCAGAGCGGCTCGGGCGTCGGCTCCGCGGTGTTCCCGCCGGTCGACCAGAGCCGGCAGACGCCGCCCGGACCGGTGCAGACGCCGTACCAGCCGGGCCCGTACGGCCCCCAGACCCCGGCGCCGGCCACACCCGCGCCGTCCTACGGCTATCCGCAGCAGGCGGGCTACCAGACGCCTCCGGTGGGGTACGGGCCCGGCACCCCGCCGCCGTACGCGGGGACTCCGCAGACGACCACGCAGGGGTCCGGCTCGGGCGGCGGCAAGAGCGGCAAGGCCGTGATCATCGGCGCGGTCGGGGTGTCGCTCGTCGCGGTCGTCGGCCTGGTCGTCGCGCTGACCATGAACAGCGGTGGCGGCGGCGGTGACGACACGGGCGGCCGTGGCGGCTCCAGCACCTCCGCGTCCCCCACCCACCAGGCGGGCTACCGGGGCCCGGACACCACCCGGGTGATCGACAAGACCAAGTGCACGGAGCCGGACGAGTCCTACGACGACCCCAACAAGATCCAGCTGCCCGACTTCCGCTACAAGGACATCAACTCGGTGAAGGCCTGCTTCCAGGCCGCGGGCTGGACGCTGCACGTCAAGAAGGTGGACGACAACACCTGGGGCGACGGCACCGTCATGGACCAGTTCCCGTCCGAGGGCACGGACGTGAACGCCAAGGACCCGGGCACCATCGAGCTGAGCGTGTCGACGGGGAATCCGCCGCAGTAGGGACGCATGTACGAGGAGGGGCCCGGCGCTCGTGCGCCGGGCCCCTTTCGCGTGTTCGGCGCGCGAAACCTCGTATGCGGGACGGGAACCCTCGTGGGACTCGCTGGGACTCGTGGGACCTACAGGTACGGGCCGCCCGAGTGCCCGCCCGTGTGCTGGTCGTCGCCCTCGGGACCCGACACACCCGGCGGGAGCGCCCGGCGCATCTGCTCCAGCTGGGCCCGCGCGGCCATCTGCTGGGCGAACAGCGTGGTCTGGATCCCGTGGAAGAGGCCCTCCAGCCAGCCCACCAGCTGGGCCTGCGCGATGCGCAGCTCGGCATCGCTCGGGGTGACGTCGTCGGTGAACGGCAGCGACAGGCGCTCCAGTTCCTCGACCAGCTCCGGCGCCAGGCCGTCCTCCAGCTCCTTCACCGAGCTGGCGTGGATCTCCCGCAGCCGCACCCGGCTGGCCTCGTCGAGGGGAGCGGCACGCACCTCCTCCAGGAGCTGCTTGATCATGCTGCCGATCCGCATGACCTTGGCGGGCTGCTCGACCTGCTCGGTGACCGGAATCTCGCGGGAATCGTCGTCCCCGCCGCCTCCGCCGAGCGCCATCCCGTCCTGGCCCACGACGAGGATCTGGGGGTTCTCCGGCGACCGTTCGTTCCTCGGCATCTCCATGCCGTCATTCTCTCGCACCCGCCCACCTCACCACCGTGGCGCCCCCCGGTACGGCGAATCCGCCGTTTAGACCCGTCGGCCCAATCCGGAATGCCCGGAGAGTCCGGCGATGTGAGGCTGTTCCCGTCGGTTCATCATCGATCACGCGCTCACGCCAGCTGGGCTCCGGGAGGTCACCGACGTGACTCCATGGCTGCGACTCACCCACCCCTGTCTGCGGCTGCTGCTCGTCCTCACGGCGGCCCTGCCCGCCTACGGCACCGCCGCCGCGTACGCCGCCGAGGCCGGCCCGCCGCACTCCCCCACCGCGCGCCACCCCGCCGGTACGCCCTCGGCCTCGTCCTCGCCCTCCGGTCACGCGGGCGGCTCGGGCGGTGCCGGGGGGCCCTCGGCGGCCGGGAGCACCGCCGGTTCCGGTCACTCCGGGCACCCCGAGCACGACCACCAGGACCGTCCGGGCCCCGACGGAGCCGGCCCCCAGCACCCGGCCCTGCCGTCCGGCTCGGCCTCCGCCTCGGACAACGCGCCGTCCGGCGAGCCGTCCCGGGCGGGGAGCGGGGCCGGCGAGGGGAAGCTGCACCCGGGGCGGCAGGACGGGCCCTGGGCCCAGGTGGAGGGCGACGACGACGCCGTCCCCGGCTCCGCCGCCGCACAGCCGGCGGAGCCGGAGACCGCGGAGACCCCGACGGCCTCCCGGCCCACCGAGGAGGCGGGCCTCGATCCCACACTGGGGCAGCCGGCCGATCAGAACGCGGCCCGGCAGAGCGAGAACGCGAGCGAGCCGACCCTGCGGATCCTGCCGCTCGGCAGCGGACTCGTCCTCATCGGACTGGGCCTCGGCCTGGCCTTCCTGGGACTGAGACTGCGCCGGACCTGAGCCCCGGATCTGGACGGCGCGCTACAGAACCTGAGCCTTGGGCCCGGACGGCGCGCTACGGAACCCGAGCCCCGGGCCCGGACGGCGCGCTACGGCGCCACGAGCAGCACCTTGCCGATGTGGCCGCTCTCCTCCACCACCCGGTGCGCCTCGGCGGCCTGCGCCATCGGCAGCTCACGGTCCACCACCGGACGTACCCGCCCTCCGGCGAGCAGCGGCCAGACGTGTTCGCGCACCGCGGCGACGATGGCCGTCTTCTCCTCCACCGGCCGCGCCCGCAGCGAGGTGGCGGTGACGGCGGCCCGCTTGTGCAGCAGCGCGCCGATGTTCAGCTCGCCCTTGGCGCCGCCCTGGAGCCCGATGATCGCCAGGCGCCCGTTGACCGCCAGGGTCCGCACATTGCGGTCGAGGTACTTGGCGCCCATGTTGTCGAGGATGACGTCGGCACCCGCGCCGCCGGTGGCCTCCTCGACCTCGGCGACGAAGTCCTGCTCCCGGTAGTTGATCAGGATGTCCGCGCCCAGCTCGGCGCAGCGCTCCAGCTTCTCCTTGGTCCCGGCGGTCACCGCGACCTTGGCGCCGACCGCCTTGGCCAGCTGGATCGCCATGGTGCCGATGCCGCTGGAGCCGCCGTGCACCAGCAGGGTCTCGCCCGGCCGCAGATGGGAGATCATGAACACGTTGGACCAGACCGTGCAGGCCACCTCGGGCAGCGCGGCGGCCTGCACCAGGTCGACGCCCTCCGGCACCGGCAGCAGCTGCCCGGCCGGTACGACGACCTTCTGGGCGTAGCCGCCGCCCGCGAGCAGCGCGCACACCTCGTCGCCGACGGTCCAGCCGGACACCCCGGGTCCGATCGCGGCGATCCGGCCGGAGCACTCCAGGCCGGGGTAGGGGGACGCGCCGGGCGGCGGGTTGTAGAAACCCTGCCGTTGCAGGACATCGGCGCGGTTGACGGCGCTGGCCACCACCTCGACCAGCACCTCGCCCTCGCCGGCCACCGGATCGGGGACCTCGTCCCACACCAGCGCCTCGGGACCACCAGGTTCGGGAATCGTGATCGCATGCATGTCCGCGACGCTACTCCCCTCGATGTGCCGGGCGGCCGCGGCGCTCGACGCCTCGCCTCAGTCCCTGGGCAGGGGGCGCGGGTGCGGGGTGATCTGGGTGCCGGGGCTGGCGCGCACGATGGTGATGAGCCGGTCGGTCAGCTGGAGGGTACCGATGGACCGGTCGTCGTAACCGAGCACCCGATGCCCGCGTACGACGCTCACCACCAGGTCGTCGATCTCGCGCGGCCCCTTGCCCGCCTCGGCGCGCACCACCGGCCGCTCCACGAGGTCCAGGCCGCTGCCCTGCTGGATGAGGTCCTCTATGACCATGCCGGCTGCGGGGCTGAGGACGGACAGGCCGAGCAGCCGGCCGGCCGCGCTGGCGCTGGTGATGACCGCGTCGGCGCCGGACTGCCGCAGCAGCGGGGCGTTCTCCTCCTCGCGCACCGCGGCCACGATCTTCGCGCTGCGGTTGAGCTGACGGGCGGTCAAGGTGACCAGTACGGCGGTGTCGTCGCGCTGCGGGGCCACGATGATCTGCCGGGCCTTGTGCACCTCGGCCCGCCTGAGCACATCGCTGCGGGTGGCGTCACCCATGACCCCCGCGTAGCCGTCGGCGGTCGCCGCGTCGATCACCTTGGCGCTGGGGTCGACCACGACCACCTGCTCCTTCTTCAGCCCGGTCGCGCAGACGGTCTGCACGGCCGAGCGCCCCTTCGTGCCGAAGCCGACGACGACGGTGTGCTCGCGCAAGGCGGACCTCCAGCGTTTCAGGCGCCATTCCTCCCGGGTGCGCTCGGTGAGGACCTCCAGCGTGGTGCCGACCAGGATGATCAGGAACAGCACACGCAGGGGCGTGATGACGAAGATGTTGGTCAGCCGGGCGCTGTCGCTGACCGGGGTGATGTCGCCGTATCCCGTGGTGGAGAGGGTGACGGTGGCGTAGTAGAACGAGTCGAGCAGGTCCACGGAGCTGTCGGCGCTGTCGCGGTAGCCCGCGCGGTCGGCGTAGACGACCAGCGCGGTGAGGACCAGCACCAGCAGTGCCATGAGCAGCCGTTTGGCGACCTGACGGAGCGGCCGTTCCACCACCTTCATCGGCAGCTTCACCCGGTTGTCGACCGGGCGTTCGTCCGCCGTGAGGGTGTCGTCCTGCGGAATCCCGGTGGCGTCGGGGGTGCCGTCGAGGGTGCCGGGTGTGTCGCTGTCCGCACGTTTCACGTGAAACATACCCCGATCCCCGCGGTCGTCCAGGGCAGGTCCAGCAGCTCCGTCTCCGCACCCTGCCGGGTCCCGCCCGGGGGTACGACGGCCAGCGCGTCGGCGGCGGCGATGCCGCGCAGCATGGCCGGGCCGTTGTAGTGCAGCGGTACGGCGCGGTCGCCGCGCAGCACCACGGGGACGAGCCGGGTGTCGTACGGGTGCCCGTGCACCGGCTCCGTCAGCGGCAGTGTGTACGGCTCGGGGGCGGGGCGGGCGGCGAGGGTGCGCAGCAGCGGCTCGGCGAGCGTGACGAGGCCGGAGACGGCCGCGAGGGGATTGCCGGGCAGGCCGACGAGGTGCTGGTCGTCCTTGGTACGGGCCAGCAGCATGGGATGGCCGGGGCGCACCTTCACGCCGTCGACGAGGAGTTCGGCGCCGAGGCGTTCCAGGGTGGGGTGGACGTGGTCGTGGGGTCCGGCGGCGGTGCCCCCGGTGGTGACGACCAGGTCGGCCGTCGAGGCGGTGATCGCCTTGTGCAGGGCCTTGGCGTCGTCGCGGATCCGGCGCACCGCGACGACCTCGGCGCCGAGCGCCCGCAGCCAGGGCGGCAGCATGGGGCCGAGCGCGTCCCGGATCAGTCCCTCGCGCGGCAGCCCCTCGGCCAGCAACTCGTCTCCGAGGACGAGGACTTCGGCCCGGGGCCGGGGGACGACGGTGACGGTGTCGTATCCCGCGGCCGCGGCCAGGCCGAGGACGGCCGGGGTGATCTGGGTGCCGACGGGCAGCAACTGGTCGCCGTTGCGGCACTCCTGGCCGCGCGGGCGGATGTCCTGGCCGTGGACCATGTCCCGGGCGGCGTGCAGCCGGCCCTGGGCATCGGTGCGGCCGTGCTCGGTGCGCAGGACGGCGGTGGTGTCGGCGGGGATCCGGGCACCGGTCGCGATGCGGACCGCCTCGCCGTCGGTGAGCGGCGCGGGCTGGGCGTGCCCGGCGAGCACGCCCTCCTCGCGCACCGTCCAGGGCCCGGGTCCGGCGACCGCGAAGCCGTCCATCGCGGAGGTGTCGAAGGAGGGCAGGTCGCTGAGCGCGTCGAGGGGCGCGGCCAGGACGAGGCCGAGGGCGTCGCCGAGGGGGACGGAGAGGGGGGTGCGGCGGGGGGCCGATGAAGATGACGGGGTGGCGGGCCGGGGCGCGCGGGTGGCCCGGGCGGCGCGGGCGGCGATCTCGCGGGCCTGGGGCCAGGGGGTGGCGCGGTGCCGTTCGGCCGGGGCATGGCGGTGCGGCTCGGCGGACCGCGGGTCCCGGGCCGGGCCGGTGCCGTCGTCCTTGGCTTCCCTCACGAGGGCCAGGGCCTCCTCGACATCGAGGTCGTCGCTGTCCTCCACGGGTGCCCCGTCGCGGAGGCCGGGCGCGGTCATCCGGCGTCCGGGGCGCTCGGGCCCCCGCTCTCGCCGGCCCCCGCCGCCTCTTCCTCCCAGCGCAGGGCCAGCGCGGCGGCCTTGCGGGCGGCCTCGGCGACGGCCTCGGGACCGCCCTCGCCCCGGGCCGCGGCGTAGCCGACGAGGAAGGTGGTCAGCGGGGCGGCGGGCCGGGCGACCCCGTGCGCGGCGTCCCGGGCCAGGTCGAGCAGGACGTTCGTGTCGACGTCCAGGTCGATGCCCAGCTCGTCCTTGACTGCGGAGATCCATTCATCCAACACGTGCCCATGCTCCCTGATGCGTGCCCTGGCGTTGACGATGTCGTCCCAGGTGTCGCAGTCGAAGGACGCGTGCGGGTCCGGGACACGGGTGAGGCGGAGGGCGCCGGTGAGCCGGCGCAGCGGCAGCCCGGTGAGGCCGTCGTGCGCGGCGGCGAGGGCGTCCAGTTCACGGCGCAGCGCGGCGGTGCGGTACGCGGCGACCAGGGGCTGGTCGCGGCCGTCGGCGTCGGTGAGCAGCGCGCCGTCGGCGCCGCTCTCGCCGAGGGCGGTCAGCAGCCGCCGCAGCGTGTCCGCTCGGAGGAAGGGCAGGTCGGCGGAGAGGACGACGGCGTGTTCGGCCGTGATGTGCCGCAGCCCGGCCGCCAGCGCGGCGACCGGTCCCGCGCCGGGCGGCTCCTCGCGGGCCCAGCGCACCGGGCGGGCGGTGCTCCGGGGCGCGGCCACGACGACGGTCGTACGAGCGTCCGCGCAGGCCGTGAGCACCCGGTCCAGCAGCGCCCGGCCGCCGACCCGGACGCCGGGTTTGTCGGCCCCGCCGAGCCGCCGCGCGGCGCCTCCGGCGAGCACGACGGCGTCGTACGGCAGGGGTGCCGCGGCGGCTCCGAGGGCGGCCGCGGTGGCCGCCGGCCCGGCGGTGGCGTTGTCGGTCACTCCCCGAGTATGCGGGCCGGGCCGATCACAGGGAACCGAGGGATGACCGAGACCCGGCGGGTCACAGGGTGCGCAGCAGCACCGCCGGCTGCTCCACGCAGTCCGCCACGTACCGCAGGAAGCCGCCCGCCGTGCCGCCGTCGCAGACCCGGTGGTCGAAGGTGAGCGAGAGCTGGACGACCTGGCGCACGGCCAGTTCGCCCTCGTGCACCCACGGCTTGGGGACGATCCGGCCGACACCCAGCATGGCGGCCTCGGGGTGGTTGACGATCGGTGTGGAGCCGTCCACGCCGAAGACCCCGTAGTTGTTCAACGTGAAGGTGCCGCCGGTCAGTTCGCCCGGGGTCAGCGTCCCGGCGCGGGCCGCCTCGGTGAGCCGGGCGAACTCGCCGGTCAGCGACTCCGCGTCGCGGGTGTGGGCGTCCCGGACGACCGGCACGACCAGTCCGCGCTCGGTCTGCGCCGCGAACCCGAGGTGCACATACGGGTGCTGGACGATCTCGCGGGCCTCGGTGTCGACCGAGGAGTTCAGCTCCGGGAACCGCGCGAGGGCCGCGGCGCAGATACGGGCGAGCAGCGCGACGAGGGAGATCTTCGTGCCTCCCGCCGCGTTCATCGCGGCGCGGGCGCGCATCAGTTCCGTCGCGTCGGCGTCCACCCAGCAGGTGGCGTCCGGGATCTCCCGGCGGCTGCGGGACAGCTTGTCGGCGACGGCACCGCGGATGCCCTTGAGCGGAACACGCACCTCGCCGGGGACCGAGGCGGGCGTCGAGGCCGACGCCACGGCTTGGACGGGCATGGCCGCGACGGACACGGCCGCGACGGGGGCCTCGGCCGTACGACCGCCGCCCTGACCCGCTCCGGCCCGCAGGGCGCGCTCCACGTCGGCGCGCAGGATCAGCCCGTCCGGGCCGGAGCCCGCCAGTCGCCGCAGATCCAGTCCGCCCTCGCGGGCGAGCCTGCGGACCAGCGGGGAGATCACGGGCACCGGGCCGTCGGACGGCAGGGCGGTGGCGGGCAGGCTCGAAACCGGCGCGGCGGCAGTGCCGTTCACACCGGGACTCGCCGCCTTGGTGCCGTTCACCGCGGCATGCGCGCCCGCGGCACCGTTTCCGCTCGCGCCGCCACCGGTCAGGGCCACCGGGCGCACCCTGCGGCGCCGGCCCGGCGCCTCGGACGTGCCGTATCCGACCAGGACATTGCCCGAGCCGGCCGCGGACTTCCCGTCCGGTTCGCCGACCGCGACCGTCAGGAGCGGGGCGCCGACCGGGAGTTCGGCGCCCTCCTCGCCATAGCGGGCGGTGACCACGCCGCCGTAGGGGCAGGGGACCTCGACCGAGGCCTTGGCCGTCTCGACCTCGACCACCGGCTGGTCGACGGCGACCACGTCACCGACCTGGACCAGCCAGCGCACGATCTCCGCCTCGGTCAGTCCCTCGCCGAGGTCGGGCAGCTTGAACTCCAGCACCTGTGCCATCAGCCCTCGGCCTCCCACTGGAGCCTGGCCACGGCGTCCAGGACGCGGTCCACGCCGGGCAGATGGTGCCGCTCCAGCATGGGCGGCGGGTAGGGGAGGTCGAACCCGGCCACGCGCAGCACGGGGGCCTCCAGGTGGTGGAAGCAGCGCTCGGTGACCCGGGCCGCGATCTCGCCGCCCGGCCCGCCGAACCCGGTGGACTCGTGCACCACGACCGCGCGTCCGGTGCGCCGCACGGAGGCGCAGACCGTCTCGTCGTCGAACGGCACCAGGGAGCGCAGATCGACCACCTCCAGGTCCCAGCCCTCGGCCCGCGCGGCCTCGGCGGCCTCCAGGCAGACGGGCACGGAGGGGCCGTAGGTGATCAGCGTGGCGCTGCGGCCGGTGCGCCGGACCACCGCGCGCCCGATCGGCTCGACCTCGGTCGGCTCCTCGGGGTTCCAGGTGTCCTTGGACCAGTAGAGCCGCTTGGGCTCCAGGAAGACGACCGGGTCGTCGGAGGCGATGGCCTGGCGCAGCAGACCGTAGGCGTCGGCGACGGTCGCGGGCGTGACCACATGCAGGCCGGGGGTGGCCATGTAGTACGCCTCGGAGGAGTCGCTGTGGTGCTCGACGCCGCCGATGCCGCCGCCGTAGGGGATGCGGACGGTGATCGGCAGGGGCATCCGGCCGCGGGTGCGGTTGCGCATCCGGGAGACATGGCTGACCAGTTGCTCGAACGCCGGGTAGGCGAAGGCGTCGAACTGCATCTCCACCACCGGGCGCAGGCCGTACATGGCCATGCCGACGGCGGCGCCGAGGATGCCGGCCTCCGCGAGCGGGGTGTCGGTGCAGCGGTCCTCGCCGAACTCCTTGGCGAGTCCGTCGGTGACGCGGAAGACACCGCCGAGGGTGCCGACGTCCTCGCCGAGCACATGCACGGTGGGGTCGGCGGCCATCGCGTCGCGCATCGCGCGGGTGAGGGCCTGGGCCATGGTGGCGGGCTTGACGGCCACGGTGGTCATCGGCGGTCGCCTTCCTGCGGGTCGGGCCCGTCCTGCTCGGCCGCCAGCTCGGCCCGCAACAGGTCCCGCTGTTCGCGCAGTTGGGCGGTGGTCTCGGCGTAGACGTGGTCGAAGAGGTCCATCGGGTCGAGCTCGGGGTCCTGGTTCATGCGTTCGCGCAGGTCGGCGGCCATCGCCTCGGCGTCCTCCCGTACGGCCTCCAGGCCGGCCGCGTCGATCAGGCCGCGCTCGGTCAGCTCCGTCTCCAACAGGCGCACCGGGTCGTGCGCGCGCCAGGCCTCGACCTCGGCGTCGCCCCGGTAGCGGGTGGCGTCGTCGGCGTTGGTGTGGGCGTCGATGCGGTAGGTGACCGCCTCGATCAGCGTCGGTCCGCCGCCCGCGCGGGCGTGCCGTACGGCGTCGGTGAGCACCTCGTGCACCGCGGCCGCGTCATTGCCGTCGACCAGGCGGCCCGGCATGCCGTAGCCGACGGCCTTGTGGGCCAGGGAGGGCGCGGCGGTCTGCTTGGCGAGCGGGACGGAGATGGCGAAGCCGTTGTTCTGCACCAGGAAGACGACGGGTGCCTGCCAGACGGCGGCGAAGTTCAGCGCCTCGTGGAAGTCGCCCTCGCTGGTGCCGCCGTCGCCGATCATGGCGAGCGCGACCACGTCGTCACCCTTGAGGCGGGCGGCGTGGGCGAGGCCGACGGCGTGCGGCAGCTGGGTGGCCAGCGGGGTGGAGAGGGGGGCGACCCGGTGTGCGTACGGGTCGTAGCCGGTGTGCCAGTCGCCGCGCAGCAGGGTGAGGGCCTCGACCGGGTCCACCCCGCGGGCGACGACGGCCAGGGTGTCGCGGTAGCTGGGGAAGAGCCAGTCGCGCTCTTCGAGGGCCAGGGCGGCGGCGACCTCGCAGGCCTCCTGGCCGGTGCTGGAGGGGTAGACGGCGAGGCGGCCCTGCTTGGTGAGCGCGGTGGCCTGCGTGTTGTAACGGCGGCCGCGCACCAGCTGGGCGTGCAGCCTGCGGAGCAGATCGGGATCGGACTTGGCGGCCGCCTCGGTGCCGAGGACGCGATACGGCTCGGCGTCGGGCAGCAGCGGCGCGGGGTCCATACGGGGCTGCCAGGCGGGCGGCGGCGATGGCCGGTACGCGCCCCGCTGCTCCAGAACCGTCATGACGGCACCTCCTCGTGGGAGCGGCTACGGGAGACGTGTCGGCTGTGACCCGTCTCACCTACCGATTGTTCGGTCGTCGGCACATTTTGGCTACAGGCACCTCCAGGCTGTGGACAAACGGTTCTCCACAGCCTGCAATGAACGCAGGACGTCCACGGCGATGAAGCGGGGGGACATGGCACCTGAACAAATGGCCGAGACAGCGCAGGACGCGCTGCCGCCGCCGGCGCGACCGCTGGACGCCATCGATCAGGACATCCTGCGCATCCTCCAGGCGGACGGCCGCGCCTCGATACGGTCGGTCGCCGAACGCGTCCATGTCTCGCGGGCCAACGCCTACGCGCGTATCAACCGGCTGGTCGAGGACGGGGTGATCCGGGGCTTCGGCGCCCGGGTGGACCATGAGCGGGCCGGGCACAGCACCTCGGCGTACATCACGCTGAAGATCGTCCAGAACACCTGGCGCACGGTCCGCGAACAGCTGCGCCAGCTGCCCGGCGCCTCGCACATCGCGCTGGTGGGCGGCGACTTCGACGTCCTGCTACTGGTGCACACACCCGACAACCGGACACTGCGCGAGCTGGTGCTCACCCGGCTCCAGGCCATCCCGGAGGTGCTGAGCACCCGCACGCTGCTGGTGTTCGAGGAGGAGGACCTGGAACCGGACGCCTAGGCCGCCTTTTCCGGATCAGCAGGCTGTGATCAGTGAGCTGTGATCAGTGAGCTGCTTTTCTCGGATCGTCAGAGGGTCTCAGATCGCCAGAAGGTCAGACAGCCCTGCGCAGTCCGGAGAAGACCAGTTGGACGACCGCGTCGGCCACCTCGCGGCCCGAGGCGCCGCGGGCCTCCGGCCGGTACCACTCCACGATCGAGTTGATCATGCCGAAGACCAGCCGGGTGGCCAGCCGCACCTCCACGTCGGGGCGTACGTCCCCGTCGGCGGCGGCCGCCTTGAGCAGCTCGGCGACCCGGTGGTCGAAGTCCCGGCGGCGCTCCAGCGCCCAGCGCTCGGTGGCGGTGTTGCCGCGCACCCGCAGCAGCAGGGTCACATACGGCAGCTCGGATATGAGCACCTCGACCATGCGCCGCACGACGTGCTCCAGGCGCTCCACGGCCCGCCCCTCGCCCGCCGCCGGCTCCTCCAGGATGGCGAAGAGGCCGTCCAGGGCGCGGCTGACGGCCCGCTTCAGCAGTTCCTCCTTGCCGCTGACATGGTGGTAGATCGACGACTTGGAGATGCCGGCCGCCTTGGACAGGTGCTCCATGGAGGTGCCGTCGTAACCGCGCTGGTTGAAGACCTGGACGGCGACGGAGAGCAGCGTCTCGGGGGTGTAGGTGTCGCGCCGGGGCGTGGTCATGAGGTGCCCTCCCGCTTGTCGTCGGCGTAGGCGTGGCGGTAGAGCGCGAGGGAGGGCGCGTAGCGTCCGGAGGGGTCGCGTTCGTGCATCGCGTCCAGGACGTCGTAGGCGAACTCGTCACCCAGCCTGCGGTCCCATGCGAAGGGGCCGAGCGGGTAGTTGACGCCGAGGCGCATCGCGGTGTCGACGTCCTCCTCGGTGGCGACGCCCTTGGCGACCGCGTCATGGGCGAGGTCGATGATCCGGGCCACCGTGCGCGCCACGATCATGCCGGGGACGTCGCCGATGACGCTGACGTCCTTGCCGAGCGCCTGGAACAGGCCGACGGCCTCGGCGAGGGTCGTCTGCGAGGTGTCCTGGGAGGCGGACAGGGCGATACGGGTGGCCTTGCGGTAGTCGAGGGCGAGGTCGAAGTA
Organism: Streptomyces sp. NPDC093018; assembly: GCF_040684035.1. Classification (NCBI taxonomy): domain Bacteria; kingdom Bacillati; phylum Actinomycetota; class Actinomycetes; order Kitasatosporales; family Streptomycetaceae; genus Streptomyces; species Streptomyces sp. NPDC093018. Next base: position 289,401 of record NZ_JBFBFF010000005.1, read on the forward strand.
GACGACGTCGCGGAACTCCACCGAGGTCTGGCCGTCGGCGAGGACCAGCTGGCCGCCGCCGGGCAGCTCCAGATGGCCGTCCTCGTCGCCGTCCTCCGTGCGGACCTGGATGCCCGCCTCGCGGATCAGCGCGAGCAGTTCGGCGGCGGGCCCGAGATCGCCCTCGGCGAGGACATAGGCGGGCGGCTGCTCCTTGTCGGCGGTGTGCGGCTCGGGCTTCTCGGCGCCCTCTGCGTGGTCGAACCAGCCGTGGCCGGCCTTGCGGCCCAGGCGGCCGGACTCCACCAGGCGGCGCTGGGCCAGCGAGGGGGTGAACCGCACGTCCTGGAAGAAGGACCGCCACACCGAGTGCGTCACCGCCTCGTTGACGTCCTGGCCGATCAGGTCGGTGAGTTCGAACGCGCCCATGCGGAAGCCGCCCGACTCGCGCAGGACCGCGTCGATGGTGGCCGGGTCGGCGGCCTGGGCCTCGTAGACGGCGAACGCCTCGGCGTAGAAGGGCCGGGCGATCCGGTTCACGATGAAGCCGGGGGTGTCCGCGCAGGCCACCGGGGTCTTGCCCCAGGCACGGGCGGTCTCGTACGCGCGGGTGGCCGAGGTGACGTCGGTGGCGAATCCGGAGACGACCTCGACCAGCGGCAGCAGCGGCGCGGGGTTGAAGAAGTGCAGGCCGAGGAAGCGGCCCGGACGGCGCAGGGCGCCGCCGATCGCCGTCACCGACAGCGAGGAGGTGTTGGTGGCGAGCAGGCAGTCCTCGCCGACGACGTCCTCCAGCTCGCCGAAGAGCCGCTGCTTGGCGTCCAGCCGCTCCACCACGGCCTCCACGACGAGGCCGCAGTCGGCCAGCTCCGCGAGCGCCTCCGCGGGCTCGAGACGGGCGCGGGCCGCGTCCCGGGCGGTGGCGTCGAGCCGGCCCTTCTCCACCAGCCGGTCCAGGCGCGCGCCGATCGCCGCGGCCGCGTCCCGGGCCCGCCCGGGTGCGGTGTCGTAGAGCCGCACGGGGTGGCCGGCGACCAGTGCGACCTGGGCGATGCCCTGGCCCATGGTGCCGGTGCCGACGACGGCCACGGGGCTGCTGAGGTCGAGTGCTGTCATGTGCGCGATCCTCCCGCACGGGGTTTTCCACAGATGCGGCGGACCCCCTTGAACCGACCGATCGTTCGGTTACTCTAGCCCTGACCGTCCCATCCCGCTGCTCTTTCCGCCAGGTCCGGAACTCGAAGACGAGTTCTCCAGACGAGGAGTTGGTCCCGCATGGCCGCCGAACTGACCGCCCCCGAGCTGATCGCGAAGCACCGGCCCACTCTCGACCAGGCCCTGGAAGCGATCCGCACGCGCGCGTACTGGTCCCCGCACCCCGAGCACCCCAAGGCGTACGGCGAACACGGCAGCCTGGACGCGGCCGCGGGCAAGGCCGCCTTCGACGCCCTGCTCGGCACCCGCCTCGACCTCGGCCAGGCGGGCACGGACGACTGGGTGGGCGGTGAGATCTCGCCGTACGGCATCGAGCTGGGCGTGAGCTACCCGCACGCCGACCTGGATGTGCTGCTGCCCGCGATGAAGGCCGGGCAGCCGGCCTGGCGGGACGCGGGCGCCGAGGTGCGCGCCGTGGTCTGCCTGGAGATCCTCAAGCGCATCAGCGACCGGACGCACGAGTTCGCGCACGCCGTCATGCACACCAGCGGCCAGGCCTTCCTGATGGCCTTCCAGGCGGGCGGCCCGCACGCCCAGGACCGCGGCCTGGAGGCGGTGGCGTACGCGTACGCGGAGCAGGTCCGCACCCCCGAGAGCGCCGAGTGGTCCAAGCCGCAGGGCAAGCGCGACCCGCTGGTGCTCACCAAGAACTTCACGCCGGCGCCGCGCGGCATCGGCCTGGTCATCGGCTGCAACACCTTCCCGACGTGGAACGGCTACCCGGGCCTGTTCGCCTCCCTGGCGACCGGCAACGCGGTCCTGGTCAAGCCGCACCCGCGCGCGGTGCTCCCGCTCGCGCTGACCGTGCGGATCGCCCGTGAGGTGCTCACCGAGGCCGGTTTCGCCGCCGACCTGGTCGCGCTGGCCGCCGAGCGTCCCGGCGAGGGCATCGCCAAGGCCCTCGCCACCCGCCCGGAGATCCGGATCATCGACTACACCGGTTCGACGTCCTTCGGCGACTGGCTGGAGGCCAACGCCCGCCAGGCGCAGGTCTACACGGAGAAGGCCGGCGTCAACACGGTGATCGTGCACTCCACGGACGACTACAAGGGGATGCTGTCCAACCTGGCGTTCTCGCTGTCCCTGTACAGCGGCCAGATGTGCACCACCCCGCAGAACCTGCTGATCCCGCGCGAGGGCATCCTCACCGACCAGGGCCCGAAGACCTTCGACGAGGTCACCGCCGACCTCGCCCGCGCGGTCGACGGCCTGCTCGGCGACGACGCGCGGGCCAACGCGCTGCTGGGCGCGATCGTCAACCCCGACGTCAAGGCCCGGCTGGAGGCCGCGGCCGGCCTCGGCGAGGTCGCCCTCGCCTCGCGGGAGATCAGCAACCCGGAGTTCCCGGGCGCGGTGGTGCGCACCCCGGTGATCGTCAAGCTGGACGGCGCCAAGCCGGACGCAGAGGCCGCCTACATGAGCGAGTGCTTCGGCCCGGTCTCCTTCGCCGTCGCCCTCGACTCGGTGACCGACGCCGTGGAGCTGCTGCGGCGCACGGTCCGTGAGAAGGGCGCGATGACGGTCGGCGCGTACACCACGGACAGCGAGGTGGAGCGGGCCATCGAGGAGGTGTGCCTGGAGGAGGCCGCCCAGCTGTCCTTCAACCTCACGGGCGGGGTGTTCGTGAACCAGACGGCCGCCTTCTCCGACTTCCACGGCTCGGGCGGCAACCCGGCGGCGAACGCGGCCCTGTGCGACGGCGCCTTCGTGGCGAACCGCTTCCGGGTGGTCGAGGTGCGCCACCAGGGCTAGCGGAGCGGAAAGGGCCGTCGGGAGAAGCGGGTGAGAAGCGGGTTTCTTCGGGTTTCTTCTTCCGACGGCCGCGAAGGCTATGCGGCGGGTGCGCCCGCGGTGGCGCTCCAGTGGTACAGCGTCATCGCCACGCTGGTGGCGAGGTTGTAGCTGGAGACCTGGGGGCGCATCGGCAGCCGCAGCAGATGGTCGGCACGCGCGCGTACCTCCGCCGACAGACCGGTGCGCTCCGAACCGAACGCGAGGACGGCGTCGTCGGGCAGCTCGGTGCCCCGGATGTCCTCGCCCTCGGGATCGAGGGCGAACAGCGGACCGGGCGGCAGCTCGTCGACGCCGAGGCGCTCCACGGCGGTCGCGAAGTGCAGGCCCGCGCCGCCCCGTACCACCGTGGGGTGCCAGGGGTCGAGCGTGCCGGTGGTGACCACGCCGGTCGCCCCGAAACCGGCGGCCAGCCGGATCACGGCGCCCGCGTTGCCGAGGTTGCGGGGGTTGTCGAGGACCACCACGGGTGCGGCGCGCGGCATCCGGGCGAGCGCCTCCAGATGGGCCGCCCGCGCGGGTCGTACGGCGAGCGCGGCGACCCCCGTCGGATGCGGGCGGGCCACGAGCGCGGCGTACGTCTGCTCGGGCACCTCGATGAGCAGGCCGTCCAGGGCCCCCCGTACGTCCCCGGCGAGTTCCTCGGCCAGGGCGAGCGCGGCCCGCCGGTCGGTGGTGACCGCCACCGGCACCTCGGCCCCGAAACGCAGCGCGTGCTTGAGGGCGTGGAAGCCGTCGAGCAGCACGGCACCGGCGGCGTGCTCGCGCCAGCGGATCAACGGGTCGGTCATGCCGTGAACCCTACGCGGCCGGGGGTGCTGTCCTCCGGGGTGCGGGGCGCGGGCACCGTACCGTCCTCGTCGCCCTCCTTGACGGACCGTCCCCGGGCGCGGGCGGCGAAGGCGCCGACCCGGCGCAGGAAGGACGTCGGCAGGAAGACCGCGTCCGCGGTGATCATCGCCAGCGAGAAGAACGGCAGGCCGAGCACGATCGCGATCACGAAGTGCTCCAGCATCAGCAGCCCCAGCAGCACGTTCTTCACCCGCCGGTTGAGCAGGGTGAACGGAAAGGCGACCTGCACGATGACGGTGCCGTACGCCACGACCATCAGGATGGTGCCGCTGGTGGACATCAGATCGGCGAGACCGGGCCAGGGCGAGAAGTAGTCCAGGTGCAGCGGGTAGTAGACGGCGGTGCCGTCCTGCCAGCGCGAGCCCTGGATCTTGTACCAGCCGGCCGTGGCGTAGATCAGGCACGCCTCGGCCATGATCACCACCAGTGCCCCGTTGTGCAGGACGTTGGCGATCACGTCCAGCAGGATCCGCGGCTCGGCGGAGCGCGCGAACCGCTGGACCAGCCACCACAGGGCGAGACCCACCCACACCGTCCACAGCAGGACGGGGATCAGCCAGGCGCTGCCGAAGAGCCAGCCCGACGCGGTCACCGTGACCAGGACGAGCCCGAAAACCGTCCACAGGGCGAGGCCGGTCCAGTCGGTGGGGAGCCGCTGTTCGCGCGCCCTGCGCCGCGCGTCGAGGGACCACACCTGCCCGCAGCGCGTGAACACGAGGTAGATGGCCATCAGATGCAGCACGTTGTCGCCGCCGTCGCCGACGAAGACGCTGCGGTTCTGGAGCGACAGGACGCCCACCATGAACAGCACGGACGCCGTACGGGTGTGCCAGCCGAGCAGCAGCGCGGCACTGGCGAAGATCGCGAGCACGTAGAAGCACTCGAACCACAGCTGCCCGCTCGACCACATGAGGGCCGTGAAGGCGTGGTTGTCCAGGGTCAGCCGCCGGCCCATGTTCCAGTCCCAGGGACCGTCGGGGCCGTACAGCTCCTGGCGGTGGGAGAACTCGCGCAGCAGGAAGAACAGCCAGGTACCGGCGAAGCCGATCCGGATCACGGCGCTCTGGTACGGCCCGAGCGCCGCCTCGGTGACACGGGCGAGCCCGCGCGAGAGGACCTGGGAGGGCCCGCGCGAGGGGACCTGAGAAGGCTGGTTCACCGCACGCCTCCGGCGGCCTCGACGGCGCTCACCGTCCACCAGGGCAGCATCCGGTAGACGGGCTTGTCGGGCACCTGTTCACCGCTCCAGGAGGGGGGCTGCACATTGATGGTGCAGGAGCGGACCTGCAGCCGCTGGATGACGCCGCTCCGGCTGGTCGGGTCGGTGCGGTACAGGCGCATCACCGCGATCCGGCGCAGGTACTCCTCGGACAGCGCGCCGCGCATGCCGACGGGTCGGTTGTCCGCGGTGTGTGTCGCGGTGACGAAGTCCCAGGCGCGGCGCAGCTCGTTCTGCTGGGTGTGGCTAGGCGCCGGGTTGCCCTTGATGGCGGCGCCGTCCTGGGCGGAGAGGTCTGTCCAGCCGGTGGTGCGCACGCTGCCGTCCTTCATTCGCACGTCGGCACGTACCTGCACGGCGATGTTCTGCTGGAGCGGATTGGGGGCGAACAGCTTCCAGTTCTGTTCGAACTCCGGGTAGACCCATGCCTCGACGGCCTTGCCGTGCTGCTTCGACACCGTGTTCTGCGGCGCGATGCTGAGGAACACCATCAGCAGGTGCACGCCGACGCCGACGCCGATGACGGCGACCGCCAGCGCGGCGACGGCCTGGTAGCGGGGGGAGAGCGCGGCGAGACCGCGGCGGGCGGGCTCGGGGGCCGGCGCCGGGAGCTGGTGGGTCGGGGGCTCATGGCCCGCCGGCTCCTGGGCCGCCAGCTCCTGGCCGGTCGGCTCGTGGCCAGTCGGCTCGTGGCCGGTCGGCTCGTGGCCGGTCGGCTCGTGGCCGGTCGGCTCGTGGCCGGTCGGCTCGTGGCCGGTCGGCTCGTGGTCCGTCATCCCTTGGTCCGGCTCCTCGTCCAGCGGCGCCAGGCCCGGCGCCGTCCGGTCGGGCGGCGTTCGGTCGGGCAGCGTTCGGTCCGGCTCCCGCTCGGCAGATCCGTCGGCGCGCTCGCCCTCCGGAAGGCGTCCCGGAACGTCTTCGAGGTTCCTCGGGGTCTCGGGACGCGCCGAATTCTCGGGGATCTCCGAATTCCCGGGGGCCTCCGAACTCTCGGGGACCTCCGAACTCTCCGGAGTGCCCGAACTCTCAGGTGTCCGCGAGACCTCAGGTGTCCCCGAGACCCCAGGTGCCCCCGAGATCTCGGGTGTCCCGGAGTTCTCAGGGCCGCCCCGGTCTTCCGGGGCTCCTGGTTTCTCCGGGGGACGCGCCCCGGCCGGCCCGGCCGGGCCGCGCGCGGCCCTCGGGTCCTCGTCGTACGCGTCCATTTCGCCCCGTTCCCCAATTCCGGCTCAGTCGTGGATCGGCCCACCGGACCGGCCCCAAGAGCCGACCCCTTCGATACGGCCGCCCGGCCCGGACGCCGCGCGATGCGCGAGCGCCCCATCGCGGCACCTGCACGGAACGGTACTCAGCCCCGGCCACCGAGCGCAGCCCCGGGGGCCGGACCCCGCCGTCCCCGCACGCTTCGTCCACAGACACCGCCCGCCCGGATCCCACGTCCGCGGATTCCGCTCGTCCACAGGTTCCGCGCGGAGTTTTCCACAGCGGTTGACACTGTCCTGCGGCCCGGCACACCATTGATGCGCACGGACCGAACGATCGGTCGGGAGAATCCCACCGCAGAGCCCGAGGTCAGGGGGATCGCATGGCCACAGCAGCCGCGCAGGGCACGGCCCGCCCGGAGGCGGACGGCGCCCGGAACACCACCGGGGACGAGGCGTACCAGCACGTCTTCGACGCGGCGGTGGCCGCCGACGAGCGCATCGAACCGCGCGACTGGATGCCCGACGCCTACCGCGCGACGCTGGTCCGCCAGATCGCCCAGCACGCGCACTCCGAGATCATCGGAATGCAGCCGGAGGCCAACTGGATCACCCGCGCGCCCTCCCTGCGCCGCAAGGCGATCCTGATGGCCAAGGTCCAGGACGAGGCGGGGCACGGCCTGTATCTGTACAGCGCGGCGGAAACCCTCGGCACCAGCCGGGACGAACTGCTCGACAAGCTGCACAGCGGCCGCCAGAAGTACTCCTCGATCTTCAACTACCCCACGCTGACCTGGGCCGACGTCGGCGCGATCGGCTGGCTGGTGGACGGCGCCGCGATCACCAACCAGGTACCGCTGTGCCGCTGCTCCTACGGCCCGTACGCGCGCGCCATGGTGCGGGTCTGCAAGGAGGAGTCCTTCCACCAGCGCCAGGGCTACGAGCTGCTGCTGGCCCTGAGCCGGGGCACCCCGGAGCAGCACGCGATGGCGCAGGACGCGGTGGACCGCTGGTGGTGGCCCTCGCTGATGATGTTCGGCCCGCCCGACGACGAGTCCCAGCACTCCGCCCAGTCGATGGCCTGGAAGATCAAGCGCCATTCGAACGACGAGCTGCGCCAGCGCTTCGTCGACATCTGCGTCCCCCAGGCCGAGTCCCTGGGCCTCACCCTCCCCGACCCGGACCTCAAGTGGAACGAGGAGCGGGGGAAGTACGACTTCGGCACCATCGACTGGACGGAGTTCTGGGAGGTCCTCAAGGGCAACGGGCCGTGCAACGAACAACGCCTGACCCAGCGCAAACGCGCCCATGACGAGGGCGCGTGGGTACGGGAAGCGGCCGCCGCCCACGCGGCCAGGCACAGCGGCGGCACCGAGGCCGCCGGACACCGGACGACGGGAGCGGAGCGAGCATGAGCACCACCGACTGGCCCCTGTGGGAGGTCTTCGTGCGCTCGCGCCGCGGGCTGTCCCACACCCACGCCGGCAGCCTGCACGCGCCCGACGCCGAGCTGGCGCTGCGCAATGCCCGCGATCTGTACACCCGCCGCGGCGAGGGCGTCTCCATCTGGGTCGTCCCGGCCGCCTCGATCACCGCCTCCTCGCCGGACGAGAAGGACCCCTTCTTCGAGCCGGCCGCCGACAAGCCGTACCGGCACCCGACCTTCTACGAGATCCCGGAAGGGGTGAAGCACCTGTGACCGCCACCGGCCCCGCCACCGTCCCGGTGACCGCCGCGCTCGCGCTCGGCGACGACGCCCTGGTGCTCTCCCACCGTCTGGGGGAGTGGGCCGGGCACGCCCCCGCCCTGGAGGAGGAGGTCGCCCTCGCCAACATCGCCCTCGACCTGCTCGGCCAGGCCCGGGTGCTGCTGTCCCTGGCGGGCGACGAGGACGAACTGGCCTTCCTGCGCGAGGAGCGGTCCTTCCGCAACCTCCAGCTGGTCGAGCAGCCGAACGGCGACTTCGCCCACACCATCGCCCGCCAGCTGTACTTCTCCACCTACCAACACCTGCTGCACGCCGAACTCGCGGCCGGTGACGGCCCGTTCGCCCCGCTGGCCGGGAAGGCCGTCAAGGAGGTCGCCTACCATCGCGACCACGCCGAGCAGTGGACCCTGCGGCTCGGCGACGGCACCGAGACCAGCCATGAGCGGATGCGGCGTGCCTGTGACGCGCTGTGGCGGTTCACCGGGGAGATGTTCCAGCCCGTGGAGGGACTGGACGTCGACTGGGCGAACCTGGAGTCCCGTTGGCTGGAGTCGGTCACGCGGGTGCTCGACCGGGCCACCCTGACCGTACCGGAGGGGCCCCGCACCGGGGCCTGGTCGGCGGGCGCCGGCCGCCAGGGCGTCCACACCGAGTCCTTCGGCCGGATGCTCGCCGAGATGCAGCATCTGCACCGCAGTCATCCGGGTGCGTCATGGTGACCGCCACCGCCCTGGAGGCGGAGCTGCTGGAGCTGGCCGGTTCGGTCCCCGACCCCGAGCTCCCGGTGCTCACGCTCCATGAGCTGGGCGTGGTGCGCGCGCTGCGCCTGCACGGCAGCGATGCCGCCGAGGTCGATCTGACCCCCACGTACACCGGCTGCCCGGCCATCGAGGCGATGTCCCTCGACATCGAACGGGTCCTGCGGGAGCACGGCCTGCGCGAGGTCTCGGTGCGCACGGTGCTCACGCCCGCCTGGTCGACCGACGACATCACCCCCGAAGGCCGCCGCAAACTGCGGGAGTTCGGCATAGCTCCCCCGAGGACGCGCGAGGCCTCCGGTCCGATACCGCTGACCCTCGGCCCGACCCGCACCGGTGCCACCGGGGCCGTCGGCACCGTCGAGGCGGAGCCGGTGCACTGCCCGCACTGCGGCTCGGCCGACACCGAACTGCTCAGCAGGTTCTCCTCCACCGCGTGCAAGGCGCTGCGCCGCTGTCTGTCCTGCCGCGAACCGTTCGACCATTTCAAGGAGTTGTGATGGCGCGCTTCCACCCGCTCCAGGTGGCCGCGGTCGACCGGCTCACCGACGACTCCGTCGCCCTGACCCTCACCGTCCCGGCCGAGCTGCGCGCGGAGTACCGGCACGCGCCCGGCCAGCACCTCGCGCTGCGCCGCCGGGTGGACGGCACGGAGGTGCGGCGGACCTACTCGATCTGCTCCCCCGCACCCACCCCGGACGGCGAGGGCCCCGGCAGCCTGCGCGTAGGAGTGCGGCTGGTGGAGGGCGGCGCCTTCTCCACCTACGCGCTGAAAGAGATCAACATCGGGGACGAGCTGGAGGTCATGACCCCGGCCGGCCGCTTCACCCTGGAACCGGCACCGGGGCTGTACGCGGCGATCGTCGGCGGCAGCGGCATCACCCCGGTGCTGTCCATCGTCTCCACCCTGCTGGCGCGGGAGCCGGAGGCCCGGTTCTGCCTGATACGAGGCGACCGTACGGCCGCTTCCACGATGTTCCTGGAGGAGGTCGCCGACCTGAAGGACCGCTACCCCGAGCGGCTTCAGCTGGTGACCGTGCTCTCCCGGGAGGAGCAGCAGGCGGGTCTGCCGTCCGGCCGGCTCGACCAGGGGCGGCTCACCGAACTGCTGCCCGCGCTGCTGCCGACCGAGCGAGTGGCGGGATGGTTCTTGTGCGGGCCCTACGGGCTGGTGCAGGGCGCCGAGGGAGCGCTGCGCGAGCTGGGCGTGGACCGCGCCCGGATCCACCAGGAGATCTTCCATGTGGACTCGGGTCCGACCGCGGCGGGCACCATGCCGGGCGCCGCGCACAGCACGGTCACCGCCCGGCTCGACGGCCGCGGCGGCACCTGGCCGGTGCAGGAGGGCGAGTCCCTGCTGGAGACCGTGCTGCGCAACCGCCCCGACGCGCCCTACGCCTGCAAGGGTGGGGTGTGCGGCACCTGCCGGGCCTTCCTGGTCTCCGGCGAGGTCCGCATGGACCACAATTTCGCACTGGAAGAGGAGGAGACGGACGCCGGGTACGTACTGGCCTGCCAGTCCCATCCGCTGACCGAACAGGTGGAGCTGGACTTCGACCGCTGAGGAAACTCCACGGAGCGCTCCACGGAGGGGGCCGCCGAGGTTCCCTTCTCCTAGAACCTGTTCTATCTTGACGGCCCGTCAGTTGACGACCGCACCGTCGGAGGGACAGGCCGTGGACTTCACCTTCACCGAGGAGCAGCAGGCGGCGGCCGAGGCGGCGCGGGGGGTGTTCGCCGGTGTCGCGCCGGACGCGGTGCCCAGCCCGGCGCTGACCCCGGGCGCCGTGGCCGAGGGCCTCGACCGGGAGCTGTGGTCCCGGCTGGCCGGCGCGGATCTGCTGAGCCTGCTGCTCGACGAGGCGTACGGCGGCGCGGGCCTGGACGCGATCGCCCTGTGCCTGGTGCTGCGGGAGGCGGCGAAGGTCCTCGCACGGGTGCCGCTGCTGGAGCACAGCGCGGCGGCGGTGGTCGTAGCGGCCTATGGGAGCAAGGAGTCGGGGGAGCGTCTGCTGGAGCGGGCGGGGCGCGGGGAGCTGGTGCTGACCGTCGCCGCGAGCGGTCGCAGCGGCCATGAATCCGCCGAACTCGCCGTCACCGCGCGGCGAGAGGGCCCGAGTTGGGTGCTGGACGGGGGGCAGACGGCGGTGCCGTGGGCGTACGACGCGGATCTCGTCGTCGTACCGGCGCACATCGAGGGCGCGGCGGCCGGGGGGAGTGTGCTCGCGCTGCTGCCCCGGGGGCTTGACGGGGTGACGCTCGTCGAGCAGGTGTCCACCAGCGGGGAGCGGCTGGCCGAACTGCGGCTGACCGGGGCGCGACTGGAGGCGGGTGAGGTCATCGAGGCCGAGGGCGCCTGGGAGTGGCTGCACGCGCTGCTCGCCACCGGCACCTGCGCGCTGGCGCTCGGGCTGGGTGAGCGGGTGCTGGAGATGACCGCTGAATACACCGGCAGGCGCGAGCAGTTCGGGCATCCGATCGCGACCTTCCAGGCGGTGGCCGTGCAGGCCGCCGACCGGTACATCGATCTGCGGGCCATGGCGGCCACCCTGTGGCAGGCCGCGTGGCGGATCGCCTCCGGGGCGCCGGGCGCGCTGCCCGCCGCCGGGGATGTCGCGGTGGCGAAGATCTGGGCGGCGGACGGCGTCCGCCGGGTGGTGCAGACGGCGCAGCATCTGCACGGCGGCTTCGGCGCGGACACCGACTACCCCCTGCACCGCTATCACGCCTGGGCCAAGCACCTGGAACTGGCGCTCGGCCCGGCGGCGGCGTACGAGGAGCGGCTCGGCGACCTGCTGGCGGCGCACCCGCTCAGCTGACCGCCGATGGCCGATGGCCGTCGGGTGGGGTTAGAGCACGTGGCCCGGGCGGCCGTCGTCGGTGGTCACCGGGCGGCCCGCGGCGGCCCAGGACTGCATGCCGCCGTCGATGTTCACCGCGTCGATGCCCTGCTGTACCAGATACATGGTGACCTGGGCGGACCGGCCACCGGAGCGGCAGATCACATGGACGCGGCCGTCCTGCGGGACGGCCTCGGTCAGCTCGCCGTAACGGGCCACGAACTCACTGGTCGGGATGTGCAGCGCTCCCTCGGCGTGGCCCGCCTGCCACTCGTCGTCCTCGCGGACGTCCAGCAGGAAGTCGTCGTCCTTGAGGTCCGTGACACCGACGGTGGGCACACCAGCTCCGAAATTCATGACTCCGACGCTACCCGACGGCGGGCCTGGTTCAGTCCTGCGCCAGCAGGGCCGCCAGCTCCTCCTCACGCCGGGTGATGTCGGCGCGGAGCTTGTCGGCGATCTCCTCCAGCAGCGCGTCCGGGTCGTCGGGGGCGAGGCGAAGCATGCCGGCGATGGCGCCGTCCTCCAGTTCGCGGGCGACCAGGTTGAGCAGCTCCTTGCGCTGGGAGAGCCATTCGAGGCGGGCGTACAGCTCCTCGGCGGGGCTCGGGCGCCGCTCGGGCGGTACCGGACCCGCGGCCCACTCCTCGGCGAGTTCCTTCAGCAGGGCCTCGTCACCGCGGGCGTAGGCGGCGTTGACGCGGGTGAGGAACTCCTCGCGGCGGGTGCGCTCGTCCTCCTCCTGCGCCAGGTCGGGGTGGGCCTTGCGGGCGAGGTCGCGGTAGAGCTTGCGGGCCTCCTCGCTGGGCCGTACCCGCTCCGGGGGGCGTACCGCCTGGCCGGTGAGCATGGCGGCGGCCTCGGGGTAGAGGCCGTGGCCGTCCATCCAGCCGTGCATCAGCTCCTCGACGCCGGGGATCGGCAGGACGTTGGCACGGGCCTCCGCGGCGCGGCGCACATCCTCCGGGTCGCCGGTGCGGGCGGCCGTCGCCTCGGCGATCTCGGCGTCCAGTTCCTCCAGGCGCAGATAGAGCGGGCCGAGTCGCTGTTCGTGCAGCCGGGAGAAGTTCTCGACCTCGACGCGGAAGGTCTCCACGGCGATCTCGTACTCGATCAACGCCTGCTCGGCGGCCCGTACGGCCTGTTCGAGCCGCGCCTCGGGGCGGGGGGCGTGGGGTTGTTCGGCTTCCGGGGTGGTCACCCGCCCCAGCGTAGTCGCTGCGCTCGGCTTGGGGCCGGGGCGGAGGGGGCGGGGCCGGATCCGTGCCGGTGACGGTGGTGGCGGCTCGTCGTGAAGCGTGCGGATTCGTCGGCGGGTGCGGGTGCGTCGTGGCTGGTCGCGCAGTTCCCCGCGCCCCTTAGGGGGTTGCAGTGGCCCCACCCCGAGAAGGCAGAGAAGCCCTAGAAGCCCTAGAAAGGCAACAAGCCCAAGAAGATCGAGCAGGCCGGGAGGGTCGAGAAACCTTCCCGCTCACACACCCGGCTCGGCTGCCATGCGGCCCGTGCGTATCGCTGTGAGCAGGGCGGCGTGGTCGGACTCCGTGAGGTCGGCGTAGGCCAGGGCGAAGGCGGCGATGGCGTCGTCCAGCTCCTCGTTCTTGCCGCAGTAGCCGGCGATCAGGCGGGGGTCGGCGCTGTGGGAGTGGGCGCGGGCCAGGAGGGCGCCGGTCATGCGGGCGTAGTCGTCGACCTGGTCGGCGGCGAGGGCGGCGGGGTCGACGCTGCCCTTGCGGTTGCGGAACTGCCGCACCTGGAAAGGCCGTCCGTCGACCGTGGTCCAGCCCAGCAGGGTGTCGCTGACCACCTGCATCCGCTGCTGCCCGAGCACGACCCGGCGCCCCTCGTGCGCGACCGGTGGATTCTCGAAGCCGGCGGCGGCCAGGTGCGGGAGCAGCGCGGAGGGGCGGGCCTCCTTCACCTGGAGGACCAGCGGGTGCTCGCGGTGGTCGAGGAGCAGGACCACATACGAGCGGGTGCCGACGCTGCCGGTGCCGACCACGCGGAAGGCCACGTCGTGCACCGTGTGCCGGGCGAGCAGGGGGCGGCGGTCCTCGGACAGGGTCGTCAGGTACTCCTCCAGCGACGCGGCGACCGCGGCGGCCTCGCCGTCCGGTATCCGGCGCAGCACCGGCGAGGCGTCGACGAAGCGCCGCCCGCCGTCCGGGTGCGGCTCGGTCGACTTCGCCGCGAAACGGCCGCTGGTGTTGGCCCGCGCCTTCTCCGAGACCCGTTGCAGGGTGCCGAGCAGGTCATGGGCGTCGGCGTGGGAGACCAGCTCCTCGTCCGCGATGGCGTTCCACGCGTCCAGCGCCGGGAGCTTCGCCAGCAGCCGCATGGTGTGGCGGTAGGCACCGGCCGCGTCCCGCGCCGCGGCACGGCAGGTGTCCTCGTCGGCACCGGCCTCGCGCCCGGCCAGCACCAGCGAGGTGGCGAGCCGCTTCAGGTCCCACTCCCAGGGGCCGTACACGGTCTCGTCGAAGTCGTTCAGATCGATGACGAGGCCGCCGCGGGCATCGCCGTACAGCCCGAAGTTGGCGGCGTGCGCGTCGCCGCAGAGCTGCGCGCCCACCCCGGTGACGGGGGTGCGCGCCAGGTCGTACGCCATGAGTCCGGCGGAACCCCGCAGGAAGGCGAAGGGGGTGGCCGCCATCCGGCCCACGCGGATCGGGGTCAGCTCCGGTATCCGGCCGGCGTTGGACTCGACGACGGCGCTCACCGCGTCCGGGCGGGCGGCGTCCGGTTCGAGGACGGCGTGGTCGCGGCGCGGCACGCTCGTGCGCAGCGCCTTGCCCTCCTCCTTGGGCGAACCCTGCCGGGGCCACTCGGCGAACCCGCGCACCCGGGGCAGCCTGCGCGCCCCACCCTCAAGCCGCTCCCCCTGCTCTCCCTGCCGCAGCCCGCTCACCATGCCCGCACCGCTCCCGGCCACAGCGACCGCCTCCCCCGTACACATCGAGACGAACATCAACTCGGCACGACCGTACCGCCGCCGCCGGAATCCGTGTCAGCCCTGTGGACAACCCGGCGGCTGTGGAAAACCCGCTCGCCGACCCACCCGCTCCGCTCGCCGACCCACCCGCTCCGCTCGCCGACCCACCCGTCCCGCTCGTCTGTCGACCCGCCCGTCACGGACAACGCCGGTACCCCACCGGCCGGTTCACCGCTCCGGCGTGCTCTCTCCCGCCTCTCCGCCCAAGTTCTCGGCCAGCTGGAACAACGCGGGCAGGGCGTTGCCGATGGCCTCGCGGGCGTCGTCGTCCAGGGCGCCGAGCGCGGCGTCGATGCGGCGTTCGTGCGCCGTGGTCCAGGCCGCGAGCTTCTCGCGGCCCGCGTCGGTGAGGGTGACGACGGAGGCCCTGCGGTCCGCGGCGTCGACGTCCCGCGCGACCAGTCCCGCGCTGATCATCTGACCGATCAGCCCGCTGACCGTGCTCGGCGCCAGGCGGCGACGCGCGGCGAGGTCGCTGATCCGGGCGGGAGAGTGCTCGCCGAGCACCTGGAGCAGCTCGACCTGCGCCATGGGAAGCGTCTCCCACGGGTAGTCGGTACGGATCGAGGAGCGCAGCGCGCGGCGCAGCCGGGTCACGGCCTCGGTGAGCAGACGGGCCTCGGGCGCCTGGGCTGACCCCGCCCGGTCCGACCCCGCCTGATTGGCAGAGCCGGGAGCGGAGACGTCGGGGCGTGGCTGCGCGGACATGCGGAAAGCGTAGCCGGGCGACATCCGGAGACGGCCGGGCGTCCAGGGCTCGGACGGCCCCCGGCCCCGACCCCGTCGCCCCCGAGACACCCCTCCCGAAACCGGCCCCTCCCCACCGCCCCCTCCCCGAACTCCTCCCACGAGCGAGCCACATGCCCCACCTCGGCGAGCCCCCGCGAGCCCCCTCCGCACGCCCTCTCAGCCCCCGCACCGCCCTCTCACCCCTCCCGCATCCCCTCCTTCATCCGCTCCCGCGCCCCCACTCCCGCCCCCGCCCCCGCCCCCGCCCCCGGCCCGAACCAAGCCGCCCCCACCGCGACCACCGACGCCGCCACCAGCACCACCGCGGCCGCCCTGCTCCCGCTCAGCCAGGCGCCCACGCCACCGTTCCCGCCACCGTCCCCGCCACCCCCCGCCTGCAAGGCGAGCGTGACCAGCGCGACCCCGAGCGCCGTCCCCAGCCCCCGGGTCATGTTCACGAGCCCGCCGCCCGTCCCGGACGACCGCGCGGGTATCGCGCCCATGATCAGCGCGTTGTTGGCCGGGGTGAACACCCCCAGCCCCAGCCCGGTCACCGCGAGCACCGGCACCAGCTCACCGATCCCCGGCGGCACCACCAGCAGCGCGGTCAGTGCCGCCGTGAAGATCCCCGCACCGGCCAGGCACCGCCCCCGGTCCGAGAGGCGGCGCGGCAGCACCCGGTCGCACCCGGTCGCGGCCAGCGCGAACCCGGCCGGCAGCGCGGTGAGCACCAGCCCCGCCGTCAGCTCGGACACGCCCCGCGCGGTGAGCACGACGGGCACCAGCACCAGCGGCCCGAACAGCACCAGGTAGCCGCTCAGGGCGCCCACCAGGCCGTACGCCACCGCCCGTACCCGCAGCAGGGCGAGGTCCAGCAGGGGCGCGGCCGCCCGCCGCTGGCGTCGTACGAAGGCCCGTCCCGCCCCGGCCGCGATCAGGAACAGCGCGGCCACGCCCCAGCCGGGCACCGGCAGCCCGGAGGCCGCGGAGACGCCCATCAGGGCACCGGTGGTGGCCGCGGCCAGCAGCAGGAGACCCGGCCAGTCGAAGCGGGTGACCCGGGTACGGGCCCGGGTGCGGGGCAGCAGGTAGTGGCCGCCGACGAGCGCGACGACGCCTACGGGCACGTTCACCCAGAACACCCAGCGCCAGTCCAGGGTGGACACCAGGGCACCCCCGACCGTCGGTCCCAGGGCCAGCCCCAGGGCCTGCGCGGCGGCCTGCACGCCGAGCGCGCTGCGCATCCGCTCGCGCGGCGCGCTGGTGGTCACCAGTGCCACGCTGTTGGCCTGCATCATGGCCGCGCCGGCCGCCTGGACCACGCGGAACGCCACAAGAGCCCAGAGCGAGGGCGCGAAGCCGCAGGCCGCGGAGGCGAGGGTGAAGACCGCGAAGCCGTACAGATAGAGCAGTTTGCGGCCGTGGGCGTCGGCAAGGCGCCCCGCGGGCACCAGCAGCGCCACCAGGGCGAGCAGATAGGCCAGCGAGACCCATTCGACGGCCGCGAGCGAGGCGTGGAATTCGGTGCGCAGCCCGCCGTAGGTGAGCGTGACGATGCTGGCGTCCAGCTGGCCCATGAACGCGCCGAAGCACACCGCGGCCACGGCCAGCCACCAGCCATTCGGCCGCGCGCGGATCGCCTCGGGGCGGGGCCGCTCCGAGGTCAGCAGCGCGAGCCCGCGCCGTACGGACGGGTGCGGTCGCGTGTCGGTGACCATGCCTCCAGATTACAACGGTCACCGAAATACTTGGCTAGCGTCCTATCTCGATCATCACTCCGGGGGCGGCACCCGGCCCCTCTCGGGCGGATACCCGGAGAGCAGCGCGCGCCGCCCCCTAAGTGGCACCCGAGCAACCAAACCCCGAAAAACGCACTCACCCACCCCAGGAGCTGTCACCACACGTGCCACGCATCCCGGGCGGTGCGGCATGGCAGGAGGCCTGGACCTGCGTGCCCCGTTCCGGGGCCCCGTGGTGCGAGGAGGCCGTGCCGAGTGCGAAGACCGCCAACAGGCCGGTCACAGCGATGAGGAAGCGCCTCATGACGCGAACTCCGTTCCCTATACAAGGACGTTACGGTGATCTCAGTCTCGGAAAACTCAATCTCGTCCGCCAGGTTTCCGATGCCTCATCAAACGGCAAGGCAGCAAGGGGAGGACGGAGCGAACATGGACATAGCTCCTCATTGCCCACGATCGACCCCCGATGAACTCAAGTCGGAGTCAATGGAATTACGGGTCTACGCCTGGCTCGTCCGCAACCAGAGAGCGGGCGCGCACGACCCGGAGACCATCGCCCGCGAGCTGCCCGCCGACCTCGCCGACGTCCGGCGCGCCCTCTCCCGCCTCCTCGAGACCGGGCTGCTGGCCGAGGAGCCGCTGCCGGGATCCCGGCTGACCGTCGTACCCGCGGAGGACGCGGCGAGCCGTCGTACCGCGCCCCTGGAGGCGCAGATCCGTGAGCGCCAGGAGGCGATCGCGCACATCAGGAGCAGTGTCGACCCCTTCAGCCTGGTCTTCCAGCGAGAATCGCGCTCCTGGGGCGGCGGTTTCCAGGAGATCTCCACGGTGGCCGAGGTCCGCGACCGGCTCAACCGGCTCAGCGACGGCTGCCGTACCGAACTGGTCTCCTGCCAGCCCGGCGGCGGCTCCCGGGTCCCCTCGGCGATGGCCGAGGCCATGGGGCGCGACCGGGCGATGCTCGACCGGGGCGTCCGCATCCGCACCCTCTACCACCACACGGCGCGTTTCAACGGCCCGAGCCAGGCCTACGTGGCGGAGCTCTCCGCGCGCGGCGCGGAGTACCGCACGCTGCACGAACTGTTCGGCCGGCTGATCATCGTGGACCGGGAGACCGCGTTCATCCCCGCGCCCGGACACGACGGCCAGGGCGCGATCCTCATCAGCGAACCGCCGGTGGTGGCCTACCTGTACGACATCTTCGAACTGGCCTGGACCCACGCCAGGCCGTTCGTCGACGCCACCGGGCGCGCCATGGAGGCGGTCTCCAGGGAACTGCATCGCACGATCCTGCGCCTGCTCGCCGACGGCCTCAAGGACGAGGCGATCGCCCGGCGGCTCGGCATGTCGCTGCGCACGACACGCCGCCATGTCGCCGACATCCTCTCCGAGTTGAACGTGTCGAGCCGCTTCCAGGCGGGCGTCGCCGCGGCCCGTTCCGGGCTGCTGGAGGAGGGGGGCGGTCACGCGAACCCGTGACTGACGGTGCGCGTGTAGATACGGCATGCTGCACGAAAGGGTCTCCGCTTCCGCCCCTTTGGCGAGGAGCGCGGGACGGCCGCGAGTCACGACGACGATGGTGAAGCCTGCATGGTCTGGGGAAGTGCGTACGACGGCACGGACGTTCCGGAGTCCCAGGAGGCGTACGTGGAGGAGGTCGTACTCTTCCTCCGCGCCTGCACGGACCGTTCGCCCGCCCTGCTGTGGCCCGAGCACGAACCCGCCGTGTACGACACGACGGACCGGACCTCCCCGGCGTCCGACCGCCGGCTGTCCGCGTACCTCGCGCGCAGCCTGACGTCCGCTCTGGGCGTGCCCGTGCACGAAACCTCCGGCACGTCGCTCGACGGCCCGGCGACGGCGCACACCCTGGTGGTGCAGACCGCGGGCCGCACCCACTGGTCCGTCGCCACGGCGGAGGAGCCCGAACGGCCCCTCGTCCTGCCGCTGTTGACCAGCGAGGTCCTCTACCTCCCGCGTGGCTCCCGTACGACCGTCACCGCGGCCGCCGGCAGCCGGCTCATCTCCCTCTCCCTGGCCGCCTCGGCCCACGGGCGGGGGCTGGACCGCGAACCGTTCCGGACGGCCCGACGCCCCCACTGAGCCCCCGGGTCCGTTCAGCTCCGGTCCGTCTGGGTGTGCACATCGAACACCCCGCACCTGACCGCGGCGACGACGAGCTGCGAACGGCTCACCGCGCCCGTCTTGCTGCGCAACCGGCGCACATAGGTGTCCACCGTGTGCCGGCTGATGCCGAGCCGGCGGGCGATGGACGGGTACGTCTCCCCGTCGCACAGGGAGGCGAGCACCTCCCGCTCGCGGGGGGAGAAGTCGGGAGACGGCATCGTGCCGGCAGGCGAAGACATGGGGTCCCTCTCATTCGTCGAACGCGCTGGAAACGCACGGGGATCGCCTTTCCAGCATGCGAACCCCCGCCCCGCACCACCACATCCCCGACCCCTCAGCAAAGTGCGCGGCACCAAAGGGAGGGACAGACCCGCGACTCCGGGAGCGCGTTCACGTGACTACTGCCGCGGCCTCCGGGACGCCAGGATCTGGACCGCCGCCAAGGGCCCCCGCCCCCCGTCGGGACAGCCCCGCGGCAGTCACGTCCGCCCCCGAATTCCGGAGCAGATCTCATGTCCCTCGTCGGCCGCATCGCCGCCACCACCGTCCTCACCGCCGCCCTCTCCGCCCTGGCCCTCCCCGCCACCGGCTGGGCCGCCGCCCAGCCCGCGAGCACCGTCTCCCACACCGTCACCCCGGCCGGCATGTGCGACCTCGGCCACTGCATGCCCGAAGAGAAGTAACCGAACCCGCCCGGGTCCCCGACACCCCGGCATCGACCCGCCCGGCCCCAACGGTGAACTGCCTCACCGGCGGGGCCGGCCGCGTCGGCGCACACCCCCGTGCCCCCGCGACCCCATGCCCCCGTGCCCCCGTGCCCCCGCGACCCCCGCGACCCCATGTCCCCGTGGCCATCGCGTCGTAGCCACCCCATCGCGCCATAGCCACCACCTCGGCCATTTCCCTCCCCAGGATGGCTGGATCCGCACAGCCGGTGGGCACTTGCCGCCAAAGCCGTGCCACGTGTCCGTGGCGGGTGACATCATCTGCGGTACTCACCGCGGCCGGCCCGCCCGCCGCACGCGCGCGGTGGAAGGGCTGGGCGCGAACGCCGAGGGGGAGCCCGGCTCACCCCGAGGCAGGCAGAGGACGGCCCTCCCTGTCCATGCATGACTTGGGGCTGTTCATGACCTGGTACCACCACGGCTGGCTCGCCGAGTACGCGTTACCGGCCGCCTTCAGTGCCGGCCTCGCATGGATCGGCTTGGCCCGCAACGCGGTGAACAAGGGCCGGCTGCTGGGCAGCGGCCGGTCCGCCGGCCTGACCCTGGTGATCCTCGCCCTGACCGGCGCGGTCGGGATCGCCGCCGGAATGGCGCTCCCCCACCTGGCGAAGCTGCCGCCGCTCACCGCGGGCCTGGCCACCGGCGCCACGGCCATGCCGCGCAAGAAGCAGGACGACACGACCCAGCCCTACGTCAGGTTCATGACCCTCGGCATCGCCTGGTTCCGGGAGCGGCTCGAATACCGGATGCATCTCGACGCCTGCCGCTGGTGCGACCGCTTCCTGGACGGCTTCGAGAGGTCGACGCAGCTCCGGGTCTTCGTCTACGACCTCAGGAACTACCTGCTGGACCGGCATCCCACGCTCACCAAGACGGTCAACAACCTCTTCGACGCGGCGGACGACGCCATGGTCCACGCCCTCGACGTGCAGACGAAGACCGACGAGGCCCGCCGTGACGGCCGCTCACCCTGGCTGCGCGAGCCGACCGACGACGAGACCTATCGCTGCCGCAGCGCTCTCGGCGAGGCCCGCAACCGCTGCGGAGACCTGTTGCTGCACGCCTACGTGCACGGCCGCCGGACGGAACAGCCCGAACTCGAGGCCCTGCGGACCAAGGCACTGTCCGACGACGCCTTCCACAGTTCGCCCGTGCCTCGACCACGGCGACGGCTCGGCTTCCGCCGCAACCGCGTCTAGCCGACGCGGCGGGCGGCCACACCTCTCCCACGCAGCGGCACGGGCTCACCGCTGTGCACGGACACTCCCTCCGCGGCTTGCGCGCCACGGGGAGAAAATCTGATCTCCACATCGGCATCCAGCGCCTCCGCCAGTGCCGCCAACGTCCGCACGGTCAGGTTGGCGTCGCCCGACATGATCTGACTGACCCGGCCGGGGCTCACCCCCATCGCCTTGGCAAGGTCCGACCGGGACTTCCCCAGCCCCGCCAGCAACCCCGCGAGCGACGCGGTCGCCTGCCGCGCCAACTGGGCACCGGTTAACTCGGCACCGCCCTCGCTCCGACCGAAGAAGCTCATGGAACGACCCCCAACTGACCTCACCACAACGGTTGTTGCGGCTGTCTCCAGGATGCCACCTTTAGGTCTAGCTAAACACTCACTTCCAGCGGAAGTTGCCACGACCGTTTCGGCACAACTCCAATGGGCTACAAGGTGACTTCGGTCGGGCTACGACACATGGACATCACCGGGCGACACCGGGCGAGGGGACACCGACGTTCCAGGTCCTCGTCGCCGCCGTCGGCTCCTGAGACCTTCCTCACACGTCCGGGGCTCGCGGGAAAAAGAAGAAGGGCGGCATCGCCATCGCGATGCCGCCCATTCCTTCTGTGCGCGAGGGGGGAGTTGAACCCCCACGCCCTTTCGGGCACTGGAACCTGAATCCAGCGCGTCTGCCTATTCCGCCACCCGCGCATTGGGTGTGTCTTCCGGCTTCTGCCCTTTCGGGCTGGCCCCTTCCGACATGCAGAACATTAGCACGTCGTACGGGGTGGATTCACATCCCTTTCCCAGGGCCCCTGACCAGCCCGTCCACGGCCGGGCCCCGCACCGATCGGCCCCGGCTCGCCCCGTCGGGCAGGGCGCCGCCGACCGGGCGCCGTCCGCACGCCCCCCTCGCACGCCGTCCGCACGCCGTCCCCGCTCCGGCCGACCCCACGCCACCCCTCCCGCCTCCGCCCGCCCCCGGCGCCGCGCTCACCCCCCTTCCCTCACCTCGCCCCGCTCCGAACCCCAGCCGCGAACCCCCGCGCTGCGAACTCCCGCCGCGAACCCCCGTCCCGGCCGCCGCACCACCCCCGCACCGCCCCCGCACCGCCCCCGCACCGCCCCTCACCCACACCGTGACCGTCCCCACACCCGTGACCATCCGCACAGCGCCCGGCCGTTTCACCGCGTATCAAGGAGTCCCGGTTCACGTATCAACCTCGTACCGGTCCCGGCCATCTCCCCAGGAGAGGGGCGGGGGCGGGGCCCGGTGCGGGACACTGGTCTTCGCCCGGCTCTACGATCCATGCCAGGGAGGAGTTCCGAGCGGAGCGGCTGGGGGAACCGGCTGTTTGCCGGGGGCGTGGATACGATCAGTAAGCAGTACCGGCGGTACCGGGCAACGCAACGCACAGAGCACCACACGCACCACACAGCGCAGGACAAGGAACCGACAAGGGACGGAGGAGGTGCCCCATGGGAGTCCTGAAGAAGTTCGAGCAGCGTCTCGAAGGTCTGGTGAACGGCACCTTCGCCAAGGTCTTCAAGTCCGAGGTCCAGCCCGTGGAGATCGCGGGCGCGCTCCAGCGGGAGTGCGACAACAACGCGACCATCTGGAACCGCGACCGCACCGTCGTGCCCAACGACTTCATCGTGGAGCTCAGCGCGCCGGACCACGAGCGCCTCAGCCCCTACTCCGGGCAGCTCGGCGACGAGCTGGCCGGCATGGTGCGTGACTACGCGAAGCAGCAGCGCTACACCTTCATGGGCCCGATCAAGGTGAACCTGGAGAAGGCCGAGGACCTGGACACCGGCCTCTACCGGGTGCGTTCACGCACCCTCGCCTCCTCCAGCGACCAGCAGGCGGGCCCCGCCGCGCAGGGATCGCAGGGACAGGGCCCCGCGGCGGCCCCGGGCCGCCCGGGACAGGGCGCACAGGGCCAGGGCGGGTACGGCTATCCGCCCGCCATGCCCGCCGGCGCGCCCCCCATGCCCGCCGCCCCGCCGCCCGGCGCCCGCCCCGGCGGCTACGGCTACCCGCAGCCCGCCACCCAGCGCCCCGCGGCCGCCCCGATGAGCGGCGGACGCACCCGCTACTGGATCGAGATCAACGGCACCCGCCACCAGATCTCCCGCGCGACCCTGGTGCTGGGCCGCAGCACCGAGGCCGATGTGCGGATCGACGATCCCGGCGTCTCCCGCCGGCACTGCGAGATCCGGACCGGAACGCCCTCGACGATCCAGGATCTCGGCTCCACCAACGGCATCGTGGTGGACGGGCAGCACACCACCCGCGCTACGCTCCGCGACGGCTCGCGGATCGTCGTGGGCAGCACCACCGTTATCTATAGGCAAGCCGAAGGGTGAAGCGGGGGCAATGTCAGAGCTGACCCTCACGGTCATGCGGCTGGGTTTCCTGGCCGTACTGTGGCTGTTCGTGATCGTGGCCGTGCAGGTCATCCGCAGCGACCTGTTCGGTACGCGCGTCACCCAGCGCGGATCGCGTAGGGAGGCCGGGCGGGCCCAGCCCCCGAGCGGCCGCCAGGCCGCCAGGCAGCAGCAGGCCGCGCCCCCGCAGCAGCGCGGCCAGCAGAGCGGTGGCGGCGGCCGGCGCGGGCGCAACGCCCCCAGCAAGCTGGTCGTGACCGAAGGCACACTGACCGGCACCACCGTCGCGCTCCAGGGCCAGACCATCACCCTGGGCCGGGCGCACGACTCCACGATCGTGCTGGACGACGACTACGCCTCCAGCCGTCATGCCAGGATCTACCCCGACCGCGACGGCCAGTGGATCGTCGAGGACCTGGGGTCGACCAACGGCACCTACCTGGACCGGTCCCGGCTGACGACCCCCACGCCGATCTCGCTGGGCGCGCCGATCCGCATCGGCAAGACCGTCATCGAGCTGCGGAAGTAGTGCTACATCATGAGTGAGCGCGAACGGAGCGAGCACGCGGCGGCGGACCGCCTTCCGGTCCCCGGCGCGCTCCCGACCGGAGGGTGGGCAGTGTGGCTCGACACGACCGGCTGCATTCGGAGCCGACGGGCGAGGTGCGCATGAGTCTGTCACTGCGCTTTGCCGCCGGTTCGCACAAGGGCATGATCCGCGAGGGCAACGAGGACTCCGGTTACGCCGGCCCCCGCCTGCTCGCGATCGCCGACGGCATGGGCGGCCAGGCGGCCGGCGAGGTCGCCTCCTCCGAGGTGATCTCCACCCTGGTCACGCTCGACGACGACGTGCCCGGCTCCGACATCCTCACCTCCCTCGGCGTGGCCGTGCGGCGCGCCAACGACCAGCTGCGCTCCATGGTCGAGGAGGACCCCCAGCTCGAAGGCATGGGCACCACGCTGACCGCGCTGCTGTGGACCGGGCAGCGGCTCGGCATGGTGCACGTCGGCGACTCGCGCGCCTATCTGCTGCGCGACGGGGTGCTCACCCAGATCACCCAGGACCACACCTGGGTGCAGCGGCTCGTGGACGAGGGCCGGATCACCGAGGAGGAGGCCACCACCCATCCGCAGCGCTCGCTGCTGATGCGTGCCCTCGGCAGCGGTGACAACGTCGAGCCCGACCTGTCCATCCGCGAGGTCCGCGCCGGCGACCGGTACCTGATCTGCTCCGACGGCCTGTCCGGCGTCGTCTCCCACCAGACGATGGAGGAGACCCTCGCCAGCTACCAGGGCCCGCAGGAGACCGTGCAGGAGCTGATCCAGCTCGCGCTGCGCGGCGGCGGCCCGGACAACATCACCGTCATCGTGGCCGACGTCCTCGATCTGGACACCGGCGACACGCTCGCGGGCCAGCTGTCCGACCAGCCGGTCGTGGTCGGCGCGGTCGCCGAGAACCAGAGCCATCTGCACGACAACGGGATCATGCAGACCCCGGCCGGCCGCGCCTCCCACCTGGGCCGCCAGGGCCACGGCGGCGGCGAGTTCGGTCCGCCCGGCTCCGGCGACAGCACCGGCTACGTCCCGGCGGGCAGCTTCGACGACTACGCCGACGGCGACTTCACCAAGCGCAAGGGCCGCAGATGGCTGAAGGCGTCGCTGTACAGCGCCCTCGCCCTCGCGGTCATCGGCGGCGGTCTCTACGGCGGCTACCGCTGGACGCAGACGCAGTACTACGTCGGCACCAGCGAGGAGCACGTCGCGCTGTACCGCGGGATCAGCCAGGACCTGGCCTGGGTGTCGCTGTCGAAGATGCAGCAGGACCACCCGGAGATCGAACTCAAGTACCTGCCGTCGTACCAGCAGAAGCAGGTCAAGGCCACGATCGCCGAGGGCGGCCTCAAGGACGCCCAGTCGAAGATCCAGGAACTGGCCGTGCAGGCCTCCGCCTGCAAGAAGGAGACGGAGCGCCAGGACGCCGAGCGCACCCAGCCGGGCAAGCCGCACACGGGCAAGACCAGCGGCACCAAGTCCGACACGGGCGCCACCGGCACCATGAGCACCGCCGCCTTCACCCAGACCACCGCGACCACGAACCCGAAGACGTCCCCGTCCACGGGCACGCCGGGATCTTCGAAGTCTCCGTCCACGACCCCGTCCGCGACCCCCAGCCCCGGCCCCACCCTCTCGGAGGATGAGCAGAAGGTCGTCTCGCTGTGCGGTAAGCAGTAGGCAAGCCGTGAGAGGCCCTGTCACACGATGAGCAGTACGACTAACTCGCCGACGCACCACACGTCCACCATCGGCGCGATCGGTGCGCCGAGCCGCCGCAACACCGAGCTGGCCCTGCTGGTCTTCGCGGTGCTGATCCCGGTGTTCGCCTACGCCAACGTGGGCCTGGCCATCGACAACCAGGTCCCGGCGGGGCTGCTGAGCTACGGCCTGGGCCTCGGCCTGCTGGCCGGCGTGGCCCATCTCGTCGTACGGAAGTTCGCCCCGTACGCCGACCCGCTGCTGCTGCCGCTGGCCACCCTGCTCAACGGGCTCGGCCTGGTCTGCATCTGGCGCCTGGACCAGTCCAAGGCGCTCCAGCAGATCCATGTCGCGGGCGGCAAGGCGACCAACCAGCTCATGTACACGGCGATGGGCATCGCCCTGTTCGTGGCGGTGCTGTACTTCCTGAAGGACCACCGCACGTTCCAGCGCTACACCTACATCTCCATGATGTGCGCGCTGCTCCTGCTGCTGCTCCCGCTGGTCCCGGGTCTCGGTCTGAACGTCTACGGCGCCAAGATCTGGATCTCCGTCGGCGGTTTCACCATCCAGCCCGGTGAGTTCGCCAAGATCGTGCTGGCCATCTTCTTCGCCGGCTATCTGATGGTGAAGCGCGACGCGCTGGCCCTCGCCAGCCGCCGTGTCATGGGCCTCTACCTGCCACGCGGCCGCGACCTCGGTCCGATCCTCGTGGTCTGGGCGATGTCCATCCTGATCCTGGTCTTCGAGACCGACCTCGGTACGTCGCTGCTGTTCTTCGGCATGTTCGTGATCATGCTGTACGTCGCCACCGAGCGGACCAGCTGGATCGTCTTCGGTCTGCTGATGTCCGCGGTCGGCGCCGTCGGCGTGGCGAGCTTCGAGCCGCACGTGAAGATGCGTGTGCAGGCCTGGCTCGACCCGCTGAAGGAGTACAAGCTCTCCCAGCAGGGCGTCGGCGGCCACTCCGAGCAGGCCATGCAGGCCCTGTGGGCGTTCGGCTCCGGCGGCACCCTCGGCACCGGCTGGGGCCAGGGCCACTCCGAGCTGATCAAGTTCGCCGCCAACTCGGACTTCATCCTCGCCACCTTCGGCGAGGAGCTGGGTCTGGCCGGCCTCATGGCGATCCTGCTGATCTACGGCCTGATCGCGGAGCGCGGTGTGCGCACCGCCCTCGCCGCCCGCGACCCGTTCGGCAAGCTGCTCGCCATCGGCCTCTCGGGTGCCTTCGCGCTCCAGGTCTTCGTCGTGGCCGGCGGTGTGATGGGCCTCATCCCGCTGACCGGTATGACCATGCCGTTCCTCGCGTACGGCGGTTCGTCCGTGATCGCCAACTGGGCGCTCATCGGCGTCCTGATCCGCATCAGCGACACCGCCCGCCGCCCGGCACCCGCCCCCGCAGCCAACCCCGACGCCGAGATGACCCAGGTGGTCCGCCCGTCATGAACAAGCCCCTGCGCCGGATCGCGATCTTCTGCGGCCTGCTCGTGCTGGCCCTGCTCGTCCGCGACAACTACCTCCAGTACGTCAAGGCCGACAGCCTGCGCACCGACCCGCTCAACCGGCGGGTCGCCATCGAGCGCTACTCCGCGCCGCGCGGCGACATCATCGTGGACGGCAACCCGATCACCGGCTCGACCGAGGTCAAGCACGGCGACTTCAAGTACAAGCGCACCTACAAGAACGGGCCCATGTGGGCCCCGGTGACCGGCTTCTCCTCCCAGGCCTTCGGCGGCACCCAGCTGGAGAACCTGGACGACGGCATCCTGACCGGCAATGACGACCGGCTCTTCTTCCGCAACACCCTGGACATGATCACGGGCAAGCCGAAGCAGGGCGGCAATGTCGTCACCACGCTCAACGGCGCCGCGCAGAAGGCCGCGTACAACGGTCTGAAGGCCGTCGGCGGCAAGGGCGCGGTCGCCGCGCTCGACCCGGCCACCGGCAAGATCCTGGCGCTGGCCTCGTACCCGTCGTACGACCCCTCGTCCTTCGCGGGCAACACCGACGACGACGCCAAGGCCAGGAACAAGCTCCTGAAGGAGAACAACCCGGCCGACCCGACGCTCAACCGGGCGCTGCGCGAGACCTACCCGCCGGGCTCCACCTTCAAGGTGGTCACCGCGGCGGCGGCGCTGGAGAACGGCAAGTACACCTCGGCCGACCAGCCGACCGACTCGCCGCTGCCGTACATCATGCCGGGCACCACGACCCCGCTGCCCAACGAGGGCAACCTGCCCTGCAAGAACGCCACCATGCGGGTCGCGCTCCAGTACTCCTGCAACACCGTCTTCGGCAAGATCGGCGCCGACCTCGGCAACGCCAAGATGCTGGCGGAGGCGAAGAAGTTCGGCTTCGACGCGCAGCAGTTCACCCCGGTCCGCTCCAACGCCTCGGTGTTCTCGGACAACATGAACGCCTCGCAGACCGCGCTGTCCTCCATCGGCCAGTACAACACCGCCGCGACCCCGCTCCAGATGGCCATGGTCGCCTCGGCGGTCGCCAATGACGGCAAGCTGATGAAGCCGTACATGGTGGACGAGTTGGAGGCTTCCAACCTCGACCCGGTGGAGAAGACCAAGCCGGAGGAGATGAGCCGGCCGCTGTCCCCGCAGAACGCGCAGGTCCTCCAGTCGATGATGGAGACCGTGGTCGAGAAGGGCACCGGTACCAACGCCCGGATCTCCGGCGTCAAGGTCGGCGGCAAGACCGGTACCGCGCAGCACGGTGTGGCCAACAGCGCCAACCCGTACGCCTGGTTCATCTCCTACGCCAAGCTCCCCGACGGCAGCTCCCCGGTGGCCGTGGCCGTGGTCGTCGAGGACGAGCACGCCAACCGTGACGACATCTCCGGCGGCGGCCTGGCCGCGCCGATCGCGAAGAGCGTGATGGAGGCGGTCATCAACTCCAAGAAGTGACGACCATCACATCAGCTTCACAAGGACGCACGTTGCGATACCGGTCCGATATCGGGATCCGGGCTTGGCCAGGTCATACAAAGGGAGCCGGGTACCGTAGGCCCGGACGGCAGCCCCGGCGCACAGCGATGTGACGGCCGGGACCGACGGAGAGGGCTGGTAGGTAGCTATGGAAGAGCCGCGTCGCCTCGGCGGCCGGTACGAGCTGGGCCACGTGCTCGGCCGTGGTGGCATGGCGGAGGTCCACCTCGCGCATGACACCCGGCTCGGCCGCACGGTGGCGGTGAAGACGCTGCGCGTCGACCTCGCGCGCGACCCGTCCTTCCAGGCCCGGTTCCGCCGGGAGGCCCAGTCGGCCGCCTCGCTCAACCATCCCGCGATCGTCGCGGTCTACGACACGGGTGAGGACTACATCGACGGGGTCTCCATCCCGTACATCGTGATGGAGTACGTCGACGGTTCCACCCTGCGTGAGCTGCTGCACTCCGGCCGCAAGCTGCTGCCGGAGCGCGCCATGGAGATGACCATCGGCATCCTCCAGGGCCTTGAGTACGCCCATCGCAACGGCATCGTCCACCGCGACATCAAGCCGGCCAACGTCATGCTGACCCGGGGCGGTCAGGTCAAGGTCATGGACTTCGGCATCGCCCGTGCGATGGGCGACTCCGGCATGACGATGACGCAGACCGCGGCGGTCATCGGCACGGCCCAGTACCTCTCCCCCGAGCAGGCCAAGGGCGAGCAGGTCGACGCCCGCTCCGACCTGTACTCCACGGGCTGCCTCCTCTACGAGCTGCTGACCGTACGGCCGCCCTTCGTCGGCGACTCCCCGGTGGCCGTGGCCTACCAGCACGTCCGCGAGGAACCGCAGGCACCCTCGGTCTTCGACCCCGAGATCACCCCCGAGATGGACGCGATCGTCCTCAAGGCGCTGGTCAAGGACCCGAACTACCGCTATCAGTCGGCCGACGAGATGCGGGCCGACATCGAGGCGTGCCTGGACGGCCAGCCGGTCGGCGCCACCGCCGCGATGGGCGCGGTCGGTTACGCCGGCTACGGCGACGACCAGGCGACCACCGCACTGCGCCCGGAGTCGCCCGCGGCCGCCACGGCCATGCTCCCGCCGATGAACGGGGACGACGGCGGCTTCGGCTACGACGACCGCCCCGACCGGCGCCGCCAGCAGCCGAAGAAGTCGAACACCTCCACGATCCTGCTGATCGTCGCCGGTGTCCTGGTGCTGATCGGCGCCATCCTGATCGGCAAGTACGCGTTCAGCGGGCACGGCGTGAACGACAAGCCCTCGGTGCCCAACTTCGTCGGCCTGTCCGAGAAGGACGCCCGCGAGACCGCCTCGAACGTCGATCTGAAGGTCAGCGTCTCCGGCCGCAAGGCCTGCGAGGACCAGCCCAAGGGCTTGGTGTGCTCGCAGGATCCGGCGAAGGGCACGAAGGTCGACAAGAACACCACCGTCGGCCTGGTGATCTCCACGGGCGCCCCCAAGGTGACCGTGCCGGACGTCCGCGGCATCCAGTTCGACCAGGCGCAGACCCAGCTCAAGGAGAAGGGCTTCACCGACGTCGAGCGCAAGGACGTGGTGTCGACCCAGCCTCCGGGCGTGGTCACCGCGCAGGACCCGCCGGGCGGCAGCAGCCGGCAGAAGGGCACCACGATCACCCTCACCGTCGCCAAGGCGGAGGAGAAGGTGACCATCCCGGGCGATGTCATCGGCAAGTCCTGTGACGACGCCAAGGCGGAGCTCCAGGGCATGGGCCTGGTGCCGACCTGCAACGACCAGCCGACCGACAACCCGGACGACGACGGCAAGGTCCTGGCGATCAACCCGCCGGCCGGCCAGCAGGTCGCCAAGAACACGCCGATCGCGGTCAACGTGGGCAAGGCGCAGAGCGGCCAGGTCCAGGTCCCGGGCATCCAGGGCAAGAAGCTCGGCCAGGTGAAGCAGATGCTCGCCCAGGCGGGCCTGTCGCTGGGCAACGTCACGGGCGCCAACGACGACAACGCGCTGGTCATCAACTCGAACCCGGCCCCCGGCACCCAGGTCAACCAGGGCCAGGCCATCGACGTGACCACCATCGGCGGGGCGAACCCCGGCAACAACGGTGACAACGGCGGCGGCAACCTATTCGGAGGCATGGACGGCTGACACGGTCGTACGAGCGAGTGGGCCCCCGCCGGAATCTCCCGGCGGGGGCCCATTCGCTTTCCCGCTCTCCCGGGGAACGCTCAGCGCAGTTCCGGCGGGAGCGTCCGCTTGCTGTCGACCTTCTGCACCCGGACCAGTTCGCCCCACACGATGTAGCGGTAGCGCGAGGTGTAGACGGGGGTGCAGGTGGTCAGCGTGATGTAGTGGCCGGGCTTCTTCCAGCCCGACTCCTTGGGGACCGCGTCCACGACACCGACGTCGTACTTCGAGGTCTCCGGGAGGATCGAGGAGACCTTGTAGACGTACCAGTCGTCCCGGGTCTCGAAGACGATCGGGTCGCCCTTCTGGAGCTTGTCGATGTTGTGGAACTTCGCGCCGTGGCCGTCGCGGTGGGCGGCCAGGGTGAAGTTCCCCTTGTCGCCGGTCATCGGAAGCATCGCCTTGACCGGGTCGGTGTAGTAGCCGGCGACACCGTTGTTGAGGACGTCGGTGCTGGTGCCCTTCTCGACCAGGACTGAGCCGTTCTTCATCGCGGGCACGTGCAGGAAGCCGATGCCGTCCTTGGTGTCCAGCGCGCCGGGCCCGGGGTCCGTGCTCTGTGCCCAGTGCTCGCGCACCTTGTCGGCCTGCTTGTCGGCCTTGCGGTCCGCCAGCACGTTCGTCCACCAGAGCGAGTAGACGACGAAGAGGCCGAGCAACACGCCCACGGTGATGAGCAGTTCACCGAAGACGCTGACGGCCTGTGCGATCCGGCCCGGACGCCGGCGCCGCTCGGCGGGCTCCGGCTCGGGCGCGTCCGTGTGTTCTTCGGTCTCGTCGGCGGTCGCTGCCACAGTGGTTCCTAGCCCTTACTCGATGAGCGCGTCCGGCTTGCCCTTGCTGCGGGGGCGTACCTCGACCATCTTGCCCCAGACGATCAGCCGGTACTTGCTGGTGAACTCCGGTGTACAGGTGGTCAGGGTGATGTAGCGGCCGGGCTTGGTGAAGCCCGAGCCCCGCGGGATCGGGTCCAGCACGCTGGTGTTGGACGGCGAGGTGACCGGGAGTGTCGACGTCACCTTGTAGACGTAGTACGTGTCCTGCGTCTCGACCACCACGGGGTCGCCGGGGGTGAGCTTGTTGATGTAGCGGAACGGCTCGCCGTGGGTGTTGCGGTGCGCCGCGAGCCCGAAGTTACCGGTCTTGGCGTCCGGCATCGCGGTCTTCAGCGGCGCCTCGCCGTAGTGCCCGACCATGCCCTTGTCGAGGACCCTGGTGGTGCTGACGCCCTCCGCGATCGGCGCCACCACGTCCAGCTTGGGGATGTGCAGGATGGCGAAGCCCTGTCCGGGCGCGAAGACCCCCGGGTTGCGCTTGCCGTTCGCCCAGTCGTCCTGGAGCTGATGGGCCTCGCTGCCGGCCTGCGCGTGCGCGCGGACGTTGGTCCACCACAGCTGGTAGGTGACGAACAGCAGCATCAGCACGCCGGTGGTGATGAACACCTCGCCGATCGCGCGGCTCGCGATCACCCCGGGTCCCGGCTTGGCCAGCCGCGCCCGTCGCCGGGCCTCGACCCGGGTCAGCGGACGGTCCGGATCGTCCTCCGCCCAGGTGGGAGAGGCCTTCGCCGCGGGCGCGTCGGCGGACCCACCGGAGGCCGCGCCGGAGACCGCCGGGTCCCCCTGCCCGCCACGGCGCCCGCCGCGCCGCTTGGCCGCCTTTCTGCGGCCCGCACGGCCACCAGGGGCGGGTCCGGACCCGGAGGGGGTCGTTGGGGCCCCAGGGGCCCCTGTGGACCCCGCGGCCGCGGGATCGGCGACCCGCAGGGCCATCGTCTCCGCGTCGAAGGGAGCTTCGTAGGGCGCACCGCCGTGGGACTCGTACGGTTCCCCGCCGTCGTACAAGTCCTCGCGCTCGGGGCGCAGGGCGGTCACGCCGTGGCCCTGCCCACCACCGGGGCGAGCCCCGCCGACCTCGCCACGGCACCCTGGTCGCCGCACTCCGCCAGCCAGTTGGCCAGCATCCGGTGGCCGTGCTCGGTCAGCACCGACTCCGGGTGGAACTGCACGCCTTCGACGGGCAGTTCGCGGTGGCGCAGGCCCATGATGATGCCGTCGTGCGTACGGGCCGTGACCTCCAGCTCGGCCGGGACCGTCGCGGGCTCCGCGGCCAGGGAGTGGTAGCGGGTCGCGATGAAGGGGGAGGGCAGCCCGGCGAAGACGCCCTTGCCCTCGTGCTCGACCGGGGAGGTCTTGCCGTGCAGCAGCTCGGGCGCCCGGTCCACCACGCCGCCGTACGCCACCTGCATCGACTGCATGCCCAGGCACACGCCGAAGACCGGCACCCCGGTGGCCGCGCAGTGGCGGACCATCTCCACGCAGACGCCGGCCTGCTCGGGGGTGCCGGGGCCGGGCGAGAGCAGGACGCCGTCGAAGCCGTCCTGGGCGTGCGCGGTCGACACCTCGTCGTTGCGCAGCACCTCGCACTCGGCACCCAGCTGATACAGGTACTGGACGAGGTTGAAGACGAAGCTGTCGTAGTTGTCCACGACGAGAATGCGCGCGCTCACTGGTTGTCCACCGTCACATCGTTGAAGGGCAGCAGTGGCTCGGCCCACGGGAAGACGTACTGGAACAGGACGTAGACCACCGCCAGGGCCAGCACGACGGAGACCAGCAACTTCACCCATACGTTTCCCGGCAGATGCCGCCAGAACCAGCCGTACATGCCGTCCTTGCCGTCCCTTCCGTGTCCCTACGGCACCAGACACACGCCGTACGTCACCAGACTAGCGGCGCAGCGCGTCCGGTTCGCCTGACTCCACAGGCCTGGTGGAGTCCAGATGCGCCCAGACGATCAGCCGGTGGCTGTGGCCCCATTCGGGATCGCACGTGGTCAGCGTCAGATAGCGGCCCGGACGCGAGTATCCGGACTTCTGTGGCACAGGGTCGATGACGCCGATGTCGGTCGGGACGGTTTTGTAGGGCCCTTTGTCGATCCGATACGTGAACCAGGTGGTTCCGTCGGTGAGCACCACCGCGTCGCCGGGCCGCAGCCTGGGGAAGTCCTTGAGCGGATCGCCGTAGGTGCGCCGGTGCCCGGCCACCGCGAAATTGCCCACCTGGCCGAGCCGGGCGGTGCCGCTGTAGTGCGCGAGTCCCTTCGCGAGCACGTCCCGGCCGGTGCCTTCGAGGACGGGCTTGTTCCACGTGAAACCGAGCCGGGGGATGTACATGATCGCGAAGGGCTCGCCGTAGTGGTACGGCGCCGGGGGCGGGGGCGCGGCGGCGGGGTCCGCCGGGGCCGTGGTGGTCGTCGCGGCCGGCACGCTGCCCGTGGACCACTGCCTGTGCAGCTGGTCGATCTGGTCGTTCATGGCGCCGTCGGCCCGTACGCCGGTCCAGAAGAGCACGTAGGCGACGAAGAGCACGATCAGGGTGCCCACGGTGATGCACAGCTCGCTGAGGGTCCTCACGATCAGGCGCACCGGCGGCTCCTGGGCGGGCGGCTACTGCACGGGCTTCGCGTAGTGCAGGTCCACTGTGCCGGAGTAACCCGGAAGAGTCACCGTGCCGTCGTCGGTGACTTTCCAGCCGAGGCCGTAGACGTTGACGTACACCATGTAGGTCTGGATCGCCTTGCTGTCCGCGAGCGACTGCTGGAGCCGCCCGGGGTCCCCGATCGCCGTGATCTTGTACGGCGGTGAGTAGACGCGGCCCTGGAGGATCAGCGTGTTGCCGACGCAGCGGACCGCGCTGGTGGAGATCAGCCGCTGGTCCATGACCTTGATGCCCTTGGCGCCGCCCTGCCACAGGGCGTTCACCACGGCCTGGAGGTCCTGCTGGTGGATGACCAGGTAGTCGGGCTGCGGCGGGGGGTAGCCGGGGAGCTTGGCGGTGGCGTTGGGCGGGGCGTCGTTCAGGGTGACGGTGACGGCCTTGCCGGTGAGCTGCTGGGTGCCCGCGCTCTTCTCCAGGCCGGTCAGCCGCCGGTCCTGCGCCTTGGTGCTGCCGCCGTCGCTCTTCGCCAGGGACTCCACGCCGTCGCGCAGGGAGGCGTTGGACTCGTCCAGGTCCTTGTTCTTGCGGCTGCGCTGCTGGATCAGATCGGACAGCTTCAGCAGGGAGCCGTCCTGGCGGATGTCGGTGCCCTTGGCCGTGTCGAAGCTGGTGAAGAAGATCAGGCCCGCGAGCGCGAAGACCGCCGCGGTGAGCATCCGCACGGGGCGCACCCGCGGCCCGCGACGAGGGCCGGAACCCATTGCTCCCGTACCGGGGGAGTCGGCAGAATTGCTCAACGTACCCTTGCTCTCCTTCGGCGCCACGGAAGCACTACGCTAACGGACGCCCGGGGGAGCACACAGAAGTCGTCATGTTGGCCACTTGTAGCTGCCCGAGCCCGACCAGTTAACTGCGCGGCCACGCAGCGCATCGACAGGAGAGACCCTCGTGCCGAAGTCACGTATCCGCAAGAAGGCCGACTTCACGCCGCCGCCGGCGAAGCAGGCCGCGGCGATCAAGCTGAACAACCACGGCTGGGTCGCCCCTGTCATGCTGGCCATGTTCGTCATCGGTCTGGCCTGGATCGTCGTCTTCTATGTGACCGACGGCTCGCTGCCCATCGATGCGCTGGACAACTGGAACATCGTGGTCGGCTTCGGCTTCATCGCCGCCGGTTTCGGTGTCTCCACGCAGTGGAAGTAGCGGCTCCGCCGAGTTATCCACAGGATCGTGGATTTCCACAGCTCCCTGGGGAAAAGACTACGATCTGTGGATAACCCATCGGGCGTTGACGCCGGTACGACTGCCGTACCAGTAGTCATACACCCGTTCGCACCCGGGGCGACCTGCGAAAACACATCCGAGCGGTAGCAGGCGCACCTGAGACCGCACGGTGTGCACAAGATCCGGCACCCGCTGTGGACAACGGTTCGGTATCAGGTGAGCTGGCCCGTCCTGACCAGGGTGAGAACGGCCACGACCACGAGCACCAGCGCACAGGTGCCGTACTGGACGAGCGCCCGGTTGCGGCGCGGGGCGTGCACCATCGCATAGCCGGTGACGACACCCGCCACCAGGCCGCCGACGTGTGCCTGCCAGGCGATGTCGAAGCCCGGGGTGAAGGTGATGATCAGGTTGATCACCAGCAGGGCGAACAGCGGCCGCATGTCGTAGTTGAGCCGCCGCATCAGCACACCGGTCGCGCCGAAGAGGCCGAAGATCGCTCCGGAGGCGCCGAGCGAGGGCGCCTCCGGGGCGGCCAGCAGATAGGTGAGCGCGCTGCCCGCGAGGCCCGAGACGGCGTACAGGGCGAGATAGCGGGCGCGCCCGAGCGCCGCCTCCAGGGGGCCGCCGATCCACCACAGGCTGAGCATGTTGAACAGCAGATGCGTGAACCCGGCATGCAGGAACATCGCGGTCAGCAGGCGGTAGTACTGCCCCTGGGCGACGCCCTGCACCCCCGGGATCAGGGGCGTGTACGCCTGCCCGATCATCTCGAAGCGCTGGGTGAAGCCCTCGCCGACGGCCAGCTGCACCAGGAACAGGGCGATGTTGATCCCGATCAGCACCTTGGTGAGCAGCCGGGGATCCGCCGTGATGGTGCCGCCGGCCACGGTGCGCGGACGGGCCGCGGCCATGGTGCGCCCGGCGCCACCGCCGCCCGGTGCGTGCGGGTGGGCGGGACCGCCGCCATGGACGCACTCGGGGCACTGGAAACCGACGGAGGCGCTGACCATGCACTCGGGGCAGATGGGGCGCTCACAGCGGGTGCAGCGCACCCCGGTCTCACGGTCCGGATGCCGGTAGCACACGGGCACGCTCCGGGCGCCCGGCGCGCTGCTTGCGACGTGGTCCATGATCCCCTCGCTCCTCTGGCACTCCCCCGGCACATACCCCGCCCCGCCCATCCTTACGGACGAGCGGGGCGTTTGGTTCCCGGTGGGGCGTTCCGTCAGCCCTCGCGGGTCTCGACGACGACCGACTCGATCACGACGTCCTGGGCCGGACGGTCGTTATGACCGGTCTTCACGGCCGCGATCTCGTCCACGACCTTCTGGCCGGCGGGGTTGGTGACCTCGCCGAAGATGGTGTGCTTGCCGGTCAGCCAGGTGGTCGGCGCGACGGTGATGAAGAACTGCGAGCCGTTGGTGCCCGGACCGGCGTTGGCCATGGCCAGCAGGTAGGGCTTGTTGAAGGACAGGTCGGGGTGGAACTCGTCCCCGAACTTGTAGCCCGGACCGCCGATGCCGGTGCCCAGCGGGTCACCGCCCTGGATCATGAAGCCGCTGATGACACGGTGGAAGACCGTGCCGTCGTACAGCGGGTCGTTGCTCTTCTTGCCGGACTCCGGGTGGGTCCACTCGCGCTCGCCCTTGGCCAGCTCGACAAAGTTCTTGACCGTCTTCGGCGCGTGGTTCGGGAACAGCCGGACCTCGATGTCGCCGTGGTTGGTCTTCAGGGTGGCGTAAAGCTGCTCGGCCACGATCTGCCTTCCGTCGTCTTCTGTCGTCTTCCTGCGACCTCCGATCCTCGCATGTGTGGGGGCACGGGGCGCCAGTCGGCCGACCGAAGGAGCCTGCGGCACCCAAATGCCCGTCCGCGCATGCCGCGAGGACCGTTGGCAGGCATGATCCGTAAAAGGGTGGAAAGTCGAATTCCGTACGCCACCGAGGAGGAGGAAACCCGTGACCCGCATTGACAGCGTGCGCGCCGCGACCGGCTCGGCGAAGGACAGCGTGCTGCACGCCGCGGAAGTGGTGGCGCCCTACGCCGACACGGCCAAGGAGCGTGCCGCGTTCTACGCGCAGGAGGCACGCGTACGGCTCGCGCCCGTGGTGTCAGGGGCCGCAGAGCAGGCCCGCACGCAGTACAACGCCCAGCTCGCCCCGCGTCTGGAACAGGCCCGGCGCACCTATGTCCCACCGAAGGTGGACCTCGCCGCCCAGGAGGCGGCCTGCCGCACCCGCAAGGCCGCCCGGCAGGCGGCCGAGTACTCACGCCCCCGGATCGAGCAGGCGGTGGCCGCCGCCGGACCCGTGGCGGACGAGGCCGCGGCCCGGGGTGCCGCCGCGCTGGTCGCGCTGCGCGGCCAGGTCTCCGCGCGGGACATCCAGAAGCTCGCCCGGCGCAACGCGCGCAGGTGCCGGGCCGGCCGTGCCGCGAAGATGGTGGCGCTGGCGGCCCTGGTGGCGGGCGGCGCCTTCGCGGCATGGAAGTGGTGGGAGCGGCAGGCCAATCCCGAGTGGCTGGTCGAGCCGCCGGCCGCGACCGAGGTCCCCGAGTCGGGCGGTCTCGGCTCGGTGGACGGCAGCGGCGGCGAGGAGCAGCCCTGAGCATTCACCCGGAAACGGGCTCCTTCCGTCGGGAGGAGCCCGTTTCACGTGAAACGTCCGCCGGGGCGGGTCAGTTGATGTGCAGATGGGTCACGTAGCCGTACTCCTGGTACTTGGACTCGCCCTTGCCGAACGAGTGCCGGTAGATGTAGCCGTCGCCCGGCTCGTAGTCGAACCAGCCCGCGTTGTTCCCGCTGCTGAACTGCTCGACCCCGCCCTGTCCGATGTCCAGGTCGCCCGCGTTGGCGAAGCACCGGGTGGTGCCGGTGCCGTTGGGATTGCGGATGCCCAGGTGAAAGTACTGGCTGCCGAAGTCGGCCTGGCAGTCGAAGACATTGACCTCGTTCGTCGCGTGCGCCGGCACGACCCCGGCCAGCAGTGCGGCCGTCGACGCCACGGCGACGAAAGCCCCTCGCCACTTCCTCATATGCGGTTCCTCCCATAAGAGCGCACCGCTCACGATAGGTGACCGAACGGACACCACGCGCTCTTATGGAGAAATCAACCGAAGTCCCCCGATGCAGGGGAGTGAGGCAGGGGCGTGAGGCAGGGGCTTACCGGGCCTTACGAGCGGGCGCGCTCGATGTGCGACCGGGTCAGGGCGAACAGGATCAGCAGATCCAGGGCCATGACGGGGATCGCCCACGCCGGGTAGTACGGCACGAACATGAACTGGGTGATCAGGCTGACGCCCGCCGCCACCACGCCGAGCCCGCGCCCCCAGCTCATGCCCGCGAGCAGGCCGAAGCCCGCGACGACGAGCACGATGCCGATGACGAGGTGGATGATGCCCCAGGACGTCAGGCCGAAGTTGTAGGCGTACCCGGTCGACGTGGCGAACAGCCCGTCGTTCGCGATGCCCGCCGCGCCCATGAGGATGCTGAGCGGCCCGCTGAGCATCAGCATGATCCCGGCTGCCAGGGAAGCGCTGTCGACCGTATGACCGCCACCGGGTTCCCTGCGCCCGTGCTGCGTCTTGTCGGATGCCACTGTCATGGGCGTCGCCTTCCTGTGCGGCACGGCCGACGACACACAGCGGCCGTGCGAAGCCAGCCACGCTCTTCCTGACAGGATCACCGCAATCCCCCGCACCTGCGACCGCAGCCGCCCCCACCACCCGCCACAAACCGAAAAGAGCCCCTCTGACCTGCGTCTTCGCAGATCAGAGGGGCCCTTTTGCCAGGGATGCGCGGGTCCAGCGAGGCCAGCTCCTGCCCGGTGATCGACATAGACCCGGCTAGTAGTGCTTCGTCACGTCGGGTGATCTCGCCTGGTGGTGGGCAGCCTTTCCCTTACGAGGTTGGGGGATGTGGAACGGGTCCGGGGTGAGTTGGCGGAGTTCGTTGCCGATGTGTTCGGGTCGTTGCCGCCCTGAGGTGTGGGTCGTCGACGATGTGTCGTTCCCCGAGTGCGGCAGCGCATCGGTGGGAATGGCCCGCCAGTACTGCGGGGCGTTGGGCAAGCGGGCGAACTGCCAGGTCGCGGTCAGCGTGCACGCGGCAACCGACACTGCCTCCTGCCCGCTGGGGTGGGAACCCTTCCTACCGGAGGAATGGACGACCGCCCCCTGGCGACGGCCGGGCGGGGGTGCCTGATGAGACCGGACACGTCTCCAAGGCATTCCTGGCCTTGGGCCTGCTGGACCGGCCGGCCGCGCAGGGACTTGCGTCGTGTCACAACCTGAACTGGTCGGGATCGGCGATGTGCCAGTCCGCTTGCCACGGTTCCGGAGGGTTGTTCAGCAGTTGCTTGTCCTCCAGCCACTGGTACAGGTCGGCGTAGGAGCGGATCTCTCCTCCGGTGCCGAGTCGGCGTCGTAGCATCCGGGGGTGCAGTTCCTCAGGGGTGTCAAGGCCCATGGCGGCGATGATGTGCTGGGCGCTGCGGACGGTGGCCATCTGGTAGCGGCGTACGCGGTCGGCCTTCTCGGTGACGTCCAGGGCTCGGGCTCGGTATGCGTCCTGGGTGGCGACACCGACGGGGCAGGCGTTGGTGTGACAGGCGCGAGCCTGTATGCAGCCGAGGGCGAACATCATCGAACGGGCTGCATTGGTGAAGTCGGCTCCTTGGGCGAGGCGTTTGACGATGTCGCCTCCGGTGGCGATCTTCCCGCTGGCGCCGATGCGTATCTGATCGCGCAGTCCGGTGCCGACGAGTGCGTTGTGCACCATCATGAGGCCCTCGGTGAGGGGCATACCCACCTCGTCGGCGAACTCCAATGGCGCGGCTCCTGTGCCTCCTTCGGCGCCGTCCACGACGATGAAGTCCGGGCTCACGCCCTCTTCGAGCATGGCCTTACACAGAGCCAGTACCTGGACACGGTCGCCCACGCACAGCTTGATACCGACGGGTTTCCCGCCGGCCAGATCTCTCATGCAGGCAATGAAGTGGATCAGCTCTCGCGGTGTTGAGAAGACACGGTGGTGGGGTGGGGAAGCTACCGTACGGCCTACCGGGACGCCGCGGATTCCAGCGATCTCGGCGTCGACCTTGGAGCCCGGAAGCAGCCCTCCCAGACCAGGTTTGGCTCCCTGAGAGAGTTTCAGGAGTACGCATTTGACTTTCTGGTGGCGGGCCTTGACCGCGAAGGCGTTGGCGTCGAAGTCTCCATCCGGGGTGCGACAGCCGAAGTAGCCCGTACCGATCTGCCAGATCAGGTCGCCTCCGTGGCGGAGGTGGTACTCGGAGATCCCGCCTTCTCCGGTGTCATGGGCGAACCTCTCCTGGGCGCCCTTGTTGAGTGCGAGGACAGCATTGGCCGACAGGGCGCCGAAACTCATCGCGGAGATGTTCAGCAGCGACATGGCATACGGCTGGGTACAGTCGGGTCCGCCGACAAGCACGGTGGGCGGCTCCTTGCAGACCGCCTTCGGAGCCATGGACGGGGTCAGAAATTCGTGGCCCTCGGCGTAGACGTCCCGCTCGGTGCCGAAGGCTGTCTTCGCGTCGATACCCTTGGCGCGCTGGTAGACCGCGTCCCGTACGTCGCGATCGTAGGGGCGACCGTCGAAGTTGCGCTCGACGAAGTACTGCTGGAGCTCCGGTCTGATGCTCTCCAGCAAGAATCGGGCGTGCCCGAGCAGAGGGTAGTTGCGCAGGATCGCGTGCCGCCGTTGCAGAACGTCCCACATCCCGAGCGCGGCGAGCCCGAGCGCCGGCACGGCCGCCAGCCACCACCAAGCGGACCGGACACACGCCAGCGCCGTGGTGCATGCCGCGCTCGCGGTGCACGCGGCGATGACGGTGTAGCGGGAGAGAGCGAGGAGTTTCTTCATGAGGGGCTTCGTATTTCCATAGCGACTAGGACGGGGATGCTGGTGCGGGGTCGAGCCCGGTGGGGTTCTGCCGTGGCGACGGACGTACCTCTGTGGCTCTTCCGCAGGGCAACGTGACGCGTCCGGCGCGGTCCCGGTCGCACCATTCGGGGCCGGAGAGGCACGGCAGTGCGCACTGCGGCTGAGGGTTCCCGAGGACGGTGGCGTTCAGCGGTCTGCTTCCGCTTCCACAAGTGCGGTCAACCGCTCGGGAGTGAGCGGGTGTTCCCTGTCTTTGACGAGGTCTTTTCCCTTGAAGAACACGGCCGGTGTGGCCTGGATCGCGGTCTGACGGTCGAAGGCCTGCTGCACCTTG
This sequence comes from Streptomyces sp. NPDC093018, assembly GCF_040684035.1. Taxonomy (NCBI): domain Bacteria; kingdom Bacillati; phylum Actinomycetota; class Actinomycetes; order Kitasatosporales; family Streptomycetaceae; genus Streptomyces; species Streptomyces sp. NPDC093018. Next base: position 331,164 of record NZ_JBFBFF010000005.1, read on the forward strand.
TTCACCCACGTGTCGTGAGTCCCCTTCCTGACCGCGGCGGTGAACTTCGACATATCCATGCCTCTTACCTTCCTTCCGAGAGCCAGTAGAACCTCTTTGTCTCCGAAGGTGTCCTCGCGCTCGGAGGGCGGCGGGGAGGCGAAGAGCGCGTCATGAAAGTCGCGGAACTTCCCGGCGTCCTGTGCTGCGGCCAAGGCGTTGGCCGCGTACTTCGATCCTCTGCCGGAGGCGATGCGGTCGACGAAGGACAGGATGCGGTATTCGACACGGAGCTTTCCCTCGTCCTGGAGCTTGTTGATCGTCGCGTGCAGCACATGCTCAAGCTGCGCGCATCCTGGGCAGCGTGGGTCTTCATACACCGTCAGGGTGGCGGGGGCATTCGCCTGGCCGCTGGGGATGATCAGGTTCTGGTTGCCCGTGGTCCCTGCGGGCGGAATGATCGGCCGGTCGTCCTCGGCCCGGCCGGACTGGACCACGATGGCCATTGCGACAACCGTGACCACGGTTGCCACGACCGCTGTGCTCAGGGCGGTTTGCCGCCTGCGGCGGGCGCGCTTGACAGCTTGTTCACGTTCAGCCCGCAGGCGCCCTCGTGCCTGGTGGGACTTCGTACGGGCGGCGGACTTGCTCATGTGAGACCTATTCGGGAGGGGTCGGAACTGGGCGGTTGAGAGCTGTCGCGACACAAATGGGAACGCGACGCGAAGTAGGCGCCAGGACATGGCGGGGTACGCATACGGGGTTCCGGGTCAGCGAAGCGCGGCGTCGATCGAGAAGCGGCTCGGGGGCCACCGGATCAGCCAGCCGTTCAGAGAGAGCAGGCCAACGTCTCCGAGGACCTCCTGGAGGTAGCGAGTGTCCGCAGAGTCGACCTCACCGCCGCCGCCGAAGCAGCCGCAGTCGATGCTCAGGCCGCGAGCCCATGCCTGAACGATCCCCGCCAGAAAGGCAGTGAGGAGTAGCGCGGACAGCACGGAGGTGAGGCGGATCCGCAGTCCCGTCAACAGCAGCCCTGCGAGGGCGAGTTCCAGCGCGGGGATTCCGTAGCCGACAGGAGCCACCAGAGCTTCAGGCAGGATTCGGTAGGCACGCACCGCCTGGGCGGAGGCCGCTGGGGCCAGCATTTTCGCCCACCCGGCCCAGCACCAGACGACCGCAAGGACAACCCGTATGAGCGGGGTGGTGCCTGATAGCGTTCGCCGGGCCCGGGCCGAGGGCTCGGCCGAGGAGACACAAAGCGGAGGGCGCGTCGTCACCTGCGGTTTCCCGTTCTTGAGACTTCAGGGCCGACACCTTCTGTTAGCCCCTCTCAACCTCAACCAGGCTGGCGCATACCGGTAGCAGTCTCGCTTCGATGCCCTCATAGGGGCGCCCTATGGGCGGGTAAGCGGCATCAGGGCTCGAGGCGCGACTCCGGCCTGGTGGGCGACGGCGAACAGCTCACGGCTGGGACCTGTAGGGTGCTGCCCCATTGGCCAGACGGCCCGCAGGGAACGCCTCACTTCGAAGCCGGTCACAGTCACCGGCTTCAGTGTTCCCGCGGCCAGTTCACCCTCTATGGCCAGAGAGCTCAGCACTGCCGGCCCCACACCGTTCGCGGTCGCCTTCTTGAGTGCCGTGGTCGAGGACAGCTCAAGGAGGGCCGTCGGCTTCCAACCAGGAACCAGCGCCGTAAGGGCACGCTCGAAGGACGTACGGGTGCCCGAGCCGGTCTCGCGCTGGATCAGTGCTGTTCCCGCCAGCTCGTCCACAGTGATCGCACTGCGCCGGGACCAGGCATGCTGTGGCGAAACCACCACGATCAGCCGGTCCCGCGCCACCGTCTTACTGTCCAGCCCCTTCGGAGCCCGCGGACTCTCCACGAAACCGATCTCCGCGCGGCCGGTGAGCACGGACTCACCGACCTGCACTGAGTTGCCTGCCTCCATCGCCACCGTGGTATCCGGCGCCCGCAATCGCAGAGCCAGCAGCCACTGCGGGAACAGGTACTCCGCCACGGTCTGGCTCGCCGCCACGTGCAGCTGCGATTCCCGTCGCCCCCGAAGCGTGTTGATCCCGTTGTCGAACCTGTGAGCCGCATCGATGATCGGACGCACCCACTCTGCGATCAGCGTTCCCGCTGGGGTGGGCCGAGATCCACGGGTCGTGCGCTCCAGCACTGGCATACCGACCAGCCGTTCCAGATTGCGGATCCGGGAGCTGGCCGCAGGCTGGCTGATGCCGTGCGCCTCGGCGGCCCGTCCCAGGCTGCCCAGCTCGACAACACTGAGGAATAGGTCAAGGGCGGGCAGGTCGGGAACATGAGAAGAAAGAGGCACAGATCCACTCTACGGGCGTCGCCCTAACACACATGTTGCGGGCCTGCGTGAAGATATCGCGCACGCCAAGACCAAGAGCGCGACCTCCCACTACGAGTACCCGGAACGAATACCGGGACAGCAGCACGCGCTGTCACTTTTCTCATTCCTTCCGCAGCAAGGCCCGATTCAGCCGCAGATACATCAGCACCAGAATGCGTCAGAAAGCTGCCAGGTTCCGGGACCAATACCTTTTCTCGCGCCGCCCCTCTGGCCGAGGGGTCTCTGCCCTGGGCTCCCTTCCGAACGACGGCTCAAGCAAGGCTCATCCCGCAGCGGCCGGCCGCATTGGTCAGCCACTCACCACCCGGGCCATAGATGCCGCTTATGAGCGTATCGACCGGACACGTCTACTCCGTTGTGTCACCGGCTTCGAGGCTGGGTCCAGCACCGTCGCACCACACCACACCACACCACACAAGGGAGGACGTAGTGAGACTGAAGTACATGGCCGCGATCGCCACTGCCACCGCGATGGCTCCGGCAATCCTCGGAGCCACGCCAGCGGTGGCGGGCGAAGCCCCTGACGCGGCCGTGACCGTGCCCGACCGAAGCCCGGCGGAGGACACGATGGATTCGTCCGGGGCTGCGTCGGAAAGATCTGGACTTCCGGCCGGCAAGGCCGCCAAACGCGTAACACCTGCTACCACCGAGAAGAACACCCCCGTATTCAAGACCGCGGAGTCGACAGCGGCTCCGGGCAAGGCACCCGCTGAGGACGGGGAACCTCGTGCCACTGCTGGACCCGCGGAAGATCCGGCATCCCCTATTGAGGCGCCGGAGCGTGGGCCCTCCGAGCCTTCCCAGGGCCAGGGTGACCATGAAGCCGCGCAGGCTCAGCCGTCAGCTGAGCAGAGGCAGCCAGCGCCAAAGCAGGACGCAGAGACATCGCCGGCTTCTCCTGTTCCCCAGACTCCGAAGTTGCAGGGCTCATCTCGTCGCCATGGCGTGCCGATCGACATCATTGACCCGCCCTTCGAATCCGAACTCGGTCAGTGGGCAGAGTTCACCACCGCCATGGACAACTCCAAAAGTGTGGTAGGAGACGAAAGCGCCTACGACCTCTCCCTGACCATCTCCCCCGGGGCCGCATCAGAAGGCGAGTTGCACGACGGGGACTTCGAGATGCAGTACTTCCGTGATGGCGCGTGGCATGACATCGAGCTCAGTTACCAGCCGGACGGCCGCGGCGTGCTGCGAGTGACCTTCGCGGACAACAGCCTTCCGGCGGAATTGGTCACCTGGAAATTCCGCTTCCGCGTCAGCAAGAGCACCTCCCTGACTGATGCACACATCTCTGCCTCAGTCATCTATTACGTGCGCGAAACGGGCAAACCATTCTCCACCGCCAGCCGGACCTTCCGGACGACATTTTCGCTCCCTAGCGGTGAGGAGCCCGGCAACGGCGAGGAACCCGGCAACGGCGAGCAGCCCGGCAACGGCGAGGATCGAGATGCTCCCGGGGCCAGCGGCAATGAAGCCGGTGAAGCGGCGAGCCACGGCGGGAACGGTGGCTCGAATCCTGCGCCTGGTGCAGGGGCCGCCCGAGCGGACGGTGACGACCGAACCGTGACAGACTCCGGCCTCGCAGCCGTCAGAAAGCATGATTCCGGGCCGGAGGGGGCACTGGCGCAGACCGGTTCAGACGCCGCGGCCCGTTGGGCGCTGGGCGTCAGCGGTACCGCGCTTGTTCTGGGGGCGGCATTGGTTGCCGGCACGGGGCGCCATCGCCGCCGTCAGGCCCCTGAGCGCTCGTAAGGGACCTGACTCCTGCCCTGCGGCCAGTCCGCATGGGGTGCTCGGGCCGCAGGGCAGGGATCATCCATGAAGGATTGAATGAATGTTCGATAGATGAGGTGTGTGGCGACGTACTGCCCGACAGCAAGCGACGGCGGTGGTCACTGGAACCATTCGAGAGTGTGGGCCCGGTGCGTTTCGGGATGCGGCCCATCGATGTCACCACAGCGTTCGGCGGCATCGCGCGGAATCCCCGGCACCACACACGTGCAGCTCTGCCACAGGACCGGTACAGCACGGTCAAGGGAGAGTGCTGGGGGCTGGGGCTGACGTTCTGCTACGGCCTGGAAGAGCGTCTTCGGGGCATGTCGGTCGATGCCCCGAAAGGCCCTCAGATCTACGCGGACGGCATCGCGTTGGTGGGCCGAGTCCCCTTTGAGTTCGAACAGTGGACCGTCGACCGCTCCGAGGTTCGCGAACCGTTCTCCGAACTGCTCTACGTGAACCTCGGCGAACCCGGGTCGGGGAGTCTCCGACATGGTGATCTGCGTCCAGCGGGCAGGCGACCGTCTGCTCACCCGACCAGCATTCCCCCCTGAAGCATGGACGACCCGCAGCGCGCACGCCATCTTCCTTGGATACAGCACGCTGCCTGGACTGCGCCCCGTCGAAGTTCTGGTGACCGCCTCCTGCACCCTCGAGGAGCCCTGGCTCATCAGGCTGTGCTGCGTCAACGACAAGGCCTGCCAGATCACCACCTGGGGCTCCTCCCGTGGCACGCTGTTCGACGGCCTGACCAAGCCCGTCGCCAGTGAAGGCGTCACCGTCCAGCCTCTCGGCTTCGCCCTGCTGTTCTCCCTGGACGGAGGCCACACCCACCGTTCCCTCATCCAGCTCGACCGCGCCGAGGTCGCCTCATTCCTTGTCCGCGGCTTGTGGTCCGCCGCGTCGTGCGGGGCTGCGGCGCCCTTCTCCAGGTCGCTGATCCACATCTGGACCGTCTCGCGGTTAATCCCGCCCTCTCCGTGACGGACGGAGGATCTCCTGAACCACGGCGCCATGTTCTGCTTGACGAGCCGCCGGTACGTGGCCCTGGTGTCGCCCTGGACCCGGCCAGAAGGTCAATCTGCTCCATGGCGAAGGGCTCGAACATCTCCTCCGGGCTCCGAGGGGCCGCGATGAACCTGCGGCCGCGTATCCAGCCTGGCGGCCGCTCTTGGCCATGCCCGTCCAGCAGCTCCTTCAAGCGGCTCTCGGCCTTCGGGTCGTCGAGGTTTCCGCTCTCCTGCCTGCCACTCGCCTTGCCGCCCTTGCGGCGCATGACGCAGCAGGCGGTCGTTCCGTCCCTGTTTGGGCGGTCTTTCACATAGGCCGTGATCTGCGCCGCAGATCAGATGCATGCTGACACGGTGCTGACGTTATCAACACAGAGAGCCCCTCTGACTCGCGTTTCCGCAGGTCAGAGGGGTGTCTGATTGTGGAGCCTAGGGGAGTCGAACCCCTGACATCCGCCATGCAAAGACGGCGCTCTACCAACTGAGCTAAGGCCCCGGGAAGGGAGTGGCGACCGGAGGGGGTTTCCCGGCCGGTGCCGGGGACCAGAGTACCGGGTCACCCCCCGTATCCCGCAAAAAGATTGGGGGTCCCCGCAGATGACCACGCTCCGTAAGATGCTCAACCGTGGTTCGCTACAGCGAACCGCGGTTTTCAGGGGAAGCGATGGGGAGACGCAATGGACGCCGCACAGCAGGAAGCCACCGCAAGAGCGAGAGAACTTCAGCGGAACTGGTACGGGGAGCCGCTGGGGGCGCTCTTCCGTAAGCTGATCGACGATCTCGGGCTCAACCAGGCCCGTCTCGCGGCGGTTCTGGGGCTGTCCGCTCCGATGCTCTCGCAGCTGATGAGCGGCCAGCGCGCCAAGATCGGCAATCCCGCGGTGGTCCAGCGAGTGCAGCTGCTCCAGGATCTGGCGGCACAGGTGGCGGACGGCAGCGTCAGCGCGGCCGAGGCGACCGAGCGGATGGACGAGATCAAGAAGTCCCAGGGGGGCTCGGTGCTGAGCAACACCACGCACACGACGAACGGTTCGGGCGCGCCCACCGTCAAGCGGGTCGTCCGCGAGATCCAGTCGCTGCTGCGTTCGGTGGCCGCCGCGAGCGACATCATCGAGGCGGCGGACGCGCTCGCCCCGACCCAGCCCGAACTCGCCGAGTTCCTGCGGGTCTACGGTGCCGGCCGCACCTCCGACGCGGTCGCGCACTACCAGTCGCACCAGAACTGAGCGCCCGCCCGGCGCAGGGGGAAGCCGGGAGGGGCGGGGGCCCGAGGGGGAGGAGCTGCGGCAGTCATGGGTGAGATGTTCAACGGCCGGTACGAACTGGCCGACCCGATCGGGCGCGGCGGCGCGGGCGACGTCTGGCGCGTCTGGGACCACCGGCGGGGGCGCTATGTGGCCGCCAAGGTGCTCCAGCAGCGCGACGCCCACTCCCTCCTGCGCTTCGTGCGCGAACAGGCCCTGCGCATCGACCATCCCCATGTGCTCGCCCCGGCCAGCTGGGCCGCCGACGACGACCAGGTGCTGTTCACCATGGACCTGGTCGCGGGCGGCTCCCTCGTCCGCCTGGTCAACGACTACGGCCCCCTGCCGCCGGCGTTCGTCTGCGTCCTGCTCGACCAGCTGCTGTCCGGGCTCGCCGCGGTGCACGCGGAGGGGGTCGTGCACCGGGACATCAAGCCCGCCAACATCCTTCTGGAGGCGACCGGTACGGGCAGGCCCCGGCTGCGGCTCGGGGACTTCGGCATCGCCATGCGGTTCGGTGAGCCGCGCCTGACCGAGACCAACCTCGTGGTGGGCACGCCCGGTTACCTCGCCCCGGAACAACTGGCGGGCGCCGACCCGGACTTCACCGCCGATCTGTTCGCGGTGGGTCTCGTCGCCGTATATCTGCTCGAAGGCGCCAAACCCGACGCCAAGGAACTCGTGCGGTACTTCACCGAACACGGCACCCCGGGCGCGCCCAAGGGCATTCCCGGGCCGTTGTGGGAGGTTGTCGCCACCCTGCTCCAGCCCGATCCGGGGGCGCGGTACCGCTCCGCCACGGGGGCCCGCAAGTCGCTCGCTCCGGTCATCGAACTCCTGCCGGAGCCGACCCTGGACGACGAGCCGATCGAGATCTTCGACCAACTTCCGCCCCTGCCGCCGGGTTTCGGGCCGAACGGTCCGCTGAAGCGCTCACCGAGGCCCCCCGCCGCTCCGCTGCCGGCCGTCGGCACCGGCTCCTCGTCGGACACAGGCACCGGCTCCCTGTCGGACACCGGCAGCTTCCGGCTCCCGCCCCCGGCCGCCGACCCCACACCGCCGCCCCCACCGGCCGTACCGCCTCCCCCCTCCGAGCCCCCCACTCCCACGCCGTCCTACGGCTCCTGGCCCCCACCGCCCGCGCACACCGGACACCAGGCGCACCCCGCGCCCCCGCATCCCGGCGACAGCGTCACCGCCGCTTACACGACCCCGGCCCCCCAAACCCCTCAAGCTCCCCCGGCTTCCCCGCCCGTCGCCTCCCGCGCCCCGGCCACGCACGGCCGCCGTGCCCGGCGCCGCCCCGGGCCCCCGGCCAAGGCCGTCGTGCCGATCCTGCTGCTGGCGCTGGCCTGCTACGCCGTGGGCTTCTGGGCGCTGACCCGCGTCTGAGCCCGCCGGGCCGCCAGCGTCCAGCCGCCGAGCACCAGCAGCAGCGCGGTCCCCAGCCCGATCCCGCCGGCCGCGACGGCCTTCATCACCGGCGAACCGCCCGCGGCGCTCCCAACGCCCCCGGCACCGCCGCCGTCCCCGATCGGCAGCACCGCCTCGTCCTGGTCCGTCGGTGTGAAGACGCCGTCCGGCTCCGGACGCCCGGCGTACCCCGGCCCGGCGTGCGCCCGGCCGTCCACCCGGACCCGCAGTGTCACCTCGTACGGCCCCTGCCCGAACGTCTCGGTCAGCCGGTCGCTGAGGTGCAGCACCAGGTAGTAGTCCCCGGCGAAGCGCAGGGCGCTGACGGCGGCGGGGGCGGCGTAGCGGTTGGCGTACTCGACGGGCGGCAGCGGTGCGAGGGCGACGGGCTTGCGCACGCCGGTGTAGCCGAGGGAGACATCGTCGGCGAGGCCCCGGACGGGGTCGTACAGGGAGAGGTCGAGGGCGCCCCCCACATACCCGTGCCCCGCCGCGCCGCCGAGTTCGGCGGAGGCCTGGAGCCGGCGGCCCCAGTCGAGCGGCACCTTGTAGAACACGGTCCGGCCGGGCACGAGGGTGGTCCGCCAGACTCCGGGGCCCAGCACCCGGGCCGCCGTGAACCCCGCCCCGCCGGCGCGCTCGCGGGCCTCGCCGGTGATCGGCTCGGGCGAGGCGGAGTCCCAGGCCCGGGGCGCGTCGGTGGGGCCGGGGGAGGTGAGCCGGGGTTCCGTCGCGGGCGCCAGCTCCAGGTCCCAGGGCGCGGACGTGCCCCCGGTGTCGAGGCGTTCGACCAGCACGGAGTACGTCCCCGCGCCCCGGCACAGCGCCCTGCCCGCCTCGCGCTTGCCGAGAGCGGTGACCGGGCGCGGGCTGAGCCCGGCGCCGAAGCGGGCGGTGGCGAAGGAGCAGGCCGTGCCGTGCGGGTCCCGGACGGTGACCCTGATGCCGTCGGTGGAGGTGACGTCGGTGTGTGCGGGCGGTACGGCGGTGACGGGGACGTATGCCGTGGTCGTGGCGTCGGCGAGGTCGAGGCGGTAGGTGAGCCGGCCGTGCGCGGGCAGGGAGCCGCGGTATGTACGGCCGGGGTCCAGGCGCGGGGCGCCCGCGGCGGAGGCCGTGCCCTCGACGGGGCGGGCGCCGGGGGCGAAGGCGTAGGCCCCGGGACCGGTGGCGGCCGACGCGGCGGCGGCCGGGAGCAGTCCCGTACCGCACAGCCCCAGTGCCAGGAGCGCGGCGGCCGGGCGCCCGCCGCCCCGTATCCGTGCCGTACGTCCGTGTCCCCACACCCCGCGCCTGCGCCGCACGTGCACTCCCTATGACGTCACGTCCTCGCGGCCCATCCTGCCCCGGCGGCCGCTGCGCCATCAGGGCAATGCGCGGGACCGTCCGAAAGAACCCGCCCCCGGACGCCCGCCGCGGCCACGCGTACCGCGCCCCGCGGGACCCTGCAACCCCAAGCAGAGACCCCGGCCGCTTGGTGCGACCGGGGCCTGCTGAAATTCTGGAATCGGACTCACGAACCCGTGGGCACGGAGTCAGTCGCCTCCGTCCACAGGTCCTGCTCGGCGCGATCCGCCTGAATCTGGCGGTACACGAGGAGCCCGCCGATGGCGGCCAGTGCGACCAGGAGCAGCTTCTTCACCGCGCGACCTCGTCTTTCCTTGACGTAGGGGACCTCTGGCGCCCGACTATACACACCGGCCGATATCGATCGGTGACCTACGTCCGGCCCCAACTCCGGCCCCCGCCAGCGCAATAGCCCAGGTCGGACACCATTCCGATCGGAGGGTGATCACACCTCCACGGACGGTCACTTTGCTCCCCCTTCGCGCATGCTGACCGGGATTTAGGGGTTTTCCGACCTTCTCAGGGCCATCCGGGTGGTGTTCATCTGAACATCGCCGCGCCACGGGCGTCGGTCCACCACTTCGCGGTCCACATACACATCATGAGGAAAGTACGCAAATCGCCCAACCCGAAAGTGAGGGGCCATGGACCGGAACAAGGTCATGAAGCTGTGGACTGCCATCGTCACCGCCTTTCTCGCGCTGTGCACGACGCTCGGACTCGTGAGCGCCGCCACCGCCCCCGCGGCCGCCGCGCCGCGCACCGAGAGCCCCCGCACCGAGACCGCGCAGCGCACGGTCCCGGCGATCCCGGCACCACGGCATTGGTCCTGGTCCTCCACCAAGGCCCTGCCCCCCACGATGAAACAGCGGATCAGGGCCGAGGCCCACGGGAAATCCCCCAGCTGCCGGCACCGAGCCCTCGACGACAGCGAGCTGACATCGGACGGCCACGAGACACAGAAGGCCCGCGAGGCGCAAGAGACGGAACAGACGCGGGAGACAGCGGCCAGAGAGCCCTCCGCATCGCTCGACTGCTGAACCGACCCTCCTCTCCCCTCGGTACCGCGACGTCTCGACAACTCGGCGACTTGCGTACGCACGGTCGACACGGAAGGACCCCCGGCCACGGCCGGGGGTCACGCGCGCGTTCTTCCAGGGGCCCGAACCACCCCGGGCGGGGCCTGAGACGATGGCCACGACATCCCGGAGAGGTCTTTGAGAGGTGGTGAGTGCTGCCGTGACCCGGCGCGCCACCGTTGTCACCGTCATCACCGCCGTCCACGCCCCCGCGGCCCGGTTCCTGCCGGAGGCCTGGGCGTCTTTGTGCGAGCAGGAGCTGCCCGGCGGCGCGCGCTGGGAGTGGGTGATCCAGGAGGACGGCACGACGGACGAGGTCCGCCCGTACGTCCCCGAGGATCCGCGCGTCGTCTTCCACCAGGGCAGACCCGGTGGCCCGGGGGTCGCCCGCACGATCGCGCTGGCGCACGCGCGGGGCGCGTATGTGAAGGTCCTGGACACCGACGACCGGCTCACCCCGGGCGCGCTCGCCCGTGATCTCGCTGTGCTGGAGGCGCGTCCCGGCCTCGGCTGGACGACCTGCCGGGTCCTGGACCTGCTGCCCGACGGTTCCACGGCCGGATTTCCCGGAGACCCGGACGAGGGTCCGCTGGAACGCGGCACCGTGCTGCGGCACTGGCGGGCGAACGACTTCCGGCCCCCGGTCCATCCGGCGACCCTGTGTGTGCGCCGGGAGCTGCTGTCCGCGCTCGGCGGCTGGATGGCGCTGCCCGCCTCCGAGGACACCGGGCTGCTGCTGGCGCTGGACGCGGTGAGCCGCGGCTGGTTCTCGGCCGAGGCCGGGCTGCTCTACCGCAAGTGGGAGGGCCAGGCCACCGGCCGGTCCTCGCACACCGACCCCGCCGAGCGCACGGCCCGCGCGGCGGTCGCGGAGGCCAGGGCGCGCGCACTGGCCGGCCTCGGCTGGACCTATCCGGCGCCGTGAACGCCGTACACCCGCGGAAGCACAGCTACTCCCCGAGCACGATCGCCTGCGAGGGGCACCGTTCCGCCGCCTCCCGGACCCCCGGCTCGTCGGCGGCGTCCTCCTTGCCGGGGAGCACCACGCCGTAGCCGTCCTCGAAGGCGAACACGGCCGGGGCCCGGAACGCGCACTCCGCGGAGCCGTAACACGCGGCGCGGTCGACGGTGACCTTCATACGTCCTCCAGCCCTCCCTGGGCACTTCGAGTTCCAGGACGTCACTGCCCGGCCGGGCGGGTGCTCAACCGGCGGCCGGCACACCGGCCGCGGCCGCGAGCCAGTGGGCGACCCGGCGGACCGTGGGCTCGTCCAGCCGGCCCGCCAGCGCCCGCACGGCCGCGCCGTCCTCGGGGGCGAGGTCGTACAGCCCCGCCCTGCTCAGGGCGGCGGTGAGCACCTGGTGGCGACGGTTCGCCATGCGCTCGGACAGCTTGTCCGGTTCGGATGTCTCAGACGTTTCGGATGTTTCAGACGGTTCGCGCGGCCCAGCCGATTCACCCGGCTCGGCGGCGGCCCGCTCCTCCGGGGCGTCGTACAACCGCCAGCCGCCGCCCTCCGGCCCCCACAGCGCGAGCGTCAGCTCGGCGCCGCGGGCCCGCACGGTCCGGGTCATCTCGCCGACGGCGTACAGCACGGGCGTCCGGTACGGGGATTGCGCGGCCGGGGCCCAGGAGTCCCGGGTGGCGTCGTGGACCATCGCGACCCAGCGCGGGGCGCCGGACGGAGGCGGGCACGGGGAAGGCTCGGGCATGGCACGCACCCCTTCGGGAAGAGCCGGTGCCCGCGACCGTAACTGACGGCCCGTCAGATATCCAGGTGTGTCGCGACGGAAAAGTCCCCTGCCCGCCGGCACCGGTCCCTCCCCTCGTGGGGACCGGTGCCGGGCGGTGCGGGACGTCGATCCGCGCCTCGTCGGCGTGATGGCGCGGATCGAAGCATGAAAGGCGATGAAGAGACGAGGAGTGGCGAAGAGCGAGGAAGGTCGTGGGGGGTGTGGAGGTGGGGGGTGGGGGTAGGTCGGCCGGGTGTGGGGCGGATCAGATGTCGGATCGCCGACCGCTCGCGGCTTTCGATGGAAGTCGACCGAAAATGTGCAACGCCATGAGGTGTCTCTCCGAGCGCCGGGCCGTTGGCCTGTCCGGACGGTGTGTGACGGTTCCGCTACCGGGGTTGCGATCCTGCCATTTGTCGCCACCGGGGAGGAGATCCTGGTCTCCGGAGCGAGGCTTATCCGCAGGTCAGCCGTATAAGGTGAGTTTTCCGGTCCGGACGTACACAGGCGGGGGGAAGTGAGGGGTGGGGCCTTGGGTTCCGACTCAGGGGCACGCACAGCTTTCGCCGAGCGCCTCGCGCTGCTCTACAAGGAGGCCGGAAACCCTCCCCTGAAAAGCGTCGCCGAGGCGGTCGGCCGGCTGCAGCGGGTCGACGAACGCGGCCGTCCGGTGCGCGTGTCCGCGCAGCGGATCAGCGACTGGCGGCGGGCCAAGAACGTGCCGGCCCAGTTCACCGCCCTCGCGGCGGTGCTCCAGATCCTGATCCCGGAGGCGCGCCGCGCCCGCCCGCACCCGGTCTCCACGGGCCTGTACGACCTCGCCCACTGGCAGCGTCAGTGGGAGCGCGCGCTGGCCGACCCGGTCGGCGATCGTGCCGCGCCGCCCACCTCGCCCGCCGAGGAGAACGGCCGGCCGCCCGCCCAGGCCCCGCCCATCACCGGCGGCGTGTGCCCCTACCGGGGTCTCGCGCCGTACCGGCAGGAGGACGCGCGCTGGTTCTTCGGCCGGGAGCGCAGCACCGACGCGATCATCGCCCAGCTGCGCACGGCGGGCCGTACCGGCGGACTGGCGATGCTCGTCGGCGCCTCGGGCGCGGGCAAGTCCTCGCTGCTGAACGCCGGCCTGGTCCCGGCGATCGCGGGCGGCGCCCTGGCCGACGCGGGGCCGGCCCCGCAGCCGGACGGCGAGCCCGGACAGCGCACCCCCGTCGTCCAGCTGGTGCCCGGCGCCGATCCGCTCGCCGAGCTGATCCGCCGTATCCCCGATCTCGCCCCCGTGGCCGCCGAGGCGCGCGCGGCCGAGCGGGCGGCCACGGCCCGGCAGCAGGCCGCCGAGGGCACCGTGAGCGCGGGGGCCGAGACGCCCCGGATCATGCGCGGCGCCCGCGCCGCGGTCACGGAGTGGGCGCGCCGCGAGGCACCGCCGGGAGTCCGGCCGGTGATCATCGTGGACCAGTTCGAGGAGGCGTTCACCCTCTGCCCGGACGAGGCGGACCGCCGTACCTTCATCCAGCTGCTGCACGCCTCCTGCACCCCGCCCTTCGGCGCGTCCGGACCCGCCCCCGTCCTGGTCGTGCTCGGCATACGCGCCGACTTCTACGAGCAGTGCCTCGGCTACCCGGAACTGGCCGACGCGCTCCAGCACCGGCACATGGTGCTCTCCCCGCTGACCAGCGGCGAGCTGCGCGACGCGGTGACCGGCCCGGCCAAGGCGGTCGGCCTGGAGCTGGAGCCGGGCCTCGCCGAGCTGATCGTGCGCGAGGTGAGCGCCGACGGCCCGCGCGGGGCGCACGACGCGGGCGTGCTCCCGCTGCTCTCGCACGCCCTGCTGGCCACCTGGCAGCGCCGCAAGGCGGGGAGGCTGACGCTGGCCGGCTATCGCGCGGCGGGCGGCATCCAGGGCGCCGTCGCCGCGACCGCCGAACGCGCCTGGTCGGGGCTCGATCCCGCCGCCCGTACGGCCGCCCGGCTGCTCCTGCTGCGCCTGGTGCGGCTCGGCGAGGACACCGTGGCCACCCGGCGGCGCGGCACCCGGCGGCAGCTGGCCCAGGAGTCGGCGGACCCCGGCAAGACCGAGGAGTCCCTGGAGGCGCTGGTCCGGGCCCGGCTGGTGACGCTGGACGCGGAGACCGTGGAGATCACCCACGAGGCGCTGCTGCACGCCTGGCCCCGGCTGCGGCACTGGATCGACGACAACCGCAACGACCATCTGCTGCGCCAGCGCCTGGAGGAGGACGGCCGGTCCTGGGAGGACTCGGAGCGGGACAGCTCGCTGCTGTACCGGGGCTCCCGGCTCGAACAGGCCCGCGCCTGGGCGCGCTCGGCGGGGGACACCTATCTGACCCGCAGCGCGGTGGAGTTCCTGGCCGCCTCGGTACGGCTGCGCAAGCGCACGGTGTGGCTGAGCCGGGCGGCGGTGGCCGCCCTGGTGGTGCTCGCGCTGGTCGCGGGCGGCTCCGCGGTGATCGCCTGGCAGCAGCGCGACGACGCCGTGTTCGAACAGGTGCTCGCCGAGGCGGACCGGGTGCAGCGCACCGATCCCTCGCTCGCCGCCCAGCTGGACCTGGTCGCCCACCATCTGCGCCCCGGCGACAAGGGCACGTACAGCAGGCTGATCTCCATCGTGAACGCGCCGCTGGCCACCCCGCTGTCCGGCCACACCGGCGCCGTCTACCTGACCTCCTTCAGCCCCGACGGCCACACCCTGGCCACCGCCAGCTACGACCGGACCGTACGGCTGTGGAACGTGTCCGACCCGACCCGGCCCCGCCCCCTCGGCGGGCCCCTGACCGGGCACTCCAGCTGGGTGAGCAGCGCGGTGTTCCGCCCCGACGGGCGGGTGCTGGCCAGCGCGGGCGACGACGGCACGATCCGGCTGTGGAACGTCGCCGACCCGGCCCACCCGACCACGCTCGGCGCACCGCTGGCCGGCCACTCGGGCACCATCTACCTGGTCGCCTTCAGCCCCGACGGGCACACCCTCGCCTCCGCGGGCGAGGACGGCACGGTGCGGCTGTGGAACGTCACCGACCCCGCGCACCCCACCGCGCTCGCCGTGCTGCGCGGGCACACCGCGGCCGTGCGCAGCGTCGCCTTCAGCCCCGACGGCCACACCCTCGCGGCAGGCGGCGACGACCACACGATCCGGCTGTGGAAGGTGACAGACCCGCGCCGGCCGGCCCCGCTGGGCGTGCTGCGCGGCCACACCGACATCGTGCACTCGGTCGCGTTCAGCCCGGACGGGCACACCCTGGCCAGCGGCAGCGCGGACGACACCGTACGGCTGTGGGACATCACCGACCCCGCCGCGGCGAAACCGCTCGGCGCGCCGCTGACCGGGCACACCGGGCCGGTGTGGTCGGTGGCGTTCAGCCCCGACGGCGGGCGGCTCGCCGCCGCGAGCGCGGACAGCACGGCCAGCCTGTGGAACGTCAGCGACCCGGACTCCCCCTCGCAGATCGGCGAGCCGCTCGCGGGCAGCAGCGGCGAGATGTACGCGCTGGGCTTCAGCCCCGACGGACGCACGCTCGCCACCGGCAGCGGGGACGCCAAGGTGCGCCTGTGGTCGATCCCGACCTCGGACATGATCGGCCGCAGCGGCGCGTTCAGCCCCAACGGGCGGATCCTGGCCACCACCGCGCGCGACGGGCGGCTGCGGCTGTGGAACGTGGCGCACCCGGGGCGGCCGGTGCGGCTCGGCCCGCCGTTCATGAGCGGCAACGGCGCCGACACCCTCGCCTTCTCGCCGAACGGCCGCACCCTGGCCGTCCTCACGGGCGAGCAGAAGGTGTACCTGTGGAACGTCTCCGACCCCGCCCACCCCTTCCTGCCCGGCCCGCCGCTGCCGCTGCGGACCCGCTTCATGGGGCCCAACGCCCTCGCCTTCAGCCCCGACGGGCACACCCTGGCCACGGCCAACGACGACCGGACCATAAGGCTGTGGAACGTGTCCGACCCGGCCCGCCCGGCCCCGCTGGGCGCGCCGCTCGCCGGCCACCACGGCTACATCAACGCGCTCGTCTTCAGCCCCGACGGGCACACCCTGGCCAGCGGCAGCGCGGACAGCACCATCCGGCTGTGGAACGTCACCGACCCCGCCGCGGCGACACCGCTCGGCGCCCCGCTCACCCGGCACACCGGCCCGGTCAACGCGCTGGCCTTCACCCCCGACGGCTCGGCACTGGCCAGCGGCAGCGACGACGACACGGTCCGGCTGTGGAACGTGCGCGACCCGGCCGCGGCCCAGCCGCTGGGCGCACCGCTCGCCGGCCACACCGAGGCGGTCACCTCGCTGACCTTCGACGCGGACGGCAACACGCTGGCCAGCGGCGGTGACGACAACACGGTCCGGCTGTGGAACGTCACCGAGCCCACCGCGGCCCGGCCGATCGGCCAGTCCATGACGCCCAACGCCAAGACCGGCACCTTCCTGTCCTTCAGCCCCGGCAGCCGCGTCCTCGGCGTCTCCAGCGGCCCCGACACGGTCCGCCTGTGGGATCTGGACGCCGACACGGCCATCGACCACATCTGCTCGGTCACCCGGGGCGTCCTGACCCCCGCCAAGTGGCAGGAGTACCTTCCGCGTCTGTCCTACGACCCTCCGTGTGGCCACTGATCGGCCAACTTCCGTTTTTTCCCTCCGACTTGGCTCCACACGACCGACAACCTTGTTACCCTTGGCCATAGCCCGATCGCTGGTGCATCCCCCGTCGCCAGCGATCGGGTCTTTTCATGCCCGGCCCGGGGCAACGACCCGCGCGGCCCATGGACTCCCTTAGGTGTTCAGGAGGTGTCCATGGAGGACGGAAAACAGGACCGGGACGAAGAGTTCGGCAGATTCATGACCGCCCGCTGGTCACGGCTGCTGCGGACGGCGTTTCTCCTCACCGGGGAACCGCACTCCGCCGAGGATCTCGCCCAGTCCACGCTGGAGCGGGCCTACACGGCCTGGCGCAGAGTCGGTACGGCGGACGACCCGGACGCCTATGTCCGGCGCGTGATGATCAACCTGCACGCCCGTCGGCACCGGCGCAAGCTCAAGGAGTTCCTGGCGCCCAAGGACGATTCCGGCCTGGTGCGCGAGGAGGCCGACCGCGGCGACCGGATCACCCAGGCCGTCGACCGCGAGGTGCTGCTCCGGGCGCTCGCCCAGCTGCCCGCGCGGCAGCGCCAGGCGGTGGTCCTGCGCTACTGGGAGGACCTGACGGAGACCCAGACCGCGCACGCGATGGGCTGCTCCATCGGCACGGTCAAGAGCAATACGGCCAAGGGGATAGCGAAGCTGCGCCTCGTCCCGGCGCTGGCCGACGCGGTCCCGCAGGGAGGGCGGGCATGACGAACACGGACGGGATGGAGCACGGCATGGCACACGACAGGATCGCCCTCCTCCTCGCGGACGCGGCGCAGGAGATCGAGACCGGTCCGGCGCCCGTCGCGGCGGTCGTACGGAGCGGCCGGCGGCGCCGGGCACGGCGGTGGGCGGCGACGGCGGTCGCGGCCGCGGTGGTGGCGGGGGGCACGGTGGGGGCGGTGACCGCCCTGCCCGACCGCGAGTCGGCCTCACCGGCGGAGAGGGGGATCGGCGGGCAGCTGGTGGACGAGCCGGTGATGGCGGCGGTGGGTTCGGGTACCCGCGACGGCGCGAACTGGAGCGTGAACACCCAGGTGTGGCCGGCGCCCCGCGACCGGAGCGAGGCCGTCCGGCAGATGAAGGCCATGGCGGACTGGGGCCTCACCCCGGTGACCTCGGGCAGCCCCTCCGATCTGATCGGCAGGACGAGCTATTTCGTCTACCGCGCCTTCCAGAAGGGCGACGGCAAACCCACTCTGCGGATGGTGACCTCCGACACCGTGGCCGGTCTGCCCCGCCCGAAGGGCACCGAGATCCATGTCTTCCTCAAGCCCCTCGCGCCCGACGACAGCACCCAGAACCTGGTCGTCGGCATGGTGGCGAGGACGGCACGCCAGGTCACCTGCCACTGGAAGGACGGCAGCGCGACCACGGCCGATCTCGCACCCGCCGACACCCCGATCCGCCCTTCGAACGCCGCCATCCGGTCCATCGAGGGGTTCCCCACCGCCAACTGGTTCTACTGCGCGGCCCCCGGCAAGACCGCCTACAAGTCCGCGGAGGTGACCAAGTAGCCCCTCAGCCCCGCAGCGCGTCCAGGACATACGGCCAGGCGGCCGCGCCGAGCAGCGCGTCGGCCTCCGGCGTGCCGCCGTACCGGAAGACCGGGGACGGCGGCGAGGGGAGTTCGCCGGGGAAGAGGGGGCGGTGGCCGGCGTCGGCGCGGGTGATCAGGCGGACGCCTGCCCCGGCCGAGCGCCGGCGCTCGGCCAGCCGTTCGGCGTAGACATCCGAGGGCCACATCGCGTCGTCGCCGCCCGCGACCAGGATCAGCTCGGCCCGCGCCGCCTCGACGGGGATCTCCGCCGCCGGGAGCAGCTCGGCGAAGGTCCGCTCGCTGCGCTCGTACCAGCCCCGGATGGCGACCGGCCCGTCCTCCGGCTCGGCCGGCGACCAGGAGTCGTCCATCGGCACGAAGGGCAGCGGCCGGCCCCGCCAGGTCCAGCAGGAGCGGTACGGGCGGTCGGCGCCGTCCCGGCCGGGCCCGACATTGCACCAGACGAGCGGGCTGGGCGACAGGGCGACCACCACGTCCACCCGGTCGTCACGGACGGCCGTGAGCAGGGCCGCCTCGGCCCCCTTGGACAGCCCGAGCACACCGATCCGGCGCGCCCCCGTGCCGCGCAGCAGATCGACGGCGGCGGTGAAGGTCTCCAGCGGGACCTCGCAGATCCCCGGCGGCTGCCCGGACCCCCCGAACCAGCGGATCGTGAGCGCGGTGATCCCCTGCCGGGCGAGCAGCCGCGCCCGCTCCCGCATGACCCGCCCACTGGACCCGGCCAGCACCAGCACCCCGGCCGCGCTACCGCCCACGGGAGCGGCCAGCAGCCCCTCCCAGGGCTCGGTCAGCTCACGCTCCACGATCTCCACGGGCCCCCCGGCATGCGCACCGATCCGATGAACCGTCAGCGAAATGCAGAAAACCCCCGACCGTGGCCGGTCGAGGGTTTTCATGCTGGTGGGGCTAACAGGATTTGAACCTGTGGCCTCATCCTTATCAGGGATGCGCTCTAACCAACTGAGCTATAGCCCCGCCGCGCTCTGCGGTGTGTGTCCCGCGCGCTGACTCCTGAAGATTAGCGCACGACCACGTCAGTCCCAAAATCGGTTACCGGCGGCCGTCACTCGGCCGTCACTCGTCCTCGGCGAGGGTCAGTTCGACGCCGCCGACGAAGCCCGCGGAGAGGTTGTAGATGAAGGCGGCGAGCGTGGCCAGCGCGGTGGCCAGGACGACGTCGATGGCCGCGATGATCGTCGTGAACATCAGGACGTGCGGCAGCGAGAGGAAGGACTGGAGATCGAAGCCGTTCGCCTCGTTCGAGCCGGTCGCCTCCGAGATCGTGCCGCCGACCGTGGAGAACACGCCCATCGCGTCCATGACCATCCACAGCACCGCCGAGGCGACGATGGTGCAGATGCCGAGCGCGATGGAGAGCAGGAAGCTGACCTTCATCACCGACCACGGGTCGGCCTTGGCCACCCGCAGCCGCGCCTTACGGGTGCGCGGCGCGGTCCGCACCCCGGTACGGGGGCGCCGTACCCCGCCGGCCGCCGGCTGCGCCGGGTAGGCCTGCGGCGGGTGGTACGGCCCGCCGGGCTGCTCCGGGCGCCGCTCCCCGGGGAGCGGAGACGACGACTGCGCCTCGCCGGCCGCGGCCGGGCCTCGGGTGTCCGTCACAGTTCCCCCCTGGGGTGCAGACGTGCCGGAGGCGTCCGCCGCGGACGCCCGCACCGGCTTCAGGTTGGTCGTATGCGGGTCGGTGGCCGTCCCCGCATGCGCGGCGGAGCCACGGCCGCCGCCGTCCGTCTCCGTACCCGTGGAGGTACCGGCCGATCCGGCGCCCGTGGCTCCGCTCACGATGACTCACTCCTCGTGCTACTCGGCCGAGGGCGCCTCACCCTCGTCCGTGCCGGTGGTCTGGGCCTCCTCGGCGGTGATGTCGTCGGCGTCCTCGCCGTCGACCTCCTCCGCCTCGCGCCCCGCCTCGGCGTTACGTGCGATACCTACCACGGCATCGCGCTTGCCCAGGTTGATCAGTTGGACGCCCATGGTGTCACGGCCCGTCTCCCTGACCTCGTTGACTCGCGTGCGAATCACACCACCGGACAAGGTGATCGCGAGGATCTCGTCGGTCTCCTCCACGACCAGCGCCCCGACGAGCGAACCGCGGTCCTCCACGATCTTGGCGGCCTTGATGCCGAGGCCGCCGCGGCCCTGGACGCGGTACTCGTCGACGTTGGTCCGCTTCGCGTACCCGCCGTCGGTGGCAGTGAACACGAACGTACCGGGTCGCACCACATTCATCGAGAGCAGCTCGTCGCCCTCGCGGAAACTCATCCCCTTGACGCCGGAGGTGGCGCGGCCCATCGGGCGAAGGGACTCGTCCGTGGCGGTGAACCGGATCGACTGCGCCTTCTTGCTGATCAGCAGCAGGTCGTCGTCGGCCGAGACCAGCTCGGCGCCGATCAGCTCGTCGTCGCCGCCGTCCTCGCGCTCGCGCAGATTGATCGCGATCACACCGCCGGAGCGGGGCGAATCGTAATCCTTCAGAGGCGTCTTCTTGACCAGGCCGGACTTGGTGGCCAGCACCAGGTACGGCGCCGCCTCGTAGTCCCGGATGGCGAGGATCTCGGCGATCGCCTCGTCCGGCTGGAAGGCGAGCAGGTTCGCCACGTGCTGACCGCGCGCCTCCCGGCCCGCCTCGGGCAGCTCGTACGCCTTGGCCCGGTACACCCGGCCCTTGTTGGTGAAGAACAGCAGCCAGTGGTGCGTGGTGGAGACGAAGAAGTGGTCGACGATGTCGTCCTCCTTCAGCTTCGTGCCCCGCACCCCCTTGCCGCCGCGCTTCTGCGCCCGGTAGTCGTCCGTCTTGGTCCGCTTGACGTAACCGCCGCGCGAGACGGTGACGACGATGTCCTCCTCGGCGATCAGGTCCTCGATGGACATGTCGCCCTCGTACGGGATCAGCTTGGTCTTGCGGTCGTCGCCGTACTTCTCGACGATCGCGGCCAGCTCCTCGCTGACGATGCCGCGCTGGCGCACCGGGGAGGCCAGGATCTGGTTGTACTCGTTGATCTTTGCCTGGAGCTCGTCGTGCTCCTGGACGATCTTCTGCCGCTCCAGGGCCGCCAGGCGCCGCAGCTGCATCTCCAGGATCGCGTTGGCCTGGATCTCGTCGATCTCCAGGAGGCCCATCAGGCCGGTGCGCGCGATGTCGACGGTGTCGCTGCGCCGGATCAGCGCGATGACCTCGTCGATGGCGTCCAGGGCCTTCAGCAGACCGCGCAGGATGTGCGCGCGCTCCTCGGCCTTGCGCAGCCGGAAGCGGGTCCGGCGCACGATGACCTCGATCTGGTGCGTCACCCAGTGCCGGATGAACGCGTCCAGGGACAGCGTGCGCGGCACGCCGTCGACCAGCGCCAGCATGTTGGCGCCGAAGTTCGTCTGGAGGTCGGTGTGCTTGTACAGGTTGTTCAGCACGACCTTGGCGACGGCGTCCCGCTTGAGGACGATCACCAGCCGCTGGCCGGTGCGCGAGGACGTCTCGTCGCGGACGTCCGCGATGCCGCCGATCTTGCCGTCCTTCACCAGGTCGGCGATCTTCTGCGCCAGATTGTCCGGGTTCACCTGGTACGGCAGCTCGGTCACCACCAGGCACTGCCGGCCCTGGATCTCCTCGACCTCGACCACCGCGCGCATCGTGATCGAGCCACGCCCGGTGCGGTACGCCTCCTCGATGCCCTTGCGGCCCACCACCAGGGCGCCGGTCGGGAAGTCGGGGCCCTTGATGCGCTCCATGAGCGCGTCGAGCAGCTCCTCGTGCGAGGCCTCGGGGTTCTCCAGGTACCACTGGGCGCCGGCCGCGACCTCGCGCAGGTTGTGCGGCGGGATGTTGGTCGCCATGCCGACCGCGATACCGGCAGAGCCGTTGATCAGCAGGTTCGGGAAGCGGGACGGCAGGACGGTCGGCTCCTGGGAGCGGCCGTCGTAGTTGTCCGTGAAGTCGACGGTCTCCTCGTCGATGTCGCGGACCATCTCCATCGACAGCGGCGCCAGCTTGCACTCGGTGTAGCGCATCGCCGCGGCCGGGTCGTTGCCCGGAGAGCCGAAGTTGCCGTTGGAGTCCACCAGCGGCATCCGCATCGACCACGGCTGGGCGAGGCGCACCAGGGCGTCGTAGATGGAGGAGTCGCCGTGCGGGTGGTAGTTGCCCATGACGTCACCGACGACACGGGCGCACTTGTAGAAGCCGCGCTCGGGGCGGTAGCCGCCGTCGTACATCGCGTACAGCACGCGCCGGTGGACGGGCTTGAGGCCGTCCCGGACGTCGGGCAGCGCACGGGACACGATGACGGACATCGCGTAGTCCAGGTACGAGCGCTGCATCTCGGTCTCGAGCCCGACGGGCTCGACACGCATGGCGAGTTCGCCGCCCTCTTCGGGGGTGACTGGAGTGTTCTCGTCGGCCATTGCTGGTGAAGATCCTTCCCTGTGCGGTCAGCTGAGACCGACTCAGATGTCGAGGAAGCGGACGTCCTTGGCGTTGCGCTGGATGAACTGGCGGCGCGCCTCGACGTCCTCGCCCATCAGCACCGAGAACAGGTCGTCGGCCTGGGCGGCGTCGTCCAGGGTGACCTGGCCGAGCACGCGGTGCTCCTGGTCCATCGTGGTCACGCGCAGTTCCTCGGCGTTCATCTCGCCGAGGCCCTTGAAGCGCTGGATCGAGTCCTCGCGGACCCGCTTGCCGCGCTGGCGGCCCATCTCGATCAGCGCGTCGCGCTCGCGGTCCGAGTAGGCGTACTCGATGTCGTCCCGGCCCCACTTGAGCTTGTAGAGCGGCGGCCGGGAGAGGTACACGTGCCCGGCCTCGACCAGCGGCCGCATGAAGCGGAACAGGAAGGTCAGCAGCAGGGTGCTGATGTGCTGGCCGTCGACGTCGGCGTCCGCCATCAGGATGATCTTGTGATAGCGGAGCTTCTCGATGTCGAAGTCCTCGTGCACACCCGTGCCGAAGGCGGAGATCAGCGCCTGGATCTCCTGGTTCTGCAGGATCTTGTCGATCCTGGCCTTCTCCACGTTCAGGATCTTGCCGCGGATCGGGAGGATCGCCTGGTACTGCGGGTTGCGGCCGGACTTGGCCGAGCCGCCGGCGGAGTCACCCTCGACGATGAAGATCTCGCACTTGGTGGGGTCGTTCGACTGGCAGTCGGACAGCTTGCCCGGCAGGGACGCCGACTCCAGCAGGCCCTTGCGGCGCGTGAGGTCACGGGCCTTGCGGGCGGCGACACGCGCGGTGGCGGCCTGGATGCCCTTGCGGATGATGTCCGCGGCCTCGTTCGGGTTGCGGTCCAGCCAGTCGTTCAGGTGCTCGTAGACCGCCTTCTGCACGAAGGTCTTGGCCTCCGTGTTGCCCAGCTTGGTCTTGGTCTGGCCCTCGAACTGCGGCTCGCTGAGCTTGACCGAGATGATCGCGGTCAGACCCTCGCGGATGTCGTCGCCGGTGAGGTTGTCGTCCTTCTCCCGGAGCAGCTTCTTGTCGCGCGCGTACTTGTTGATCAGCGACGTCAGCGCGGCCCGGAAGCCCTCTTCGTGGGTACCGCCCTCATGCGTGTGGATGATGTTGGCGAACGAGTACACGCCCTCGCTGTAGCCACTGTTCCACTGCATGGCGACCTCAAGGGACAGGCTCTTGTCCTTGTCCTCGGCCTCCAGGTCGATGATGGTCGGGTGCACCACCTCTCCCTTGCGGGAGTTGAGGTACTTCACGAAGTCGACGATGCCGCCCTCGTAGTGGTACGTGACCGACTTGACCTCGGCCTTCTCGTCCGCGCCCGCCTCGTCCGCGCCGCTGGTGGCCTTCGCCGACTCGCGCTCGTCGGTGAGCCTGATGTTCAGGCCCTTGTTGAGGAAGGCCATCTCCTGGAAGCGCCGGGACAGCGTCTCGAAGGAGTACTCGGTGGTCTCGAAGATCTCCGGGTCGGCCCAGAAGGTGACCGACGTGCCGGTCTCCTCGGTGGCCTCGTGCTGGGCGAGCGGGGCGGTGGGCACGCCCATCTTGTAGTCCTGCGTCCACCGGTACCCGTCGGTCTTGACCTCGACGGAGACCTTGCCGGACAGGGCGTTCACGACGGACACACCGACACCGTGCAGACCGCCGGAGACGGCGTAGCCGCCACCGCCGAACTTGCCGCCCGCGTGCAGCACGGTCAGCACGACCTCCAGGGCCGGCTTGCCCTCGGACGGCACGATGCCGACCGGGATGCCGCGGCCGTTGTCGACGACGCGGACACCGCCGTCGGGGAGGATCGTCACGTCGATGAGGTCCGCGTAGCCCGCCAGCGCCTCGTCGACCGAGTTGTCGACGACCTCGTACACCAGGTGGTGCAGTCCGCGCTCGCCCGTGGAGCCGATGTACATGCCGGGCCGCTTGCGGACCGCGTCCAGCCCTTCGAGCACGGTGATGGCGCTGGCGTCGTAGGAGGCCGTCGAGGCCGGGGCCTCGGCGTTCACGCCGGCGTCGGTGGACGGGATGTTCTCGTTGGGGTTGCCGGAATCGGCCACGAAGCGCCCTTTCTGGCACTGGCACAGCACGAGCCGGGCTCCTGGGGGCACCCCCGGTGGGGGAAGGCTGCCGGAGCGGCTGCGGCATGTTGCGTTGGTAAGCCTTGAATCAGCGTTGCTCAGCTTTTCCCGGGCGGTCCCCACGTTGGGGCGGGATTGGCTTCCAGTCTACCGGTAGCGCCGACATCGATGGGGGTTTGCCGGTACCTGAGTCCCCATGTGCCGCCCTGAACCGGTCTCCGCCGAGTACCGATATACGGAAGGGGGCTCCAAGAGCCTCACAGCGGCACTCAGAGCTTCGAGCCGTCAACCCTTGGCTACTCCAGGGTCAGTACGCGTCCCGCACCCGTGCGCACCAGGCCGCGCGCGGGGCGAACCCGCAGGACAGAGGGGGGTGACGAGGCGCCGCGACGTGAGGTACGTCACCCGTAGGTGTCGCCCGGACCCATGCTTCCCGGGGCCCGCAGCGGGCCGTAGCGGCGGGCCGGGCCACCGGGGCCGTGCACCTTGATCAGCCGGACCGTGCCATGGCCGAGATCCTCGTTGAGCCGGGCGACCAGGGCAGGGGCGAGCAGCCGCAGCTGGGTCGCCCAGGCCGTGGAGTCGCAGGCCACCACGAGCACCCGCTCGTCCTCGTCGTAGCGCTGCGGCACACAGTGCTTGGCCAGGTCCTCGCCGACGATCTGCGGCCAGCGGCCCATCACTCCGCCCACGGCCGCCGGAGTCTCCCAGCCGCGCTCGGTGATCAGCCGGTTGATCGCCGAACCGAGCGCCATCGGGTCGCGGCCGTCGGCGCGCGCCCCGGACCGCAGGCCGCCGCCGCGCCGGGCCTGCTTCTTCTGCCGGGCCGCGTCACCGCGCGCCCGGGCCTGCTCCTTCGCCGCGCGCAACGCCACGCGCGCGAGGTCCACGCCGGAGGGCTCGCCGCTCTTCTTGGAGCTGTCCTTCTCGCCGCTCATACGCGTTCCACCGTCCCACCCGAGACGGCGTACCGCGCCCCGGCCAGCACATGCGGGACGTCGTCGTCCACGGCCGCGGTGACCAGCACCTGCTCGCCGGGCGCGACCAGCTCGGCGAGCCGTTCGCGGCGGCGCGCGTCCAGCTCGGCGAAGACGTCGTCCAGGACCAGGACGGGCTCGTTGCCCTCGGCGCGCAGCAGCTCGTACGAGGCGAGGCGCAGGGCGAGGGCGTACGACCAGGACTCGCCGTGCGAGGCGTAGCCCTTGGCGGGCAACTGGCCGAGTTTCAGGACCAGATCGTCCCGATGGGGGCCGACAAGGGTGACGCCCCGCTCGATCTCCTGCTTGCGCGCCTCGGCCAGGGCGGCCAGCAGCTGCGTGTACAGGTCCTCGCGGGTGTGGGCCTCGCCGGGCGCGGACGGCTTGTACTCCAGCGCGAGCGGGCCGCCGCCGGGGGCCAGCTGCTCGTACGCCTTGTCGGCCAGCGGCCGCAGCGCGGCGATCAGATCGAGCCGGCGGGCGAGCAGCTCGGCACCGGCGTGCGCGAGGTGCTGGTCCCATACGTCGAGCGTGGACAGGTCCATGGTCCTGCCGCCGTGCCTGCGCGCGAGCGCCGCGGACTTCAGGAGGGTGTTGCGCTGCTTGAGCACCCGCTCGTAGTCGGAGCGCACCCCGGCCATCCGCGGGGAGCGCGCGGTGATCAGCTCGTCCAGGAACCTGCGCCGCTCCCCGGGGTCGCCCTTCACCAGGGCGAGGTCCTCGGGCGCGAACAGCACGGTCCGTACGATGCCCAGCACGTCCCGGGGTCTGGCCTGCGAGGACCGGTTGATGCGGGCGCGGTTGGCGCGGCCGGGGTTCAGCTCCAGCTCGACCAGCTGCTGCCGGTCGCCCTGGCGGACCTGCGCCCTGATGACGGCGCGCTCGGCGCCCATGCGCACCAGGGGCGCGTCGGAGGCGACGCGGTGGCTGCCCAGCGTCGCCAGGTAGCCGACCGCCTCCACCAGGTTGGTCTTGCCCTGGCCGTTGGGCCCGACGAAGGCCGTGACGCCCGGGTCGAGCGGGACCTCGGCCCGCGTGTACGAGCGGAAGTCGGCCAGCGAGAGATGCGTGACGTGCATGGGCGGTGCGCCGGCCTCCTTCCGCTTCCGCGCGACGAACGGGCTGTGGGTCGAACGGGCTGTGGGCCGCGGGGCGACCCCCTGGACTACTTCTTCTCTACGGCGTGGCCGCCGAACTGATTGCGCAGCGCGGCGATCATCTTCATCTGCGGCGAGTCCTCCTGGCGGGAGGCGAACCGCGCGAACAGCGATGCGGTGATCGCGGGCAGCGGCACCGCGTTGTCGATCGCGGCCTCCACTGTCCAGCGTCCCTCACCGGAGTCCTGGGCGTAACCGCGCAGGTCGTCCAGGTGCTCGTCCTCGTCCAGGGCGTTCACCGCGAGGTCGAGCAGCCAGGAGCGGATGACGGTGCCCTCCTGCCAGGAGCGGAAGACCTCACGGACGTCCGTGACGGAGTCGACCTTCTCCAGCAGCTCCCAGCCCTCGGCGTAGGCCTGCATCATGGCGTACTCGATGCCGTTGTGGACCATCTTCGCGAAATGGCCCGCGCCGACCTTGCCCGCGTGCACCGAGCCGAAGTCGCCCTCCGGCTTGAGCGCGTCGAAGACCGGCTGCACCCGGGCGACGTGCTCGGCGTCGCCGCCGTACATCAGCGCGTACCCGTTCTCCAGGCCCCAGACGCCGCCGGAGACGCCGCAGTCCACGAAACCTATGCCCTTGGCGGCCAGTTCCCCGGCGTGCTTCTCGTCGTCCGTCCAGCGGGAGTTGCCGCCGTCCACGACCACGTCGCCCGGCTCCAGCAGCTCGGCGAGCTGATCGACGGTCGACTGGGTGGGCTCGCCGGCCGGGACCATCACCCACACCACGCGCGGGGCGCTGAGCTTGCCCACCAGCTCTTCCAGGCTGTGGACATCCGCGACATCGGGGTTGCGGTCGTATCCGACGACGGTGTGGCCCGCGCGGCGGATCCGCTCGCGCATGTTGCCACCCATTTTGCCGAGGCCGACGAGACCGAGCTCCATCAGTTGTGTTCCTTAGGGTCGCTGCTGGCGTCTGGGGCACGAGAGTGCCGCCCCGAGCCTAAACGGCCCCGCTCACGCACAGTTGTGGGCTCCGGCGCTCATCCGGCGCCTCCAGGCGGCGGTGCCGGGCGCCCTCGCGGACGCCCGGCACCGTGCACACCTGTGGACGACGGTCGGCCGCGGTCAGCCGCTGAGCCGCACCGGCATGATCAGGTACTTGTAGGCCTCGTCGGCCTCCGCGTCCAGCGCCGACTTGCCGCTGAGCAGCGCGGGCTTCGTGGACGTCGTGAACGACAGCTGCGCCACCGGCGAGTCGATCGCGCTCAGGCCGTCCAGCAGGAACGTCGGGTTGAAGGCGATCGAGATGTCGTCGCCCTCAAGCCGCGCGTCGACCCGCTCCACAGCCTGTGCGTCGTCGCTGGAACCGGCCTCCAGGATCAGCACGCCCTGCTCGAAGCTCAGCCGCACCGGGGTGTTGCGCTCGGCCACCAGCGCGACACGCTTGACGGCCTCCACGAACGGCGCCGTCTCGATCACCGCGATCGAGTTGAACTCCGTCGGGAACAGCGTCCGGTACTTGGGCAGATCGCCCTCAAGCAGTCGCGTGGTCGTACGCCGGCCCGCGCCCTCGAAACCGATGAGGCCCTCGCCCGCGCCGGAGCCCGACAGGGCCAGCGTCACGCTGTCCCCGGCACCGAGCGACTTCGCGGTGTCCAGCAGCGTCTTGGCGGGCACCAGGGCGACCGCGGACGCCTCCGGGTTCTCCGGCTTCCACAGGAACTCGCGGACCGCGAACCGGTAGCGGTCGGTGGACGCCAGCGTCACCGTGTCGCCCTCGATCTCGATGCGCACACCGGTGAGCACGGGCAGCGTGTCGTCGCGGCCCGCGGCGATGGCCACCTGGGACACGGCGGCGGCGAAGACCTCGCCGGGCACGGTGCCGGTCGCGTTCGGCATCTGCGGCAGCGCCGGGTACTCCTCCACCGGGAGGGTGTGCAGCGTGAACCGGGACGATCCACAGACCACGGTCGCCCGTACACCGTCTGTGGAAATCTCCACCGGCCGGTTGGGCAGCGCACGCGAGATGTCGGCGAGCAGCCGGCCGGAGACCAGGACGGTGCCCTCCTCCTCGACCTCGGCGTCGACGCTCACCCGAGCGGACACCTCGTAGTCGAAGCTCGACAGGCTCAGCTGGCCTTCCTCGGCCTTCAGCAGCAGGCCGGCGAGCACAGGCGCCGGCGGACGGGCAGGCAGGCTGCGTGCCGCCCAGGCCACTGCCTCCGCCAGTACGTCGCGTTCCACCCGGATCTTCACCGTAAGCCGCCTCCTGCTGTTGCTTCTGAGTCCTCCGACTCGGTGTCACCGCCCACTGCGAAGGGCAGGACACCGGGGACCAGTCTGACGCACCGCACTGACAGTAGGTGCCCGTCGGGGTCAAGTCGGACCGAGCGGCAGTCGGGCTCGAAACAGCGAGTTGTGCACAGCCCCCGCTTCAAAGCGATTGCCGAGCTCTCTCTAGTTGGGAGTAGTAGTAGGGCCTGTGGATACCGTGGATAACCACGTTTGCCCAGCTCAGCGCCTGTTTTTTGTCCACCGGGCCTGTGTATGGAGCCGGTGGACAACCCGGGGTATCTGTGGAGAACAGAAAGTTCTGCACACCTCGCCCACAGGACGAGGGCAGTTCTCCCCAGCTGTGTCCCCAGGAATACCCAGGTTTCCCACACCCCAACCCGGCACCTTTGTGTGACGCCTTTCACTCGACGCGGTGAGAGAGTGCGTCGCGTTGCCGAACAGTGGACAGCCATGTGGAGAAGCCGCGCCACACTGGGGACAACCGCCCCCAGCCTGTGGGTTGTCGGTGGACAACTTTCTGCACACCCTGTGGATCATCTCGTCGTCCACAGCCTGTGGATCACCGTCATCCACGATTCCACAGCCACCTGAGCTGCGCCGACGTGATCTCCCCGCCCTCCCTGTGGACACAGCTCGGGACAACTTCACCATCCCCACCATGTGGAAGAAAGAAAGTCCCCAAATCTGTGGAGGGCGGCCGTAACCCGACGAGAAATCGAACAGCCGATGACGACCGGGGCGGCGACCGCGGTGCCGAGCGGACCACCGCGGCGGCCGTGACCGGGTCGCTCCGGCCGTGCAGACGGCCGCGTCCGCCGCCGGGGCGGCCGGGAAACGGACGGCTGGAACCTCTGCCGAGGGGGCCCGAGCGCATTCCGGTGACGTCGGCGCCGCCTCCCGGGAGGCACCCCCTCAGAAGCCCGGACATACGGAAAGGCGCCCCCGGGACCCCAGTCCCGAAGACGCCCTCGACGACAAGCCGGCCGAGACCGGCGCTCAGCCGTTCTTGATCCGGTTCGTCAGCTCCGTCACCTGGTTGTAGATCGACCGCCGTTCCGCCATCAGCGCCCGGATCTTCCGGTCGGCGTGCATGACCGTCGTATGGTCCCGCCCGCCGAACTGCGCCCCGATCTTCGGCAGCGACAGATCCGTCAGCTCCCGGCACAGATACATCGCGATCTGCCGGGCCGTCACCAGCGCCCGCCCCCGCGAGGTCCCGCACAGGTCCTCGACGGTGAGCCCGAAGTAGTCCGCGGTCGCCGCCATGATCGCCGTGGCCGTGATCTCCGGGGCGGAGTCCTCGCCGCCCGGGATCAGGTCCTTGAGCACGATCTCGGTGAGCCCCAGGTCCACCGGCTGTCGGTTGAGCGAGGCGAACGCCGTCACCCGGATCAGCGCACCCTCCAGCTCACGGATGTTCCGCGAGATCCGGGACGCGATGAACTCCAGCACCTCCGGCGGCGCGTTGAGCTGCTCCTGGACCGCCTTCTTGCGCAGGATCGCGATCCGCGTCTCCAGCTCGGGCGGCTGTACGTCGGTGATCAGGCCCCACTCGAAGCGGTTGCGCAGCCGGTCCTCCAGGGTGACCAGCTGCTTGGGCGGCCGGTCGCTGGAGAGCACGATCTGCTTGTTGGCGTTGTGGAGCGTATTGAAGGTGTGGAAGAACTCCTCCTGCGTCGACTCCTTGTCCGCGAGGAACTGGATGTCGTCCACGAGCAGGATGTCCATCTCGCGGTACCGCTTGCGGAAGCTGTCGCCCTTGCCGTCGCGGATGGAGTTGATGAACTCGTTGGTGAACTCCTCCGAGCTCACGTACCGCACCCGGGTGCCCGGGTAGAGGCTGCGCGCGTAGTGCCCGATGGCGTGCAGCAGATGGGTCTTGCCGAGCCCCGACTCCCCGTAGATGAACAGGGGGTTGTACGCCTTCGCCGGCGCCTCCGCGACCGCCACCGCGGCCGCGTGCGCGAACCGGTTGGACGCGCCGATGACGAACGTGTCGAAGAGGTACTTCGGGTTCAGCCGCGCCGTCGGCTCACCGGGACCGCTCGGGGGCCCGGGCTTGGCGGCCGGCGACCCGGACGTCCCCGCGGGGGAGTTGTCCGGCCGCCCGGTCCCGCCGCGGTGCGCGGGCCCGCCGCCCATCGGCTGCTCGGGCAGCTCACGGCGGACCGGGTCGCGCTGGTCGTACTCGGTGCGCGAGGGCTCGTACTCGGACCGGTCGTAGTCGGACCGCTCGTACTCGGAGCGCGGCTTGTCGTAGTCGGGGCGCGAGGGCTCGTACTCCCCGCGCTCACCCCGCTCCCCGCGGTCCCGGTCGCGCGGGCCGTCGTACTCGCCGCGCTGCTGCTCGTACGACGACCGGTCCATGCCCTGTTGGCGGTAGTCGTGGACCGGCGACCCGTAAGGGTCCTGGGGGTGCGGGTGGGAGGACGGCGAGGCGTACGGGTCGCGCTCGGGGAAGCCGAGCCGCTGCTGCTGCCAGCCGTAGTCGTCCTGTCCGCCGCGCGGCCAGGCGCCGGGCTCCGGACGCTGGTACTCGGCGGGGTAGGCCGGGCGCGCTGTCGGCAACTGGTCGCCGCGCGAGGACGGTTCACCGCCCGGGTGCTGGTCCGCGCGGTGCCGGCCGTAGCCCTCGTACGACGGGCCGGAGGGCAGCTCCGGCTCCTCGTAGCGCGAGGGGGCCGGACCCGGCGCGCTCGGGGCCGGGGGCTCGCCCGCGGAGTCGTCGACGGTGATCGCGATGCGGATGGGGCGGCCGCACTCGCGGCTCAGCGTCTCGCTGACGATCGGCGCGAGACGGCCCTCCAGTACGTTCTTCGCGAATTCGTTCGGTACGGCGAGCAGAGCGGTGTCCGCGACCAGCGCGAGCGGCTGGCAGCGGCGGATCCAGTGTTCGTCCTTGACCTCGACACCCTGTCCGCGGCCCTCCCCGAGGAGCTGCTCCAGTACGCGTGGCCACACTGCGGCAAGATCGGCAGGTACGTCAGCCACAGGGCACGCTCTCTCACGGGGTGAATTTCGGGTGGTCGGCGGGGCAAACCCGCCGGGGCGGGGGACAAAAGAACGAATCGGAGTCCAGCCACGGTAGTCAGCGGGGCCGGTAGGGTTCAAGTTGTTGTCCCCAGCCTGTGGACAGTGTCTCCCAGCGACACTCGGTTTGACCGGATGGCGTAGCCCCGCGTACCGTAACCAGGTCGAGTTGTCGATGGCTGCTGCCGCCTGCCTCCGATGGGCACAGATCGCGTCAGGTGATCGGGAAGCGGTGCAATCGGGCGTGACGCGAGCTACTCGTGGGCGCACGGTGACAGCCAGGACGGCACCCCGCCACTACCGAATCTTTCTGGAGCCCCCGAGTGAGCAAGCGCACCTTCCAGCCGAACAACCGTCGTCGCGCGAAGACCCACGGCTTCCGGCTGCGTATGCGGACCCGTGCCGGCCGCGCGATTCTGGCGACCCGCCGTAGCAAGGGTCGCGCCCGTCTGTCCGCCTGATCCCGGTCAGGTCATGACATCGTGCTGCCCACCGAGAACCGGCTGAGGCGGCGCGAGGACTTCGCGACCGCTGTACGACGAGGCCGCCGGGCCGGTCGCCCGACTCTCGTCGTCCACCTTCGTAGCGGTGCCACGGACCCGCACGCGCCTGGGGAGAGCGCTCCTCCGACGCGTGCGGGTTTCGTCGTCAGCAAGGCCGTGGGTGGCGCGGTCGTGCGCAACAAAGTGAAGCGCAGACTGCGTCATCTGATGCGTGACCGAGTCGCACTTTTTCCCCCCGGTAGCCTGGTAGTGGTACGAGCGCTGCCCGGGGCGGGCGACGCCGACCATGCACAGCTGGCCCAAGACCTGGATGCCGCCCTACGGCGGCTGCTGGGAGGGGGCACGCGATGAAGTACCCGCTACTGGCTCTGATCAAGCTGTACCAGTGGACGATCAGTCCACTGCTCGGGCCGGTGTGCAAGTACTACCCGTCGTGCTCCCATTACGGCTACACGGCCATCGACCGGCATGGTGCGATCAAGGGCACGGCACTCACCGCCTGGCGCATCCTCCGGTGCAATCCGTGGTCGCTGGGTGGCGTGGACCATGTTCCGCCGCGCAAGCGTCCGCGGTGGCACGAAATGCTGCGCGACGCCTGGCGCGCACGCCGGGGCGGGTCCTCCGCCGCCGAACCGGCCACCGAAGCGAAGCCCGAGGACTTTGTCTCCGAGCTTCCTCCGAGCCCGGCCGCAGAGACCTCGTCCCATGCCCAAGGAGCATGATTAGTGGACACGATTGCCAGCCTCTTCAGTTTCATCACCTGGCCCGTCTCCTGGGTCATCGTCCAGTTCCACGCGGTGTACGGCGCCATCTTCGGCCCCAACACCGGATGGGCCTGGGGCCTGTCCATCGTGTCCCTGGTGATCCTGATCCGCATCTGCCTGATCCCGCTCTTCGTGAAGCAGATCAAGGCGACGCGTGCGATGCAGACGCTCCAGCCTGAGATGAAGAAGATCCAGGAGCGCTACAAGAACGACAAGCAGCGTCAGTCCGAAGAGATGATGAAGCTGTACAAGGAGGCGGGCACCAACCCGCTCTCCTCGTGCCTTCCCATCCTGGCGCAGTCCCCGTTCTTCTTCGCCCTGTACCACGTGCTCAACGGCATCGCGTCGGGCACCAAGATCGGCTACATCAACGCCGAGCAGCTCGCCAGCGCCCGCCAGGCGCACATCTTCGGGGCCCCGCTGGCCGCGAAGTTCCTGGACGGCGCCGACACGGTGCAGAAGCTCGGCGCCTCGCTGACCGACGTCCGCGTCGTCACCGCGATCATGATCGTCCTGATGTCGGCGTCGCAGTTCTACACGCAGCGCCAGCTGATGACGAAGAACGTC
This sequence comes from Streptomyces sp. NPDC093018, assembly GCF_040684035.1. Classification (NCBI taxonomy): domain Bacteria; kingdom Bacillati; phylum Actinomycetota; class Actinomycetes; order Kitasatosporales; family Streptomycetaceae; genus Streptomyces; species Streptomyces sp. NPDC093018. The sequence goes on from NZ_JBFBFF010000005.1 coordinate 365,078, forward strand.
GACACCACGGTGAAGACGCCGTTCATGCAGCAGCAGAAGATGCTGATGTACGTCTTCCCGATCATGTTCGCCTTCTTCGGCATCCGCTTCCCCGTCGGTGTCCTCGTCTACTGGCTGACCACCAACGTGTGGACCATGGGCCAGCAGATGTACGTCATCCGCAACAACCCGACCCCGGGTTCCAAGGCCCAGGCCGCGTACCTGGAGCGCCTGACCAAGCACGTCACCCACCACGGCAAGGTCGGCCGCCGCAGCGAGAAGGCGATCATCAAGGCGATCGTCGCCAAGGGCCGCGAGCGCAACGAGTTCGAGCGCAAGTTCATCAACTCCCTGAACAAGGCCGGCCTCGCCGCCCAGGCGGACGGCACCGTGGTGAAGAGCGTGGCGACCGAGACCGAGGCGGGGACCGAGGACGGCGTGACCACCGCCACCGCCGGTGCCGCCCCGCGGCGCCAGCAGCCCAAGCGCCAGAGCAAGTCCCAGCGGCAGTCCGGCGGGACCAAGCAGACGGGCGACTCTCCGTCCCTGGAGAAGTCCGACTCCGCTGAGACGTCCGACTCCTCCGAGCAGCCCGACTCGTCGGAGGAGACCGAGCAGCCGCAGGACAGCAAGCCCACCGCTGCCCAGCAGGGCTCGAAGCCCGGCACGGGCGCCCGTAGCAAGGCCCAGAGCGGCCAGCGCAAGGGCGGCTCGCAGCGGCCCAAGTCCCCGTCCAAGAAGTAAGAAGGAGCCCAGCCCGTGACGGAAGGCACCACCTCCGCCGCTGCCGAGGGTGCAGACACCCTCTCCCGCCTGGAGCAGGAGGGCGAGATCGCGGCGGACTACCTGGAGGGTCTGCTGGACATCGCCGACCTCGACGGCGACATCGACATGGATGTCGAGGCCGATCGGGCCGCCGTGTCGATCATCAGCGACAGCGGCGGCCGGGATCTGCAGAAGCTGGTCGGCCGTGACGGCGAGGTGCTGGAGGCGCTTCAGGAGCTGACGCGTCTGGCCGTGCACCGGGAGACCGGTGACCGCAGCCGACTGATGCTCGACATCGCCGGCTACCGGGCCAAGAAGCGGGCCGAGCTGTCCGAGCTGGGCGCCAAGGCCGCCGCCGATGTGAAGAGCTCCGGTGAGCCCGTGAAGCTGCGGCCGATGACCCCCTTCGAGCGCAAGGTCGTGCACGACGCGGTCAAGGCCGCCGGGCTGCGCAGCGAGTCCGAGGGCGAGGAACCGCAGCGGTTCGTCGTCGTGCTGCCCGCCTGATCGGCCCCCCTTGTTACACCGGCCCCGTCTGTTGAGCAGGCGGGGCCGAACTTTGTCAGCCTGGTAGTTCTGGTGGCCGGTGCGCGAAGCACCGGCGCTGTACGGAAGGACGGTCCCCGTGACGGAGGCAGCGGAGCTTCCCCCCGCGCCCGAGCAGGCGCGCGAAGTATTCGGTGATCGCTTCGCCGATGCGGTGCGCTACGCGGAGCTGCTCGCGGAGGCGGGCGTGCAGCGTGGTCTGATCGGCCCGCGGGAAGTCCCCCGCCTGTGGGAGCGGCACATCCTGAACTGCGCGGTGCTCTCCGAGGCCGTTCCCGAGGGGGTGACGGTCTGCGACGTGGGCTCCGGCGCCGGGTTGCCGGGCATCCCGCTGGCCCTGGTCCGTGAGGACCTCAACATCACCCTGCTGGAGCCGCTGCTGCGGCGCACCACCTTCCTCACCGAGGTGGTGGAGCTGCTCGGCCTGGACCATGTCACCGTCGTGCGGGGACGCGCCGAGGAGGTCCTGGGCAAGCTGGCACCGGTCCATGTGGTGACCGCCCGTGCCGTGGCCCCGCTGGACCGCCTGGCCGCCTGGGGGATCCCGCTGCTGCGCCCGTACGGCGAGATGCTGGCCCTCAAGGGCGACACCGCCGAGGAGGAGCTGAAGGCATCCGCCACCGCGCTGAGCAAGCTCGGCGCGGTGGAGACCTCGATCCTCCAGGTGGGCGAGGGCATCGTGGACCCGCTGTCGACCGTGGTCCGGGTCGAGGTCGGGGAGAGCCCCGGGGGTGTGCGCTTCGCCGCCAAGCGGGCAAAGGCCGCACGCACGGGCCGGGTCCGGCGACGCCGCTGAGCCGGCGCCGCTGAGCCGACTGGCCGTACTCCCACAAGCTGCCCGCCCACGCACGACGGAGTGTCGCAAGGACCCGGTCGCCGGGGCCCTGCATCGTTGTTTCACGTGAAACGTCGCTCACTGTTGCACGGCATCATCAGTCGCGGCCGCGCGGCCGAACCCCGCGACCGGAAGCCCCTCGGTTCTCTCGGAAGAGGAGACTCGGGCCCTTCTGCCAGGTCGGCTCCGTCCCCCGCAGGGGGCACGGAGTTGTCCACAGAGGTGGATTTCTCCACAGAAGACCCGGCCTCACTGGTTCACGACCCCGAAGGCATGGGAGGCTCTGTTCATTGCGAGCCTGAAGTCGAGGAGAGTGAATCCTTGCGGTCCGACGCCAACATCGCGGGACCGATGACCGATCCGGTCCCCGGTCCCCGAACCGAGTCGATGGGGGCGGATGTTTCACGTGAAACACCGCCTCCGATGGACGACACCCCCATCGGTCGTGCGGCCCAACTGGCCGTGGAGGCTCTCGGTCGTGCCGGCGAAGGTCTGCCGCGACCGGAGCAGACGCGCGTCATGGTGGTCGCCAACCAGAAGGGTGGCGTGGGCAAGACGACGACGACCGTCAATCTTGCCGCCTCGCTGGCTCTGCACGGTGCCCGGGTGCTGGTGATCGACCTGGACCCACAGGGCAACGCGTCCACGGCCCTCGGGATCGACCACCACGCCGAAGTTCCGTCGATCTACGACGTGTTGGTGGAGAGCAAGCCGCTCGCCGAGGTCGTCCAGCCCGTACCGGACGTCGAAGGACTCTTCTGCGCCCCGGCCACCATCGATCTCGCCGGTGCGGAGATCGAGCTGGTGTCCCTGGTGGCCCGCGAAAGCCGCCTGGACCGTGCGATCCAGGCGTATGAGCAGCCGCTGGACTACATCCTCATCGACTGCCCGCCCTCGCTCGGCCTGCTGACGGTCAATGCGCTGGTGGCGGGCCAAGAGGTCCTCATCCCGATCCAGTGCGAGTACTACGCGCTGGAGGGCCTGGGCCAGCTGCTGCGCAATGTCGATCTGGTGCGGGGGCACCTCAACCCCGCCCTGCATGTATCGACCATCCTGCTCACCATGTACGACGGCCGGACGCGTCTCGCCTCCCAGGTCGCGGAAGAGGTGCGCAGCCACTTCGGCGAAGAGGTGCTGCGGACGAGCATTCCCCGCTCGGTCCGTATCTCCGAGGCGCCGAGCTACGGGCAGACGGTGCTGACTTACGATCCTGGATCGAGCGGCGCCCTCTCGTATCTTGAGGCGGCCCGAGAAATCGCGCTGAGGGGCGTTGGCATCAGCTATGACGCGAGCCAGGCCCACATCGGCGCCCAGAGCGACCCGAGCATGGTGGAGGGGATCCAGTGAGTGAGCGACGGAGGGGGTTGGGCCGAGGACTGGGCGCGTTGATCCCTCCTGCCCCGGTCGAGAAGAACCCGGTGCCGGCCGCGTTGGGCGGCGGTGCGTCCGCCTCTCCCGCGGGCGTTCCGGTCCTGACCGCCGAGCGCGGAGTGGCGGCGGCGAAGGTGGCCACGCTGCCCTCGCCCGCGCAGGAAGCCGAGGAGCGATCGGCGGCCCCGGCCGCGGAGACGCCCGCGCCTCCGTTGGGCGCCCACTTCGCCGAGATCCCCTTGGACGCGATCACGCCGAACCCGCGCCAGCCGCGCGAGGTCTTCGACGAGGACGCCCTGCACGAGCTGATCACCTCCATCCAGGAGGTCGGTCTGCTCCAGCCGGTCGTCGTGCGGCAGCTGGGCCCCGGCCGCTATGAGCTGATCATGGGTGAGCGCCGCTGGCGCGCCTGTCGTGAGGCCGGTCTGGAGGCCATCCCGGCGATCGTCCGGGCCACGGACGACGAGAAGCTCCTTCTGGACGCGCTGCTGGAGAACCTGCACCGCGCGCAGCTGAACCCGCTGGAAGAGGCCGCCGCCTACGACCAGTTGCTGAAGGACTTCAACTGCACGCATGACCAGCTGGCCGACCGGATCGGACGCTCCCGCCCGCAGGTTTCCAACACCCTGCGGCTGCTGAAGCTCTCGCCGACGGTGCAGAAGAGGGTCGCCGCCGGGGTGCTCTCCGCCGGGCACGCCCGGGCACTGCTGTCCGTGGCGGACTCGGAGGAGCAGGACCGGCTGGCCCACCGCATCGTGGCCGAGGGGCTGTCGGTGCGGGCGGTCGAGGAGATCGTGACCCTCATGGGCTCCCGGCCGCAGAAGCCGCAGCGTCCCAAGGGACCGCGGGCCGGCTCCCGGCTCTCCCCGGCGCTGAACGAGCTGGCGACCCGGCTGTCGGACCGCTTCGAGACCCGGGTGAAGGTCGACCTCGGGCAGAAGAAGGGCAAGATCACCGTGGAGTTCGCCTCCATGGATGACCTTCAGCGGATCCTGGGCACCCTCGCCCCGGGCGAGGGCCGGGTCCTGCCGAGCGACCTTCAGGAGGGCGCCGAAGAGGACCAGGACGACTGATCCCTGGACGCTTCGGTCCCCTGGGATCATGCGAAGAGCGGGCGTGTCCGGTGTGTACCGGAACACGGCCCGCTCTTTGCTTTGCGGCGGTATCGAGTGAATCGCATGGTGGATACGATGCCAGTGCTCAGGGAGCGCAGTGCTCGAACGGCCGCTCGCGCCGCGGCGGCCGGTGAGGGAAGCGAGGAAGGGCCTTCATGGGGCGTCGGCTGGTGCCGCTCACGCTGGACAACCTTCAGGACCTCCCCCAACGCTGTCGCTCATGTGTCTTCTGGGAGCTGGACCCCGTCAGTGGTGAGGCGGCGATCAAGGGCGGCACGGCCGCCGTGGAGAAGGAGTCCTGGATCTCCGCCGTCCTGTTGGACTGGGGCTCCTGCGGCCGCGTGGTCTACGTCGATGACGCCCCGGTGGGCTATGTGCTCTACGCCCCACCCGCCTATGTCCCGCGCTCGGCCGCCTTTCCCACGAGCCCGGTGTCACCGGACGCCGTCCAGCTGATCACGGCCTTCATCAAGCCCGGCTATCAAGGGCAGGGGCTCGGCCGGGTGTTGGTGCAGACGGTGGCCAAGGATCTGCTGCGCCGGGGCTTCAAGGCCATAGAGGCATTCGGGGACGCCCGCTGGAAGGAGCCCGCCTGTCTGCTGCCGGCGGACCATCTTCTGGCCGTGGGCTTCAAGACGGTACGGCAGCATCCCGTGCATCCCCGGCTGCGGCTGGAGCTGCGGTCGACGCTCTCCTGGAAGGAAGACGTCGAGATGGCGATCGACCGGCTTCTGGGCGCGGTGCAGAAGGAGCCGGCGCTGCGGCCGCTGTAGCGGGAACAAAGGAAGGGGCCGACCCGTGGAGGTCGGCCCCTTCAATGTTTCACGTGAAACATCACTCGGCGATGAAGTCCTCGAGGTCGCGGACGATCGCGGCCTTGGGCTTGGCGCCGACGATGGTCTTGGCGACCTCGCCACCCTGGTAGACGTTCAGGGTCGGGATGGACATGACGCCGTACTTGGCGGCCGTGGCCGGGTTCTCGTCGATGTTGAGCTTGACGATCTCGATCTTGTCGCCGTGCTCGGCCGCGATCGCCTCCAGGGAGGGGGCGATCTGGCGGCACGGACCGCACCAGGCGGCCCAGAAGTCCACCAGGACGGGCTTGTCGTTCTTGAGGACGTCCTCGTCGAAGGAGGCGTCGGTCACGTTCTTCAGGGCGGCCACGCTGGGCTCCTTAACTTGATCGTGGGGCGGGAGGGGGGAGGAAGCTGAGAGGAGCGTCAGACCGTGGCGGTCTTCTCGGGCTCGGCCTGGTCCTCGTCCGCGAGGGCGGCGAGGAAGCGCTCGGCGTCCAGGGCGGCGGAGCAGCCGGTGCCGGCCGCGGTGATCGCCTGACGGTAGGTGTGGTCGACCACGTCACCGGCGGCGAAGACACCGGTCACATTGGTGCGGGTGGAGGGGGAGGCGACCTTCAGGTAGCCCTCCTCGTCGAGGTCCAGCTGGCCCTTGAACAGCTCGGTGCGCGGGTCGTGGCCGATCGCGATGAACAGACCCGTCACCGGCAGCTCGGACAGCTCGCCGGACTTGAGGTTGCGCAGCTTCAGGCCGGAGAGCTTCTGCTCGCCCTGGATCTCGGCGACCTCGCTGTCCCACACGAACTTGATCTTCGGGTCGCCGAAGGCGCGCTCCTGCATCGCCTTGGAGGCGCGCAGCGTGTCCCGGCGGTGGACGATCGTCACGGACTTGGCGAAGCGCGAGAGGAAGGTGGCCTCCTCCATCGCGGTGTCGCCGCCGCCGATCACGGCGATGTCCTGGTCCTTGAAGAAGAACCCGTCACAGGTGGCGCACCAGGAGACACCGCGGCCGGACAGTGCGTCCTCGTTCGGGAGGCCGAGCTTGCGGTGCTGGGAGCCGGTGGTGACGATGACGGCCTTGGCCTTGTGGACCGTGCCCGCGGTGTCGGTGACGGTCTTGATCTCCCCGGTGAGGTCGACCGAGACGATGTCGTCCGGGATCAGCTCGGCACCGAAGCGCTCGGCCTGCGCCCGCATGTTGTCCATGAGGTCGGGGCCCATGATGCCGTCACGGAAGCCCGGGAAGTTCTCCACCTCGGTGGTGTTCATCAGCGCGCCACCGGCGGTGACGGCGCCCTCGAACACCAGGGGCTTCAGCGATGCGCGGGCGGTGTACAGCGCCGACGTATAGCCTGCGGGCCCGGAGCCGATGATGATCACGTTACGGACATCGCTCACGGCTAGATTCCTCGTCTCTGGTCTGCGTCAGTCGACCGGGGAGAGCCCCTTTCGGGTCTCTCACCCCACCCAACGGATCCTACGGGGCGCGCATTCCCGCTGTGTCCGGGCACACGCGTGCAGGGGACGACTGACCGGCACCGGGGTTCAGGGACGGGCGACGGGCTGCTTCAGCAGAACCTTGCCGGCGGAGACGGGCTGCTGTCCGACACAGGTGGCGTCGACCACATAGGCCGTGACGCGCGCGCTGTCCTGGGGATCGGGGAGGACGACGAGATAGGCGCTCTTCCCGGCGTAGGTACCGGTCTTCGCGGCCAGCGCCTGCCCGCCCCGGGGGACCGCCCGTCGGACGCACTCGGGGACGGCGACCTGGGGCTGGAGGAGCGTGTTCGCGCTCTCGCCCGTCTGCGGGGTGTTCTGTCCGGAACGCGGCCGCTGGCCGTCCTCCTGCTGAGGGCTCTTCTTCGTGGCCAGCAGATCCCGCACCTGGTTCTGGACGCTGCTCCCGGAGAACGCTTCGGCGGACGCGCTGGGCTTGCCCGTGGCCGTCGTGGAGGAGGTGCCGCCGCCGAGTGACTGGAGCACCAGCGCACCGGCGCCCAGGACGGCGGCGGTCAGCACACCGCCCAGCACGAAGGCCCTGCGGCGGCGGCCGGGGCCGTTCTTCTTCCGGCCCGGCCCGGTCGGGGCCCCCGCCCGGCCGGCCGGGCGATCGACGGGACGGTCGGCGGGGCGATCGATCGGCGCGGGTGCTGGGTGTTCGGTGGGGGCCGATGTTTCACGTGAAACATGACCCGTGGAGTCCTGCCCGGAAGTGTTGAGCAGCGCCTCGGCGGCCAGGGCGGCATCGATGCGCTGGGCCACGTCGACGGGCATGGGTTCTGGCGCCTGTGAGGATCCCAGCAGCCCCCGGATCTCCTCCAGGGAGGCGTAGACGTCCCCGCACAGCTCGCAGGCGCCCAGATGGCGTCGTACGTCCGTGCCGCGCTCGGGCGGGAGAAGTCCCTCGGCGAGGTCGGAGATCTCGGTGACGTCCGGGTGCCCGGCCGTGTCCGTCGTCGATGTCACGCTCGCCCACCTCCGCCCTTCGCTACGGCTGAATCGGTCGGTCCCGCATGCGGGAGGCTCGTGTCGGAAGCCCCCGTTGTCGATGGGACGGATGTCCCTTCCACCCGGTTCCGGCCAGAACTGTTTTCTTCTGTGCTGCCGCGTCCGGGGCGCAGATGGCTGAGCAACGGCAGCAGCCGGGCTCTGCCCCGGGCGCACCGGCTCTTCACCGTGCCCGTCGGCACATCGAGGATCCGGGCCGCCTCGGCGACCGGGTAGCCCTGCATGTCCACGAGGACCAGCGCGGCCCGCTGCTCCGGCGCCAGGGTGCCCATCGCCTCGATGAGCTGGCGGTGCAGATCATTGCGCTCGGCCGGCGCGGACGCGGACTCGTGCGGCTCCAGCAGCTGCTCCAGCCGCTCGGTGTCGTCCACCGGGGCGGTCTTGCGCGTGGCCGCCTTGCGGGCGCGGTCCAGGCAGGCGTTCACCGTGATCCGGTGCAGCCAGGTCGTCACCGCCGACTGGCCCCGGAAGGTGCCCGCGGCCCGGTAGGCCGACACCAGGGCGTCCTGCACCGCGTCGGCGGCTTCCTCGCGGTCCCCCAGCGTGCGCAGCGCGACCGCCCAGAGCCGGTCCCGATGCCGCCGTACGATCTCTCCGAAGGCATCGGGGTCGCCCTGCACATGGCGGGTGAGCAGCTCCTGGTCGCTCACCCCGTCGTATCCGGCGTCCTCCGCCATCTGCCCCTCCGGTCCGGGTAGCGACGTCAGCCCGTGAACTGCACTTCGCCGATGGCCTGCTTGTAGCCCGCTCTGGAGTACAGCGTGGAGTCATAGCCGGAGTTCGGCAGCGCGGTCAGCCAGACGAGGACGTACCGCGTCTTCAGCTGCTTGGTGACCTTCACGGTAGCGGTGGTGTTGGTGGTGGTGACCGTGCCGATCCGGGTCATCGAGTCCAGCGACGGCGGGGTCAGCGAGTCGGCGGCGTACAGCTCGACCGTGGTGTGGTCGCCGCCGTAGCGCAGGCTGAGCGTGGCCTTGTCGAGCTGGGTGGCCGAGCCGAGGTCGTAGACGATGCCGACGCCCGGCTTCAGCGGCGCGATGGGCGGACCGTCGTTGAAGGACTTGGTCTTCCAGTAGGTCGACGGATTGCCGTCGTACGTCTTGGCGACGTTGGCGGCGCTCTGGGGATCGCCCTCCGCGACGAACTCCTGGCTGCCCTGGATCTTTATCGGTGCCGCCGACTGCTTGGAGGTCTTGTCGCCGCCGTCCGTGGTGCCGCTCTTGTTGGTGTCGTGCGACGTGCCGCCCTGGTCCATCAGGGCGTCCGCCAACTGCCAGCTGCCCAGGCCGAGGGCGGCGATGAGCAGGGCGGAGACCGCCCACTTCAGCGCCTTGCCGGTGCGGCTCTGCAACGGGGGCGGCGGGGCCGCGATCGGCTGGGCGGCGCCGGGGTGCGGCGCCGGACGGCCGTAGGTGCCCTGCTGATAGGTCGTGCGCTGGTACTCGGGCGGTGCGGTGAACGCCGGCTCCGGCGGGCGGATGCGGGGCATCTCGCCGATCGCCTTCACCAGCTCCTCCGGCGTGGTGCACGGCGCCTCGTGCCGGGACGCGGTCGCCCCGTCGTTCGCGAGCGCCCGCATGGCCAGCTCGGACAGGCCGCGGTGGATGCCGGCCCGCACCTGGTCCGGTGCGACGAGCCCGACGTCCTTGGGGAGGCCCGACAGACCGTAGGCGTCGTCCTCGTAGGGCCAGCGCTGGGTCAGTGCCGCGTACAGCAGGGCGCCGATCGCCTCGGTGTCGGTGCGCTGCGGGGTTTCGGAGCTGATGCCGCGCAGCGCGGCGTTCACCGCGAGGCCGCGGATACGCCACTGGCCGGTCGAGGTGCGCAGCACCGCGTTGGGGTTCAGCCGCAGATGGGCGAGGCCCTCACGGTGCGCGGCGGCCATGGCGGAGGCCACCTGACTGACCATCTGGTACGCGTCGTGCGGCTCCAGCGGACCGGCCGTGAGCAGGGTGGTCAGCTCGGTGGCGTCGGGCAGCCATTCGTGGACGACGTAGACGAGGTCGTTCTCCTCGACGGCGTCGAGGACCTGGACGAAGCGCGGGTCGCCGAGCAGCGCGGAGGACCGGGCCGCGGCGAGGACCGAGCGGGCCCGTGCGTGGTCGGCCGGCAGTACATGGACGCCGACCGCGCGGCGCAGTTTCTCGTCGACCGCACGCCAGCTGCTGAATCCGTCCAGTCGGGTGACGCACTCCTCCAGCCGGTAGCGTCTGGCGAGTTTGTGACCGCTGTGCAGTTCGGGCGGTGAGGCCTGCTTGAGAGAACCCTCCGCGTCGTTCCCCTGCCCCTCGCTGCCGTCCGTGTCCCGCTCCGGGTTCTTGGCCACCCCGTCGGCCGTGGACTGGTCCGCCTTCGCGGTCAGCGGCTGCTCGCCGCTGTTGTCTGCCACGTCGACGGCAGCCGTGCTCCGTTCCGCCACCGTCGTCCCTGCCTCCCCATCCGTTGCACGCTGTCCGACGCCAAACCCAATTGTGCCCACAGTCCGCCGCTATGCACGACACACGGCGGCGGACGATGGTTGTGCGCTTACCCCCGCCTCAGCGGCCCAGACGCCCGCGCACCATTCCCACGAGCGAGTTGAGTTCGTCGATCCGCATCCGGCGGGCGGCGACGAAGAAGACACCGAGCAGTACGGCTCCGCCGACGATCAGCGCCGCGAAGGAGCCGATGGCGCCCTGGCCGAGAGTGTGCCCGATGCCGTAGCAGGCCGCGCCGCTGAGCAGGGCCGCCGGTACCGAGGCGATGCACAGCCGGGCGTACGTCCGCAGCACCCGGGCGCCGTCCAGGTCGCCGCCGAGGCGCTTGCGCAGCCGTCGCCAGGCGACGATGACGCCGATCGCGTAGGCGATGCCGTACGCGGCCGCCATGCCGGAGACCGCCCAGCGGGCCGGCAGCAGGAAGAAGCACAGGGCTGAGGCGCCCGCGTTGACCGCGGCGACGATGACCGTGTTGTAGAAGGGGGTGCGGGTGTCCTCGTAGGCGTAGAAGGCGCGCAGGACGACGTACTGCACCGAGAACGGGATCAGGCCGAGGCCGAAGGCCATCAGCATGTAGCCCATGTTGGTGGCCGAGCTGGTGCCCGAGCTGCCGAAGATCAGGGTGCACATCGGGATGCCCAGCGCCACGAAGCCGAAGGCGACCGGCACGATGGCGACCGCGGTGGTCCGCAGGCCCTGCGAGATGTCGTCGCGTACGGCGCCGCCGTCGCCCTCGGAGGCCGAACGGGAGATACGCGGCAGCAGGGCGGCCATCAGGGAGACCGTGATGATGGCCTGCGGCAGGCCCCAGATCAGCTGGGCGTTGGCGTAGGCGGCGAAGCCGGTGCCGGAGACACCGGAGTCCTTGCCGGCCGCGGTGGACAGCTGGGTGACGATCATGGCGCCGGCCTGGTTGGCGAGCACGAACAGGACCGTCCACTTGGCGAGCGCCGCCGCCTTGCCGAGGCCGTGGCCGCGCCAGTCGAACCGCGGCCGGATCCGGAACCCGGTCTCGCGCAGATAGGGGATCATCGCCAGCGCCTGCACGACCAGGCCGAGCAGCACGCCGACGCCGAGCAGACGCTGGCCCTGCGGCGGGATGTTCGTGACCGTCATATGGGAGTGCGCGGCGGTGCCGTAGACCCAGATGAACATGCCCAGCGACACGATGATGACGATGTTGTTCAGGACCGGGGTCCACATCATCGCGCCGAACTTGCCGCGCGCGTTGAGGACCTGGCCCATCACCACATGGATGCCCATGAAGAAGATCGAGGGCAGGAAGTAGCGGGTGAAGGTGACCGCGACCTCGTTGGCCGCCGGGTTGCTGGCGACCGGGTTGGACAGCATGCGCACCAGCAGCGGCGCCGCGAACATCGCGAGAGCGGTCAGCGCGGCCAGTGCCACCATGACGAGGGTCAGCAGGCGGTTGGCGAAGGCCTCGCCGCCGTCCTCGTCCTCCTTCATGGAGCGGACCAGCTGCGGCACGAACACCGAGTTGAGGCCGCCGCCGACGGTGAGGATGTAGATCATGGTCGGCAGCTGGTAGGCGACCTGGAAGGAGTCGCCGAGGAAGCCGAGGCCGAGCGCGGAGACGATCAGCGCGGAGCGGACGAAGCCGGTGAGCCGGGAGACCAGGGTGCCGGCCGCCATGACGGCGCTGGACTTCATCAGCCCGCCGACCTTGCCGCCCTTCTTGGCGGGCGCGGCGGTCGCCACGGAGGCCACGGGCGCCATGACCGTCTCGGCCGGGCCCGACCCGGCGGGGACGCCGGGAACCGGTGCCCCGACCGGTGCGGGCGCCGGGGGCTGCATCGGGTTCTGGGCGGAGGCGTAGGGCGCGGCGGGCGCGGCCGGATATCCCTGCCCGGCGTACGGATTCTGCTGCTGGCCGTAGGCCGGTGGGTACTGACCGCCGGACGCGGTGCCCATGCCCGGCGCGGCGGCCGGTCCCGGGACGCCCGGGGAGTCCATCGGCGTGTGTCCGCCGCTCTGCTGCTGGTCCTTGAAGAGATGCGCGAAGGCGTCCGGCTCGTGGTACTCCTCGCCGGAGTTCGAGACCAGGTCGTCCACGCCCACGAACTGGGTGGTGCGCGGATCGTCGCCGTAGGGCAGGTAGGGCGCCGCGCCGTCCGGCTCGGGCGCCGGGGTCTGCGCCCACACCCGAGGGTCGGGCGCGTACGGCGACTGGGCGGGCTGCGCGTACAGCGGCTGCTCATAGGTGCCCGGAGGCGGCGGGGGATGCGCGGCGCGGTCGTAGAGCGCCTCGGCGACCGGGTCCTGGGCGGTCAGATCGTGTGCCCGGTAGGGATCCTGGTCGTAGGCGTCCTGGAGGTACATGTCCGCCGCTTGCTGCGGCGGCACCTGGCCGGGCTCGGGCGGCGTCTCGGGGTAGCCCGAGCCGGCCGCGCCCTGGCCGCGATCACCGTCGTACGGCGCGTTCATGCCTTACCCCACCTCATCGTCCCGGGCCCACCGGCCACGACATCGCTCAACGGTCCACTCTCTCACCCGTCCCGGACGGGTCGGTGCTTTCCGGTGCGGTGTCCGGCGCAGGGTCACTCGGCTGCTCCGGGTCGTCTGCCCCGGTGGTGGAGTCGGACTCCTCCGGGAGACGACCCGCGGGCGCGTCGGGGTTCCCCGGCCCGTCGGAGTGCTCCCCCGCCGCGCCCGCGCCGCCCTCCCCGGCCTGGCGGGCGGCCGCGCGCTTGCGCTGGGTGTACATCCGGAAGCCGGCGAGGACGAGGAGCAGCACACCGCCGCCGATGACCAGCATCACCGTGGGGGTGACCTCGGTGACCTTCACATCGAAGGTGACGGCGGAGCCGTACTCCTGGCCGTCCTCGGTGTACAGCTGGGCGATCACCGTGGCCCGGCCGTTGGCGTTGGCCGACGTGGTGAACTTCACCGACTGGGCGTGGCCGCCGGCGATGTCGACGGGCTGCTCGTAGTACGCCTTGCCGCCGATCTTCAGTCGGGTCGGCTGGGTCGAGGTGAGGCGCAGCACCAGATGGCCGACCGGCTGGACGAGGTTGTTCTGGACGGTCACCGGGATGGTCGCGCTGCGTCCGGAGAGCTTGGTCTCGGACTTGTCGATCAGCCTGACCTGCCCGGCCAGATCGTCCAGCCATCCCTCGACGCCGTTGCGGAAGCCGTCCCCGTCATCGCTCTGGCCCCGCCATGACGTGGACATCCCGCGGTTTATGGCCCGCCCGAACGGGGTGACCACACGGGACTGGTCGGAGAGGATCACCTGGAAGTCGTCGAGCTTGTCCTGGGTCCGGGCGATCTGCTGGAAGGCCGAGGCCGGCAGCTCCTGCCGACGCAGGTACGTCGGGTAGGCGGAGGTCGACGGGATGCGCGTGGTGGCGCTCGGGTCGGGCTTGGCCTTCGCCGCCGCCGTCAGGTCCTGTGCCTGCGACCAGGTGCCGCCCTGGAGTGCTCGCACGGCCGCGGCCATCGCCTGCGCCTGGGCCGCGGTGGGCAGGCGCTGCGGGGCGACGACGATGCTGCGCTGCTGGTCCGTCTGCGCGTTGATCTCAAGGCTCTGGGCCAGGAACTCCTGCACGGCGAGCGTGGAGTCGGCCGCCTTCGTCAGATCGCCCTCGAAGGCCGTGGACAGCTTGGCGTCGGCCACGACCGCCGTGGTGCCGCCGCCGACCGGGCGGGCGGCGGAGGGCGTGTACGACAGCCCGGCCGTCTCCTGGAGGCTGTCGCTGCGGGCGATCACCCGGTCCGCGCCGGCGGAGGTCGCGACCCTCATGATCGACGGGTCCACGGCGCCGTTCACCGGCCACGCGTAATCGGTGCTCGGTGTGACGTGGAGCACAGTCTTCACGGTGGTGGCGGCGACGTCGGTGGCGTCCTTGAGATGGCTGAGGGAGCCGGTGACGCTGGTGCCGCGGTGCGCGAGCGAGGCCAGGTCGGGGTCGGCGAAGGGCAGGGCCACGACCTCCTTGCCCACGACCGCCTTCTGGAGGTTCGCCAGCCACTGCTTGGCGAGCGCCTGGTGCTCCTTGGGTCCCGCGACGGTGGTGTCGCCGTCTCCCTGGAGCCGGTAGTTGCCCGACGCCATGGCGTCCACGGAGGCCAGCAGGTCCGGGTCGATCACCCAGGTGACGTCCAGGTCCTTGCCGAGGCTGACCAGCTGATCGAGCCGGCCGCCCGGCGCGAGCTCCTTGGCCAGGTCGTCGTTGACGAACACCGGCGTCTGGAGCTCGCCGGCGCCCGTCTTGGCCGTCATATGGACGGTGGACAGCAGCGGCCACAGGACCGTCGTCCTGGTCTTGGTGTCGGCGTCGGACGGCTGCCACGGCAGGAACGTCCGCTGGACGCCGAGCACCTGCTGCCAGGGCTGGGCGGAGGTCTGCCCGGACAGGGCGACCCCGAACTCGTAGACACCGTTCGCGCCCAGGTCGAGCTTGTCCACCGGCACGGAGATGCTGAAGTGCTCGGCGACGCCCGGCGCCAGCTTGGCGAACTTCTGCGCGTACTTGTCACCGACCTCGGAGCCGCTGAGGCCCTGGAGCTCGTCCGGGTGCTGGGCCACGTCGTTGATCCCGGAGCGGGTGTTCAATATCGGGCCGACCCGCAGGCCCACATGGGCTCCGGTGACGGCCTGCTTGCCGTTGTTGGTCACCGTGCCGGAGACGGTGAGGGTATCGCCGTCCGTGGGGGCGTTGGGGCTCATCGAGTCCAGAGCGACGGACACCGGGTCCCCGGACGCGGCGGCGGCCGGCGCGGCGGCGGGCAGCTGGAGCAGTCCGGCCAGCAGGGGCGCCCCGGCGAGCAGGGCTCCGGTGCGCCGCAGCCATCGGCGCGCGGGTGAGGCACTGGTCCCCTGGAAGTCAGCCGCCTCGGCCACGCGCTCGCCCGTCCCTCGTCGTCTCAGTGGTCGTCGGAATGTGCGTCCTCGCATGGTAACGATGTGCGCCGAGCGGAAGTGCCGCGGTCTAGGTCACAAGATCGCTGGACGGAGACGACCCGTCCTCTATATCCAGTATCGAGGGGAGAGGGGTCGTACGCCGCAAGAGCTGCGCTTGCACAGGTATGCCGGAAGCCGCCCGCGGCCCGCTCCGGCCCGGGTCCCGGGCCGAATAGGGGCGCCCCGGAGCGCCCGGGGCACGTACCCTCTTCTGTTGTGCCGAACCCCAACGAAGACACTCCCTCCGCCCTGAGCCAGGCCCAGCAGCGCGCGGTCACCGAGCTGCTGCGGGTGGCGCCGGTCGCCGACGATCTCGCCCGCCGATTCCAGGAGGCAGGGTTCTCCCTCGCGCTGGTCGGCGGGTCGGTGCGCGACGCACTGCTCGGCCGGCTCGGCAATGATCTGGACTTCACCACCGATGCCCGTCCCGAGGACGTGCTGAAGATCGTCCGGCCCTGGGCCGACGCGGTCTGGGAGGTGGGGATCGCCTTCGGCACCGTCGGCGCGCACAAGGGCGCCCGGGTCGGGGACACCGACATGACCTTCCAGATCGAGATCACGACCTATCGGTCGGAGGCGTACGACCGCACCTCGCGCAAGCCCGAGGTCTCCTACGGCGACTCCATCGAGCAGGACCTGGTCCGCCGGGACTTCACGGTCAACGCGATGGCCGTAGCCCTGCCGGAGAAGGAGTTCATCGATCCGTACGGCGGCCTGGTGGACCTCGCGGCCCGTGTGCTGCGGACGCCGGGCACGCCGGAGGAGTCCTTCTCGGACGATCCGCTGCGGATGATGCGGGCCGCCCGGTTCGCCGCCCAGCTGGACTTCGAGGTCGCTCCCGAGGTCGTCGCCGCCATGACGGACATGGCCGGGCGCATCGAGATCGTCTCGGCGGAGCGGGTGCGGGACGAGCTGAACAAGCTGATCCTCTCCGACCACCCGCGCAAGGGCCTGACCCTGCTCGTCGACACCGGGCTGGCCGCCCATGTGCTGCCCGAGCTGCCGGCGCTGCGCCTGGAGAGCGACGAGCACCACCGGCACAAGGACGTCTACGAGCACACGCTGATCGTGCTGGAGCAGGCGATCGCGCTGGAGGAGAACGGCCCCGACCTCGCGCTGCGGCTGTCCGCGCTGCTGCATGACATCGGCAAGCCGCGCACGCGCCGCTTCGAGAAGGACGGCCGGGTCTCCTTCCACCACCATGAGGTGGTCGGCGCCAAGATGACCAAGAAGCGCATGACCGCGCTGAAGTACTCCAACGAGCTGGTGAAGGACGTCTCACGACTGGTCGAACTTCATCTGCGCTTCCACGGCTATGGCACCGGGGAATGGACGGACTCGGCGGTCCGCCGCTACGTCCGTGACGCGGGACCGCTGCTGGACCGCCTGCACAAGCTGACCCGCTCCGACTGCACCACCCGCAACAAGCGGAAGGCGGCCGCGCTGTCCCGGGCCTATGACGGTCTGGAGGAGCGCATCGGCCAGCTTCAGGAGCAGGAGGAGCTGGACTCGATCCGCCCGGACCTCGACGGCAACCAGATCATGGAGATCCTGGGCGTCACTCCCGGCCCGGTGATCGGCAAGGCGTACAAGCACCTGCTGGAGCTGCGGCTGGAGAACGGCCCGATGGAGCACGAGGCCGCGGTGGCCGCGCTCAAGGAGTGGTGGGCCGGACAGGAGTGAGGGTTCGGCCCGGCCGTTGTTTCACGTGAAACATGCGCCGGGCCGGCCGCATCGAGGGTCGATGTTTCACGTGAAACATCGACCCTCTTTCCGTCTACTCGTGCCTCGCAGCAGCCGTTCGAAGTACGCCAGCAGTGCGGCGACGAATGCGTAGATCACGGCGACCAGGGCGACCAGCAGCGGTGATCTGCCGTCCGGCGGGAGCATCAGGGCCGCCACCCCGGCCGCGCCGACGAAGGCCACATTGAAGAGCACGTCGTAGACGGAGAAGATCCGGCCGCGGAAGCCGTCGTCCACACAGGACTGGACGATGGTGTCGGTCGCGATCTTGGCGCCCTGGGTGATCAGCCCCAGCACGAAGGCGGCGATGAGCAGGGGGCCGGTGGCGAACGGCAGACCGAGCGCGGGTTCCAGCACCGCGGCCGCCGCCGAGCACACCACGATCCAGCGCAGGGGACCCAGTCGTCCCGCCGCCCAGGGAGTCACCGCGGCCGCCGCGAAGAACCCGGCACCGGACAGACCCAGCGCCAGACCGAGCAGCCGCAGCCCCTGCTCCGGGCCGGACGCGAGGGTGTAGCGGCACAGCATGAGCAGCAGGACGAGCAGCGCGCCGTAGCAGAAGCGCATCAGCGTCATCGAGGCCAGCGCCCAGGCCGCCTCCCTGCGCCGGGGCGCGGCCAGATGCCGGATGGCGGCGAGCAGATCACGGGCCGTGTCGGCGAGCGCGGTCAGCAGATGCGGTTGCAGCTGCTGCCGGTCGGGACCGAGGAGGGCGGGCGCCATGCTCAGGGAGACCAGGCCGGCGCACAGATAGAGCAGGGCGCCCAGCAGCACCACCGCGGCATCGGAGCCCGAGGACAGCAGCCGTACCCCGAAAGCGAGTCCGCCCCCGGCGGTCGCGGCGAGCGTGCCGGCCGTCGGCGACAGGGAGTTGGCGATCACCAGGCGCTCGGTGTCGACCACCCGGGGCAGGGCCGCGGAGAGCCCGGCGAGGATGAAGCGGTTGACGGCCGTGACACACAGCGCGGAGACGTAGAAGAGCCAGGCCGGGACGTCGCCGGCCATCAGCACGGCGGTGCCGACGGCCAGCAGGGCGCGCAGCAGATTGCCGTAGACGAACACCTGACGGCGCCGCCAGCGGTCCAGCAGGACGCCCGCGAAGGGGCCGACCAGTGAATAGGGGAGCAGCAGCACCGCCATCGCGGAGGCGATCGCGGCGGCCGAGGTCTGCTTCTCCGGGGAGAAGACGACATAGGCGGCGAGCGCGACCTGGTAGACGCCGTCGGCGCCCTGGGACAGCAGACGAACGTACAGCAGGCGCCGGAAGTACCGCAGGCGCAACAGGACGCGCAGGTCACGGACGACGGGCATGGGGCACAGCCTCACATATGCGGAAGGTCCCCGGGTCAGGACCCGGGGACCTTCACAGCCCTGGCAGGAGCGATTTTTGTACGAGCGGCTCCCCGTGGGGCGGTGCCGAGCTCTAGCGCTCGACGTCGCCGCGGATGAACTTCTCGACGTTCTCGCGGGCCTCGTCGTCGAAGTACTGCACCGGCGGGGACTTCATGAAGTACGAGGACGCGGAGAGGATCGGGCCACCGATGCCGCGGTCCTTGGCGATCTTCGCGGCGCGCAGGGCGTCGATGATGACACCGGCGGAGTTCGGGGAGTCCCAGACCTCGAGCTTGTACTCCAGGTTCAGCGGGACATCACCGAAGGCGCGGCCCTCAAGGCGGACGTAGGCCCACTTGCGGTCGTCCAGCCAGGCCACGTAGTCGGACGGGCCGATGTGGACGTTCTTCTCGCCGAGGTCCCGGTCGGGGATCTGGGAGGTGACGGCCTGCGTCTTGGAGATCTTCTTGGACTCCAGGCGCTCGCGCTCGAGCATGTTCTTGAAGTCCATGTTGCCGCCGACGTTCAGCTGCATCGTGCGGTCCAGGATGACACCGCGGTCCTCGAACAGCTTCGCCATGACGCGGTGCGTGATGGTGGCGCCGACCTGGGACTTGATGTCGTCACCGACGATCGGCACGCCGGCCTCGGTGAACTTGTCCGCCCACTCCTTGGTACCGGCGATGAAGACCGGAAGGGCGTTGACGAAGGCGACCTTGGCGTCGATGGCGCACTGGGCGTAGAACTTCGCCGCGTCCTCGGAGCCGACCGGCAGGTAGCAGACCAGAACGTCGACCTGCTTGTCCTTCAGGATCTGGACGACGTCGACCGGCTCGGCCTCCGACTCCTCGATGGTCAGGCGGTAGTACTTGCCCAGGCCGTCGAGGGTGTGGCCACGCTGCACGGTGACGCCGCTGCTCGGGACGTCGCAGATCTTGATGGTGTTGTTCTCGGAGGCGCCGATCGCGTCCACGAGGTCGAGGCCGACCTTCTTGGCGTCCACGTCGAACGCGGCCACGAACTCGATGTCGCGCACGTGGTACTCACCGAACTGCACGTGCATCAGGCCGGGGACCTTGGCCGCCGCGTCGGCGTCCTTGTAGTACTCGACTCCCTGCACCAGCGACGCGGCGCAGTTGCCCACGCCGACGACGGCTACGCGAACCGAACCCATTCCGGTTGCTCCCTGTGTGTACGAGTGAGGCCCTGACTGGGACTCACGTGGCGGTGTCGCCGGGCGGATCCGTCCGGGAGGTGCTCCCGGGACGGGGCAGGCCGCCCGTCGATCCAGTGGTGGTGTCCTGTTGAGCGGGCCCCCCGGACGAGGGACTTCTCAGGTCCCGTCCGGCTCGCTCGCTCTCGATGAGCTCGTTCAGCCAGCGCACTTCGCGCTCCACGGATTCCATCCCGTGGCGCTGGAGCTCGAGTGTGTAGTCGTCCAGGCGCTCTCGCGTCCGGGTCAGAGAGGCGCGCATCTTCTCCAGGCGCTCCTCCAGCCGGCTGCGCCGGCCCTCCAGCACGCGCATGCGCACATCGCGCGAGGTCTGCCCGAAGAAGGCGAACCGTGCGGCGAAGTGCTCGTCCTCGTACGCGTCGGGACCGGTCTGCGAGAGCAGTTCCTCGAAGTGCTCCTTACCTTCCGCCGTCAACCGGTAGACGATCTTGGCGCGGCGTCCGGTGAGGGGAGCGGCGAGGGCGTCCTCGTGGGTGTTGCCCGGCTCCTCGGTCAACCAGCCGCTCGCGACCAGCGTCTTGAGGCAGGGATACAGGGTCCCGTAGCTGAAAGCGCGGAACACACCCAGGGACGTGTTGAGTCGTTTACGCAGCTCGTAACCGTGCATAGGGGACTCGCGCAGCAGGCCGAGCACGGCGAACTCAAGGATGCCGGAGCGCCGGCTCATCGTCGCCTCCTCCCGGCCCGCGGCTCCCACCGCAGGTCTCCCAGTGCCTTCTCAGCGACTTTATCTCGCGCTGATGTATCGACTCGATACATCACGACGATAGAACGGCGTCACGCATGCGACAAGAGGGGCGGTGGTGAACGGGATCACATAACCGATTCGTAGGAGGCAACTTGCCTGGTTTGGGGTGAACTTCGGGGCTCGGCAGGTTTTGGCGGTGCGTAGTCTGTGCGGCATGCAGACCACCGGGAACCATGCGACGCCTGGGGAGCGTCGTCGTCCCCGGTGCAGTACGGGTGAATGCGCGACCGACCACATCCGTACGTCGGGGGGACCGGAAACCAGCCGCCAGTCCAGGCGCGCAAGGGTGCGCCTGCCCGAGGAGTAATCGTTCGATGAGCGAGCACCGTCGCAAACCGCCGCAGCCGCAGGGAGGCGGACGTGCCGCGGCCCGACGCGGCCAGCCCGGTTCGTCCCCCGGTCGCCGCGCGGCACCGCGAGGCGCCAGCGGATCGCCTGCCGACTCTCCGGGAGACGAGGGGCGGTCGCTCGGCGGCCGCGCCGAGGCCCGGCGCGCGGCGCAGAGAAGCAGCAGCGGACGCCGCAGGGCCGAGCCCGCAGGTGGCCGCCGCAGTGGTCCCGGCGGCCCGTCCGGACCCGGCCGCGGCCGGGGGCGTACGGCCCCGCCCGGCAAGAAGCGGATCATCGACTATCCCCGCGCGGACAAGTACGGGTGGCACCGGTGGGTGCCTTCCTGGAGGCTCGTGTCGGGCATGTTCATCGGCTTCGTCGGCTGCCTCGTGGCCGTCGCCGGCATCGGGTACGCGATGGTGGGCGTCCCAGATGTGGCCAAGACCGCGCAGGCGCAGAACAACGTCTATTACTGGTCCGACGGATCGGTGATGGTCGCGACCGGTGGCGAGACCAACCGGCAGATCATCAACTACGAGGACATCCCCAAGGAGATGCGGTACGCCGTCATCTCCCAGGAGAACAAGACCTTCGAGACCGACAGCGGCGTGGACCCGTCGGGTATCGCACGAGCGGTCTTCAACATGGCCCGGGGCGGCCAGACCCAGGGTGGTTCGACGATCACCCAGCAGTACGTCAAGAACGCCATGCTCGACGACCAGTCGCAGACCCTCTCCCGCAAGTTCAAGGAGATCTTCGTCGCGATCAAGGTGGGCACCGAGGTGCCCAAGCCGAAGATCATGGCCGGTTACCTGAACTCGGCGTACTTCGGCCGCGGCGCCTACGGCATCCAGGCGGCCTCGCGCGCGTACTTCAACATCGACGCCAAGGACCTCAACCCCGGCCAGTGCGCCTTCCTCGCGGCGATGCTGAAGGGCGCCACCTACTACGACCCGGCCGGCGCCACTTCCCTCGACCCCAACGCCACGGCCGAGGCGAACAAGAAGCGCGCTCTGGGGCAGATGCAGGACACCCTCGACAAGATGGTCAAGTACGGCCATCTGAGCGCCGCTGAGCGTGCCAAGTACACGACGCTCCCCCACTCGCAGAACCCGCGGTCGAACAGCCGGCTCAGCGGCCAGGTCGGTTACCTGGTCGACCTCGCCAAGTCCTATCTGATCAACAACAGTGACAAGACCCATGTCACCGCGGACGATCTGCAGAAGGGCGGCTACCGGATCCACACGACCTTCGACAAGAAGAAGGTCAACGCGCTGGAAGCCGCCGTCAAGAAGGTCCAGAAGGCGAACATCAAGCCCGATGTGCGTCCGAAGTACGACAAGTATGTCCAGTTCGGCGGGGCCTCGGTCGAGCCGAAGACGGGCGCCATCCGGGCCATCTACGGCGGTGAGGACGCGACCAAGCACTTCACCGACAACGCCGACTCGACCGGCGCCCAGGTGGGCTCGACGTTCAAGCCCTTCGTGCTGGCGGCCTCGATGAAGTGGGGCGTGCGCGACCCGCACGGTCCGGCGGACCAGGGCTCGGACGAGCGCACGATCGCCTCTCCCAAGAGCCTGTACAGCGGCAAGAACAAGCTCAAGATCGAGAACTACGACCACACCGTCTGGACGGACAAGGACGGCAAGGAGTGGCTCCAGACCAACGACGGCGATGAGTCCGTCGGTGACGCGCCGGACTACAAGATCGACCTCCGTGAGGCGATGCAGTTCTCGGTGAACTCCGCCTATGTGCAGCTCGGCATGGACGTGGGCCTGGACAAGGTCGAGCAGTCCGCGCTGGACGCGGGTCTGCTGAAGGGCAGCCTGGCCAGCTCCAACTACCCGTCCTTCTCGATCGGCACCTCCGACCCGAGCGCCATCCGTATGGCCGGGGCCTACGGCACCTTCGCCAACAGCGGTCAGCAGACCGACCCGTACTCGGTCGACAAGGTCGAGAGCAAGGACGGGGTCGTCTACACGCACGAGGTGAAGTCGAAGGAGGCCTACTCGGCGAACGTGGCGAACAACGTCACCGACGTCCTGCGGACCGTGGTCGACAAGGGCACGGGTACCAACGCCCGGCTGCCCGGACGTGAGGTGGCCGGCAAGACCGGTACCACCGACGGCAACAAGTCGGCCTGGTTCGTCGGCTACACCCCGCAGCTGTCCACCGCGATCAGCATGTTCCGCCTGGACGACAACGCGAATAACAAGAACCGCACGTTCCTGGAGATGTACGGAACGGGTGGCCAGAAGCAGATCCACGGCGCCTCGTTCCCGTCGGAGATCTTCCACGACTACATGACCCAGGCACTTCAGGGTCAGCCGGCGCTGACCTTCCCGGCGCCCGAGCCCATCGGCGTCGCGCTGAACCCCGAGCCGAGCCCGACGCCTTCCCTGTCGACCTCGCCGAGCCCGTCCACGAGCCCGTCCACCAGCCCGTCGCCGAGCAACAGCGTCTCCCCGAGCCCGACGAACAGCCAGACCTGCGGCTTCTTCGGCTGCACCGACGGAGGCAACGGCAACGGCGGTGACAACGGCAACGGTGCCGGCGGGAACGGCACCGGCGGCATGGACGGGGGGCCGACGCCCTCGACCACGGCCACCGATCCCAACGCCGACGGCGGCACTCGGGGCAATGGCAACGGCAATGGCAACGGAGGAACCATCTGGGGACCGACGGGCTAGCCCCTCGGTCCGACCGGTTGGCGGTCATATCGCCCGCCGTGCCTGTTTCACGTGAAACATGGGCCGCCGCACCCACCAGGTGCGGCGGCCCTCCGCGTTTTCATGGGGAGGTACGGCAGGATGTGGCCCATGCCCAGTGCAGAGATGACACCCCCGGGCGTGTACGAGCCCGAGCCGGAGCGGTCCGCCCCGCCGGAGCCGGTGCGGCCGACCAGGGAGGACGAGGTCGCGGCGGCCGGCAGTGAGCTGGTCGGCGGCCCCATCGGGCGGTACGCCCTGCTCGGAACCTCCTGGTGGACGCCCGTGCGGATCGTGGCGCTCGTGGCGATCGGCATGTTCGCCCTGGGCCTGGTCCAGAAGGTGCCGTGCTACCACAGCGCCTGGTTCTTCGGCGCCAGCTCCCAGTACACGAAGGCCTGCTATTCGGATATTCCGCACCTCTACCAGGGCCGCGGATTCGCCGATCACCTCGTGCCCTACTTCGACAAGCTCCCGGACGACCTGTCCGGCGGCATGGGCTATCTCGAGTACCCGGTGCTGACCGGAGTGTTCATGCAGGTGGCCTCCTGGCTGACCCCGCACAGCGGCGGCATCCAGCACCAGGAGCAGTGGTACTGGTTCGTGAACGCCGCGATGCTGATGGTCTGTACGGCCGTACTCGCCGTCTGTGTGGCCCGTACCCACCGCCGGCGCCCCTGGGACGGCCTGCTGGTCGCTCTGGCGCCCGCGGCGGCGCTGACCGCCACCATCAACTGGGACCTGCTGGCGGTGGCGCTGACGGCCGCCGCGATGCTGATGTGGGCCCGCAGCCGCCCGGTCGCCTTCGGCATCCTCCTGGGACTCGCCACGGCCGCCAAGCTCTACCCCGTGCTCCTGCTCGGCCCCCTGCTCGTGCTGTGCTGGCGCGCGGGCAGATGGCGGGAGTTCGGGCAGGCGGCGGTGGGAACGGCGGCCGCCTGGCTGGTGGTGAACCTGCCGGTGATGCTGTTCGCCTTCCCGGGCTGGTCGAAGTTCTACTCGTTCAGTCATGACCGGGGCGTCGACTTCGGCTCGTTCTGGCTGATCTGGTCCCAGAACTCGAACCACCCGCCCAGCACCGACTTCGTGAACACCGCCGCCATGGTGCTGGTGGTGCTGTGCTCCCTCGGCATCGCCGTGCTCACGTTCACCGCCCCGCGCCGGCCGCGCTTCGCCCAGCTGGCCTTCCTGATCGTGGCGGTCTTCATCCTCACCAACAAGGTCTACTCGCCGCAGTACGTCCTCTGGCTGGTGCCGCTGGCGGCCCTCGCCCGGCCCAAGTGGCGGGACTTTCTGATCTGGCAGGCGTGCGAGGTGGCGTACTTCCTCGGCATCTGGATGTACCTCGCCTACACGACCAGCGGAGACGCCCACAAGGGCCTGCCGACGCACGGCTACCAGTGGGCGATCGCCCTGCACCTGCTGGGCACGCTGTACCTGTGCGCCGTCGTCGTACGCGACATCCTGATGCCGGAGCGGGACGTGGTGCGCCGGTCCGGGGACGACGATCCCTCGGGCGGGGTGCTCGACGGGGCGGAGGACGTCTTCGCGTTCGCCGCGGTGGCCCGTCCGCCCCGGCACGCGGCCCCGTACGAGGCGCCGCAGGTGGAGTGGGGCAGGCCGGAAGCGGCGCCTCCCCAGAGCCGTTCGCTGTGAGCGAACGGCTCGGCTGAACGGCCCGCCGCTTCGGCCCGAGTGCGGGACGAGGACACGAAGAAGGCCGTACACGGAGTTCCGTGTACGGCCTTCCCGTTGTCCGGTACCGGCGGGCTCGGCCGGTCTCAGCAGTCCACGATGCGGTCGAACTGCGTGGTGGTGTGCCGCAGATGGGCCACCAGCTCGTCGCCGACCTTGGGCTCCGCGGCGTCCGAGGGCACGAACAGGATCGACACCTGCATGTGCGGCGGTTCGGCGAACCAGCGCTGCTTGCCGTCCCAGACGAACGGGGAGAGGTTCCGGTTGACCGTGGCGAGACCGGCACGGGCGACGCCCTTGGCGCGCGGCATGACGCCGTGCAGGGCCTTCGGCGCCTCCAGGCCCACTCCGTGCGACGTACCGCCCGCCACGACCACCAGGAAGCCGTCGGAGGCCGCCTTCTGCTGCCGGTAGCCGAACCGGTCGCCCTTGGTCACCCGGGTGACGTCCAGGACGGCACCGCGGTACTGGGTCGCCTCGTGGTCCCCCAGCCACAGCCGGGTGCCGATGCGGGCGCGGAACCGGGTCTGCGGGAACTGCTGCTGGAGCCGGACGAGTTCGTCGGCCTTGAGGTGGCTGACGAACATCGTGTGCAGCGGCAGCCGGGCCGCGCGCAGCCGGTCCATCCAGCCGATGACCTCCTCGACGGCGTCCGAGCCGTCGGTGCGGTCCAGCGGCAGATGGATGGCGAAGCCCTCCAGGCGGACGTTCTCTATGGCCTGGTGCAGCTGCGGCAGATCCTGCTCGCTGATGCCGTGCCGCTTCATCGAGGACATCACCTCGATGACGACACGCGCGCCCACCAGGCCGTACACACCGTCGATCGAGGAGACCGAGCGGACCACCCGGTCGGGCAGCGGCACCGGCTCCTCGCCGCGCCGGTAGGGCGTCAGCACCAGCAGGTCGCCGCCGAAGTAGTCCTTGATGCGTGCGGCCTCGTAGGTGGTGCCGACGGCGAGCAGGTCCGAGCCGAGCCGGGTGGCCTCCTCCGAAAGCCGTTCGTGCCCAAAGCCGTAGCCGTTGCCCTTGCAGACCGGGACCAGGCCCGGGAACTGCTCCTGCACGTGCTTGTGGTGCGCCCGCCAGCGCGCGGTGTCGACGTAGAGCGTGAGCGCCATGGCCGGACCCGGACCCTTTCTCGTGGCTGAGGTGTATCGGGGGTGAGAGTGCTGTGAACCCTATGGAATCAAACGCCGGCTGCTCAGCGGCGCGACATGTAGATGTCGAGCGCCTTGTGGAGCAGCTTGTTCAGCGGGAAGTCCCATTCGCCGAGGTACTCGGCGGCCTGTCCGCCGGTGCCGACCTTGAACTGGATCAGGCCGAACAGGTGGTCCGACTCGTCCAGCGAGTCGGAGATGCCGCGCAGGTCGTAGACGGTCGCCCCGAGCGCGTAGGCGTCGCGCAGCATGCGCCACTGCATCGCGTTCGAGGGCCGGACCTCGCGGCCGATGTTGTCGGAGGCGCCGTAGGAGTACCAGACGTGGCCGCCGACGATCAGCATGGTGGCCGCGGACAGGTTCACGCCGTTGTGCCGGGCGAAGTACAGCCGCATGCGGTTGGGGTCCTCGGTGTTGAGGGCCGTCCACATGCGCTGGAAGTACGACAGCGGGCGCGGCCGGAAGTGGTCGCGCACGGCCGTGATCTCGTACAGCCGCTGCCACTCGGCGAGGTCCTGGTAGCCGCCCTGGACGACCTCGACGCCGGCCTTCTCGGCCTTCTTGATGTTGCGGCGCCACAGCTGGTTGAAGTTCTTGTGGACCTCTTCCAGGGAGCGGTTCGCCAGCGGCACCTGGTAGACGTAGCGCGGCTGGACGTCGCCGAAGCCCGCGCCGCCGTCCTCGCCCTGCTGCCAGCCCATGCGGCGCAGCTTGTCGGCGACCTCGAAGGCGCGCGGCTCGATGTAGTCGGCCTCCAGGTCGCGCAGGCGCTTGACGTCCTGGTCCTGGATGCCCTTCTTGATCGTCTCGGCGTTCCAGCGCCGGATGATCACCGGCGGGCCCATCTTCACGGAGAAGGCGCCCTGCTGCTTCAGGTGCGCGAGCATCGGCTGGATCCAGTCGTCCAGGTTCGGCGCGTACCAGTTGATGACCGGGCCCTCGGGCAGATAGGCGAGGTAGCGCTTGATCTTGGGCAGCTGGCGGTAGAGGACCAGGCCCACGCCGACCAGCTGACCGCTGCGCTCGTCGAACCAGCCGAGGCTCTCCGAGCGCCACTCCGCCTTCACGTCGGCCCAGGCCGGGACCTGCATGTGGCTCGCCGACGGCAGGCTCTGGATGAATGCCAGATGCTGCTCTCGGCTGATGGTCCTCAGGGTCAGGCTCATGTCGGGGCGCTCCTCGGGCTGGTGTGTCCCCATGGGTTCAGGGGCTCCGGCTCTCGCGCCGAAGCCTACTGCGCCCGCTGAGCACCCCGATGGGGCGGACGGCTCAGAAGGGCCCGCCCGCGCGAGACCGCCCCCGCGGAGATCGTCTTCGCGGGGGCCGCCTCGGGAGGGACCGCCTCAGAACAGGCCGCCGAACAGCCCGCCGTTCGACATGCCGATCAGCAGGCCGACCCCGGAGGCGCCGAGGCCGAGGATCAGCCCGAAGCGCTCGCGCGTGGTCACCGAGACCCACTGCCCGTACGCGCCGGTGACGATGCCGACCAGACCGGCCCAGGACGTGAGCAGGTGCAGGCCGGGGAAGAACGCGGTGATGAAGGACAGCAGGCCCAGGACCAGCGTCACGGCCATCAGGATGTCCGGGAGCGGATGGGTCTTGCCGTCGCTGGCGAAGAGGGATCCGGCGGTGTTGGGCTGCAAAGCCTGTGCCATGGGGCACCTCCTGCGGAAGGCGGCGCATCGTAGCGCCGTACACACCCGACGTGTACAGATTGTCGGCCCTCACGGCCGGATTTCAACCGGAAGCGGGTGTGCGGGTAGTCTGTACCGTCTGCACCGGTGTCTGCCCGGATCTGCGGCGGGGAATCCTCGCGGAGCCCTGATCGTCAGTGGAAACCCCTGATTGTCAGTGCCGGCCGATACCGTTGCGAACGCATTAGACCCTCCTGCCACGGAACGACCGTGGCCGCTGAGTCCAAAGGAGGTGGGTTCCACATGCGTCACTACGAGGTGATGGTCATCCTCGACCCCGATCTCGAGGAGCGTGCTGTCTCCCCGCTGATCGAGAACTTCATGTCCGTCGTCCGTGATGGCGGCGGCAAGGTGGAGAAGGTCGACACCTGGGGCCGTCGTCGTCTCGCCTACGAGATCAAGAAGAAGCCCGAGGGCATCTACTCGGTCATCGACCTGCAGGCCGAGCCTGCGGTCGTCAAGGAGCTCGACCGCCAGATGAACCTGAACGAGTCGGTCCTCCGGACCAAGGTCCTCCGTCCCGAGATGCACTGAGCCTCGGCTCAGTTGATCCCGGGATTCGAGTAGCAGCAAGCAGCCAGCAGCAAACCCGCCGAGAGGTTCCCCCATGGCAGGCGAGACCGTCATCACGGTCATCGGCAATCTTGTCGACGACCCCGAGCTGCGCTTCACCCCGTCCGGTGCGGCGGTCGCGAAGTTCCGTATCGCGTCCACCCCCCGCACCTTCGACCGTCAGACCAACGAGTGGAAGGACGGCGAGAGCCTGTTCCTGACCTGCTCGGTCTGGCGTCAGGCGGCGGAGAACGTCGCCGAGTCGCTCCAGCGAGGCATGCGCGTGCTCGTGCAGGGCCGGCTGAAGCAGCGGTCCTACGAGGACCGTGAGGGCGTCAAGCGCACGGTCTACGAACTGGACGTCGACGAGGTCGGCCCCAGCCTGCGCAACGCCACGGCCAAGGTCACCAAGACCTCCGGTGGTGGCGGTCGCGGTGGCCAGGGCGGTTACGGCGGCGGTCAGCAGGGCGGCGGCCAGGCCGGCGGCGGCTGGGGCGGTGGCTCCGGTGGCGGCCAGCAGGGTGGCGGCGCTCCGGCCGACGACCCGTGGGCGACCGGCGCTCCCGCCGGTGGCAACCAGGGTGGCGGCGGCTGGGGCGGTGGCTCCGGTGGCAACCAGGGCGGCGGCTACTCGGACGAGCCTCCTTTCTAGGGCTCGTATCCCACACTTCTTGATCACACAGGAGAAACACCATGGCGAAGCCGCCTGTGCGCAAGCCTAAGAAGAAGGTCTGCGCTTTCTGCAAGGACAAGGTCACGTACGTGGACTACAAGGACACGAACATGCTGCGGAAGTTCATTTCCGACCGCGGCAAGATCCGTGCCCGCCGCGTGACCGGCAACTGCACGCAGCACCAGCGTGACGTCGCCACGGCCGTGAAGAACAGCCGTGAGATGGCGCTGCTGCCCTACACGTCCACCGCGCGATAAGGGAAGGGTGACCGACTCATGAAGATCATCCTCACCCACGAGGTCTCCGGCCTCGGTGCCGCCGGCGATGTTGTCGACGTCAAGGACGGCTACGCTCGCAACTACCTGATCCCGCGGAAGTTCGCTATCCGCTGGACCAAGGGTGGCGAGAAGGACGTCGCGCAGATCCGTCGTGCGCGCAAGATCCACGAGATCCAGACCATCGAGCAGGCCAACCAGGTCAAGGCCCAGCTCGAGGGCGTGAAGGTCCGTCTGGCCGTTCGCTCCGGCGACGCCGGTCGTCTCTTCGGTTCCGTCACCCCGGCCGACGTCGCGTCCGCGATCAAGGCTTCCGGTGGCCCCGAGGTCGACAAGCGCCGCATCGAGCTGGGCGCCCCGATCAAGACCCTGGGCTCCCACGAGACGTCCGTGCGTCTGCACCCCGAGGTGGCCGCCAAGGTCGCCATCGAGGTCGTCTCTGCGTGACCCAGCGCTCGGTCTGAGCAGCTGAGAAGAGGGGCCGTACCCATCGCGGGTACGGCCCCTCTTCCGTTGCGGCTGTCGCCGGCGCGTCCCGGGGGCGCCTCGGCGGATGTTTCACGTGAAACGGTCAGCGGGTCGCCCCCGTCACCAGCCAGCGGCCCGAGCGGCTGCGCCACCAGAGGGTGGCCATACGGACGGTCATCATCAGCGTCATCGCGGCCCAGAGCGCGGTCAGACCGCCGCCGAATGCCGGGACGAGCAGGGCCGCCGGGACGAACACCGCCAGGGTCACCAGCATCGCCCAGGCCAGATACGGCCCGTCGCCCGCACCCATCAGCACGCCGTCCAGGACAAAGACGATCCCGCAGACGGGCTGTGACAGGGCCACCATCAGCAGCGCGGGCAGTGCGGCGTCCTTGACCACCGGGTCGCTGGTGAACAGCGGCAGGAAGAGCGGCCGGGCCGCGACGACCAGCAGTCCGAGTACGACACCGGTGGCGATGCCCCACTGGACCATCCGCCGGCAGGCCGCGCGAGCGCCCTCGGTGTCGGCCGCTCCGAGGTAGCGGCCGATGATGGCCTGCCCCGCGATCGCGATGGCGTCGAGCGCGAAGGCCAGCAGGCTCCACAGGGACAGAATGATCTGGTGGGCGGCGATGTCGGCGTCACCGAGGCGGGCCGCGACGGCGGTTGCGATCATGAGGATCGCGCGCAGCGACAGGGTGCGGACCAGCAACGGGACACCGGCCTGGGCCGAGGCCCGGATCCCGGCCGCGTCCGGGCGCAGGGACGCACCGTGCCGACGGGCGCCGCGTACGACCACGGTCAGATAGACGGTCGCCATGGCGCACTGCGCGATGACCGTGCCCCAGGCCGAGCCGGCGATGCCCAGCCCGGCGCCGTAGACCAGGCCGACATTGAGAACGGCGTTGGCGATGAATCCGCCGACGGCGACATAGAGCGGTGTCCTGGTGTCCTGGAGACCGCGGAGCACTCCGGTGGCGGCGAGCACCATGAGCATGGCCGGGATGCCCAAGGAGGAGATGCGCAGATAGGTCGTGGCGTACGGCGCCGCCGTGGTGGAGGCGCCGAAGAGGTCCACGATGCCGGGTGCCAGGGGGAGGACGACGGCGATGACCACGACCCCGAGCAGCAGCGCCAGCCAGATGCCGTCCATGCCCTGGCGGATGGCGCCCGGGCGATCGCCCGCGCCCACCCGGCGGGCCACGGCGGCCGTGGTGGCGTACGCGAGAAAGACGAACACGCTCACGGCGGTGGTCAGGAGGGCGGAGGCGACGCCGAGACCGGCGAGCTGGGCGGTGCCGAGGTGGCCGACAATGGCACTGTCCGCCATGACGAAGAGAGGCTCGGCGACGAGCGCGCCGAAGGCCGGGACGGCCAGCGCGACGATCTCTCGGTCGTGCCGCCGACGGGTGGCCTCGGGGATCTCGGGAGCCTGGGTCATGGGCGCTAATGTAATCGTCCACAGGTAAGAGATGCAATTGCATTGTGACCCTTACTTATGCTCCTGAATGCCGTCCGCTCGCGCACCGTTCGAACTGATCTTGGTCCGACCGGGAAAGTTTTTCTTCTGCACAGCCGGTGGATGTCGAAGCCGCAGGTCAGAGGCGTGGCCCGCAGAGGATCGAGGGCTTGTTCACAGGGCTGTCCACCGGGTCGTGCACAGGTTTCGGCGAGTTCTCCACAGCATCGGGGCCGTCGTCCACATGGCCTGTGGATAACCAGATTGGCTGACGGTGCCGACGGGCCTACCGTTGTCCGGCGCCCGCTCCTTCTCCGGGCCCCGGCAGGCGATGCCTCCGAGGCTCGGGAAACGGCACAAAACCGACGCGCCCTGAGCGGAGTTGGGCCTCTCGATTTGTCAGTGTCGTGCCGTACAAAAGAGGACACGGCGAGGTCCGCCGTGTGACGGGAGGAGGTGGCTCGGTGAGCGTTTCCGAGCCCTTGGACGATCCGTGGGCCGACAGCGGGCCCAGTGATCGTCTGCCGGCCTCCCGTCGGCGACCCGAGGGCGGCCGGGGCCGTGACGAGCAGCACGACCGGGGCCGGGACAACGCCGGCTGGGAAGGCGGCGGTTCCTCCTTCGAGCGGGTGCCCCCGCAGGACCTCGACGCCGAGCAGTCGGTGCTCGGCGGCATGCTGCTGTCCAAGGACGCCATCGCCGACGTCGTGGAGATCCTCAAGGGCCACGACTTCTACAAGCCCGCGCACGAGACGATCTACCAGGCGATCCTGGACATCTACGCCAAGGGTGAGCCGGCCGACCCGATCACCATCGCCGCGGAACTCACCAAGCGCGGCGAGATCAACAAGGTCGGCGGCGCGGCGTACCTCCACAGCCTGGTCCAGACCGTGCCGACGGCGGCCAACGCCGAGTACTACGCGGAGATCGTCCATGAGCGCGCCGTACTGCGCCGCCTGGTCGAGGCCGGCACCCGGATCACGCAGATGGGATACGCGGCCGACGGCGACGTGGACGAGATCGTCAACAGCGCCCAGGCCGAGATCTACGCCGTCACCGAGCAGCGCACCAGCGAGGACTACCTGCCGCTGGGCGACATCATGGAGGGCGCGCTCGACGAGATCGAGGCGATCGGCTCCCGCAGCGGCGAGATGACCGGTGTGCCCACCGGGTTCACGGACTTCGACTCGCTCACCAACGGACTGCACCCCGGTCAGATGATCGTCATCGCGGCCCGTCCCGCCATGGGTAAGTCGACGCTGGCACTGGACTTCGCGCGGGCCGCGTCGATCAAGAACAACCTGCCGAGCGTCATCTTCTCGCTCGAAATGGGCCGCAATGAGATCGCGATGCGTCTGCTGTCCGCCGAGGCCCGCGTCGCCCTGCACCACATGCGCTCCGGCACGATGACCGACGAGGACTGGACCCGGCTCGCCCGCCGGATGCCGGACGTCTCGGCCGCCCCGCTCTACATCGACGACTCCCCGAACCTGTCGATGATGGAGATCCGGGCCAAGTGCCGCCGCCTCAAGCAGCGCAACGACCTGAAGCTCGTCGTCATCGACTATCTCCAGCTGATGCAGTCCGGCGGTTCCAAGCGCGCCGAGAGCCGCCAGCAGGAGGTCTCGGACATGTCCCGTAACCTCAAGCTCCTCGCCAAGGAGCTGGAGATCCCGGTCATCGCGCTGTCCCAGCTGAACCGTGGCCCCGAACAGCGCACCGACAAGAAGCCGATGGTCTCCGACCTGCGTGAGTCCGGCTCGATCGAGCAGGACGCCGACATGGTCATCCTGCTGCACCGCGAGGACGCCTACGAGAAGGAGTCCCCCCGCGCCGGCGAGGCCGACCTGATCGTCGCCAAGCACCGTAACGGCCCCACGGCCACCATCACGGTCGCCTTCCAGGGCCACTACTCGCGCTTCGTGGACATGGCGCAGACCTGATCGACGCGAGGGAACCCGCCGGGTTTCAGGCGCCGTCGGGCTGGAAGAACGCGAGCATCTTCCGGGCCGCGCCCGGGGACATCAGCATGTCTTTCATCTTCGCGGACATCCGGGCGGCGGCGCCGGTGCGTTCGAACATCTCGTGTTCGTATTCCGCGACGGCGGCGGGGAAGTCGTCCGGGTGCGCGGCCAGCGCGAGACCGAGCAGGGCGCCGTCGAGCAACGCCATGTTGGCGCCCTGGCCCACCGGCGGCATCAGATGCGCGGCATCGCCGAGCAGGGTGACGCCCGGTGTCGAAGGCCAGGTCAGGCCGACCGGGAGGGCGGTGATCGAGCGCGGCTCGATCGTGTCGTCGCAGGCCGCTATCAGCGCGGTGAACCGCGGGTCCCAGCCGGAGAGCAGGTCGATCAGCCGTGCCCGGGCGGTGGCCGGGTCGTCGAACGGGATCCCGCTGGTGGCGAACCAGTCCTCGCCGGTGTTGTAGAAGCTGAGGCCGATGCGCACACGGCCGTCGCCGTTGCGCTGCGCCGCCAGGGACATCCCGTCGCCGAGCACCCAGTAGTTGCCGCGCCCGACCATCGCCGCGAGGCCGGGGTGGGTGCGGTCGATATCGGGGATGCCGACCTCGACGACGTTCTGGCCGATGTGTGCCGGGCGGGCGTCGGTGAGCAGCGCGCGGACCCGGGAGTGCGCGCCGTCCGCGCCGACCAGCAGGTCGTACGACGCGCCGCCGCCGTCGGCGAAGTCCAGCCGGCCGTTGCCCGCGGAGGTGAACTCGTGGCCCCAGCGCACCGTGTCCTCGGGGAGGGAGTCCAGCAGCAGGTCGCGCAGGTCGGCGCGGTCGACCTCGGGCCGGTCGAGCGGGGCGTCGTCGGGGGTGTCCTCCTGGAGCAGGAGGGTGCCGTCCGGTTCGAGGAGACGCATGTCCTGGCCCTCGCCACGGGCGATCGCGTGGAACCCGTCGAGGAGACCGGCCTCGCGCAGCGCCCGCCGGCCGGAGTGGATGTCGAGCATGCCGCCCTGGCCGCGCGCACCGCGCGACGACTCACGTTCGTACACGACGGAATCCAGGCCGTTGACGTGCAGCACACGGGCGAGAGCCAGGCCGCCGAGGCCGGCTCCGACGATGGCGATGGTCATGGCTGTCCCTCTTGCCTCTCTTCGATACGCCGCACGTGTCGATACACTGTATCGCTCCATACGATGTATCGTTTGCGGCATGTTGGTGTGGGAGAGGCCGGAGCCGCCGGAGCGACCGGTGCCGGCCCCGTTGAACCGCGAGGCCATCGTGCGAACGGCGATCCGGCTGGCCGACGCGGACGGCCTGGAGGCGGTGTCGCTGCGCAAGGTCGCCACCGCGCTGGGCGTCGGGCCGATGCGGCTGTACAGCTACATCGCGAGCAAGGAGGAGCTGCTCGACCTGATGGTCGACGCGGCCTATGCCGAGATCCGGCCCGTCGGCGACGGCTGGCGGCAGGTGCTGCGCTCTCTCGCCGAATCCACCCGGCAGGCCGCCCATGAGCACGAATGGCTCGCCGATCTGCTCGGTGGCCGACCGCAGCTCGGCCCGCACGCGCTGGCCAACGGCGAGACCGTGGTGGCCCGGCTCGACGGCATCGCTCTGGACGACGCCATGCCGATGGTCGCTGCGGTCAACGCGTATGTGATCGGCGCGGTGCGCCGGGAGATCGCCGAGCGGCGAGCCGAGCGGGCCAGTGGGATGGACGAGAGGCGCTGGCAGGCCGCACTCGGGCCCTATCTGGAGCGGACCTTCGCCACCGGCCGATTCCCCGCGCTGGCCACGGTGGTGCGTGACGCCGCCCATCTGGACGCCGACGCCACCTTCCGATTGGGCCTCGATTTCCTGCTCGACGGCATCGAGGCCCGCGTTTCGCGGTGACGCGGCGGCTGCCCCTGCATCATCGGTGGGGTGACCCGTCGCATCGTGCTCGTCACCGGGGCGCCCGGAGCCGGCAAGACCACCCTGGCGCTGCCGCTGTCGGCAGAGCTCCGTTTCCCGTTGCTGTCCAAGGACCACATCAAGGAGACCCTGCACGACGCGCTGGACGCGCCGGTGGATCTGGCGTCCTCCCGCCGACTGGGCGCCGCGGCCATGCGGTTGCTCTGGGCCCTGGCCGCGCGCTGTCCGGAGGCCGTCCTGGAGGCCAACTTCCTGCCGCGCCACCCCGACACCCGCCCTCATCTGGAGTCCTTGGCCGCGACCGTGGTCGAGGTCCATTGCCGGTGCCCACCGGCCGAGGCCGCTCGCCGCTACGCCGAGCGCGCGGCCGGGGCCCACGCGGTCCACGTCGTCCATGAACTCCGGCCCGAGGTCCTCGCCCAGTACGACCGGCCGGTCGGCTACGGCACCGTCATCACGATGGACACGACCCGCCCCAACGATCCGGCCGACATCGCGGGCCGGGTCCGCGAGGCGTTCGACGGGCAAGCGACACGACCCTGAAGTGGAGCGCTTGGCCCTCATTGCGGCCAACACCCCACTTCTCGTGGGATTTCCTACTGGAAATGGATTCGACGCACGGCGTTCCAGCAGGTGGACTGGGGGAATGACGACTTCACAGGATGCGCTGCTCCCGGGGACCCAGCGCGCGCTGCTGCACAGGATCGCCGTCGCGCAGAGCGAGGGGCGGGCGCCGTCGTTGGTCGCCGCCGTGGTGCGCGGCGGGCAGGCCGTGTGGCACGGAGCGCGGAGCTCGGTGGACGGGCACGCGCCGGACGAGAACGTGCAGTACCGGATCGGCTCGATCACCAAGACCTTCACGGCCGTGCTGGTGATGCGGCTGCGCGACGAGGGCGTGCTCGACCTCGGCGATCCGCTGGACAAGCATCTGCCGGGCACCGGTGTGGGGGAGGCCACGATCGCCGAACTGCTCGCGCACACCTCCGGGGTGGCGGCCGAGTCGCCCGGACCCTGGTGGGAGCGGACGCCCGGCTCCCTGCGGCCCGAACTCGCCGATGTGCTCGGCGAACAGCCCCTGCTGCACCCCGCGGGCCGCCTGCACCACTACTCCAACACCGGCTATACGCTGCTCGGCGCGCTGGTGGAGGAACTACGCGGCGCCCCCTGGGCGGAGGTGCTGCGCCGGGAGATCCTCGAACCGCTCGGCCTGCACCGCACCACCCCCCAGCCGGAAGCCCCGCACGCGGGCGGCTGGGCGGTGCATCCCTGGGCCGACGCCCTGCTGCCGGAGCCGATGGAGGACCTCGGCCGGATGGCCTCCGCCGGTCAGCTGTGGTCGACCACGGGGGACCTGGCGAAGTTCGCGGTGTTCCTGGCCCACGGTGACGAGCGGGTGCTCGGCGCGGAGTCGGTGCGCGAGATGCGGACTCCGGCGGCGCCGGCCGAGGCCCCCGATGTGGTGGACGGGGTCACCTACGGCCTCGGCATGCAGCTCCATGCCCGCGGCGGACACCTGATGTTCGGCCACTCCGGCTCGCTGCCCGGCTTCCTGGCGAACCTCACCATCAGCCTGGAGGACGACGTGGCCTCGGTGGTGCTCACCAACTGCACCAGCGGACCGTCCCTGGGCGCGCTGGGCGACGACCTCGTACGGATCGTCGCTGAGGCGGAGCCCCGCATCCCCGAGCCCTGGCGCCCGCTCCGTGAGGTCGATCCGGCGGTGCTGGAGCTGGCCGGGCAGTGGTACTGGGGGACCGGCGCCTTCGGCCTGCGGGTGACGGCCGACGGCCATATCTCGCTCGACCCGCTGACCGGCGGCGGTCGCGGGTCCCGCTTCCGGTCGAACGGCGACGGCACCTGGACGGGTCTGGAGGACTACTACGCCGGGGAGCTGCTGCGGCCCGTACGGCGGCCGGACGGGTCCCTGAGCCACCTCGACCTCGGCTCGTTCGTGTTCACCCGGCAGCCGTACGACCCCGAGGCCCCGGTGCCGGGCGGCGTGGACCCGCAGGGCTGGCGCGGCATCAAGTAGGCGGAGGGCAAGAGGGGTTGCATCGCTTGTTTCACGTGAAACAGGCGATGCAACCCCTTTGTCGTACTCTGCTCCCCGCCGTCGGAGCGAAGACGGTCAGAGGCGCAGTTTGAAGCCCTCGTGCGACGCGGTGAACCCGAGCCGCTCGTAGAACCGGTGGGCGTCGGGACGCTTCTTGTCGGACGTCAGCTGCACCATCACGCAGTCGAGCCGCCGGGCCGTGTCGACGGCCCACTGGATCAGCTCGGTGCCCAGTCCGCTGCCCCGCTCGTCCGCGTGGATGCGAACGGCCTCGATCAGCGCACGGGTCGCGC
Organism: Streptomyces sp. NPDC093018; assembly: GCF_040684035.1. Classification (NCBI taxonomy): domain Bacteria; kingdom Bacillati; phylum Actinomycetota; class Actinomycetes; order Kitasatosporales; family Streptomycetaceae; genus Streptomyces; species Streptomyces sp. NPDC093018. The sequence goes on from NZ_JBFBFF010000005.1 coordinate 402,671, forward strand.
CCCGGTGGGACAGCCCGGGGATGATCGTGAGCTGAAGGGTGCCGATCACCCGGCCGTCGCGTACGGCGACGACGAGGTGCTGGTTCGGGTCCGCTGCCAGCCGCTTCAGCGCCGCCCGGTACGGGGTCAGGTCATCGGGAGACTCCCGCTGCGCGCCCAGTGGATCGTCGGCGAGCATCGCGACGATCGCCGGAAGGTCGTCCTCGGCCGCGGCCCGTATCTCAAGATCTCCCATGCCCGCACCCTATGCGGGGGCGTTCAGCGACTCCACCACGCGTACCAGCGGTGCCAGTTCGGGGTTTCTGGAAGCCTCGTCCAGGGCCTCGCGCAGGGCGCCGTCATTGGTCGGGCGCGCCTCCTCGAGAAGCCGCAGGCCCGCCTCGGTGACGTTGGTGTAGATACCGCGCCGGTCGGTGGGGCACAGATAGCGCTCCAGCAGACCGCGGTCCTCCAGGCGGGTCACCAGGCGCGTGGTGGCGCTCTGACTGAGTACGACGGCCTCGGCGACCTGCTTCATCTGCAGATGCCCGCCCTCGTCGTCGTGCTGTCGGCTCAGCACGTCGAGCAGCGAGTACTCGCGCACGCTGAGGTCGTGCTCGGCCTGGAGGGCGCGTTCGATGTGCGCCTCGATCCGGCCGTGCAGCGCAGAGAGGGCGCACCAGCCCTGGGCGAGGGCGGTGAGCGCGGGGTCCGTCGCTGTCATGGGCGTTCTCCTCCGTCTCGGAGTGGTTGCCCCCAGGGTAGACCACTGCCCGCAATAGCCAGCTCTTGCATTTAAACCGCGCCTGCAAGTATTGTCGAAACACGCAAAGCGCTCATGCAATCTTCTGGGAAGGTGTACCCCCACATGCCTCTCGCGCTTCTGGCCCTCGCGATCGGGGCCTTCGGAATCGGCACCACCGAGTTCGTGATCATGGGCTTGCTGCCCGAGGTCGCGGGCGACTTCGGCGTCTCCATCCCCACGGCCGGCCTGCTCGTGACCGGCTACGCACTCGGCGTGGTCATCGGCGCCCCGCTGATGACCGTGCTCGGCACCAGGATCCCGCGCAAGCGGATGCTGATGCTGCTGATGGGTCTCTTCATCGCCGGGAACCTGCTGTCCGCCCTCGCCCCCGCCTTCGCGATCATGGTGATCGGACGAGTGATCGCCTCGCTCGCCCACGGCGCCTTCTTCGGCATAGGTTCGGTCGTCGCGGCCGAACTGGTCGCGCCCCAGAAGAAGGCCGGCGCCATCGCCATGATGTTCACCGGTCTGACGGTCGCCAATGTCATCGGCGTCCCGCTGGGCACGCTGATCGGCCAGCACGTCGGCTGGCGCGTCACCTTCGCGGTCGTCGCCGGGCTCGGCGTCATCGGTCTCGCCGGTATCGCCAAGCTGGTGCCCGAGCTGCCACGGGCCGAGGGCGTGCACCTGCGCCATGAGCTGGCCGCCTTCAAGAACGCCCAGGTCCTGCTGGCCATGGCGATGACCGTCCTCGGCTTCGGCGGCGTCTTCGCGGCCGTCACCTACATCGCGCCGATGATGACCCACGTCGCCGGTTTCGCCGACGGCTCGGTCACCTGGCTGCTGGTCCTGTTCGGCCTCGGCATGGTCGGCGGCAACCTCGTCGGCGGCAGGTTCGCCGACCGCGCCCTGATGCCGATGCTCTACATCTCGCTCGGCGCCCTGGCCGTCGTCCTCGCCCTGTTCACGCTGACCGCCCACAACAAGATCGCGGCGGCCGTGACCATCGCCCTGATCGGCGCCCTCGGCTTCGCCACCGTCCCGCCGCTGCAGAAGCGCGTCCTCGACCACGCCCATGGCGCGCCGACGCTCGCCTCGGCCGTGAACATCGGCGCCTTCAACCTGGGCAACGCCCTCTCCGCCTGGCTCGGCGGCCTGGTGATCTCGGCCGGCCTCGGCTACACGGCCCCCAACTGGGTCGGTGCCGCGCTCGCCGCGGCCGCCCTGGTCCTCGCCGTCCTCTCGGCCGCCCTGGAGCGCCGCGAGGCCCCGCACGGTGCCACCGCGGCCGCTTCCGCCGCGCCCGCCGACCGGCCCACCGCCGTCCACCACTGAGCCACCGCGGTCCGCGGCCGTCCGCGGCCCACGGTCACCCGCACCGAACCGCGGTACGGCCCCCACCCGGCAAGTCCCGACACAGCGATGCCCCCACCGCAACACCCGAGGAGAACCTTCCATGAGCACCACCGCCGTCGCCCCGCTCACCACCGAGGACGCCGAGCTGCTCGTCGCCACGGCCCGCCGGGCGGCCGAGGAGGCGGGAGTCACCGTCAGCGTCACCGTGCTCGACGCCGGCGGCCATCTGCTCGCCTTCCGCCGGGACGACCGGGCGGTGCTGATCTCCGGCGAGACCAGCACCCGCAAGGCCTACACCGCGCTCCAGCTGAACGCCCCCACCGCCGACCTGGTCGACGCCGTCCAGCCGGGCGGCCTCTTCCACACGCTGCCCACGGCCCTCGACCGGCCGCTGCTGTTCATCGCGGGCGGCATCCCCGTCCACCGCGACGGCCGGCTGATCGGCGCGGTCGGCGTCGGCGGCGGCGCCCCGGAGCAGGACCACCGCTTCGCCACCGCTGCCGTCCAGGCCCTCGCCTGATCACCCCGGCCCGCTACGCCCGCAGGCCCCGCCGCTTCGAGCGCCGGGGCCTGCGGGCGTCGTACAGCGGCGCGGTCGTACGGAGGACACGGTCGTACGACGGCACACCGCGTCGTACGACGTCTCAGCCGGCGGCCACCGTCAGCGGGGCGAACCGGCGCGTCCAGTCGCCCGGAAGCTCGGTGATGCCGTACGTCATCACCGAGTTGTGTGCCACCGAGGCCAGCCCCCGGGCCTTGGCCCAGGCCAGCAGCTCCTCGTGACGGACGTCGATATCGGTGCGCAGCGGGCGGTCCGTGCCGGCCGCCAGTGAGGCGATCAAGGCCTGGGCGGTCTCCGTGTCCCGGGCGATCAGCGGGCCGACGACATGGGTGTCCATGTTGGGCCACGCGGCCGCGTAGCCGATGACCCGGCCGTCCTCCTCGGCCACCCGCAGCTGGTCCGCGAAGGCCGGGAGCCGTGCGAGGAGCGGTGTCCGGTCGGCGCCGAACACCTCCTCGTCCACGCGCAGGATCCGGGGAAGGTCCTCCGCGGTGGCGGCCCGCGTCGTGACCCCGAGGTCCGGGCCGCCGGGGGCGAAGCGACCCCTGAGCATCTCCGCCCGGCCCGTCACCTTGAAGCCCAGCTCCTCGTACAGGGGGCGGCCGTTCTCCGTGGCGTACAGGGTCAGCGGGGTGCCGTCCATGGCGGACACCACATGCCGCATCAAGCGGCGGCCGACACCCCGGCGGGCGTGGCGTTCGGCGACCAGCACCATGCCGATGGCACCGAGTTCCGGTTGCCCCCAGGAGCCGTACTCGGTGATGACGCATGCGGCGACGAGACCACCCTGAGGGTCGTCGATGCCGAAGCCGCGCCCGGCGGTGAGGAGGAAGCCCCACTTGTGTTCCTCGCGTGGCCACCCCCGGTCCTCGGACAGATCGGCGCAGGCGGTGAGATCGCGCAGCGTCAGACGACGGATGGGCAGTGCGTCGAGGGAAGGAGTTGGCACGCACGTCAGGCTGTCCGAAGGGGACCCCCGGCGTCCACCCGTTTCACGTGAAACATCGCTTCGTCGGCCACCCGACAGGACACGCCCGCTATCCCAGGTCGGGGGCGTGCATGGCGCGTACGCCCTCGATGTTGCCGTCCAGATAGTGCCGCAGCGACAGCGGGACGAGATGGACGGACGCGATGCCGACGCGGGTGAACGGGACGCGGACGATCTCGTACTCCCCGGCGGGCTCCTCCACCTCCGGGCCATGGCGCAGGGACGGGTCCATGGACGCCAGTCGGCAGACGAAGAAGTGCTGCACCTTCACGCCGGTCGCGCCGCCGTCCTCACCGATGTGTTCCACGGTGTCCACGAAACACGGCACCACATCGCTGATCTTGGCGCCCAGTTCCTCGTACACCTCCCGGTGCAGGGCATCGACGACGGTCGAGTCCTCGGGATCGACCCCGCCTCCGGGGGTCACCCAGTAGGGATCGACGCCGGGCTTGGTGCGCTTGATCAGGATCAGGTCGTCGCCGTCCAGCAGAACGGCACGGGCGGTGCGCTTGACCACGGGTCGGACGGTCATGGGAGAAATGTGGCCCGGCTGGTTCCACGTGAAACATCGCAAAGCGGAACCGGCTGACCGCGCTGAGTGGCCTCGGGCCGTCAGCCCCAGCTCGTGGCCGCCCGCAGTAGCGTCTCATGGGCGCGGGCCACGGTCGGCAGGGCGAGCGTGCCCGTGCGGACCACCAGGAAATAGGTGCGCAGCGGCGGCACCACCGGGTCGTGCAGGGCCACGACCGCGCCCCGGTCGAGGGCCGGTGCGCAGAGATAGCGGGGCAGTACGGCCAGACCCGCGCCCGCGCTCGCACAGGCGAGGACGGCCCGCAGATCCGGGGCGACGATCGTGCCGGGGGCGGTGGGGCGGGCGTCGAAGACGGAGGCCCAGTAGCGGGAGACGAAGGGCAGCGACTCATGGACATCGATCACGGGCAGGTGCTGGAGGGCGGGCGCCCCCTTCAGCCGTAGCGCGTCCGGGTCGAGGTGCTCCGCCCAGCGGGGAGCGGCGATCAGCACATGCACCTCGTCGCAGAGCGCCGTCGCGCTGAACAGGGCGCCGCGTGGCCTGACGGTGCTGATCGCCAGATCGTGGTGACCGGCCGCGAGTCCCTCCAGGACCTCCTCCGGGGGCCCGAAGGAGGCGCGCAGCGCGAAGCCCCGGCGGCTCTTCCCGGTCAGTTCCGCGAGGGCGGGCAGGGCGCGTTCGGCGGTGAACTCCGGGGGTCCGGCCAGGTGCAGGGTCGTCGGCGAGGACTCGTCGTCCGGGCGGCACTCGGCTATCTCCACCAGCGCGTCGAGATGGGGCGCGGCCTTGTGGGCGAGCTCGTCGCCGATGGTGGTCGGGGTGACCCCGCGCGCCTGGCGCAGGAAGAGGGGCTTTCCCAGCTGGCGTTCCAGGGTGCGGATCTGCGAGGTGACGGCGGGCTGGGAGAGGCCGAGCAGGGCCGCGGCACGGGTGAAGGAGCCGGCTCGGTGCACGGTGACGAAGGTGCGCAGCAAGGCCAGGTCCATGGCATGCCCTCCCCTGCCCTCGCCCTTGTCCGGCCCCGGCAGGCGTCAACTATAAATATGTCGATAGGCCCCTGTCGCTAGCGTGATTGGACACTGACAGAGAGTCAACTAGCCTTGGTTGCACGGTTCTTCGCAAGCGGAACCGGAGACGGTCCGAGCCACGAGGGGGGAGGCTCGGACCGTCGTACGCGATGGGGCGGGACGGCGCCTTCGCGATCCGGCCCGCTCGAAGCGCCGGGGTCACTGCGCCGACTCGTCCAGGGCGCGCAGGATGTCCGCCACCAGGTCCTCGGGATCCTCGGCGCCGACGGACATCCGGACGAAGCCCTCCGGGACGGCGTCCCCGCCCCAGCGGCCGCGGCGCTCGGCCGTGGAGCGCACCCCGCCGAAGCTCGTGGCGTCCTCCACCAGCCGCAGGGCGGCGAGAAAGCGTTCGGCACGCACACGCGTGGGCAGCGTGAACGACACGACGCAGCCGTAGCGGCGCATCTGCCGCGAAGCGATCTTGTGCGCGGGGTCGTCCGGCAGCCCCGGATAGCGCAGACCGGTGACCTCCGGCCGCTGCCGCAGGGCCTCGGCGACGGTGAGCGCGGTGGCGTTCTGCCGGTCGACGCGCAGCTGGATCGTGGCGATGGAACGATGCGCGAGCCATGCCTCCATCGGCCCCGGGATCGCCCCGACGATCTTGCGCCAGCGGCGTACGGCCGCCATCGCCTCGGCGGCGCGGCCGGCCACGTACCCGAGCAGGACGTCGCCGTGCCCGGTGAGCTGCTTGGTGCCGCTGGCCACGGCGAAATCGGCGCCCAGGGCCAGCGGGCGCTGGCCGAGCGGGGTGGCGAGGGTGTTGTCGACGGCCACCAGGGTGCCCTGGGCGTGTGCCGCGACCGCAAGACGCCGGATGTCGCACACATCGAGCCCCGGGTTCGACGGGGACTCGATCCACAGCAGCCGGGCGCCCTCCAGGGCCTCCAGCTGGGCGTCCCCGCCGGTGGGGGCGGTGCGCACCTCGACGCCGTACGCCTCCAGCTGGGCGCGGACCAGCGGCAGCGCCTGGTAGCCGTCGGACGGCAGCACCACCGCGTCCCCGGCGCGCAGCTGGGAGAACAGCACGGCGGAGATCGCGGCCATGCCGGAGGCGAACACCAGCGTCTCGACGTCCGGCCGCCCGGGAGCCTCCAGCTCGCCGATGGCGTTCTCCAGCAGCGTCCAGGTCGGGTTGTCGTCACGGCCGTAGGAGTACGGCCCTGTCACCTCGCCCGGCAGATGGAAGTGCGCGGCGAAGACGGGGCCCGGCAGCGTCGGCTCGTGCTTGACCGGCTCGGGCAGCCCGGCCCGGACCGCACGCGTGCCGTCGCCCACGGGCCCCTCGTCCACGGTTGCGTCGCTCATGCGGCCCGTCCTTCCAGGTGTTCCCGTACGGCGGCGAGCAGTCCGGTGCTCGCCTCCTCCACCATCTCAAGGCATTCCGCGAAACCGTCCGGGCCGCCGTAGTACGGGTCCGGCACGTCGAGATCGCCGCCCAGGGGATCGTCCGGCGCGAGGACGCCGGGCGAGCGGCGGGCGTACGCGCGCAGCAGGCGGACCTTGTGCACGTCGTCCTCGGTGGGCGCCAGGCGGCGCAGGTCCCGCAGATGACCGGCGTCGAGGGCGATCACGAGGTCGCGGCGGGCGAACCAGGACGGCTGGAACCGGCGTGCGATGTGGTCGCAGTCGTAGCCGCCGTCGCGGAGGACGGTGACGGTGCGCGGGTCGGCGGCCTCGCCCTCGTGCCAGCCGCCGGTGCCCGCGCTGTCGATCTCCACCCGGTCCGCCAGCCCGGCCTCCGCCACCCGTGCGCGAAAGACGTACTCGGCCATCGGGGAACGGCAGATGTTGCCGGTGCACACGAAGCAGACGCGGTAGGTCATGGGGGTTCAGTCCTCGTCCGGCAGGATCATGTGCAGGGCCCAGGAGACGACCGAGATGATCAGACCGCCGAGCACGGCCGTCCAGAACCCCTCCACATGGAAGCTCAACTGGAGCTTGCCGCACACCCAGGACGTCAGCAGCAGCATCAGCGCGTTGACGATCAGGGTGATCAGACCCAGGGTCAGGATGAACAGCGGGAAGGTGAGCACCTTCAGGATCGGCTTGACCAGGGAGTTCACCAGGCCGAAGATCAGCGCTACGACGATCAGCGTGCCGGCCTTCTTGGCCGTGCCGGCACCGGTCAGGGTGATCTTGTCGAGAAGCCAGACGGCCACCGCAAGGGCGCCCGCGTTCACGATCGTCTTGACTACGAAGTTCTTCATGGGTCCGATCGTGGCAGACCCGGTCGGAAGCGAGCAGTGAGGCGAGGGCGACGAAGCGGATGAAGGCATTCCGGCTGGATGATCTGGAGGCGGAGCGTGCCGCCAACGAGGGTGCCTACCTTCAGTTCCTGCGGGAGCGGAACATGTCGGTCGGCCTCTACGCCCTCGACTCGGGCGCGCACGACCCGCAGCAGCCGCACCGGCAGGACGAGGTGTACTTCGTCGTCAGCGGCCGGGCGTCGATCACCGTCGGGCTGGAGACGACCGAGGTGGCGCGGGGCAGCGTGGTGTACGTGCCCGCCGGTGTCGCCCACAAGTTCCACCACATCAGCGAGGATCTGAGGGTGCTGGTCGTCTTCTCTCCACCCGAGGCGTGAGGGTCGGTCTCCGGGTTCCCTAGGGGACGGCTCAGGGGAGGACAAGGGCTGCGAGGCCCCCGCTGGACCCTCCCTCGGCTCTAGCATCGGGTGCAGGACATCGGGACCGTACGCGACGTACACGTACGCACGAGACGAGAAGGACGAGGGCCATGCGAGGGATCTTCGCGGGACTGCCGTGGTGGGTGAAGTGGGTCGCGGTGCCGGTCATCGCCCTGGTCGTGTTCGGCGGCCTGATAGCGAGCGTCGTCGGTTTCGTGATCGGGCTGCTGTTCAAGGCGCTGATCTTCGTCGCCCTGGTCGGCGGGCTGATCTACATCGTGCGCAAGTTCATGTCCAACTCCTCCTCGCACGGCGACTGGTGAGTCACACGGGAACCGGTGACCGGTAAGGGGGTGCCGGTTCCCTCGGGGGAGGGAAGTTTCCCCGGGAGCCCGGCCGCACGCGGTGGCGGCCGGTTAGAGTCCGGAACTCCCCACGGGGTGCGGCCCCGTGGGTGGCGCAGAAACCCATCCGTGCTCCCCACCTACGCACGGGCTGCCCCCTCGCGCTTCCGGAGTAACCCTTGGCCACGGTCGACACCGCACCGGCGAAAACCCCCGCACTCCCCGCCCAGCCACGCACCCGCACCCCACCGGCCCGGCGGCCGTCCGGGATGGCCGTCCCGCCGCAGCCGGCCCCCACGACGCTCATCGGCTCCGTGCAGCGCGCCATGCGGCTGCTGGAGACCGTCGCGGCCCATCCGTACGGCGCCCCCGCCAAGCAGCTCGCCCGCGCGACCGGCCTGGCCCTGCCCACCGCCTACCACCTGCTGCGCACCCTGGTGCACGAGGGCTATCTGCGCCGGGACAAGGGGCTCTTCTTCCTCGGCGACGCCGCCGAGCGGCTGAGCAGCAGCGGAGCGCGGGAGAAACGTCGCGGCAGGGTGGCGGACATGCTCGCGCACTGGCGCGATTCCATCGGCGCCCCGATGTACTACGCGATGTACCGGGACGGCGAGATCGAGGTTCTCTGCGTCGCCGACTCCCGTGAGTCCCCCGCGGCCGAGGAATGGGCCGACTTCCGCGAGACCGGGCACGCGCACGCCATCGGGCAGTGCCTGCTCTCCCAGCTGGACGAGGGCGCCCGGCGCGAGTACCTCGCCCGCTACCCGGTGCAGGCCCTCACGCCCTACACCGTGCGGGACAGCGACGCCCTGCTGAGGCGGCTGGCCCGGGTGCGGCGCATGGAGCCGGTGACGGAGCGCCAGGAGTACGCGCTCGGCACGGTCTGCGCGGCGGTCCCCATCACGGTCGGCGCCACCGCGGCCACCATGGCCATCTCCCTCCCGGCCCATCAGGCCGACCGGCTGCTGCCCGCGGCGCAGCGGCTCCAGACGGAGATCGGACGGCATCTGGGTTCTCTGACCCTCTCTATCAGTATCTGAAAACTTACTCCTTGTGATCCACTGTGTACTTTCAGCAAGATTTACCACGGTCAGAGGGATCAAACCCGGCCAGTCGATGTCATATGACGGGGTAGGCGATGCGCGAGTCCGTACAGGCAGAGGTCATGATGAGCTTTCTCGTCTCGGAGGAGCTCTCCTTCCGCATTCCGGTGGAGTTGCGCTACGAGACCGGCGATCCCTACGCCGTGCGGCTCACCTTCCATCTGCCCGGCGATGCCCCGGTGACCTGGGTATTCGGTCGGGAACTGCTGATCGACGGCGTCGGACGGCCGTGCGGGGAAGGGGATGTGCGGATCTCCCCCGTCGAGGCCGATGTGCTGGGCGAGGTGCTGATCAGACTTCAGGTCGGCGGCGACCAGGCACTGTTCCGCTCGTCGGCGGCGCCGCTCGTGGCCTTCCTCGATCGCACGGACAAGCTGGTGCCGCTCGGCCAGGAGGGAGCGCTCGCCGACTTCGACGCACATCTGGACGAGGCGCTGGACCGGATTCTCGCCGAGGAGCAGAGCGCGGGCTGAGACGCCGAGGGACGGGGCAGGGACGCTCCGCCCGGTGCCATGGGACCGTGCAGTAACGCTTCTTCAGGAGGCCCCGCACAGGGCCTCGTACGGGCTTCCACGCAGGCTTCCACGCAGGTCTCCACGCGGGCTGCCGCGCGCGGTGGCGGGCAGGGCGGCGGGCGGTGTCCGGTCCCCTGCCGGACGGCCCGCCCCACCCCGCGTCAGCGCTTCCGGCGCCGCCCCCGGCCACCACGGGCCGGCAGGGGCTGGGTGCCGGTGGAAGTCTCCGCGCCCGGGGCGCTCCGGTCGGCCGCCACCACCAGGGCGGCGAGCGCGGTGGTGACCGGCACCGAGGCGACCAGCCCGATGGAACCCACCAGGGTGCGCACGATCTCCTCGGCCACCAGCTCGCTGTTGGCCACCGCCCCCACGCTGCTCTGCGCGATGGAGAACAGCAGCAGCAGCGGCAGCGCGGCACCGGCGTAGGCGAGCACCAGGGTGTTGACGACGGACGCGATGTGGTCGCGGCCGATCCGGATGGCCGCCCGGTACAGACCGCGCGGGCCCATCGTGGGGTTGGCCTCGTGCAGCTCCCACACGGCGGAGGTCTGGGTGACCGTCACATCGTCCAGGACGCCGAGCGAGCCGATGATGACGCCGGCCAGCAGCAGACCGCTCATGTCGATCTTCGGATACAGCCCGTGGATCAGACCGGTGCTGTCGTCGGTGTTGCCGGTGAGGGCTGCCCAGCCGATGAACACGGAGCCGAGCAGACCGATCAGGGACAGCGAGATCAGCGTGCCGAGCACCGCGACGGACGTACGGGCCGACAGGCCGTGGCACATGTACAGGGCGATCAGCATGATGGCGCTCGACCCGATCACCGCCACCAGCAGGGGATTGGAGCCCTGGAGGACCGCGGGCAGGATGAACTGGTTCAGCACCAGGAAGCTCACCGCCAGCGCCACCAGGGCCATGACCCCGCGCAGCCGGCCCACCACCACGACGGCGAGCGCGAAGATGCCCGCGAGCAGCGCCATCGGGAACTTGCGGTTCACATCGGCGACCGAGTACTGGAGGTCCTTCGGAGCGGTCGGCTCGTAGGCGGCGATGACCTGCTCGCCCTGGTGCAGCTGCCGGGGCTGGTCGGGCTGCACGATCTCGGTGAACGTACGGCCCTTGTCCTTGCCGGTGTCGACCCGGACGGTCGCCTTCTTGCAGGTGCCGCCGGACTGCTGACCCGTCGAGGCTCCGCCGGAGGCATCACCGCTCGGCGCCCCGCCGCCGGCGTTCACCGAGGCGCAGCTCACCTCGGCCACCCGGGTCACGGTGGCCTGTTGGGTCTGCCGGTCGAAGCCGACACCGCTGTGCTTGTGCGCGGGAGCGCCACCGGGCCAGAGCACCACCAGACCGACCACGACCGCCGCGGCGAACGGGACGAGGATCGCCGCGATCACCTTGCGCAGATGCCGGGAGACGGGCGCGGCGGGGCCATGGCTGTGGCTGTGCCCGTGTCCATGCCCGTGCCCCGAGCCGTGTCCGTGGCTTGTGTCGTCGCTGTGCCCGCGCCCGTGGCCGTGATCCGGGGCCGGGGCAGGGCTCTGGGCCGGGGCCTGGGCTTGGCCGTGGTCGTGACGGTGGGCCTGGCTCGGGGATGCCGAGCCGTCGGGCCGGCGCGGGCCGGGCGGCTGGTACGGGTGCTGGTCCATCCGGGTCATCGCCAGATCATCGCAAGAACCGGGGAGGGCCCACTGTTCATCGCGTCACGGATGACGCTAGCGTGGAGACACCTTTGCACACGCGGGAGCTCGGAGCACCGGGCTGAGAGGGCGCTGACCTCCGTAGAAGCGATGTTTCACGTGGAACATGCGATGTTCCCCGGGAGACCTCGGACGACGGAAGCCGCTGCGTCGACCGCCGAACCTGTTACCGGGTAATGCCGGCGTAGGGAGTAGGTCTCATGACCAACAAGGACGCACGCACGCCTGCCTCCGTCCAGGACGACATGTCCTCGGAGGCCGGGAAGTCCATCGGCTGGCACAAGGCGTACGTCGAGGGCTCGCGCCCCGATCTGCGCGTGCCGGTCCGTCAGGTGCACCTCACCAACGGGCAGTCGGTCACGCTGTACGACACATCGGGCCCGTACACCGATCAGCTCGTCGACACGGACGTTCGCCGGGGGCTGGCGCCGCTGCGGGAGAACTGGATCATCGCCCGCGGTGACACCGAGGAGTATGCGGGCCGTCCCGTCCGTCCCGAGGACGACGGCATCAAGCACACCTCGCCGCGCGGCGGGCTGCGCAACCTGGACGCGGTCTTCCCGGGCCGTCCGCGCCAGCCGCGCCGGGGCCGGGGCGGGCAGGCGGTGACGCAGCTCGCGTATGCGCGCCGGGGCGAGATCACGCCCGAGATGGAGTTCGTGGCCCTCCGGGAGAACGTCTCCCCCGAGGTGGTCCGCGAGGAGATCGCGGCGGGCCGGGCGGTGCTGCCGGTCAACGTCAACCACCCGGAGATCGAGCCGATGATCATCGGCAAGCGGTTCCTGGTGAAGGTGAACGCCAACATCGGCAACTCCGCGGTGACGTCGTCCATCGAGGAGGAGGTCGAGAAGATGACCTGGGCGACCCGCTGGGGCGCCGACACGGTCATGGACCTCTCCACCGGCCGCAACATCCACACCACCCGCGAGTGGGTGCTGCGCAACTCCCCCGTCCCGATCGGCACGGTGCCGCTGTACCAGGCGCTGGAGAAGGTCGACGGCAGGGCGGAGGAGCTGACCTGGGAGATCTACAAGGACACCGTCATCGAGCAGGCCGAGCAGGGCGTGGACTACATGACCGTCCACGCGGGCGTACGGCTGCCGTTCGTACCGCTCACGGCCAATCGCAAGACCGGCATCGTCTCGCGGGGCGGCTCCATCATGGCCGCGTGGTGCCTGGCGCACCACAAGGACTCGTTCCTGTACGAGAACTTCGAGGAGCTGTGCGAGATCCTCGCCGCCTACGACGTCACGTACTCGCTGGGCGACGGACTGCGGCCCGGGTCCATCGCGGACGCCAATGACGAGGCCCAGTTCGCGGAGCTGCGCACGCTCGGGGAACTCGGCCGGATCGCCCGGCGGTTGAACGTACAGACGATGATCGAGGGCCCCGGGCATGTCCCGATGCACAAAATCAAGGAGAACATCGACCTCCAGCAGGAGATCTGCGACGAGGCCCCGTTCTATACGCTCGGCCCGCTGACCACCGACATCGCACCGGCGTACGACCACATCACCTCCGGTATCGGCGCCGCGATGATCGCCTGGTGGGGCACGGCGATGCTCTGCTACGTCACGCCGAAGGAACACCTGGGCCTGCCCAACCGGGACGATGTCAAGACCGGTGTCATCACCTACAAGATCGCCGCCCATGCGGCCGACCTCGCCAAGGGGCACCCGGGCGCGCAGGACTGGGACGACGCCCTCTCGGACGCGCGCTTCGAGTTCCGCTGGGAGGACCAGTTCAATCTGGCCCTCGACCCGGACACGGCCCGCGACTTCCATGACGAGACCCTTCCGGCCGAGCCCGCCAAGACGGCGCACTTCTGCTCCATGTGCGGCCCGAAGTTCTGCAGCATGAAGATCTCGCAGGACATCCGCCGCGAACACGGCGGCAACCGGACCGAGGTCGAGGAGGGCATGGCCCAGAAGTCCAAGGAGTTCGCCGAGGCCGGGAACCGGGTGTACCTGCCGATCGCGGACTGACGCGGACGCCGAGCGCCGCTCCGGCCGGGTCACCGGCTTCGGAGCGGCGCCTTGTCGGGCCGAAGGCCCCCGCCCGGTGGGGTCAGTCCGGCTGGTGTTCCGGGTCGGCGTGTTCCGAGCCGGTGTGGTCGGGGTGGTCGGCGAGGGCCTCCTGGAGGAAGGGGAGGATGCCGCGTTCCAGGAGGGCGGTCTCCCAGGCGGTTCTGGCTCTGGCGACCTCCTCGGTGGCGGCGTCGCGGGCCCGGGATTCGGGGGAGGACCCGTTGCGCAGGGCGGTCAGGAGGAGTCCGGCGGCGGCGACGAGAAGCGCGGCCACGGTCAGGGCCCCGAACACCCAGCCGGCGGTGAGCATGGTGCCGGCGAAGGACTGTCCGGGGTCCAGGGTTCTCAGGATGTAGCCGATGAGCAGGAATATCACCGCCGCGGTCGCGGACAGCAGCGGCGCCAGGACGGCGACGACCGCGACCGCGCCCGCGCCGTGCGCGGCGGCGAGATCCGTCGCGGCCGGATCCGGCTCGGCGGGGGCGGCGTCGGCCGCTCCCGGAGCCTGTTCCGGGTGGCGCAGTTCGTCGCGGATCCGCACATAGCGCTGGTACTCGGCGGCCGCGGCCGCCGAGATGAGCGCGGACGCGGCGATGGCCATGGTGCGCAGTTGCGCGGGGTTGAGCCGCTGTCCCACGGCGGCCAGTTCCGGTCGGTGTGGCGCGGAGCGCAGAACCTCGTCGAGGAGCCGCTCGAACTCCCGGCGGTCCTCGCTCCGCAGGTGCTGCGGAAGGCTGTTCATGTGCATCCCCCGATGCTCCGTAGGGCTTGGGGCTCGCGCAGCGGCGAGCCGTCGGGCAGAAACGGAGGGGAGCCTGCTACGGATAAGCCGATGGTAGAGCCGTGACGGCGCGTGGTGACAGGGGATTGCCGGAAATTGCGTCCCGGCCTGCGCGTACTCCGGTACGGCGGGGGCCGCCCGGGGAACGGTCAGTGCTCCAGCGGAAGTTGCCTCACCAGCAGCTTTCCGGCCATGGTCACTCCGCCGTCCATGGCGATGGCGAGCCCCTCGGCATAGACATGCGGACCCTCGACCACCGGATCGTTGCTCTCCTCGCCGTCCTCGGAGCCCACTTCGCCCAGCAGATAGGGGATGGGGCTGTGGCCGTGCACGATCCGGGTGCCGCCGTAGGTGTCCAGCAGGGAGCGCACGGCGTCGGCGCCGCCCTCGTCGCGGAAGGAGAAGCGCTTGGTGAGCTTGCGGAACAGGTCCCAGCACTCGTCCGCGTCATTGCGGGTGAGGCGCTCGCGGACGGTGTCGTTGACGGCCTCGATGGAGTCGCCGTAGTCGAGATAGGCGGTGGTGTCGGAATGCACCAGCAGATAGCCGTCGACCTCTTCGAGCGCGTCGAGGCGGGCCATCCACTGGAGATGGTGGTCCTGGAGGCGGTCCATGTCGGTCTTCTGACCGCCGTTGAGCAGCCAGGCCGCCTGGAACGTGGCGGTGCCCGCACCGGAGTTGACGGGCGTGTCGCCGAACCGCTTGGCGCCGAGCAGCAGCAGCTCGTGGTTGCCCATGAGGGCCTTGCAGTAGCCGCCGGCCGCGGCCGCCTCGGCGGACAGCCGCATCACCAGGTCGATGACGCCGATGCCGTCCGGTCCGCGGTCGGTGAAGTCGCCGAGGAACCACAGCCGGGTGGTGCCGGCGCACCACTGGCCCGCGTCGTCGATCAGCCCCTGCTCGCGCAGGGCGGCCATCAGTTCGTCGAGATAGCCGTGCACATCGCCGACGACGAAGAGCGGGCCGGGTCCCGCCGCGGGCTGCGCGGCCGGGGCGGCGGGCGCCGGGTCGACGGGCATCTGGAGCGTGTCGCCGCGGTTGATGACCGGCAGATCGCGCTGGGTGGGCGTGTACGCCTCGGGGTACGACTCCTCGGCGGGTGGCGCGCTCTCGCCCTGCTGGGTGTGGGGGACGTACGGACCGGACTCGTGGACGTACGCGGGCACCCGGAAGTCGCGCAGCGTCGCCGTCCGCTCCACCTCGGGTCCCTGACCGGCCCCCTGAGTCATCAGACCCCTCCACCATCGCGCCGCATCTGCACCGCTTCGGACTGCCTGGTCGCAGCGGTCCGCGGTGTCGTGGGCCCATCATAGGAATGCGCGTCGCGCCATGTGATGACCCAGGGGTGGTGAATCGGAACAAGACTCCGCTTCGCCGCGGCTTTCGCCCCGTTTGGGCAGGTGTTCGCCGGCGGTCGGAGGACCGCCGGCCCGGTACGGTCGGCGCGGCGGCGCGGTCCGACGGCATCCGGGGCCGCCGCCGAACACCGTCCGCGCCGTCCCCGAACGGCTTCCGCACCACCGCCCCGCAGGCCCGTCCTACGTGTCGTCGGGGGACCGCGGCGGGCTGACCGTCGTGCGCGGGGGCCGCCGCTGGGAGGACGTGCGCACGATCAGTTCGGTCGGTATGACCTGCTCGACCGGTTGCTCCGACTCCACGCCCTCGATCGCGTCGATGAGCAGCTGGACGACGGCCGTGCCGATGCGCCGCGGCTTGAGCGAGAGCGTGGTGACGGGCGGCTCGGTGCTGGCGTACACGGTGGACTCGCTGCAGCACACCAGCAGCAGATCGTCCGGGACGCGCAGCCCGTAGCGGCGGGCGGCGGCGAGGAGATCGGTGCCGTTGGGGTCGAACAGCCCGTAGACCGCGTCGGGCCGGTCGGGCCGGGCGAGCAGCCGGTCGGCGGCGACGGCGCCCGCGCACGGGTCGTGCGCCGGATAGGACTCGTAGACCGGGTCCTGGCCGACCCGCTCGCACCAGTGCAGATAGGCCGTGGTCGACAGATGGGTGTACGTGTCGGTCGAGGTGCCGGTGAGCAGCCCGATACGGCGGGCTCCGGCGGCGGCGAGATGGTCGAGGATGCCGAGGACGGCGGCCTCGTGGTCGTTGTCCACCCAGGCGGTGACCGGGAGCGCGCCCGCCGGGCGGCCGTCGGAGACGACGGGCAGGCCCTGGCGGACGAGTTCGCTGACCACCGGGTCCTGGTCGGAGGGGTCGATGACGACGGTGCCGTCGAGGGCGACGTTGGACCACACGTCGTGGCGGGAGGTCGCGGGCAGGATGACCAGGGCGTAGCCCCGGGCCAGCGCCGCCGAGGTGGCGGCCCGCGCCATCTCGGCGAAGTACGCGAACTCCGTGAAGGTGAAAGGTTCATCCCCGTACGTGGTCACGGTCAGGCCGATCAGACCCGACTTGCCGGTACGGAGGGTGCGGGCGGCGGCCGAGGGGCGGTACCCCAGCCGGTCGGCGACCTCGCGGACATGGCGACGGGTGGCGTCCGGGAGCCGGCCCTTGCCGTTGAGGGCGTCGGAGACGGTCGTGATGGAGACGCCGGCGGCGGCGGCCACGTCCCTGATGCCCGCCCGGCCCGGCCGACTGCCTCGACGTGAGGTTTCCGCGCGGCTCACCTGGTGCTTCCCTGCTGCTGTCATGGCGAGCCGATAGTAGGGCTCATGCGGTGGGGTAGTGCGGACGCATATGCACTCGTTGACAGTCACGTTTCTGCATGGTGATGCTGTGTTAACTGCCTGCGAATCTAAGGCAGTTGGGCGCTTTCTTGGCAAGACATAGCGTGACGGCGCGCATGAGCCTGCCAATGGTCCGATGTTTCGAAGAGGTCTCAACTCACCTGCACGGGTGATGCGCGCTACGGCGCAAGCCACCGGCGCATAGATATATGTACGGCGCGCCCCCCGAAAGATCCGCCTTCATAGGGCGATGCCCGGTGATGCCCCTGTTGTGGGCGTGAGTCCAGGAGCTTTGCCCACGGCCAGTACTCAGGGCAGCCGAATCCTCATATGGTGAGCAGTATTGGAAGCCGGCGGCGTCGACGGTCCGCCGGTGGTCGCGAGGAGGACTGCGGTGAGCGAGACGAGCCCCAAGCTGCGCGCCGAGCTGGAGGGTATCCCCACCTACAAGCCGGGCAAGCCGGCCGCGTCCGACGGACCGGTCGCCTACAAGCTGTCCTCGAACGAGAACCCGTACCCGCCGCTGCCCGGCGTGCTGGAGCGCGTGACCGCGGCCGCCGCCTCCTTCAACCGCTACCCCGACATGGCGTGTGCCGCCCTGACGGAGGAGCTGGCGGAGCGCTTCGGGGTGCCTGCCTCCCACGTGGCCACCGGCACAGGCTCGGTGGGCGTGGCCCAGCAGCTGATCCAGGCGACCAGCGGTCCCGGCGACGAGGTGATCTACGCCTGGCGCTCCTTCGAGGCGTACCCGATCATCACGCAGATCAACGGGGCCCGGTCGGTGCAGGTGCCGCTCACGTCCGGCGATGTGCACGACCTGGACGCGATGGCGGAGGCGATCACCGACCGGACGCGGCTGATCTTCGTCTGCAACCCGAACAACCCGACCGGCACGGTGGTACGGCGGGCCGAGCTGGAGCGCTTCCTGGACCGGGTGCCGAAGGACGTCCTGGTGGTGCTGGACGAGGCGTACCGGGAGTTCATCCGCGACCCCGAGGTGCCCGACGGCGTCGAGCTGTACCGGGAGCGGCCCAATGTCTGCGTTCTGCGGACCTTCTCCAAGGCGTACGGCCTCGCCGGGCTGCGGGTCGGTTTCGCGATCGCCCATGAGCCGGTGGCCGCCGCGCTGCGCAAGACAGCGGTGCCGTTCGGCGTGAGCCAGCTGGCGCAGGAGGCGGCGATCGCCTCCTTGCGGGCCGAGGACGAGCTGCTGGGCCGGGTCGGCTCGCTGGTCTGCGAGCGCAACCGCGTGGTCGACGCGCTGCGCGCGCAGGGCTGGACGGTGCCGGAGACGCAGGCCAACTTCGTGTGGATGAGGCTCGGGGAGCGTACGACGGAGTTCGCGCAGGCCTGTGAGGAGCACGGTGTCGTGGTCCGGCCGTTCGCGGGCGAGGGTGCCCGGGTCACGATCGGCGAGGCCGAGGCGAACGACATCTTCCTGAAGGTCTCGGAGGCCTTCCACAAGGACCTGTAATCCTGCTCACGACGCAGCTGTAATCCGGCTCACGCCGGAGGACACCACGGGCGCCCGGCTCTGCCGGGCGCCCGTTTCACGTGAAACAGGGACATCGGCGACATCTTCGCTGCTCACGGCGGGGGTTACCCGCGGTCCGAAGATCCATGCCCGAGTAACGGCCCCTTCGAAGGGACGTGTCGGGGACTTCGGAAATCTTGACTCCGAGGCAAGGGAACGGCCCCGGACTTCCTGGCCTAAAACTGGTGCGCCATAATGGCTTGTGAATGTGAACGCGTTCACAAGCGCGTCCCGTTTGCCCCGTATGTAGGTGACAGTCGGGGCGAATCGCCGCAGTACCACGGCGTAGTAAGGAGAGTGACGACGTGGACCTGGCATTGGCGCCGGAGACACTGGCGCGCTGGCAGTTCGGCATCACGACCGTCTACCACTTCCTGTTCGTCCCGCTGACGATCTCCCTGGCCGCCCTCACGGCCGGGTTGCAGACGGCCTGGGTGCGCACGGAGAAGGAGAAGTACCTCAGAGCGACGAAGTTCTGGGGGAAGCTCTTCCTGATCAACATCGCGATGGGTGTGGTCACCGGCATCGTGCAGGAGTTCCAGTTCGGCATGAACTGGTCCGCCTACTCGCGCTTCGTCGGTGACATCTTCGGCGCCCCGCTCGCCTTCGAGGCGCTGATCGCGTTCTTCTTCGAGTCCACGTTCATCGGGCTGTGGATCTTCGGCTGGGACAAGCTGCCGAAGAAGATCCACCTGGCCTGCATCTGGATGGTCTCGATCGGCACGATCCTGTCGGCGTACTTCATCCTCGCGGCCAACTCCTGGATGCAGCACCCGGTCGGCTACAAGATCGACAAGGCCAGGGGGCGCGCCGAGCTCACCGACTTCCTGGCGGTGCTCACCCAGAACACCGCGCTGAGCCAGGCCTTCCACACGCTGGCCGCCGCGTTCCTGACCGGTGGCGCCTTCATGGTCGGCATCTCCGCCTACCACCTGGCCCGCAAGAAGCACATCCGCGAGATGAAGACCTCGCTGCGGCTCGGTCTGATCACCGTGGTCATCGCCGGCATGCTCACCGCGGTCAGCGGCGACACCCTCGGCAAGGTCATGTTCAAGCAGCAGCCGATGAAGATGGCCGCCGCCGAGGCGCTGTGGGACGGCCAGAAGCCGGCGCCGTTCTCGATCTTCGCCTACGGCGATGTGGAGAAGGGCCACAACACGGTCGCGATCGAGATACCCGGCCTGCTCTCCTTCCTCGCCGACGACAACTTCACGTCGGAGGTCCCCGGGATCAACGATGTCAACAAGGCCGAGCAGCAGCGGTTCGGGCCCGGCGACTACCGGCCCAACATCCCCGTCGCCTTCTGGGGCTTCCGCTGGATGATCGGCTTCGGCATGGCGTCCTTCGCCATCGGTCTGGCCGGGCTCTGGCTGACCCGCAAGAAGTTCATGCTGCCGGAGCATCTGTGGGTCGGCGAGGACGAGGTGCCGCATCTGGTGCTCTTCCGCAAGAAGGCGCTCGGCCCCGGGCTGACGCCCTGGTACTGGCGCATCGCGACCTGGACCATGGCCTTCCCGCTGATCGCCAACTCCTGGGGCTGGATCTTCACCGAGATGGGCCGTCAGCCGTGGGTCGTCTACGGCGTGCTCCAGACCCGGGACGCGGTCTCCCCCGGAGTCTCCCAGGGCGAGGTCCTCACCTCGATGATCGTCTTCACCTCGCTGTACGCGGTCCTCGCGGTGATCGAGGTCAAGCTGCTCGCGAAGTACATCAAGGCCGGTCCGCCCGAGCTGACCGAGGACGACCTCAACCCGCCCACGAAGATCGGCGGCGACACCAGTGACGCCGACCGGCCGATGGCCTTCTCGTACTAGGCCGAGGGAACAGTCATGGAACTTCACGACGTCTGGTTCGTGCTGATCGCCGTCCTGTGGACCGGCTACTTCTTCCTGGAGGGCTTCGACTTCGGGGTCGGGATCCTCACCAAGCTGCTGGCCCGGGATCGGGCCGAGCGGCGGGTGCTCATCAACACCATCGGCCCCGTCTGGGACGGCAACGAGGTGTGGCTGCTCACGGCGGGCGGCGCGACCTTCGCCGCCTTCCCCGACTGGTACGCCACCCTCTTCTCCGGCTTCTATCTGCCCCTGCTGGCCATCCTGGTCTGCCTGATCGTGCGGGGCGTGGCCTTCGAGTACCGGGCGAAGCGGCCCGAGGAGAACTGGCAGCGCAACTGGGAGACGGCGATCTTCTGGACCTCCCTGCTCCCGGCGTTCCTGTGGGGCGTGGCCTTCGGGAACATCGTGCGGGGCGTCAAGATCGACCAGCACTTCGAGTACGTCGGCACCTTCTGGGACCTGCTCAACCCCTACGCCCTGCTCGGCGGACTGGTGACGCTCACGCTGTTCACCTTCCACGGGGCGGTGTTCACGGCGCTCAAGACCGTCGGCGACATCCGGGGGCGGGCGCGGAAGCTGGCCCTGTGGGCCGGTCTCGTCGCCGCCGTGCTGGCGGTGGGCTTCCTGCTGTGGACGCAGACCGACAGCGGCGACGGCAAGAGCCTGATCGCCCTGGTCGTGGCGGTCCTCGCCCTGGTGGGCGCGCTGCTGGCCAACCAACTCGGGCGCGAGGGCTGGGCGTTCAGCCTGTCCGGCCTCACCATCGTGGCGGCCGTGGCGATGCTCTTCCTGTCGCTCTTCCCGAATGTCATGCCGTCCACCCTCAACGGCGCGTGGAGCCTGACGGTCAGCAATGCCTCGTCCAGCCCGTACACCTTGAAGATCATGACCTGGCTCGCGGTGATCGCCACCCCGCTGGTGGTGCTCTACCAGGGTTGGACCTACTGGGTGTTCCGCAAGCGGATCGGCACGCAGCACATCGCCGAAGCCGCACACTGAGTCCGCCGAGGGTGTGTTTCACGTGAAACCAGTCGATCCTCGTCTGCTGCGGTACGCCCGCGCCACCCGCTTCTTCCTGGTGGCGGTCGTCGCCCTGGGTGCCGTCGGCGCCGGGCTGGTCATCGGCCAGGCGATGCTCCTCGCCGAGGTGGTCGTCGGTGCCTTCCAGCACGGGCGTTCCCTCGCCGAACTGACCACTCCCCTGCTGCTCCTGGTGGCGGTGTCCGTGGGGCGGGCCCTGGTCGCCTGGCTCACCGAAGGTGCCGCCCACCGGGCGAGCGCGGCGGTGAAGTCCGAGCTGCGGGGGCGGCTGCTGGAGCGGGCGGCGGAGCTCGGACCCGAGTGGCTCGGCGGGCAGCGCACCGGCTCGCTGGTCAACCTGGCCACGCGCGGGGTCGACGCCCTCGACGACTACTTCTCGCGCTATCTGCCGCAGTTGGGGCTCGCGGTGGTGGTGCCGGTGGCGGTGCTGGCGCGGATCGTCACCGAGGACTGGGTGTCGGCGGCGATCATCGTCGGCACCCTGCCGCTCATTCCGCTGTTCATGATGCTGATCGGCTGGGCCACACAGGCGCGCACGGACCGGCAGTGGCGGCTGCTGTCCCGGCTGTCCGGTCACTTCCTGGACGTGGTCGAGGGACTGCCCACGCTGAAGGTGTTCGGCCGGGCCAAGGCACAGGCCGAGTCCATCCGGCGGATCACCGGTGAGTACCGCCAGGCGACCATGCGGACCCTGCGGATCGCCTTCATCTCCTCCTTCGCGCTGGAGCTGCTCGCCACGCTGTCGGTGGCGCTGGTGGCCGTGACGATCGGCATGCGGCTGGTCCACGGCGACATGGATCTGTACATCGGGCTGGTGATCCTGGTGCTGGCGCCGGAGGCGTATCTGCCGCTGCGCCAGGTGGGGGCGCAGTACCACGCGGCGGCGGAGGGACTGGCCGCCGCGGAGGAGATCTTCGAGGTGCTGGAGACGCCGGTGCCAGTGCCTGGGACCGCCGCGGTGCCGTCGGGTGCGGTGGCCTTCGAGTCGGTCACCGTGCGGTATCCCGGGCGGTCCGTGGACGCGGTGAGCGAGGTGTCGTTCACCGTCGAGCCCGGGGAGACCGTGGCACTGGTCGGGCCGAGCGGGGTGGGCAAGTCCACGCTGCTGAACGTGCTGCTGGGGTTCGTACGGCCCGCCGCGGGGCGGGTGCGGGTCGGCGGGGTCGACCTCGCCGAACTGGATCCGGCGCAGTGGCGGTCGCGGATCGCCTGGGTGCCGCAGCGGCCGCATCTATATGCCGGGACGATCGCGGAGAACGTACGGCTGGCGCGGCCCTCGGCGGACGACGAGGCGGTGCGGCGGGCGTTGCGGGACGCGGGGGCGTGGGAGTTCGTGGCCGCGTTGCCGGAGGGGGCCGGCACGGTGCTCGGGGAGGACGGGGCGGGGCTCTCGGCGGGACAGCGGCAGCGGTTGGCGTTGGCGCGGGCGTTCCTGTCGGACCGGCCGGTACTGGTGCTGGACGAGCCGACGGCGGCGTTGGACGGGGTGACCGAGGCGGAGGTCGTCTCGGCGGTGCGGCGGCTCGCGGTGGGCCGCACGGTGCTGGTGGTCGTGCATCGGCCCGCGCTGCTGGAGGTGGCCGACAGGGTCGTACGACTGGAGCCCGGCGCCGCGTCGGCGGGTGCGGCTGGGGACACCGGGCGTACCCAGGGGCTCCGCCCCCTGGACCCCCGCCCTTGCCCACCCGCCACCCAAAACCCGGCACTGGAAGGTGAGACCGAAGGATTCGACGCCGCGTCCTTCGAGACGTTGCCGGTATCCGGGTTGCCCGGGACAACGGACCACCCCCGCAGCACCCTCCGCTGGGTCCGTGGGCTGGCCGGGGCCCGGCGCGGGCGGTTGGCGCTGGCGTTGGTGCTGGGGAGCCTCGCGCTCGGGAGCGCCGTGGGGTTGATGGCGACCTCGGGATGGCTGATCTCACGGGCGTCGCAGCAGCCGCCGGTGCTCTATCTGATGGTGGCCGTGACGGCGACGCGGGCGTTCGGGATCGGGCGGGCCGTGTTCCGCTATGCCGAGCGGCTGGTCTCGCACGACGCCGTGCTGCGGATGCTGGCCGACACCCGGGTCGCGGTCTACCGGCGGCTCGAACGCCTGGCCCCCGCCGGGCTGCGCGACGCCCGCCGCGGCGATCTGCTGACCCGCCTGGTCGCGGACGTCGACGAGCTCCAGGACTACTGGCTGCGCTGGCTGCTGCCCGCCTCCGTCGCCCTGCTCGTCTCCGGCGCGACCGTCGGCTTCACGGCCTGGCTGCTCCCCGAGGCGGGCGCCGTCCTCGCGGTGGGCCTGCTCGCGGCCGGGGCCGGGGTGCCCCTGGTGACCGCGGCCGCGGCCCGGCACACCGAGCGCCGACTGGCCCCCGCCCGCGGCGAACTGGCGACCCGCGTCACCGATCTGCTCACCGGCACCGCCGAGCTGACCGTGGCCGGCGCGCTGCCCGCCCGTACCGGCGCGGCCAAGCGGGCGGACGGCACCCTGACCCGGATCGCCTCCCGCGCCGCCGCCGTCACCGCCCTCGGCGACGGGCTCACCGCACTGGTCTCCGGCCTGACCGTCACGGCCATGGCGCTGATCGGTGTCCAGGCGGTGGCGGCCGGACGGCTCGGCGGCGTCGCGCTGGCCGTCGTCGTCCTCACCCCGCTGGCCGCGTTCGAGGCCGTACTCGGGATGCCGCTCGCCGTCCGCCACCGGCAGCGGGTGCGGCGCAGCGCGGAGCGGGTGCGGGAGGTGCTGGACGCGCCGGAGCCGGTGCGCGAGCCCGAGCGGCCCCGTCCGGCGCCCGTGACGCCCTTCCCGCTGGTCCTCAAGGGGCTGGCCGCACGGCACGAGGGGCAGCACGGGGAGGCGCTGGCCGGGCTCGACCTGACGCTGGAGCAGGGCCGCCGGATCGCCGTGGTGGGGGCCTCCGGCTCCGGCAAGACGACCCTTGCCCAGGTGCTGCTGCGCTTCCTCGACCCGCGCTCCGGCTCCTACACCCTCGCCGGGGTGAACGCCCCCGAGCTGTCCGGCGACGAGGTGCGGCGGCTGGTCGGCCTGTGCGCCCAGGACGCGCATCTCTTCGACAGCTCGGTGCGCGAGAACCTGCTGCTGGCCAGGAAGGGCGCCACCGAGGCCGAGCTGCGCGGGGCGCTGGCACGGGCCCGGCTGCTCGACTGGGTGGACGGGCTGCCCGACGGCCTGGACACCCTGGTCGGCGAGCACGGGGCACGGCTGTCCGGCGGCCAGCGGCAGCGCCTCGCGCTGGCCCGCGCGCTGCTCGCCGACTTCCCCGTGCTGGTCCTGGACGAGCCGGCCGAGCACCTGGACCTGCCGACGGCCGACGCGCTCACCGCCGATCTGCTGGCCGCCACCGAGGGCCGTACGACCCTGCTGATCACCCACCGGCTCGCCGGTCTCGACGAGGTGGACGAGATCCTGGTGCTCGACGCGGGCCGCGTCGTACAGCGGGGCCCCTACGCGGAACTCGCCGCGGTGGACGGTCCGCTGCGTGAGATGGTGCGCCGCGAGGCGGAGGCCGAGTCGCTGGTGGGAGCACGGTGAGACCGCGGTGAGAGCCCGGGGCGCCGCCCGCGGACGAGGTGTCGGCGGACGGTGACCCAGGGGCCCTCGTCCGGCCCGGTCTAGCCGTGCTGGTCGAGCAGGCGCTCGATCACGATCGCCACGCCGTCCTCCGTATTGGCGGCGGTGCGGCCGGAGGCGGCGGCGACGGCGTCGGGGTGGGCGTTGCCCATGGCGTAGGACTGTCCGGCCCAGGTCAGCATCTCGATGTCGTTGGGCATGTCCCCGAAGGCGACGACCTCCTCGTGGGAGATGCCGCGCTCGGCACAGCACAGGGCGAGCGTGCTGGCCTTGGAGACGCCCGGGCCGCTGAGTTCCAGCAGGGCGCTGGGGCTGGAGCGGGTGACCGTGGCGCGCTCGCCGACGGCCAGCCGGGCCAGGGTGAGGAAGGCGTCCGGGTCGAGGGTGGCGTGGTGGGCGAGGATCTTGAGCACGGGCTGCGCGGCGGTCGGGCCGTCCGGCGCGAGCAGCTCCTCGGCGGGCAGCCGGTGGCCCGGCACCTCCATGTGCAGCCGGGGATAGGCGGGCTCCTGGTGGAAGCCGTAGGTCTGCTCGACCGCGAACACCGTGCCGGGCGCGGCCCGGCGCAGCAGCCGGACGGCTTCCAGGGCGTTGCCGCGGGCCAGTTCGCGCACCTTGGTGAACCGGTGGGCGCCGGGGCCGCCATGCAGGTCGACCACGGCGGCGCCATTGCCGCAGATGGCCAGGCCGTGGCCGTGGACATGGTCGCTGACGACGTCCATCCAGCGGGCCGGGCGGCCGGTGACGAAGAAGACCTCGATGCCCGCCTGCTCGGCGGCGGCCAGGGCGGCGACGGTCCGCGGGGAGACCGACTTGTCGTCGTGCAGCAGGGTGCCGTCGAGGTCGGTGGCGATCAGCCGCGGGCGGATCGCGGCGGCAGGGGTCCCGGGTTGCCTGGTCGCTGAGGTCATCCGGTCATTCTCGCGCATATGCCCGCACGGGCGTGCGGAAGTGTGCACAGATGAGACACAGATGACGCTCCGGGCGCCCCGCCCGCCTCACAAGGTGTCCCGGGACACACCTGAGCGTGCCGCGGGTCATGTCAGCCCAGCTGGGCGAGGCCCTCCATGGCGATCCGCTCGAAGATCTTCTCGTCCGCGGCGAAGTCGGAGTCCGGGATGGGCCAGTGCAGGACGATCTCGGTGAAGCCGAGGTCCCGGTGGCGCCCGGCGAAGTCCACGAACGCGTCCAGCGAGGTGAGCGGCCGGCCGCGGTCCGGGGTGAAGCCGGTGAGCAGGATCTTGTCCATGCCGGCGACGTCACGGCCGGCCTCCGCGCAGGCGTCGGACAGCCGGGCCAGCTGCCCGCGCAGCGCCTCCACCGACTGCTCCGGGGTGCCCGTCTCGTACAGCTTCGGGTCGCCCGTGGTCACCCATGCCTGGCCGTGGCGCGCGGCGAGCCGCAGCCCGCGCGGGCCGGTGGCGGCGACGGCGAACGGCAGCCGGGGGCGCTGGACGCAGCCCGGGATGTTGCGCGCCTCGTCCGCCGAGTAGTAGCGGCCCTCGTACGTCACCGCGTCCTCGCTGAGCAGCCGGTCGAGCAGCGGCACGAACTCGGCGAAGCGGTCGGCGCGCTCGCGCGGGGTCCACGGCTCCTGGCCGAGGGCGGTGGCGTCGAAGCCGGTGCCGCCGGCGCCGATGCCCAGGGTGATCCGGCCGCCGGAGACGTCGTCCAGGGAGATCAGTTCCTTGGCGAGGGTGACCGGGTGGCGGAAGTTCGGGGAGGTGACCAGGGTGCCGAGGCGGAGCCGCTCGGTGGCGGCCGCGGCGGCGGTCAGGGTGGGGACGGCACCGAACCAGGGGCCGTCACGGAAGCTGCGCCAGGACAGGTGGTCGTAGGTGTACGCCGTGTGGAAACCCAGCTGCTCGGCGCGCACCCAGGCGGCGCGGCCGCCCTCGTGCCAGCGGCGGTACGGCAGGATCACGGTGCTCAGACGCAGACTCATGCGTTCGAGGGTAAGCGGTGGGCCGGGGCGGTGCGGGCGAGGTCAGCGGGGCCCCGGGAAGCGCAGATGGCGCGGGGGCACGGCGGCGGTCAGCCAGACGCCGTTGGCGCTGACATGG
Organism: Streptomyces sp. NPDC093018; assembly: GCF_040684035.1. NCBI lineage: Bacteria > Bacillati > Actinomycetota > Actinomycetes > Kitasatosporales > Streptomycetaceae > Streptomyces > Streptomyces sp. NPDC093018. The sequence continues at coordinate 429,736 of NZ_JBFBFF010000005.1, forward strand.
AAGACATGGCCGTCACGGTGCATGGCGCCGGCGTCGACCACGAGGACGACCGGGCGGCCCCGGCGGGCGCCGACCCGGGTGGCGGTGTCGCGGTCGGCGGAGAGGTGCACGGCATGTCTGTCCATGGGCTCCAGACCGGTGGCCCGGATGGACTTAAGGGCACGGGGGTGGGTGCCGTGGTAGAGGTACGGCGGCGGGGTGGCCGGTGGCAGGCCCAGGTCCACGGCGACGGTGTGGCCCTGGTTGGCGCGGATCCGGGCGCCGTCGATCGTGAAGCGCCGTTTGTCGTTGGTGGCGACGACCCGGTCGAGCTCCTCGCGGGTGAAGCGGAAGCCGTGCTCGGCAGCCGCGCTGATCAGGGTGTCGATGTCCGCCCAGCCGGCGGGGTCGAGGGTGAGGCCGATGCGGGCCGGCTGGTGGCGGAGGTGCCGGGAGAGGTACTTCGAGACCTTGACCGTGCGTCTTTCGTCCATGGGGTCCATGGGTTCTTCGTCCATGGAACCAGGGTGGGCGAGAGACGCGGATCACGCAGCTTGTTTTCGCGGGGACGTTTGATCCACAGACAACCCCGGTTATCCACAGGGGAATTGACGAAGTTGTGGACAACTGGACTGCGCGAGTAGGGGTGTTGAGGTCAGTCGTCCCCAACACCCCACCCGGATCACACCTTCGGCTCCACCCGCGCCAGTCGGCGCAGCGCCCCCGGCAGCACCCGGGACAGGAAGTGCGCGCCCCGCGCCTCCGGTGTCACCGGCACCACCGGACGGTTGTGGACCACCGCGTCCAGGATCGCCGAAGCCACCTTCTCCGGCGGGTAGTTGCGCAGTCCGTACAGGCGCGCGGAGTTCTTCTGCAGGCGCCGCTCCTCGGTCTCGTCGGCCCCGGCGAAGCGCGCCGTGGACGTGATGTTGGTGTTGACGATGCCGGGGCAGATCGCCGTGACGCCGATCGCCTGGGACGCCAGCTCCGCGCGCAGGCACTCGGAGAGCATGAGGACCGCCGCCTTGGAGGTGCTGTAGGCGGGCAGCACCCGGGAGGGCTGGAACGCGGCGGCGGACGCGATGTTGACGATATGACCGCCCTGCCCTCGCTCGGCCATCCGCGCCCCGAAGAGCCGGCAGCCGTGGATCACGCCCCAGAGGTTGACGTCGAGGACTTTGCGCCAGTCCTCGGTGGTCGTGGCGAAGAAGGACCCGGACAGGCCGATGCCCGCGTTGTTGACCAGCACGTCCAGCACGCCGTACGCGCGGTGGACCCGCTCGGCCAGCTTCTCCATGGCCTGTTCGTCCGAGACGTCCGCCGTCTCGGCCCATGCCTCGGGCGCGCCGATCAGCCGGGCCAGTTCCGCGGTGCGGGCCGCCGCCTCCGCGTCCCGGTCGACGGCCACCAGCCGCGCGCCCGCCTCCGCGAACGCGAACGCCGTCGCCCGGCCGATCCCGCTGCCCGCGCCGGTGATCAGCACCAGCTGCCCGCCGAACCGCGCCGCGTGGGGCCCGGTCGCCTTCGGCTCGGGGCGGCCGCCCTCCACCGATACGACGAACTCCTCGATCCAGGCGGTCAGCTGGTCCGGCCGGGTGCGCGGCGCCCAGTGCTTGGCCGGGAGCGTGCGCCGGGTCAGCTGGGGCACCCAGCGGTCCAGGTCGTCGTAGAGCCGCTCGGAGAGGAACGCGTCGCCCTGGGGCGTGATCAGCTGCACCGGGGCGTGCGCGAACGCGTCCGGGCGGGGGTGGGTCAGCCGCGGCCGCACATTGTCCCGGTACAGCCAGGCGCCGTGGGCCGCGTCCTGGGGCAGGGAGGAGGTCGGGTAGTCGCCGGCCGGGATGCCCTCGGCCCGCTCCAGGAGCTTCGGCCAGTGCTTGCCGAGCGGGCCGCGCCAGGCCAGCTCCGGCAGGGCCGGGGTGTGCAGCATGCCCACGTACCAGGACTTGGCGCCCTGGCCCAGGAGCTGGGCCACCCGGCGGGGCGTCGGACGCTTCAGACGGTCGTTGATCCAGTGCCCGAAGTGGTCGAGGGACGGCCCGGAGACGGTGGTGAAGGAGGCGATCCGGCCCTCCGTGCGGCCGACCGTGACGAACTCCCAGGACTGCACCGAGCCCCAGTCATGGCCGACGAGATGCACCGGGCGGTCCGGGCTCACCGCGTCCACCACGGCCAGGAAGTCGTCCGTGAGCTTGGCCAGCGTGAAGCCGCCGCGCAACGGCCGCGGCGCCGTGGAGCGGCCGTGGCCCCGGACGTCGTACAGGACCACATGGAAGCGCTCCGCGAGGCGCGGGGCTATCTCGGACCACACCTCCTTGCTGTCCGGATAGCCGTGCACCAGGACCACCGTCGGCTGCTGTGCGTCGCCCAGTTCGGCCACGCACAGTTCGATTCCGCCGGTCCGTACCGTGCGCTCGCGCGCACCCTTCAGGGTCGTCACTTCGCCTCCGCCCAGCGCCGCACATGCGGCAGATCGTCGTCCAGCCAGAACGCGCTCTGCTCGGGGTCCTTCGAGTCGGTGACCACGAGGAGCTCCTCGAACTTCGCCCCGGTGCCCCGGAAGCCCAGATGCGGTTCGACCGCCCACAGGCCCGGCTTCGGCGGATGGTCCGAGAAGCGGTACGGCGACCACAGCGGCGACCAGCCCTCGCGGTGGCCGTGCAGCGCGTCCGAGGCGAGACCCTTCAGGGACTGGGTGCCGAAACCGAAGACATGGGGCGCGAAGCGGCGCTCCCGCACCCGGTCCACCTTGTGCGCGATCACGCCGAAGGGGTAGGCCCGATGCCGGTTCGCGTAGCCCTGGCGGACCATCAGCCGCTCCACGTCCTCGTAGATCTCGCGCAGCGGACGCCGCTCGCGCACCTCGCGCAGGATCAGCTCCCGATGCGCCTCCAGGTCGGCCATCAGCCGGTCCTGTACGGGGTTCACCCCGAGGGACCCCGAGTAGCCGATGTCCGCCGTGTATCCCTCGAACACCGGGGCCATGTCCAGGATGAACGGCATTCCGGGCCCGAGCTCGCGATCGGTCGGGAAGAACTGGAGCGGGATCCGGAAGTTCACGAACGCCGTACGGTCCCCGAACCAGGCGAAGGGCAGATGGAACCAGTCCCGCACCCCGCGCTCGCGCAGCCACTCCCGCTGCATCCGCGCGGCCTCACGCTCGGTCACACCCGGCTCCAGGCGCGCCGCGACCGCCTCCGCGCACTCATAGGCGAGGCGCTGCACCTTTTTGAATCCCCGCAGCTCCGTGGGGAGTTCACTGCTCACTGCCGTCGTCATGCCGCCTCGTCCCGTGATCCGGCCGATTCGCGTCGGCTGCGGTACGCGTCCGTAACTTGACAGAGGTGAATCTCGCAGTTGTTAGAGGCGGCGTCAATAGGCGGGAGTGCGGGCCCGGGACAAGTCCGGGTGGCCCTTAGGGAGGGGCGGCCCCTAGGGTCCCGTAATACCTGGGGCGGACCCGAAGACGGCTCTGTGGTCTGACGACCGGCGTGGCCGGGATCACTACCGTTCGGTGGGTGACTGTGATCGCGACCGAAAGCCTGAGCAAGCGGTTCCCCCGGGTGACCGCGCTCGACCGGCTGTCCGTGGACATCGGGCCCGGGGTGACCGGACTCGTCGGAGCCAACGGCGCCGGCAAGTCCACCCTGATCAAAATCCTGCTGGGGCTGTCCCCCGCCACCGAGGGCAGTGCCCGGGTGCTGGGCCTGGACATCGCCACCGAGGGCGCCGCCATCCGCGAACAGGTCGGCTACATGCCGGAGCACGACTGCCTGCCGCCGGACGTCTCGGCGACCGAGTTCGTCGTGCACATGGCGCGCATGTCGGGGCTGCCGCCCACGGCCGCGCGCGGGCGCACCGCGGACACCCTGCGCCATGTCGGCCTGTACGAGGAGCGCTATCGCCCCATCGGCGGCTACTCCACCGGCATGAAGCAGCGCGTGAAGCTCGCGCAGGCCCTGGTGCACGACCCCAAGCTGGTCTTCCTGGACGAGCCGACCAACGGCCTCGACCCGGTCGGCCGCGACGAGATGCTCGGCCTGATCCGCCGCGTCCACTCCGACTTCGGCATCTCCGTCCTGGTCACCTCGCACCTGCTGGGCGAGCTGGAGCGGACCTGCGACCACGTGGTCGTCATCGACGGCGGCAAGCTGCTGCGCTCCAGCTCCACCACCGACTTCACGCAGACCACGACCACCCTCGCGATCGAGGTCACCGACAGCGACACCCACCCCGACGGCACCGCCGCGGTCCGCGACGCGCTGCGCGGGCGCGGGGTGGAGACCCACCACGAGGGCACGGGCCTGCCCGGCGCCGGCCACATCCTGCTGCTGACCGCCGCGGGCGAGGAGACGTACGACCTGGTGCGCGACGTGGTCGCCGACCTCGGCCTCGGCCTGGTCCGCATGGAGCAGCGCCGGCACCACATCTCCGAGGTTTTCACCACCGACACCGCCGAAGGCAGCGCCCACAGCGGCGACGAGCAGCGGAAGGAGGCCGTCGGCCATGGCGGTTGAGCAGCCCCTGACCTCGCCCCCGGGCGAGACGACCCGGATCCACGACATCGGCTACCGCGGCTACGACGGCCCGCGCCTCGGCCGCGCCTACGCCCGCCGCTCCCTGTACTCGCAGTCCCTGCGCGGCGCCTACGGCCTCGGCCGCTCGGTGAAGTCCAAGGTGCTGCCCATGCTGCTGTTCGCGGTCATGTGCGTGCCCGCCGCCATCATGGTCGCCGTCGCCGTCGCCACCAAGGCGCACGAACTGCCGGTCGCCTACACCCGGTACGCGATCATGCTCCAGGCCGTCATCAGCCTGTATGTCGCCTCCCAGGCGCCCCAGGCCGTCTCCCGCGATCTGCGCTTCAAGACGGTCCCGCTGTACTTCTCGCGGCCGATCGAGACCGCCGACTACGTGCGCGCCAAGTTCGCCGCGCTCGCCTCGGCGATCTTCATCCTCACCGCCGCCCCCCTGCTGGTGATGTACGTGGGGGCGCTGCTGTCCAAGCTGGGCTTCGCCCACCAGACGAAGGAATTCGCCGAGGGACTGGTCTCCGTGGCCCTGCTCTCCCTGCTCTTCGCCGGCATCGGCCTGGTCATCGCCGCCGTCACCCCGCGCCGCGGCTTCGGCATCGCCGCCGTGATCGCCGTACTGGTCATCACCTACGGGGCGGTCTCCACCCTCCAGGGCATCGCGGAGGTCCAGGGGCACTCCGCCGCCATCGCGTGGATCGGCCTGTTCTCGCCGGTCACCCTGATCGACGGCGTGCAGTCCGCCTTCCTCGGCGCCACCGCCCAGAACCCCGGCGGGGTCGCTCCCTCGACCGGAGAGGGCATCGTCTACGTCCTCGTCACCCTCGCACTGATCGCCGGCAGCTACGGCCTCCTGGTGCGCCGCTACAAGAAGGTGGGACTGTGACGACCCTCAGCATCGACCATGTCTCCCGCTGGTTCGGCAACGTGGTCGCCGTCAACGACATCACCATGACCATCGGACCCGGCGTGACCGGCCTGCTCGGCCCCAACGGCGCCGGGAAGTCCACCCTGATCAACATGATGGGCGGCTTCCTCGCCCCCTCCACCGGCACGGTCACCCTCGACGGACAGCCGGTGTGGCGCAACGAGGGGATCTACCGGCACATCGGCATCGTCCCCGAGCGGGAGGCGATGTACGACTTCCTCACCGGGCGCGAGTTCGTCGTGGCCAACGCGGAGCTGCACGGCCTCGGCGACAAGGCCGCCCAGCGGGCCCTGGCCACCGTCGAGATGGAGTACGCCCAGGACCGCAGGATCGCCACGTACTCCAAGGGCATGCGCCAGCGCGTGAAGATGGCCAGCGCCCTGGTGCACGACCCCTCGCTGCTCCTGCTGGACGAGCCGTTCAACGGCATGGACCCGCGCCAGCGCATGCAGCTGATGGACCTGCTGCGGAGGATGGGCGACGAGGGCCGCACCGTGCTGTTCTCCTCGCACATCCTGGAGGAGGTCGAGCAGCTCGCCCGGCACATCGAGGTCGTCGTCGCCGGGCGGCATGCGGCCAGCGGCGACTACCGCAGGATCCGCCGCCTGATGACCGACCGTCCGCACCGCTATCTGGTGCGCTCCAGCGACGACCGGGCCCTCGCGGCGGCACTGATCGCCGACCCGTCCACCGCCGGCATCGAGGTCGACCACACCGAGGGCGCGCTGCGCGTCCAGGCCGTCGACTTCGGCCGCTTCACCACTCTGCTGCCGAAGGTCGCCAGGGACCACGGCATCCGACTGCTCACGGTCTCGCCGTCGGACGAGTCGCTGGAGTCCGTCTTCTCGTACCTGGTCGCGGCGTAGGAGGCCGAAGATGTACGACCCCACAGTCGCCCGGCTCACCTACCGGGCCCTGCTCGGCCGTCGCCGGGCCCTCATCCTCGGCGCGCTGCCGCTGCTGCTCATCGTGATCGCCGTGGCCGTACGCGCCCTCAGCGGGGCGGACGACCAGACGGCCGCCGATGTGCTCGGCGGGTTCGCGATCGCCACCATGGTGCCGATCATCGGCGTCATCGCGGGCACGGGCGCGATCGGTCCGGAGATCGATGAGGGCTCTGTCGTCTATCTGCTCGCCAAACCCCTGAAGCGGCCGACGATCATCTTCACCAAGCTGATCGTGGCCATCGCGGTGACCATGGTGTTCTCCGCGGTGCCCACGCTGATCGCGGGTCTGATCCTCAACGGCAACGGCCAGCAGATCGCCGTCGCCTACACGGTGGCCGCGCTGGTGGCCTCCATCGCCTACTCCGCGCTGTTCCTGCTGCTCGGCACGGTCTCCCGGCACGCGGTCGTCTTCGGCCTGGTGTACGCGCTGGTCTGGGAGGCGCTGTTCGGCTCCCTGGTGCCGGGCGCGCGCACGCTGAGCGTGCAGCAGTGGGCGCTCGCGGTCGCGCACAAGGTGGCCGGGGGCGACCTGGTCACCTCCGACGTCGGGCTGACGACGGCGGTGGTGCTGCTGGTCGTGGTGACCGTGCTGGCCACCTGGTACGCGGGGCAGAAGCTGCGCTCGCTGAAGCTGGCGGGGGAGGAGTAAGAGGCTCCGGGGTCCCCGGTCACCGACCGGGGATCTTTGACGGAGACTTCATCCCCGGCCGGGCACACTGGGCAAAACGTGACGTAAGGCGAGGAGGCCGGGGATGGCGGAGGAGATATCGGGGGGTGGCGGGGAGCCCGCGGGGGACGCCTTCGAGGGGCTGGTCCTGGACGAGGACTTCGTGCGGGCCGCCGATGCCTCCGAGCCGTCCGCCCGGGCCCGGATGCTGGCCGCCCGCTGGCGTACGCAGGCCCCCGAACCCCAGCCCTGGCGCTCCGACGAGCCGCCGGCGGGGTGGTTCTTCAGCAAGGTACGACGGCGGGGGTGGCGCCGGCGGCGGTGAGCCCGCGGCCGACCCCACGGCAGGCACGGTGAACGGCGTTACGCCAGCAGGCCTTCCAGCACCGCCGCGATCCCGTCCTCCTCGTTCGAGGACGTCACCTCGTCGGCCACCGCCTTCAGCTCCTCGTGGGCGTTGGCCATGGCCACGCCCCGGGAGGCCCAGCCGAACATCGGGATGTCGTTCGGCATGTCGCCGAAGGCGATCGAGTCCGCGGCCCGCAGACCGAGGCGGCGCGCGGCCAGAGAGAGCCCCGTCGCCTTGGAGAGACCGAGCGGCAGGAGTTCCACGATGCCCGCGCCGGCCATCGCGACCGAGACGAAGCCACCGGCCGCCCGCCGGGCGGCCTCCGCCAGCTCGTCGTCGCCCAGCGTCGGATGCTGTATGTAGATCTTGTTCAGCGGCGCGGCCCAGAGATCGGACGCGTCGGTGAGGGGGACCGCGGGGAGCGGCCCCGCGACGGCGTAGCCGGGCCCCACGAGCACCTCGCCGTCCAGCCCGTCACGGCTCGCGGCGAGATGCAGCGGACCGACCTCCGCCTCGATCTTGGCCAGCGCCACCCCCGCCAGCTGACGGTCCAGGGTGACGGACGTCAGCAGGCGGTGCGCCCCGGCGTCGTACACCTGGCCGCCCTGGCCGCAGACCGCGAGGCCGTCGTAGCCGAGGTCGTCCAGGACATGGCGGGTCCAGGGGACGGCCCGGCCGGTGACGACGATGTGCGCGGCGCCCGCCGCGGCGGCCGCGGTGAGCGCGTCGCGGGTGCGCTGCGAGACCGACCCGTCGGAGCGCAGCAGCGTTCCGTCCAGGTCGGTCGCGACCAGCCCGTAGGGGAAGCTCACCTGGCCACCGGCTCCAGGACCTCCCGGCCGCCCAGGTAGGGGCGCAGCACTTCGGGGACCCGGACGGAGCCGTCGGCCAGCTGGTGGTTCTCCAGGATCGCCACGATGGTGCGCGGTACGGCGCACAGCGTGCCGTTGAGCGTGGCCAGCGGCTTGACCTGCTTGCCGTCGCGGACCCGGATGGACAGCCGGCGGGACTGGAACTCGGTGCAGTCCGAGGTCGAGGTCAGCTCGCGGTACTTGCCCTGCGTCGGGATCCACGCCTCGCAGTCGAACTTGCGGGCGGCCGAGGAGCCGAGGTCACCGGAGGCGACGTCGATCACGCGGAACGGCAGCTCCAGCGAGGACAGCCACTGCTTCTCCCACGCCAGCAGGCGCTGGTGCTCGGCCTGGGAGTCCTCGGGGTCGACGTACGAGAACATCTCGACCTTGTCGAACTGGTGCACGCGGAAGATGCCCCGGGTGTCCTTGCCGTGCGAACCGGCCTCGCGGCGGAAGCAGGGCGAGAAGCCCGCGTACCGCAGCGGCAGCTTGTCGGCGTCGAGGATCTCGTCCATGTGGTACGCCGCGAGCGCCACCTCGGAGGTGCCGACCAGGTAGAGGTCGTCCTTGTCGAGGTGGTAGACGTCCTGCGCGGCCTGGCCGAGGAAGCCGGTGCCGGCCATCGACTGCGGGCGGACCAGCGCCGGGGTCAGCATCGGGGTGAAGCCGGCCGCGGTGGCCTGGGCCATCGCCGCGTTCACCAGGGCCAGCTCCAGCAGGGCGCCGACACCGGTGAGGAAGTAGAAGCGGGAGCCGGAGACCTTGGCGCCGCGCTCGACGTCGATCGCGCCGAGCAGCTGCCCGAGTTCCAGGTGGTCCTTGGGTTCAAAGCCCTCGGCACCGAAGTCGCGGATGGTGCCGTGCGTCTCCAGGGTGACGAAGTCCTCCTCGCCGCCGACGGGGACGTCGGGGTGGACGAGGTTGCCGAGCCGGCCCAGCAGCTCATGGGTCTCGGCGTCGGCCGCGTCGCGCTCGACGTCGGCGGCCTTGACGTCGGCCTTGAGCTGCTCGGCGCGCTTGAGCAGTTCGGCCTTCTCGTCGGCGGTGGCCTTGGGGATCAGCTTGCCGAGCTGCTTCTGCTCGGCACGCAGTTCGTCGAAGCGGACGCCGGAAGACCTGCGCCGCTCGTCGGCGGACAGGAGGGAGTCGACGAGCGCGACATCCTCTCCACGAGCACGCTGGGACGCGCGCACACGGTCGGGGTCCTCACGGAGCAGGCGAAGGTCAATCACAGGCCCAAGGCTACCGGTGCGGGGATGCCGCTCACGAATCACTATTACGGCGCGCTTGGATTTGCGGCTTACGGTGCGTTATGCGCTAATTGCCGCGCGTTGTCAAGGGAAAGTGTCTCACTCCCTGGGACGGGGCAGGCCCCGGGCGCCGGGTTGACTCGATTTCCTTGTGGAGAGCGGGACTTGGCGGCCCGGTTGTCCACAGAAATCCACACCCACCGAAGAGTTATCCACAGGGTGTGGGGAAGTTCTGTGGATGCGGGAATTGATCACTCCGGATCCCTTGACCGACGTGCAGAATTCCCCGGCCAAAGTGGATCGACACCCACTTTCGGGTGGAAAACGGTCGCCCCAAAAGATGAACCAAAGGAAACGGGTGGACGAAGGGTGAGTCAGGTGAAGGTCGCCCCGACTGTGCGCTGTGGGGCGATTTGTCGACTGGGTCGCGCTTCGCTGTCGACTTGTCCCCAGGTCGAGAAGCGCACCTGTGGATAACTCCTGTGGATAACTAGAAGCGGCCGTCCTGGCAGCGCGCCACCCAGTCAGCGGCCCGCATGAACTCCTCGTCCGAGGTTCCCGGCCGTACGGCGCGTGCCTCGTCCGGCGTGATGTCGGCGCGCGGGTACGAGCCGAGGAAGCGCACTTCGAGGCAGAGCCGCTTCAGGCCCATCAGCGCCGCCGCCATCCGCCGGTCGGAGATATGGCCCTCGGCGTCCACGCAGAAGCAGTAGTTGCCGATGCCCTCGCCGGTCGGGCGGGACTGGAGCAGCATCAGGTTGATCCCGCGCGAGGCGAACTCGCCGAGCAGATCGCGCAGTCCGCCGGGGTGGTCGGTGCGCTGCCAGAGCACCACCGAGGTCTTGTCGGCGCCGGTCTTCGCGGCGGGCCGGGCCGGGCGGCCGACCAGCACGAACCGGGTCTGCGCGTTCTCCGCGTCGTGGATCCCGGTCTCCAGGGCCTCCAGGCCGTACCGGGCGGCGGCGAACTCGCCCGCGAAGGCGGCGTCGTAGCGGCCCTCCTGCACCAGCCGGGCCGCGTCCGCGTTCGAGGCGGCCGACTCCCAGACGGCGTCCGGGAGGTTGGCCTTCAGCCAGTTGCGCACCTGCGGCTGGGCCGCGGGATGGGCGGAGACCGTCTTGATGTCGGCGAGCCGGGTGCCCGGCCGGACCAGCAGCGCGAAGGTGATGGAGAGCAGCACCTCGCGGTAGATCGTCAGCGGCTCGCCCGCGACCAGGCCGTCCAGGGTGGCGGTGATGCCGCCCTCGACGGAGTTCTCGATCGGCACGAACGCGGCTTCGGCCTCGCCGGCCCGCACCGCGTCCAGCGCGGACTGCACCGACACGTACGGGGTCAGCTCCCGGGTGGCCGCCTCCGGCAGCGTCCGCAGGGCCACCTCGGTGAAGGTGCCCTCGGGACCGAGATACGCATAGCTCGCTGGCATGGTCCTCACCCTAATGGCCGCGGGCCGTCGTAGCTCAGGCGTCTCAAGATGACCACTCGACCGGGTGGTTTGGAAAGGGAAATCCGCAGAGCCGATGGAATATCGGCTAAGGGGATCGGCGGGGGTCTTGCTCAGTCCTCCAGCAGGCGCTGTCCCACGTACTCGCCCTTCGCCGCGCCGCCCGGCACCGCGAAGAGCGCGCTCGACTCGTGCCGGATGAACCGCGACAGGGCGTCGCCCCGGTCGAGCTTGCGCTGCACCGGCACGAAGCCGAGCAGCGGGTCCGCCTGCCAGCACACGAACAGCAGCCCGGCGTCCGGCACCCCGTCCGCGTCGATGCCGTCGTGGTACGAGAACGGGCGCCGCAGCATCGCCGCCCCGCCGTTCTTGTCCGGCCGGGTGATCCGCGCGTGCGCATCGAGCGCGATCACGTAGTCGCCCTTGGCGTCGGTCTTCTCCAGCTCCATCGGGGACGTCTCGTGCCCTCCGGTCAGCGGTGCCCCGTCCGCCTTGCGGCGCCCTATGACCTGCTCCTGGGCGGCGACGGGCAGCTTCTCCCAGTCGTCCAGGAGCATGCGGATCCGCCGTACGACGGCGTAGGAGCCGTTCGCCATCCACGCGGGCTCGCCCGAGGCGGGCACGAAGATCTGCTTGTCGAAGGCGGCGTCCGTCGGCTTCGGATTGCCCGTGCCGTCGATCTGGCCCATGAGGTTGCGGGCCGTCAGCGGGCGGGCGGTGGCGCCCGGGGTGCGGTTGAAGCCGTTCATCTGCCAGCGCACCCGCGCGGCCGCCCCGGCGTCCTTCTGGATCGCGCGCAGGGCGTGGAAGGCGACCAGGGCGTCGTTCGCGCCGATCTGCACCCATAGATCGCCGTCGCTGCGCGCCTTGTCCAGCCGGTCGGAGGAGAAGTCGGGCAGCGGATCGAGGGCGCCGGGCCGCTGCTTCTCCAGACCGGTGCGGGTGAAGAAGCTGTTTCCGAAGCCGAAGGTGACCGTCAGCGAGGAGGGACCCGCGTCCCGGGACACATCGGTGTCGTCGTGCGGGGCCGGCTCGCCCGCCATCAGCCGCTCGGCCGTCGCCGACCAGCGGCGCAGCAGGGCCGCCGCCTCCTTGCGGCCCGCACCCGCCGCCAGATCGAAGGCGATGAGATGACCGCATGCCTGGAGACCCTCGGTGATGCCGGGCTGGTGTTTCACGTGAAACAACGCGCGGTCGGATCCCACCGAGGTGAGCGGGGTGGCCGGGGCGGGCGCGGCGGCATAGCCGACGGCCCCGCCCGCCGCGCCGAGCACCAGCCCGGTGGCGCCCGCGGTACCGAGCAGGGCCCGCCGGGAGACACCCCCGGAACCGGCCCCGGAGGCCGTGGCCTCGGCCGTCGGGGACTTGGGGGTGCGGGCCTGCTGGGTGGACTGGTCGGTCATGGTCTGGGTCAGCCGATCTGCGCGTTCTTGGAGACGGTCACTTCGTCGATGTCGGAGGTGCGGACGGTGACCTCGACCTTCCAGTCGCCGGCCATCGGGATCTGCACCCCGTCCGCCGACCAGTGGCCGGTGGTGATGTGCTCGGGAGCCACGGAGAGCGGGCCGATCTTCTTCGCCTCCAGGGTGAGGGCGATCTTCACCTCGGGGACGTCGAAGAGCTGTCCGCCGGGCTTGCGGACGAAGAGGTGCAGCGAGTTGGCGCCCGCGTGGGCGGGATCGATGTCGAGGGCGACCACGCCCTTGCCGTTCGCGCCGCCCGTGTCGAAGGGCAGGCTCAGGGACAGGTCCCCGTTCGCGGGTGCCGTGACGGCGCCGGTGGCGGCCTTGGCCTCCTGCTCGGTGCGGCCGGGCTCGGTCTGTGTCAGCGCGGTGGTGACGGCGAGCAGCACGACCGCGACGGCGGCCTCGGCGAGCACCGAGCGGCGCAGCCCGAAGCGGCCCGCGTCGCCGTCCCGCAGCCGCTTGCGCCGGGCCGCGTCCACCGCGGCGCGCTGCCGGGCGAGCTGGGCGGCGCGGCGGGAGTCGCCGGAGTCCTCGGCGGCGGGGGCCGGTTCGGACGCGTCCGCGTCCGCCGTGGCGGAGTCCCGCCCGGCGATGTCCGCGGACGCTGTGTCCGCCGTACCCGCGTCCTGCCCGGCGGCTGCCCTCGCCGCGGTGACCGACTCCTTCTCGGTCCCCGCTCCGTCGGCGGCCCGTTCCTCCTCCGCGCCCTGGTCCGCGAGCCGTCCCGTCCAGCGCCGTGACACGGACGCGAGGCCCACCATGACCGCCACCAGGGCGATCTTGGCCAGCAGCAGCTGCCCGTACCGGGTGTCGGTGAAGGCGGACCAGGAGCCGAGCTGGCGCCAGGACTGGTAGATCCCGGTGGCGACGAGGGCCACCACGGAGCCGAAGGCCAGCCGGGAGAAGCGGCGTACGGCGGCGGCCTCGACCGGTGTCCCGGCGGGCGCCCGGTACAGGGCGACCAGCAGCGCGGTGAGCCCGCCCAGCCAGGCGGCGACGGCGAGCAGATGGACGACGTCCACCGGCATGGCGATGCCCGGCTGGAGCCCCACCGAGGCGTGCTCGGACATCGCCCAGCTGGTCGCGAGCCCGGCCGCGACGACCAGGCCCCCGATCCCGAGCCCGAAGGTCAGGTCCCGTTTCTCCGCGCCCTCCTCGCGCCGCTGGTACGTGCCGAAGAGGACGGCGATGAACAGCGCGGCGGCGGCGAGCAGCAGCAGCCGGGAGACCAGCGCGGCCCCCGGCTTGGTCTCCAGCACCTGGCCGAGCAGTCCGAGGTCGAAGACGTCGGCGACCTTCCCGGTGGTGGTGTACGAGCCGCGCAGGAGCAGCAGCCACAGGGTGGCCGCGGTCAGCGCCAGCCAGCCGCCGACGACCAGCCGTTGCAGCGCCCGTACGCCCGCGCCGCGCCGCCAGCACAGCAGCACGAAGGCCGCGCCGCCCACGAGCACGATGTAACCGCCGTACGACACGTACCGCCCGACCTGGTAGAGGCCGCCGACGACCCCGCCGCCCACGGTCGGACCGCTGCCGGAGACCACGGTCCGCGAGGGCGCCCCGATGGAGAACGTGTAGGCACCGGCCACCGGGTGGCTGTCGGCGGAGACGACCTCGTAGGTCACCGTGTACGTGCCCTTGCCCAGGCCGCCCTTGAGCCGCACGGCGTACGTCGTCCCGCGCACGTTGTCGGGGGCGCCGGTCTGGACGGGCTCGCCCTTGGGGTCGAGGACGCGCAGCGAGTCGCCGTTCATCGCGACCTTCTCGGAGAAGGTGAGCGAGACCCGGGCGGGCGGCTGCTGGACCACCACCCCCTGCGCGGGGTCGCTGCCGGTCAGCGCCGCGTGCGCGGAGGCCGGTGCGGCGCCCGCGAGCAGGGCGCCCAGGGCGGCGAGGAGCAGCAGCACCAGGGTCCGCGGGCGGGGGGTGATGGTCCGGGTCACGGTGGTCCCTTCCCTCAGTTGCCGGTCGTCGGGTGGTACGTGGCGGACTTCACCGGCATCTCGACGGTGACGGGCCCGCTCTTGGCGAAGGTGAGCTTCAGGGTGACCGTCTGGCCCTGCTTCGGCCGCTGCCGGAGCTGCTCGAACATCAGGTGGTTGCCACCGCTTCTGAAGACGAGCCGGCCGTGGGCGGGTATGGCGAAGGAGGACTGCTCCCGCATCTCGCCGCCCGTGGTGCTGTGCATGGTGACCTGGCCGGCCGCGGTGCTGCTCACCTGGGTCAGCTCGTCCTTCGTGCCGCCCTTGTTGGTGATCGTCAGGAAGCCGGCGGCCATGTCGGCGGAGACGGGCTGCGGCATGTAGGTGCCGCTCACCGACAGTTCGGCCTTGGAGGTGTCCGAGGAGCCCGAGCCCGAGCAGCCCGCGAGAGCGAGGGCGCCCGCGAGAGCCGTGGCCGGGACGAGGGGTCGGCGGTTCACGGCTTGGCCCCCTGGGCGATCTTGGGCAGGTCCTTGATGTAGTCGTCGACCGTGGCCTGGTCGTCGAAGAAGGCGTATCCACCGTCGTTCTTCGGCGAGAAGGCGACCACCTGGGTGCCGTGCATGGAGACGAGCTGGCCGGACTTGTTCTTCGTCGTGGGCTCGACGGAGATGCCGACGGAGCGGGCGGCGGCCTGGATGGTCTTGAAGTCGCCGGTCAGACCGATGAACCGGGGGTCGATGCCCTTGAGCCAGCTGCCGAGCGCGGCCGGGGTGTCGCGGCCGGGGTCGGTGGTGACGAACACGACCCGCAGATCGGCGCGCTGGGCCGGGGTCAGCGACTTCTGGGCCGCGACGGCGATGTTGCTCATCGTCGTCGGGCAGATGTCGGGGCAGTGCGTGTAGCCGAAGTAGAGCAGGGTCGGGTGGCCCTGGGTCTCCTTGCGGAGGTCGTACTTCTTGCCGTGGGTGTCGGTGAGGACCAGGCCGGGCTTGTCCCAGGGCTGGTCGAGGACGGTGACGGGACCGCTGCCGCCGGACTCCTGCGAGACGGCGGAGACCACCGACGAGTCGGCTTTCTGGCCGCCGCAGGCGGAGAGGGTCAGGGTGGCGGCGGCGAGCAGCGCGGCCGCGGCGAACGTCTTCTTGCGCATAGAGAAATGTCCCAGATGTGAGAACTCCGGCGCGCGCCGGGGTCGTACGGGGGCCAAGCCTGGCACGGCCCCGGCGCGCGCTGCGGAACGATGGGGCTAGGCGGTGCGGCGGCGGCCGGCGAGGACGCCGTAGGCCACGCCCGCGGCACCGACGACGATCCCGGCGACGCCGAGCACCCGGGCGGTGGTGTCACTGCTGCTGCCGGAGTCCGAGGCGGCGGCCGTGTTCTCCTTCTTGTCGTCGGACGCGTCCTGGGCGGCCGCCGCGCCGTGCTCGTCGGCCGCCGCGGTCAGCTGGAGCACCGGGGCGGGGTTCTGCGGCTCGTCCTGGCCCGCCTGCGGCACCTCGATCCAGCGCACGACCTCCTTGTCGGAGTACGTCTGCAGCGCCTTGAACACCAGCTGGTCGGTGTTGTCGGGCAGGGCGCCGACGGAGAGCGGGAACTTCTGGAAGTAGCCGGGCTCGATGCCCTTGCCGTCGGCGGTCCAGGTGACCTTGGTGACGGCCTGGTCGATCTTGTCGCCGTGCACGGTCAGCGGCTTGGCGAGCTTGGTCTTGGTGAGCTGCACGCTCCAGCCCGGGATGGGCTGGGCCATGACGGAGGCCAGCGGGTGGTCGGTGGGGAGGTTCACCTCGACCTTGGTGGTCGAGGCGTTGTCACGCTCGTTGGGGACCTTGAAGTCGACGACCGCGTAGCTGCCCTTGGCCGCGGCGCCCTCGGGCTGCACGGTCACATGCGCGAAGGCGGGGGCGGACAGGGCGAGTACGGCGGTGCCGGCGACGGCGGCACCGGCGGCGACACGGGCGGCCGTACGGCGGGTGGTCGTACGGCGGGTGGCGGGACGGCCGGCGGTGAGGCTGGGGACGAGCTGGGAAACCTGCATGGCAGGAGCACTCCGTGGTGAGAGTTCCGGTGAAGAAGGAAGGCGCGCGGGCGCGCGCGGGCCGCGCGACGGCGGCCGTCTCCTCGGAACCCGGAGCTGTCCCGGGGCGGGGGGCGGGGCGCGTCGCGTCAGGCGGCGAGTCGCAGTCCGGCGGCGGGCGGGCCGCGCCGGATCACCGAGTGCTGGAGTGCGAGGGTGGCGGGGGCGGGCGGTTCGCCCCGGTCGCCGCGACGGGCGCGCGGGGTGGGCTCGGCCGCGGACAGCAGTCCGGCGCACAGGGCGCCCACCAGGGCGAGCGCCGCGCGCAGGGACCGTACGAGCGCGGTCTCGGCGACTTCGTGGGCGGAGTGCGCCGACAGTTCGAGCAGCCGCAGCACGGCCAGGTCGCCGCGGCGCAGCAGCCAGCCGAGGGCGACCGCCGCGAGGAGGTGGCCGAGCAGCATCGGCAGCGAGGGCAGCAGCGCCGCGGAGGCGCCGGTGGCGTCGGCCGCGTGCGGCACGGGCAGCGGGGCCCCGGCCACGGGGCGGCCCGAGCGGTCGATGAGGCGGGCGGCGAGCAGGATGTGGAAGGCGTGGCCGGGGGTGAGCGCGGCGGCGTTCGCCCCGCACAGCAGCCGGGCGGCCTGTTCGACCAGGGCGGTGTCGCCGAGCGCGGTTCCGCCCGGAGCGCTCTGCCCCATCGGCATCCCGCCCATGGCCATGCCCGCCCCGTGCTGGCCCAGGCCGAACAGCGTGTGCAGCGCGGTCTGGCCGAGGGTGAGGAGCGCGGCGATGCCCGGCAGCGAGCGGGCCCGCCCGGCGAGCGGGATCACCAGCAGCAGGGAGCCGAGGAAGCCCACGCCGAGCGTCCACAGCGGCACGCTCGCGCAGGAGGCCAGGGTGTGCCCGGCCGCGGCCAGCACGACGCAGACCGCGGCGAAGACCGCGGCCCGCAGCATCCGGAGCCCGGCTCCGGGACGCGCCGTGCGCGCGTGAGGGGCAGACATGGCGGGCTCATCATCCCACCGCGCCCCGCGCCGTCCTACGCCAGGTCCGGGCAATACCTCCCCCGGCACCTCCCCCGGCCGACCGAAGGGGTACGTCCCGCATACACCGATTCCTCCCGGGACGCATCGGCTGTATGGGCGGAGTCACGTCAACGGTGTGCTTACGGCCACCTATGGGCGGCAATAGGTATCGGTATGTCGAGCCGCGGCCTGGAGGCTGTTGCATGAGCATCTGGTGGTCACTCCATCTGCGCCGCGAGGCCGCGAGTGTGCCGCTCGCGCGGCGGCTCCTGATCGGCACCATGGAGACGGCCGGGGTGGACCCGGAGATCTCCTACGACCTCTCCGTCGCCCTCAGCGAGGCATGCGCGAACGCCGTCGAGCACGGCGGCGACGACAGCACCTCGGCGGTGTACCGGGTGACCGCGTACCTCGACGGGGAGAAGTGCCGTATCGAAGTGGCCGACTCCGGCCCCGGCTTCCAGCACACCCGCGAACTGCGCCCCGCCCGCCCGGACGCCGAGCACGGCCGCGGCCTCTGCCTGATCCGCGAACTCGCCGACCACGTCCACATCGGCCCCAAGCCCGGCCGGCACGGCACGGTGGTCAGCTTCGACAAGATCCTCAAATGGCGCGACGACGCTCCGCTGCTGGCGGTGTAGCCCGGTCGTATCCGGCGATCAGAGCAGCGGTTCGACCAGAGCGGTCAGTTCCGCGCGGCTGATCCGGCCCATCCGGGCCGCCGCGATCCGGCCCTGCCGGTCCACGACGAAGGTGTAGGGGTAGCCCTGCGGGCTGACCAGGCCCTTGGGGATGCGCAGAAGCTGGGCGGTCTTCGGGTCGTGGAGGCTGCGGTAGGTGACGTGGTGCTCGCGGGCGAAGGCCGCACCGGCTGTTCCCGAGGCATCGGTGTCGACGCCCATGACGCACACACCGCGGGTGTGCAGGGCGGTGTCCACGGCGGAGAGGTCAGGGGCTTCGGCCCGGCAGGGGCCGCACCAGGACGCCCACGCGTTCACCACGAGCACGTTGCCCCGGTAGTCGTGCACGGCGATCGGGCGGCCGTCGATCGCGGTCCCCGCCAGATCGGGCATCTTCTCGCGGTCGGCCGGGGCGAACGTCTCCTGCGCGGAGGGCGCTTGGCCGTCGTCCAGTCGGGGGCCCGCACACCCTGATGCCATCAGCAGGGCCAGGACCAGCCCGGCGGCTTTTGCGATGTTCATGTCGATGAGGATGTCACCCTGCCGCGGACTGTCAGGGGGAGTACGGGGCGGGAGGGCGGTGCCCTACGGTGGCCCTCGTATCGCCGTGCGCACAGGGGGTCGACGTCCATCCATGAAGCTCTCACGCCGCCTTGCTCTCGGTGCCGTCGCCGGCATCGTGGTCCTGACCGTGGGGGGCGGGGTGACGGCACGTCTGCTGGACGATCCGGCACGGGGCCTGACGGCTGCCGCGCATGCGGGGGACGCGCACTGCCGGGAACTCACCGGGAGGGCGCCCGGACGGCTGGCGGGCAAGGACCGCCGGTCTGTCGGCCTCGACGGCGTGGTGGTGTGGGGCGATCAGGATGTGATCCTGCGCTGCGGTGTCGAGAGCCCGACGGCGACAACGGACCCGTGTTTCGAGGCGAACGGGATCGACTGGGTGCTCGACGAGCGGCAGTCCACCCCGGATCGCAAGGTCATCGTGACGTTCGGTCGTACACCGGCGACGCAAGTCGCCATCCGTGCCCAGGGAGTGCGGACGGACGAGGCGATCCTGGAGCTGTCGCCTCTGGTGGCGGGAATCCGAAAGACCGGCCGGTGCCTGGATACCGGCCCCGCATAGTGGGGGCATGCATATCGACAGCGGGGAGATGGCGGCCGGGGTGGCGTTGCGGCCGCTCGGGGCGGGGGACGCGGAGGCGTTGGCGGAGGCGTATGAGGTGAATCGGGGGCACCTCGGGCCGTGGGGGCCGGTGCGGCCGGATTCCTTCTTCACGCCGGAGGGGCAGCGGGAGCGGATCGAGGGGCTGCTGCGGCAGCGCGACGAAGGTGCCGCGGTGCCCTGGGTGTTCGAGGAGGCGGACGGGCGGATCGTCGGGGCCATCACCCTGACGGGGATCGCCCGGGGGCCGTTCTGCAGCGCGCACCTCGGCTACTGGGTCGCCGCGGACCGGCAGGGCCGGGGGCTGGCGAGCGCGGCCGTGGCGCGGGTGTGCGGGCTCGCGCGGGACGTGGTCGGCCTGCACCGGATCGAGGCGTCCACGCGGGTGGAGAACGCCGGGTCGCAGCGGGTGCTGGAGAAGTGCGGCTTCGAGCTGATCGGGACGGCGCCCAAGTACCTGCACGTCAACGGCCGTTGGCGGGACAGCCGGCTGTTCCAGCGGATCCTGCACGACGAGGACCCCGCGCGGTAGAGCCCTTGGACGACGACGGCCGGGCACCCCAGGGTGCCCGGCCGTCCTTCGGTGAGGGTCAGCCCTTCAGCGCGGCCATCCACGCCTCGACCTCGTCGGCGCGCCGCGGCAGGGCGGCCGAGAGGTTCCGGTTGCCGTCCTCCGTCACCAGGATGTCGTCCTCGATCCGGACGCCGACGCCCCGGTACTCCTCGGGCACGGTGAGGTCGTCGGCCTGGAAGTACAGGCCCGGCTCGACCGTGAGGACCATGCCCGGCTCCAGGACGCCGTCCACGTACGTCTCGGTGCGCGCGACCGCGCAGTCGTGGACGTCCATGCCGAGCATGTGACCGGTGCCGTGCAGGGTCCAGCGGCGCTGCAGGCCCAGCTCCAGGACGCGCTCGACCGGGCCCTCGACCAGGCCCCACTCGACCAGCTTCGCGGCCAGCACCCGCTGGGCCGCGTCATGGAAGTCGCGGAACTTGGCGCCCGGCTTGACCGCCGCGATGCCGGCCTCCTGGGCCTCGTACACCGCGTCGTACACCTTCTTCTGGAGCTCGCTGTACGTGCCGTTGATCGGCAGCGTGCGCGTGACGTCGGCGGTGTAGAGGGTGTGCGTCTCCACGCCGGCGTCGAGCAGCAGCAGGTCGCCGGAGCGGACCGGGCCGTCGTTGCGGACCCAGTGCAGGGTGCAGGCGTGCGGGCCCGCGGCGCAGATCGAGCCGTAGCCGATGTCGTTGCCCTCGACGCGGGCGCGCAGGAAGAAGGTGCCCTCGATGTAGCGCTCGCTGGTGGCCTCGGCCTTGTCGAGGACCTTCACCACGTCCTCGAAGCCGCGCACCGTGGAGTCGACGGCCTTCTGCAGCTCGCCGATCTCGAACGCGTCCTTGACCAGGCGCTGCTCGGAGAGGAAGACGCGCAGCTCCTCGTCGCGCTCGGCGGTGACCTTGTCGGTCAGGGCCGCCTCGATGCCGGCGTCGTAGCCGCGCACGACGCGCACCGGGCCGGTGGCCTCGGCCAGCTTCCCGGCCAGCTCGCGGACATCGGCGGCGGGGATGCCGTACAGCGCCTCGGACTCGGTGAGGGAGTGGCGGCGGCCGACCCACAGCTCGCCCTGGCCGTCGAGCCAGAACTCGCCGTTCTCGCGGTCGGAGCGGGGCAGCAGGTAGATGGTCGCCCGGTGGCCCTCGCCCGCGGGCTCCAGCACGAGGACGCCGTCCTCCGTCTGGTTGCCGGTGAGGTACGCGTACTCGACGGAGGAGCGGAAGGCGTACTCCGTGTCGTTCGAGCGGGTCTTCAGGTTGCCCGCCGGGATCACCAGGCGCTCGCCCGGGAAGCGCGCGGAGAGCGCGGCGCGGCGGCGCGCGGTCTCGGCGGCCTGCTCGATCGGCTTCAGGTCACGCAGCTCGGTGTCGGCCCAGCCGGACTGCATGTTCTCGGCCAGCTCGTCGGAGACGCCCGGGTACAGGCCGTTCTTCCGCTGCTTGATGGGCTCCTCGGACTCGGTTTCCGGGGTCGCCGGAATGAGTTCGTCGGCCACGTGTTCCTCCTCGGTACGGCGTGTGATCTCCCCCGGGGCGGTCCGTGCGGCTCGCCACGGTGGGTCACTGTGTCCGAGCCGGGGACCTCCATCATCGTACGGTCGTACCGGGACGGGATCGGGGGCGGATGCCCCGTTATGCCTGGTCACCGCGTGGTCACTGAGCGGCGTCGCCGACCGGGGGCCCCGGCTCAGTCGAAGCGGGCCGCGAGCAGCACCACGTCCGCCGTGCTGTCGGCGGCGTCCGGGCCGTCCGGCAGCACCGTGCGCAGCACATGGTCGGCGACGGCCCCGGGGTCCTGCCGCAGCGCCCGCGGCACGCTCGCGGCGGCCGTGTGCAGGCGGGCGAAGGCCCGGTCCATGGGGTCGCCGGTACGGTGCAGCAGCCCGTCGGTGTAGAGCAGAACCGTCTCTCCCGCTTCGGCCTGGATCTCCACGCTGGGCGCCTCCCAGCACGAGAGCATGCCGAGCGGCGCGGAGACGGAGGTCTCGGCGAACTCGGTGCGCCGCTCGCCGATCACCAGCGGCGGGCTGTGCCCGGCACCCGCCAGGGTGACCCGGCGCAGCACGGGCTCGCAGTAGGCGAACAGGGCGGTGGCCGAGCGGGCGGGCTCGGTCAGCCGCAGCAGCAGCTCCAGATCGGACAGGACGGCGACCGGGTCCTCGCCCTCCATCACGGCGTACGCCCGCAGCGAGGCGCGCAGCCGGCCGGCGGCGGCCACGGCGCTCGGTCCCGAACCGGTGACCGAGCCGACCGACAGACCGAGCGCCGCGTCGGGCAGCGGCAGCGCGTCGTACCAGTCGCCGCCGCCGCGCGGCCCGGTGCGGTGCCGGGCGGCGAGCTGGACGCCGGGCACCCGGGGCAGCCGGGAGGGCAGCAGTTCCTCGGCGATGGTCGCGACGCACGCCCGGGTGTTCTCCACCTCCCGCAGCCTGGCGAGGTGTTCGGTGGCGTGCCGGATGTACAGGCCCGCGAGATGGCGCTGCCGGTCATGGGGTTCGGCGGGCTCGTCGTAGAACCAGACGGCGGCGCCGAGGCGGCCGGCACCGTCGGTGGCGAGCGGCAGGGCGTAGCTGGCGGCGTAGCCGAGGCGGGCGGCGACCTCGCGGTGCCGGGGGTCGAGGTCGTCCTCGGCGAACAGATCGGGGCGGACGATCTCGGCGGTGCCCGCGGTGTCGTACGGCAGCGCGCCGCGCGGCACGGTCTCCAGATGGCCGAGGTCGGCGCGGCCGAGGCCGAGGCCGCGGCTGGTGCGGGGGCCGAGTCCGTCGCCGGGCTCCAGGACGACGAGGCCGCGGCGGGCGCCGACGAGGGCGGCTCCTGCGTGCAGCAGTTCGTCCAGGGCGGGCTCCAACGCGCTGGTGCGGGTGAGCCGTTCGGTGAGTTCGTGCAGCGTGGTGAGGTCGGAGACCCAGCCGGCGAGGCGGTCCTGGAGGAGGGTGCCGGGGGCGGCGACCGGGGGGTGCGGGACGGGGACGGCGGGGATGGTGTCCGCGCGTGTGCCCGCGGGGGCCTCCGGGGCGGGAGGGGCGGGCGCGACAGTGTGGGCGGGCGTGGGAACAGTGGGATCGATTCCGGCCACTTTCGGTGGGTGCGGGGCGCTCATGGCGCGCGGCCTTCAGACTGGTGCACAGTGCTCAAAAGCATCGCAAACCCCCAGGTGATTCTGCGCCGCTAGCAGTGTCTCCACATGTACACGCACTCGTGAGGGGATGTCCAGCATTGTCCTGCGGGGATTCCTGGTGTCCACGGGGCTGGTGGGTGATTTCCCGGAACCCCTTGCCTTACCGTCAAGTTGGCTCAAAACTGCCTGGGGGAACGGTCCACTGCGGTCGACTGGGCTCGCTCCACGGAGCGTCACAGCGGTCGTGATGGGTACGTACTCGGAGAAGGCCAGGGGTGGTTGGGGGCCACCCGGAACCTGGCGACGGACCCGGGCGTCATAGCCACCGACGGCCGAGCCCCATCCTCCCGTGGCGGAGGCGGAGAGAACCACGCGCGACGGCAAACGCCATGCTTCGCCACCCCCACGCCGCTACCGTGCCCTGCCTTGAGTGCCGTGGACGCGGCCGCGGCCGACGCTCGAACCCCTGGGGATCCCCTGCCGTGTGCGGGGATGTGATGCGCCACCAGGTACGCACAGTGCAGTGATCGACTCATGTTGTGATGTGGACCACGGTGTTGCCAGCGGTGCAACGGAAAGGAACGAGCGCTCATGCGCGAGATCCTCGGAAGGCGACGCAGGCTCCTGTCCAAGCGACGGAACGACGGGACGCCTGACCCGATCAGCGCGGCCCTGACCTTCGCGACGGAGTGGCAGTGGCCCGTACTCCCGGGTGTGGCCCCGGATCCGCAGGACAGAGGCCGCTGCGGCTGCCCCGACCCGGAGTGCACGGTGCCCGGCGCCCACCCCTTCGACCCCGGGCTGCTCGCGGCCACCACCGACGCGCGCATGGTGCGCTGGTGGTGGACCAACCGGCCGAGCGCGCCCGTCATCCTCGCGACCGGCGGGACGGCGCCCTGCGCGGTGAGCCTGCCTGCGCTCGCCGCGTCCCGTGCCCTCGCCCTGCTCGACCGCCGGGGCATGCGCCTCGGCCCGGTCGTCGCCTCGCCCACCCGCTGGGCGCTGCTCGTCGAGCCGTACTCGATGGAGCAGTTGGGCGAGCTGCTCTACGCCAAGGACTTCGTCCCCGGCTCGCTGCGCTTCCACGGCGAGGGCGGCTATATCGCGCTGCCCCCGTCCGAGACCGGCACCGGCACGGTGCGCTGGGAGCGGGCGCCGCTGCCGGGTTCGGCCGCGCCCTGGGTGCCGGACGTCGAGGCGGTGGTGGACGCCGTGGTCGACGCCCTCACTCGTACGGGTGTGAGCGCGCCCGAGTTGTAGGGGTGTCCGGCGCGCACGGTGCGGACGGGCGTGCCGTGCTCGTTATGTTCCGCCCATGCTGCGAATTCTTGGGGGCCATGGGACGCGCCGGCCACGCGACGGGGGACGCCGGCGCCCGACCGGCACGGGGCCGGGGTACGACGGCGGGTCGGATCGGGTGCGGTCGGCGGAGGGCGGGGACGGTTCCCGTGCGTCGGCGGACGGCTGGGCCGACCCCCAGGCGTCGGCCGACGAGGGGGCCGGCCCCCGGGCGTCGGTCGGTGGCGGGGGCAACTCGTCGCCCGGCACCGGTGGTTCCTCCGGATCCCGGGGCGTACCCGGCGACGGAGCCGGGCCGCGGCCGAAGGGCGGGTTCCGGCGGGCGCGGTACGGGAAGGCCGATCCGCGCCGGGTGCATCTCGTCGGGCTGGCCTGCGTGGTGACGGCCGCCGTCGTGCTGCCGCTGACCGTGGCGTCCGCCGGGCAGGTCCGGGACGTGGGCGATGTGCTGGTGCCGGGCGCGCTGCGGCACGCGGAGGGCAAGGACCCCTCGGCCGCGCCCGGCCGCTCGCCCGCGCTGCTGGACCTGGGCCTCGCCACCGCCGTGCGCTGCGGACCCCAACTCAGCTCCCCCGGGGGCATCGAGGCGCAGACCTGTGTGCTGATCCAGGGCGCGGACACCTGGGCGCGGACCTACTACCGCAACGCCACCGGCAAGTCGCTGGACGCCGGGCTGAGCCTCATGGGCCCCGGCGGCCGTACCACCCGTACGCGCTGCGACACGGGAGCCGACGACGAGCCCGCCACCTGTGAGACCCTCCGCGAGCGCAGCCGGGGCGGGGCGGACGCCTACACAGCCGTCGCGGAGTTCGCGGAGCGCGGGCCCGTGGGGGCGCTGCTGCTGCGCTCGGGGAGCAACTCCGAGGATGCGGACGGCGGTTGAGAGCGCGCGACGCGTCGGGCACCGGACGCGGGCATGGAAAGACCCGGTTGCTGGCGACGGGGGATGCACCAGCAACCGGGCTACTGGAACGGTAACAAGAGATCGGCCGTTCGCAAATTCCGACTCAGGCATTCGGCCATCGATTTCCCACCGATTTCCCTGTCGGAGCCGGGAGTTGTGACCGGAGTCACCCGCCGGAAACCCGGTGTCATGACTGACCGACCATTCAGTCATGACACCGACGCGGGTGCCGTCAGCTGAGCGTGACCTGCCGGTTGGTCAGTCCGCCGCGGGCCCGGCGCTCCTCCGCGGTGAGCGGCTCCTCGACGGCGAGGGCGGCGGCCAGCCGCTCGGCGAACTCGGCGGCCGGCTTCTCCACGTCCTCCGCGCGGACCTCGCTCGGCAGGTCCCAGACCGGCACGGTGAGCCCGTGAGCACGGAAGGAGCCCACCAGCCGGGTGCCCTCGCCGAGGCTGGAGCGGCCCTGTGCGTGCAGTCGCGCGAGAGCGTCCAGAAGCCGCTCCTCGGGATGCGGCATCACCCAGCGCAGGTGGTTCTTCTCCGGGGTCTCGCACCAGTACGCCGCGTCCACGCCGGACAGCCGGACCGTCGGGATCGCCGCCGCGTTGGCCCGCTCCAGGGAGGCGGTGACCTCCGGGGTGGCGTTCTCCGCGTCCGGCACCCAGAACTCGAAGCCGCTGTGCACGACCGGCTCGAACGGGCTCTCGGCGGCCAGCAGTTCCTGGAGCCGGGGCCCGTCGGCGGGGGCGCGCCTGCCCTGCACGGGGGTGCCGGGCTCCGCCTCCAGCGCGCGCTGGAGGGTGTCGGCGAGGTCGCGGCTGATGTCGCCGGACGACGTGTCGTTCTGCAGGCCGATCAGGACCGAGCCGTCGTCGCGGCGCAGCGCGGGCCAGGCCATCGGGAGCACGGTGGCGAGCGTGACGGAGGGGACGCCCTCGGGCAGGCCGTCCTTCAGGGTCAGCTCGACCGTGGCGGCCGGGACCAGTTCGCGCAGCGCGACCCAGTCGCACTCGCCGGGCAGCCCCTCGAAGGGGCGGTGGACCAGCTCGGTCACCGCGTGCGCGGCGTCCCGGCCATGGCACGCCTTGTAGCGCCGGCCGCTGCCGCAGGGGCAGGGCTCGCGGCCGCCGACCACCGGAATGGCACCATCTGCCCCACCCGTCGGCTGCGGGCGCTTGGCCTTCGTCTGGGGTCGCTTCTTGGCCATCGTGGATGTCTCCCGGTTACGGCGCTTCTCGTACGGCGGGAGCCTAGCCGTTCGCGCCATCGCCGACGGGAACCTGTGGACAACGACCGTGCGGCGGGCGGCTCCCGGACACGGGCGGCCCGCCCCCGCCCACCGGCGACCCGCCCCCGTGCACGTGCCCCCCGCTGGCCGGCCCTCCTTCACCAACCCCCTCTAGCGGCCCCCTTTCCGCTTGGCGGCCCTCTTCCCGCGGTGCCCGCCCGGGTCTCGGTCTCAAGCCAGGTCCTCGAACGCCTCCGCGAGATCGAGGCCGGACAGATCCGGCGGTGCCGACGCGGTGAGCGCGGCGGTGACATGGTCGCGGCGGCAGCGGGCATCCGGGTCGTGCACGTCCCCATGGACCACCACCCAGACCGTCACCTCGCCGCGGACGTCGTCCCGCACGCCCCAGTCGTCGGCGAGCGCGGTGATGATGGCGAGCCCCCGGCCGCCGTGCGCGGTCACCGAGGGGGTGGCCGGCGCCGGGCGGGTCGGGCCCCCGCCGTCCGTGACCTCCACGATGAGCCGGCCGCCCGTGTCCACCCGCCATGCGGCCCGCACGTCACCGTCGTCGTACCCGTCCCCGCTCCCGGCCCGGGGTGCGCCCAGGGGCCGGCCGTGCTTGCACGCATTGCTCAGCAGTTCGGAAAGGATCAGTACGGCATCGTCGACCACCGATTCCGCCACGCCTCCGCCGCGCAACTGCGCGCGCATCCGGCGCCTCGCGTCCCCCACGCCCGCAGGGCCATGGGGTACGGCCATGCACGACGACGTGGGCACCTCCTGTGCCACCACCAACGCCACCCCCGAGACCTCCTTCGCCCCACGCCACCGTGTGGATGCCCCAGTGATCTGTGCCGGAAACCGGCCAATCCCCTTCCGGTGACGCATTCGATACGCGCGCACACGCGGCGAACGCGCCGGAGCACTCCCTGTGACGACACCGGCGGCCTGCGGCGGGGTGTCAATAGGGAAGGTCAGCGGCCGAGCTGGTCCAGTACCGCGCGCGGGCGGTTGGTGATGATGGCGTCGATGCCGAGTTCGAGGCAGAGGTCGACGTCCTCGGGCTCGTTCACGGTCCACACGTGCACCTGGTGCCCGGCCCGCTTCAGCCGCTCCACGTATCCGGGGTGGTTGCGCACGATCCGTACCGAGGGACCCGCGATGCCCACGCCCGCGGGCAGCCGTCCGTCGCGCAGCCGGGGCGAGAGCCACTGCACCAGGTAGACCGTCGGCAGGGTCGGCGCGGCCGCGTGCACCCGGTGCAGCGAACGTGCCGAGAAGCTCATGATCCGTACCGGCGACTCGGCGGCCGTGGCGGGCGCGGCCAGGCCGAACCGGCCCAGCACGCCCAGTAGCTTCTCCTCGACCTGGCCCGCCCAGCGGGTGGGGTGCTTGGTCTCGATGGCCAGCTCGATGCGCCGCCCGGAGTCCGCGACCAGTTCGAGCAGCCGTTCCAGGGTGAGGACGGAGGTCTCCTCGCGGTCCTCGGGGCGGTGCTCCCAGTCGGGCTCCTCGACCCGGCCGCGATACGGCTCGCCGGTCTTCCAGGAGCCGAAGTCCAGGGCGGCGAGATCGGCGAGCTCCAGGGCGGAGACGGCGCCGCGGCCGTTGGAGGTGCGGTTCACCCGTCGGTCGTGGACGCAGACCAGATGGCCGTCGGCGGTCAGCCGCACATCGCATTCGAGGGCGTCGGCGCCGTCCTCGATCGCCTTGCGGTAGGCGGCCAGGGTGTGTTCCGGTGCGTCTTCGGAGGCACCCCGGTGGGCGACGACCTGGACGGAGAGCTGTGGTGCGTGGGTGGTCACCGCGTCATGGTGCCACCCCCGCGGGGTACGCGGGACGGCGCTCGGGCGTCCGGGCGGCGAACGGTGGCACACGTTGTACTGGTTTATGTAGCTTTTTCCATAGATGCCCTTTGTAAGGGCTGGCCCTGGACCCACAGCCACGGCTTATGGTGCTCTGACGGCCCGTGGGAAAAGCTGACTGCATACAAACTGGAACAGTGAACGCAGGACCATGCGCAGCCGCATCGTGACAGGTCACGACCAGCGCGCACGCGCCGCCGAGCGTGCACGAACGTGATCGAGCGCGACCGAGGACAAACAGCCGTGGATCGAGGAGTAGAGCTGTGAGCACCGAGAACGAGGGCAACGCGGTACCCCCGGCCCCGTCCGCACCTCCCGTGCCGGTGGCCTCTCCCGACGCGTCCCCGCAGGCACCCGCCACGCCGGAGGGGACCGACGGGCCGGCGGGCCCGGGGCACCAAGCCGACCAGCAGCCGGGGCAGCCCGCCCCGGCCCCCCAGACGCACCAGGCGCCGCAGCCACACCAAGCACCCCAAGTCCCCCAGGCACCCCACGCGGGCCAGGGCCACCCCGCGGCTCCGGCCACCGGCGCCGAGCCGACCGCTCCGCTGCCGCCGGTCCCCGGGACCGCCCCGCAGCCTTCCGTCGCCGGCCCCGAGGGCGCCTGG
Source organism: Streptomyces sp. NPDC093018 (assembly GCF_040684035.1). Taxonomy (NCBI): domain Bacteria; kingdom Bacillati; phylum Actinomycetota; class Actinomycetes; order Kitasatosporales; family Streptomycetaceae; genus Streptomyces; species Streptomyces sp. NPDC093018. The sequence goes on from NZ_JBFBFF010000005.1 coordinate 458,535, forward strand.
CCGCCCCCGCCGCCGCCCGGCGCGCCGACCTACGCCGACGGCGCGGGCGGCGCGGGTGGCGGTGCCGCCTGGGGGGCGTCGTACCAGCAGCCCGCCCCCAAGCCGAAGGGACGCGGCGGCCTGCTCGCCGCGGTCCTGGTGGCCGCGCTGGTCGCGGGCGGTCTGGGCGGCGGTCTCGGCTACACCCTGGCCAGGAACAACGACAACGGCAGCTCCACCACCGTCTCCGCGTCCGACAACGGCGCGGCGCAGGTCAAGCGCGCCCCCGGCACCATCGCCAACGTGGCCGCCAAGGCGCTGCCCAGCACCGTCACCATCGAGGCCGAGGGCTCCAACGGCGACGGCGGCACCGGCACCGGCTTCGTCTTCGACAAGCAGGGCCACATCATCACCAACAACCACGTGGTGGCGGACGCCCTCGACGGCGGCAAGCTGACCGCGACGTTCCCCGACGGCCGGAAGTACGACGCCGAGGTCGTCGGCCACGCGCAGGGCTATGACGTGGCGGTCGTCAAGCTCAAGAACCCGCCCTCCGACCTCAACCCGCTGCCGCTCGGCGACTCCGACAAGGTGGCCGTCGGCGACGAGACGATCGCCATCGGCGCCCCCTTCGGCCTGTCGAACACGGTCACGACCGGCATCATCAGTGCCAAGAACCGCCCGGTGGCCTCCAGCGACGGCAGCTCCACGAGCAAGGCGTCGTACATGAGCGCGCTCCAGACCGACGCGTCCATCAACCCGGGCAACTCCGGCGGCCCGCTGCTGGACGCCTCCGGCGCGGTGATCGGCATCAACTCGGCGATCCAGTCCTCGGGCAGCAGCGGCGGCTTCGGCTCCGGCGGGCAGTCCGGTTCGATCGGCCTCGGCTTCGCCATCCCGATCAACCAGGCCAAGTACGTCGCCCAGCAGCTGATCAAGACCGGCAAGCCGGTGTACGCCAAGATCGGCGCGTCCGTCTCGCTGGAGGACTCCACGGACGGCGCGAAGATCACCGACCAGGGCTCGGACGGCGCCGCCGCGGTCGAGGCGAACGGTCCGGCGGCCCAGGCGGGCCTGAAGCCCGGCGATGTGATCACCAAGCTCGACGACTCGGTGATCGACAGCGGTCCCACCCTGATCGGCGAGATCTGGACCCACAAGCCCGGCGACAAGGTGACGATCACCTACAAGCGCGGCGGCCAGGAGCACACGGTCCAGCTGACCCTCGGCGCCCGCGCCGGCGACAGCTGACCTCCCCCTCCCATCGGGGCCGTTGTCCCCAACGCCCCCGCGACCGCCCCCGGGCCGGTACGCTGTACCCCGCTCCGCCCCAGGTGGGCGGCGCGGGGAGGCGTGCCCGAGCGGCCTAAGGGAACGGTCTTGAAAACCGTCGTGGCAGCGATGTCACCGTGGGTTCAAATCCCACCGCCTCCGCACAGGCCATGCGTCACAAGGGGTGTCCCGGAAGGGACACCCCTTGCGCGTACCGGAGCGGCCCGGTTTCCGTGTGCCGGGGCGGCTCGGTCGCATGTTGATCATGCCCATTACACTGCCCGCGCTGACAGAGCAGGTGGACGTAGGGGTGGGAACGGTGGATCTTCTCAGAGCCGGTCGGGCCGGGCGAGTGGTGTGCGTGGCGGCCTTCGTGCTGTCCGTAGGAGCGCTCTCGGCATGCGGCGGCAGCAGCAGCGGCAGCAGTGCCGGTACGGCCCGGACGTCCGAGCCTTCCGTGTCCGCCTCGCCGTCCGCGTCGGCCGCGCATGCGAAGCCCCTGACCGAGGGTCGGCTCAAGGCCGCCGTGATCACCGCGGCGGACGTTCCCGGTCTGCGGGCCGACACGTCGGAGGACGGCTCCGGAGCCGAGACGCAGAGGATCACGGCGACCTCCGGAGGGCCGGTCTGCACGCAATTCCTGAACGCCATGAGCGCCTACGCCGGCACGTACGGTTCCTCGGCCGCGGTGGTGAGGGGTTTCACCGTCCAGGGGTCCAATGGCCCGGTGAGCATCCTGGTCTCCCTGGTCAGCCACACCTCGGCCGCCGGGGCGCAGCGGGTGATCGACGACGCCCGTAAGTCCGCGAAGGGGTGCGCGCATCTCACCTACGACAACGGCGGGTCGACGCGCATGAACCTGGCGCCCCTGTCCCTGCCGGTCATGGGGGACGACTCCACCGTCACCCGCGCCGGTGTGATCATCGGCAAGCGAGGGTTCTGCATGGTCATGGGGCTGGTGCGCGTGGGCACCGTCTCGCTGAACGTCATGGTGTCCAGCGATGGCTACGACTACGGAGACCTCCAGACGGTGGCGAAGGTGTCGGTGGGCAAGCTGAAGAAGGTGGACCCCCAGGTCGCGTCCGCAGCCTCCTGACATCGCCGCGGAAGCCGCACCCGCAGCCTCCGAGGCGACGTGCCCGACGTGCCCGACGTGCCTGATGTGTCCTACGGCCGGTGGCCCGTCATCCTGGCCGCCGAGGCGATCGTCGCGCGGGCCTCCTGTTCGGTCAGGCCGGTGTGCCGGGCGGCTTCGGTGAGGGAGGCGGCCAGGGCGGGGCCGAGACCGTTCTCGTAGGCGCGGCAAGCGGCCCAGAAGAGGCGGGTGTTGCGCTGGCCCTCGTGCGCGGTGAGCACGAAGTGGACGAGGCCGTGGCCGTGGCCGTGTTCCGCGAGGGCGCGGTGCGGGGTGCGCGGGGGTGGCAGGAGCAGGCGCAGCAGGCCCGGCGGGCACGCGGCCGGGGGCAGCCGGGCGGTGCCCGGCAGGGTGCCGTAGACGCCGTGGGCGGTGCGGGAGCCGGGCCCCACCAGGTAGCCACCGGCGCCGCGGATGTCGATGCCGGGGGCGAGCCGGCTCGCCGAGTTCGGCACGACGACGTCCGGGGGCCCGGTCAGCCACAGATGCCGGCCGCCGCTCGGGGTGAGGACGACGACCGTGTCCGGAACGGTGAACAGATGGCGCAGGCCCAGTTCGCGCAGGGCGGCCGGGGCGTCCGTGCCTGACTTGGTGTCCAGGTCGACGCCGATCAGGTGGTACGGGGGCAGCCCGCAGGCGATGCCGTAGCCGGTGGCCCAGGGCGCGGCGGCGAACATCTCGCGGATGCGCGCCGGGTCCGTCGAGGCGTCGTACACCCCGTGGCCGAAGCGGCCGCACCCGCCGTGGCAGGCGGGGCCGGGGTCGTCGCGGTGGGGGGAGCGCAGGGCCGGGAGCTTGGTCCGGGACAGCGGGAGGACGGCCAGGCCGCGTTCGGCGGCGGACAGGGCATGGGCGAGGGCCAGCGTCGTGGCCTGCCGGTCGGTGGTGGCCATGACCCCCATGTTCGGACGTGTGTTCGAAAAAAGAAAGAGGTTTATCGGCCGGTGGTCACGCTTGCGTGCGAAGTGATGATTTCGGAGGGATGCGGCGGAGATCGCCGGGCAGGTCTGGCTGTGCGACAGCAGCAGCGGCGGTCGGGACGGCGACCGGTTTCGAGAGGATCAGCATGGCGAGGATGTGCACCGCCCGCGGCCACCGGCATCGGCTTCGGCCGGCCGCGGTGAGCCCCGGCTGACGGCCCGAGGGGGCGCGCTCCGGGGATGCGGGACAGCGGCGCGGCGGTGCTTCGGCACCGCCGCGCCGACGCGTGTCCGGCCCGGGTCCGCCGTACGCCCGCCGGGTCGGTCTCCTTGACAGTGCCGTCGCAGCTGACGGACAGTCAGAAATGCGGCGGGAGGCCGAACACCACGGCGGGAGGCCGGACATGGAGACACGGGCGGACGACGCACAGGCGCGGCTCGCGGCGTACGAGGGGCTCCCCGCCGCCGCCACCGGGACCGGCCGGGACCCCGTCAACCTGCCGATGATCCGGCACTGGTGCGAGGCCATGGGCGACACCAGTCCGGCCTACCGCGGTCCCGGCGCCATCGCCCCGCCCACCATGCTCCAGGCCTGGACGATGGCCGGTCTCTCCGGTCACGGCGACCGCTCAGGACCCTACGACGAACTGCTGCGCCTCCTGGACGACCTGGGCTGCACCGCGGTCGTCGCCACCGACTGCGAGCAGGAGTACCTGCGACCGCTGCGGCCGGGCGACACGATCACCTTCGACACGGTGATCGAATCGGTGTCGGGCCGCAAGACGACCAGGCTGGGCACCGGCCACTTCGTCACCACCCGCACCGACATCCGCGCGGACGGCGTCCTCGCGGGCACCCATCGCTTCCGCATCCTCAAGTACGCCCCCGCCCGCACGCCGGCGCCCCAGGCCAAGCGCCCCCGTCCCGTCGTCAACCGCGACAACGCCGGCTTCTGGCGGGGCGTCGCCGAGCACCGGCTGCTCATCCAGCGCTGCACCGGCTGCGGCACCCTGCGCCACCCCTGGCTGCCCGGCTGCAACGCCTGCGGCGGCCCCGGCTGGGACACGGTCGAGGCGAGCGGCGAGGGCACCGTGCACTCGTACGTCGTGATGCACCACCCGCCCTTCCCCGCCTTCGACCCGCCCTACGCGGTCGCCCTGGTCCAACTCGCGGAAGGAGTGAGGATGGTGAGCAATGTGATCGGGGTGCCGTACGACAAGGTGCGCATCGGGATGCCGGTGCGGCTCGAATTCACGGCGTACGACGACGAGTTGACCTTGCCGGTGTTCCGGGGGGTGGCGGCGTGAGGCCGGTCGGCAGCGAACTGCCGCCGCTGGAGATCCCGTTGACCCGCACACTGATCGTGGCGGGCGCGATCGCCTCCCGGGACTACCAGGACGTGCACCACGACCCGGAACTGGCGCGGGCCAAGGGCTCCCCGGACGTCTTCATGAACATCCTGACCACGAACGGCCTGGTGGGCCGGTACATCACCGACCATTTCGGCCCCACCGCGATCCTCCGCAAGGTCGCCATCCGGCTCGGCGCCCCCAACCATCCCGGCGACACGATGGTGTTGACCGGCCGGATCGAGCGGGTCGACGGCGACACCGCCACCGTGCGCGTCGTCGGCGCCAACGGCCTCGGCACCCATGTGACCGGCACGGTGACCGTCACCGTCCCCGCGGCGGCCCGCCCATGAGCCTGCGCGCGAAGGACGCCCTCGGCGGGCGCGCGGCCGTCGTCGGGATCGGCGCCACCGAGTTCTCCAAGGACTCCGGGCGCAGCGAACTGCGGCTCGCGGTGGAGGCGGTGCGCGCCGCCCTCGACGACGCCGGGCTCACCCCCGCCGACGTGGACGGCCTGGTCACCTTCACCATGGACACCAGCCCGGAGATCACGGTCGCCCAGGCCTGCGGGATGGGCGAGCTGTCCTTCTTCTCCCGGGTCCACTACGGCGGCGGCGCGGCCTGCGCGACCGTGCAGCAGGCGGCGCTGGCCGTGGCGGCCGGGGTCGCCGAGGTGGTGGTCTGCTACCGCGCCTTCAACGAGCGCTCGGGGCGCAGATTCGGCGCCGGCGTCCAGCACCGCGAGCCCTCGGCGGAGGGCGCGGCGCTCGGCTGGGTGCTGCCGTTCGGGCTGCTCACCCCGGCCTCCTGGGCGGCGATGGCGGCCCAGCGCTATCTGCACACCTACGGGCTGACCCCCGACGCGTTCGGCCATGTCGCCGTGACCGGCCGCGCCCACGCCGCGACCAACCCGGCCGCCTACTTCCACGGCCGCCCGATCACCCTCGCCGAACACGCCGCCTCCCGCTGGATCGTGGAGCCGCTGCGGCTGCTGGACTGCTGCCAGGAGACCGACGGCGGCCAGGCACTCGTCGTCACCTCCCTGGAACGGGCCCGCGACCTGCCCCGGCCGCCCGCCGTGATCGCGGCCGCCGCCCAGGGCGCGGGCCGGGCCCAGGAGCAGATGACGAGCTTCTACCGGGACGAGCTGACCGGGCTGCCGGAGATGGGCGCGGTGGCCCGCCAGCTGTGGCGCACCTCGGGCCTCGCCCCGGCCGACATCGACGTCGGGATCCTGTACGACCACTTCACCCCGTTCGTGCTGATGCAGCTGGAGGAGTTCGGCTTCTGCGCCCGGGGCGAGGCGGCGGACTTCACGGCCGGGCGGCGGCTGCCCCTCAACACCCACGGGGGCCAGCTCGGGGAGGCGTATCTGCACGGCATGAACGGCATCGCGGAGGCGGTCCGCCAGCTGCGCGGCACCGCGGTGAACCAGGTCCCCGGGGCCGCCCGGACCCTGGTGACCGCGGGTACCGGGGTGCCGACATCGGGCCTGGTCCTGGCGGCGGACGGCTGAACTCCTCGGGGTGGGACCCGGGGTCGGGCGTACCCTCGCTCCACCTTCAGGAGGTGGCGCCGTCCCCACCCCTACAACCTGAGGGGGACCCCGCTTCGGCACCTGCGGCCGATCCCGGGACGCGCGGGCCGCTCATAGCGTGGAGCCATGACCACACCCGTCTGCACCAGCGCCTCGGCAGCGGCCCCCACGTACCCGTCGTTCACGTCGTACGTACGGGCCCGCCGGCCCGTCCTGCTGCGCGCCGCGCGCTCGCTGACCGCGAACCCCTGCGACGCCGAGGACCTGCTGCAGACCGCGCTGGCCAAGACCTACACCGCCTGGGAGCGGATCGAGAACCAGCGGGCGCTCGACGGCTATGTGCGCCGCGCGCTGCTGAACACGCGGACCTCGCAGTGGCGCAAGCGCCGGGTGGACGAGTTCGCCTGCGACGAACTGCCCGAGCCGGACCCGCTGCCCGACGACGACCCCGCCGAGCGGCAGGCGCTGCACGACGCGATGTGGCGGGCCGTCATGAAGCTGCCCACGCGGCAGCGGGCGATGGTCGTCCTGCGGTACTACGAGGATCTCAGCGAGGCCCAGACCGCGGAGGTGCTGGGGGTCTCGGTGGGCACGGTGAAGTCGGCGGTGTCCCGGGCCCTCGGCAAACTGCGGGAGGACCCGGAACTGGGACTGGCCCGATAGCCCCGAGGCGGCCGGAGGGGGGCCGGGGCGGCGGCCCAGGGAGCTTGGGCGGCGGCCCAGGGGGCTGGGGCACGGTTCAACGGGTCCGGGGATGCCGGGTCACGGGCTCGGGGGGTGCCAGGGCGGCGGGTCCGGGGGACGGTGGCTCATGGGAGCCTGCGGGGGTCGGCTCAGAGGTTCCCGAGGGGGAGGGCTCGGCGAGTCCGAGGGTGTCGGCTCGGCGGGCCGGGGGACACCAGATCACCGGGGTCAGGGCGCCGGGCGCCGACTCACAGGGTCCGGGGATGCCGGGTCACGGGTCGGGGATGCCGGGTCACGGGCTCGGGATGCGGGGTCACGGGGGCGGGGGGTGCCAGGGCGGCGGGTCTGGGGACGGTGGCTCATGGGAGCCTGCGGGGGTCGGCTCAGAGGTTTCCGAGGGGAGGGCTCGGCGAGTCCGAGGGCGTTGGCTCGGCTAGCCGGGGGACACCAGATCATCGGGACCAGGGCGCCGGGCGCCGACCCACAGGGTCCGGGGCACTTACTCACCGAGCCCGGAGCACTTACTCACCGGGCCCGGAGCACCTACTCACCGGGCCCGGAGCACCTACTCACCGGGCCCGGGGCCCCGTTCACCGGGCTTGGGGGCACTGGCTCATCGGGTCCAAGGGCACTGGCTCACCGGGTTCGGGGGCCACTGGCCACCGGCCCGGGGCGTCCGTTCACCGGGCTTGGAGGTATCGGCTCACCGGGTCGGGGGCACTGGCTCATCGGGTCCAAGGGCACTGGCTCACCGGGCTCGGGGCCACTGGCCAATGGACCCGGGGCACCCGCTCACCGCCGCCCGGAGGCATCGGCTCACCAGGTCGGGGTACTGGCTGGCCCATCGTGCCCGGGGGCACCAGCTCACCGTGCCCGGGGGCAGCGGCTCACCGTGCCCGGGGCATCGACTCACCGGGCCCAGGCGCGCGACGCACCGAGCCCAGGCCCGCGACTCACCAAGCCCGGGGCACCCGCCCCCCCGTGGCCCGTCGGCGGGGGCGCGGCTGCCCTGCACGGGGGTGCCGGGCTCCCGCGATGCCCGCTCACCGGCGCGGAAGGGCGCCGGATCTCGATTCCGACCCGTTTCCGTCCCGTTCCGCACGCAGTGACATTCCACCTAGTGACATACCACTCGGTATGTGCGCAGAATCGGCGCACCCCCTACTACCGCGTAGGCACCGTCGCCGGGAGGACTCCGTGCTGAGCACCATGCAGGACGTACCGCTGCTGATCTCCAGGATCCTGACCCACGGGTCGACGGTCCACGGCGCCTCGCGGGTGATCACCTGGACCGGCGAGTTCGAGCCGCAGCGGCGCTCCTACGCCGAGATCGGTGCCCGCTCGGCCCAGCTGGCGCACGCCCTGCGCGACGCCCTCGGCGTCACCGGCGACCAGCGGGTGGCCACCTTGATGTGGAACAACGCCGAACACGTCGAGGCGTACTTCGCGGTCCCCTCCATGGGCGCGGTGCTGCACACCCTCAACCTGCGGCTGCCCGGCGAGCAGCTGGCGTGGATCATCAACCACGCCGCCGACCATGTGATCATCGTCAACGGCTCCCTGATCCCGATGATCGCCCCGCTGCTGCCCCGGCTGAAGACCGTCGAGCACATCGTGGTCACCGGCCCCGGCGACCGCGCCCCGCTGGCCGGCGCCACCGCGCGGGTGCACGAGTACGAGGACCTGATCGCGGACCGGCCGACCCACTACGACTGGCCCGAGCTGGACGAACGCCAGGCCGCCGCCATGTGCTACACCTCCGGCACCACCGGCGACCCCAAGGGCGTGGTCTACAGCCACCGTTCGGTCTATCTGCACTCCATGCAGGTGCAGATGACCCAGTCGATGGGCCTGACCGACAAGGACACCACGCTCGTCGTCGTCCCCCAGTTCCACGTCAACGCCTGGGGGCTGCCGCACGCCACCTTCCTGACCGGCGTCAACATGCTGATGCCGGACCGCTTCCTCCAGCCCGCGCCGCTCGCCGAGATGATCGAGCGGGAGCGGCCGACCCACGCCGCCGCCGTGCCCACCATCTGGCAGGGCCTGCTCGGCGAACTGCTCGCCCGCCCCCGTGACGTCTCCACCCTCACCCATGTCACCATCGGCGGCGCGGCCTGTCCGCCCGGTCTGATGCGGGCCTTCGACGAACTGGGCATGCCGGTCGTGCACGCCTGGGGTATGACGGAGACCTCCCCGCTCGGCACCGTGTCCCGTCCGCCGGCCAGTTCGCTCGGCACGGAGGACGAGTTCGGCTACCGCCTCACCCAGGGCCGCTTCTCGGCCGGGGTCGAGGCCCGCCTGACCGGCCCCGACGGCGAACGCCTGCCCTGGGACGGCGAGTCGGCCGGTGAGCTGGAGGTGCGCGGCCCCTGGATCGCGGGCGCCTACTACAACGGCCCCGACGCCGAACCCCTGCGCCCCGCCGACAAGTTCAGCGCCGACGGCTGGCTGAAGACCGGCGACGTCGGGGTCATCTCCCCCGACGGTTTCCTCACCCTCACCGACCGCGCCAAGGACGTCATCAAGTCCGGCGGCGAGTGGATCTCCTCCGTGGAGCTGGAGAACGCGCTGATGTCCCACCCGGACGTCGTCGAGGCCGCGGTGGTCGCCGTCCCCGACGACAAGTGGGGCGAGCGCCCGCTGGCCACGGTCGTGCTGCGGGAGGGCGCGACCGCCGACTTCGAGACCCTGCGCGCCTTCCTCGCCGAGGAGGCCCACATCGCCCGCTGGCAGCTGCCCGAGCGCTGGACGATCGTGGCGGCGGTGCCGAAGACGAGCGTGGGCAAGTTCGACAAGAAGCTGCTGCGCAGGAACTACGCGGACGGGGACCTGGACGTCACCCGGCTGTGAGCCACGCGTCATGTGGGGAGGGGCCGGGCAGCAGCCCGGCCCCTCCCCACATGACGTTCGCCGTCGGCTAGTTGGTGCCGATCCGGGACAGCAGATCCACGATCCGCGACTGCACCTCGGTGCTGGTGGACCGCTCCGCGAGGAACAGCACCGTCTCGCCCGAGGCCAGCCGGGGCAGCTCGGCGGACTCGACGGCGGCCGTGTAGACGACCAGCGGGGTGCGGTTGAGCTGGCCGTTCGCGCGCAGCCAGTCCACGATCCCGGCCCGCCGCCGGTGCACCTGCATCAGGTCCATCACCACGAGGTTCGGCCGGAACCGGCCCGCCAGCGCCACCGCGTCGCTGTCGCTCGCGGCCCGCGCCACCTGCATCCCGCGCCGCTCCAGCGTCGCGGTCAGGGCCAGCGCGATCTCCTCGTGCTCCTCGATCAGCAGCACCCGCGGCGGATGCTGCTCGCTGTCGCGCGGGGCGAGCGCCTTCAGCAGGACGGCGGGGTCGGCGCCGTACGCCGCCTCCCGCGTGGCCTGCCCGATCCCGGCCGTGACCAGGACCGGCACCTCGGCGGCGACGGCGGCCTGGCGCAGCGACTGGAGGGCGGTACGGGTGATCGGGCCGGTCAGCGGGTCCACGAACAGCGCGGCGGGGAAGGCCGCGATCTGCGCGTCGACCTCCTCGCGGGAGTGCACGATCACCGGCCGGTAGCCGCGCTCGCTCAAGGCCTGCTGCGTGGTCACGTCCGGCGCGGGCCACACCAGCAGCCGGCGCGGGTTGTCCAGCGGCTCCGGGGGCAGCTCGTCGTCCATCGGCTGCGGCCGGGGGGTGTCCGACACCTCGACGGCACCGCCGGGACCGTCCAGCGGCTCCGGCCCCTCGGCCGCGTTCGCGTCCGGCGCGCCGATGGCGTACGACCGTCCGCCGCCCTCGGTCCCGGGCGCGATCCGCGCCGACCCGGGCAGCGACGAACCCTGCGCGGGCACCGCCTCGCCGGACGCCTCCTGGCGCGCGGCCGGATCGGGCGGCGTCCCGAGCTTGCGGCGCCGTCCGGAACCGCCCGGCGCGTGCGGCGGCGGCGTGGCCTGCGTGACCTGCCGCGCGAACGGCACACCCTGCCCGAGCGTGCGCACGCTGATGGCCCGGCCCTGGGTGGAGTCGGGGTCGTACGCGGGCACGCTCCCGGCGGCCTCGGCGGGCAGCGGCAACGGCTGGGCGGCCCGCGGCGGCTGAGCGGCGGGAAGGGGAGTGCCGGCCGCGGGGGTCGACGGCGGTACGGGCGCCCCGGCGGCCGGGCTCGCGGCCCCCGGAGGTACGGCGGCCCCGGCGGCCGGGGCGCCCTGCGCCGCCCGGGGCGGCTGCGGTGCCTGCGGCGACGGCGGTACGGGGGTGCCGTGGGCCGGGGTGGCCGGCGCGGGCTGCCGCGCGGCGGGGGCCTCGGCGGGCAGCGGGAGGGGCCCCGCGGCGGGGGCACCGGCGGCCGGGGCGGCCTGGGGCGCGGCCGGGGCGACGGGAGCGGCGGGCGCCGCGGGCGTCACGGTGGCAGCCGGAGCAGCCGGAGCAGCCGGAGCAGCCGGAGCAGCCGGAGCAGCCGGAGCAGCCGGGGCGGCCGGAGTGGCCGGTGCGCCCGGGGTGATCGGAGCCGACGCGGGCACGGCGACCGAGGGTCCGGCCTGGAGGGCGATGCCCCGGCCGTTCGCGCCCTGGGCCTGCGCCTGCGCCGGAAGGGCCGTTCCGGGGATGGCCTGTCCCGGGGCCACCGCACGGGGGGCCTGCGCGGGAAGGGCGATGCCCTGCCCGTCCGTGGCCTGAGCCGGGGCCTGTGCCGGAGCGGGTCGCGCCGGAGCCCCCGGCGTCGTACCGGAGTCGGCGGTCTGAGCTGCCGGAGCGGCCTGCACCGTCGGCACCGTCTGCGGGGCCTGCGGGACCTGCGGGGCCTGCGAGGTCTGTGCGGGAGGTGCCACCGCGCGGCGGCGTCGGCCGGTCGGCGCGGTCGTGGGATGCGGCTGCGGCGGAGTGTGGTCCTCGGCCTGGCTCAGCGGTACCGCGTCGTGCCGCCCCTCCGCACCGGGCACGGGCGCGGTGGCCGACGGGGCCTGAACCGGCACGGTCCCGGTCTGCGGTGCCCGAACCTCCGGCTCCTCCTGCGGAGCGCGGTCCGCGGCGGCGGGCGGCAGCGCGAAGACCGTACGCGCCCCCGTCTCCTGCGCGGCGGCCCGCTCGGCCGCGGCGGCCAGCGCACGGCGCCGTCGTCCGGTGGGCTGCCCCTCGTCGGCGGCACTCTCGGCACTCGGCCCACCTTCGGCTCCCGGCGCGCTCTCGCCCCCGGCGGGCGGCAGGGCGGCGGGCAGCGCGGCCTGCGGTGCGGGCTCGGCGCCGGTGCGGGCGGGATGTCCGGCCGGCACGGGCACGCCACCCGGCGGCACGGCGGCCCCGAGTCCCGTACCGGAGGCGGCGGCCCCCGCGGCATGCTCGGCCGCGGTCACCACGGCTCCTTCGCTCACCCCGTCGGCACCGGCACCGGCACCGGCACCGGCGTCGGCGCGCGCGGGATCGAGCTCGGCGGGCCGCCCGCGGCGCCGCCCGGTACCGCCGGACGCGCCCTGCGTGGCCTCGGCCGGAACCTCGGTCGTCTCGTCGGGGGCCCCGGCCGCGCGCCTGCGACGGCGTCCGGTGGGCGCCTCACCGGATGGCGTGCCCGAACCGGCCAGATCGGCGTCGAGGAAGGCGTCCGTGGAGCCCCGCCGTGCGCGCCGCCGACCACCGTCGAAGGTCTCCTGCGCCGGCTCCTGCGCCGTCCCGGCGAGCTCCGGCTGCGCGGACGGTGCCACGACCGCGCCCGCGCCGCCCCCGAGCGGCACCTCCAGGACGTACGCGTTGCCGCTCATGCCCGGCACCTCGTGCGTCTGGAGCACACCGCCGTGGGCGCGCACGATCCCGCGCACGATCGGCTCGTGCACCGGGTCCCCGCCGGCGTACGGCCCGCGCACCTCGATCCGGGCGACCGAACCGCGCTGCGCTGCCGCGACGACCACGGTGTTGTCGAGGTAACCGCCCGTGGAGACGGGCGCGTTGCCGGTGGCGTCGACGCCCGCGACGTCCGCCACCAGGTGTGCGAGCGCGGTGGCGAGCCGCTGCGGGTCGACCTCGGCCTCGATGGGCGGCGCGTGCACGGCGAACTGCACCCGGCCGGGGCCGATCAGCTCCACCGCGCCGTCGACACCGGCGGCGACGACGGCGTCCAGCATCACCTTCGTACGGGTGATGTCCTCGGTGCCCGTGTCGATCCGCTGATAGGCGAGGACGTTGTCGATGAGGGTGGTGATCCGCGAGTACCCGGCGGAGAGGTGGTGCAGCACCTGGTTGGCCTCGGGCCACAGCTGTCCGGCGTCGTCGGCGGCCAGGGCGGCCAGTTCGCGCCGCAGTTCGTCCAGGGGGCCGCGCAGCGACCGGGCGACCAGGGTGAGCAGCTGCTCGTGCCGCCCGGCCAGCGCCTCGTACCGGTCCTTCTCCCGCTCGCCGAGCGCGGCGTACCGCTCCTCGCCCGCCGCCAGCTCCTCCGCGTGCTGCTCACGCAGCTCGGCCAGCTCGGTGTCGTACTTCTCGCGCAGCTCCGCCACCTCGGTGGCATGTTCCTGGCGCAGCGCGGTGAGGTCGGCGGCGTGTTCCTCGGAGAGCTTCTCCAGCTGCTCGGCGTGCGCCTGCTCCAGCGTGGTCTTCTCGTCCACCAGGGAGTCGAAGGGCCGCCGGTCGGTGAAGGTCATCACGGCGCCGACCAACTGGTCCCCGTCGCGCACCGGCGCGGTGGTCAGATCGACCGGCACCTGGTGGTCGCCCTTGGACCACAGCACCTGCCCGCGCACCCGGTGCTTGCGCCCGGAGCGCAGGGTGTCGGCGAGCGGCGACTCGGCGTACGGGAAGGGGGAGCCGTCGGCCCGCGAGTGCAGGACGAGGTTGTGCAGCTCCTTGCCGCCCAGCTCGCCCGCCCGGTAGCCGAGGATCTGCGCGGCCGCCGGGTTGACGAGCACGATCCGCCCGTCGGTGTCGGTGCCGACGACGCCCTCGGACGCGGCCCGCAGGATCATCTCGGTCTGCCGCTGCGAGCGGGCCAGCTCCGCCTCGGTGTCGACCGTCCCGGACAGATCCCGGACGACGATCATCAGCAGCTCGTCGCCCGTGTAGCCGTAACCGTCGTACGCCTGCTGCCCGTTCTCCAGGTTCGCGCTGGTGACCTCGACCGGGAACTCGTGCCCGTCGGTGCGCCGGGCGACCATCCGGGCCGGCTTGGTCCTGCCCTGCGGGTCCCGCTGGCCCGGGCGCCGCATGGAGCCCGGGATGAGCCGCGAGTCGAACTCGGGCAGCAGATCGAGCAGCCCGCGCCCGACGAGCGCGGTGCCGGGCGCCTCGAAGGCTTCCAGCGCGATGGTGTTGGCGTTGACGACGGTTCCGTTGGCGTTGACCAGGACCAACGCGTCCGGCAGAGCGTCGAGTATGGCTGCGAGGCGAGCAGCGCCTCGGGATGGCCTGCTGCTCACGAGACGCTTCCTCCCTGTTACCGCACCTTGCCGACCGCTCGGGCCATCTTGCCAACCGGCCCGCGACGTGTCACGCGAGGGAGTCTATGCGCACGTGTTGTCCGGGGGGTGCCGGATGAGAGGGAGGTCCCACGAGGAAGTGACGCCGATGCGGTGACGACCGGACCTTTGGACCGGTCCTATCCGATCTTCGGCAGCAGCGGCACCATCCGGTTCCACCGGTCGATCTCGCACCCGTTGTTCCGGTCGTACGACGCGTCGACGGGCCGTCCCGCCCAGGTGCCGGTGACCCGCGCGGTGGCCGGCCCGCCGGAGATCATGGAGCAGATGGTGCCGGGCGGCACCGGCGCGAAGAGGTCCCGCCCCCACTGCGTCTGCTCGTCAAGCTTCTGACAGGCACCCCGCACATCCGGGTGATGCCCGCCGTCGGGATGACAGAACAGCTCGTACGTCCCGTCCCGCCCGGCCCCGGCATGCCGTACGACGACGGTGAGGTGATCCCCGCCGCGCCCCTGACCGAGGGCGGCGGCGGGCACAGCGATCAGCGGTACGACGGCGGAGGCGGTGACGGCGGCGGCGGTGGCGAGGACGGCGAGGCCGCCGCGACGGACGCGCCCTGCGAGACCCGGCAGAAGAGAACCCATGCCCCTCTCAACGCCCGACCTCGACGGACGTTGCTCCACGTTCCCCCGGAAAACGCCACCCCGTCGAAGAAGCCCTTTGCTCTGTGGCCGGACTGCCTAGTACCGTAGGGGTCGATTGGTGACGGGCCCTGCGGCTGTGTCATCATCTGCACGCACCACTCGCGCGCTCGCGTGAGCGGTTGTGCTGGAGGCGTCGCCTAGTCCGGTCTATGGCGCCGCACTGCTAATGCGGTTTGGGTTTTAAAGCCCATCGAGGGTTCAAATCCCTCCGCCTCCGCCCCAACCGAAGCCCCGGTCCACTGGACCGGGGCTTCGTCGTTCCCCTCTTCCTGGACGTTTCCGCAGGTCAGAAGGGGTGTGCGGAACGGATTTCACATGACGGCGGCAGTCATGTAATGTTCTTCCTGTCGCCGGAACGGGCCGAAAGGAACGGAAACGGAGACAAGAACAAAAGAACAAGCACTCGTAGCTTAACGGATAGAGCATCTGACTACGGATCAGAAGGTTGCAGGTTCGAATCCTGCCGAGTGCACATCAGCCCAGAGGCCCCGGAGAGATCCGGGGCCTCTGGCTTTTATCTCGCACGAGGCAGGGCCGATGCGCGCAGCGCGCCCGGCTTCCGGCAGGTCAGGAAGCGATCAGTCGGCTGGTGAAGCCGTCGCGGATGAGGGTTTCGTACGCTCCCCGCACGTCAGCCGGGACCTCCTGTTCGATGGCGAAGCCGCGCTTCGGGTACTCGATCACCCGCTGGAGATCACCGACGAGCATGTCCAGGACGAGCTTCTCGTCTCCGATGGACTTCACGTAGTCGTCGAGCTCCAACGGCTCCGACGCGCAGAGGATCTCGACGTCGGGCCACAGCTTGCGGGCGGTCGCGTAGGAGCGCCGTTCCATGTAGGGCTTGGAGACCAGCAGCACAGTGGCCGGGGTGATGCCGGCGGCGGCGAGGACCTCACGGGAGAGGGTGATGTTCTGCCCGGTGTTGCCGGCGAACGGTTCGAGGAGGATCGCCTCGGAGGGGACGCCGAGGTCGATGGCGTGTTCGCGGTAGTGGACGGCTTCGCCGCGTGGGAAGACCTTGGCGGTGGTGGGGCTGTTGCCGCCGGTGAAGACCAGGGTCGGGAACAGCCCGGCGCGGTACAGCTCGGCGGAGCGGGTGGCGACGCCGAGGTCGTGACTGCCCAGGCCGATCGCCACGTCGACGGGCCGCGGCGCGTGGCGCATCTGGTGGTACTCCCAGATCAGCGCGGCCCGGTGCCACTGGTCCTCGGTGATGGCCTGCTGGTTGTCGCCCACGCGTCTCTCCCTGTCACCGTCGCCGGGGGCCAATCCGGCTCTCTCTCGTGGCCTTGATGCCCTCGATGCTGCGCAGTTGATGCACGAGTCCGTACCGGGCGGCCGTGCGAATGGCTTGATCGAGGACGAGGAGTCCATCATCCCGGGTCGCCGGGTCGGAGAGCAGGATGTGGCCGTAGGCGGTGTCCAGCCGTACGCGTTGCATCGGTGAGTCGGTGGTTCCACTGCTGCGGGCGATGCCGATGAAGTGCAGGGCTTGGGTGAGGTCGCCGGCACCACGGCGGGCCAGGGCGAGTTTCTGTTGGGCCACCGACCAGTCATCGGGTTCGGTCAGGTCCTCGAAGTCGCGGGTCGCGGCCTGCATGACGCGGGTCGCGTAGCCATGCCGGCCGTTCTTGCTCAGCGCGGTACCGACCCACAGGCGGGCCCTGGCACGGTCCCGGGGGGAGAGCCGGTCGTCGGCGGCGAGGGTTTCGTACTGGCGGGCTGCGATCTCCAACTTGCCGGACATCTCCGCGACCACCGCGAGGGAGAGGTCGAGCTGGGCAACCCGACGCGGGATGCCGAGCTGAGTGAAGACCGCGTGTGCCGCCGCATACGAGTGCTGGGCGGAAAGGGGGCCGAGTACGCAGCCTTGGTCGCGTTTGAGATCACCGAGCAGCGCGGTCGAGCGGGCGAAAAGATACAGGCCCTTCTCGTCCAGTTCCCGGGCGTCGTACCGGGCCAGCCAGCGGCTGAGGAGGCTGTCGGCGAAGGCGAAGTTCTGCTGGGAGAGCGCGATCACCACGCGGTCCAGATCCTCGGCCCACGATTCGTACTCCCAAGCACGAGGGCCGGTGCCGACGACACGGCAGACATTCGGCGCGGTGCCTGCCACCCCGGACAAGATCGTCTCGAAGCGCAGCTGGGCGGAGGCGTCCGCGCGGGCGAGGGCGGTGTCGAGGATGGCCTGCGTGTCGGGTCGTGGCTCGGTTGCCGCGCGTTTGCTCTCCCACTTCGAGACCGTGGCGACGGCAACTCCGAGGTGCTCGGCGAAGGCCCGCACGCTCAACCGCAAGGCAAGACGCAGGGCCCTGGTCTCCAGGCCGGTCCACTGGTGCACGGTGGCCACGCGCCGCTCCCTTCCACCGTCATCGAAGCAGACGCGCGCGGGCCGCGGGACGAAAGTGGAACAAAAGTAGAACGACGGGTGATTGGCCGGAAGTTCGGTGCCGCCCATGCTCGTGTCCGTCACCACGTGGCGACCCATTGAGTGGTTCCCGCACGGCCCTCTCACTGAACACCGCCTGATCAGCAGACCGGTGATACGGGTCTCCGAAGCGCACAACGCTCTGGCGACCGCGCGAACTGCCCCAGGGCCCGGCCGATCTGAGAAAGCAGACCGACATGCCGCAACCTACAACGCGGGTCCGTCCGACCGGGCACCCCGGCTACAGCGAGACGCTGCCACGGGACCCCGAAAGCGCCGCGACCGCGCGCCGCCTGGTACGCGTAGCCCTCTCCGCCTGGGGACTGGACGAGCTGACCGACGACGCTGTCCTGATCGTCACCGAGCTGGTGACCAACGTCGTTCGGCACGCCCGGCGGCGGTCCATCCGCGTGATGGTGGAACGCATCGCGCCGCGCACGGTACGGGTGGCCGTCGCGGACTTCTCCCACGCGCTGCCTGTGCCCTGCGCGCCGAAGAATGACGAGGAGGGCGGCCGCGGCCTGGCCCTCGTCGTGGCGTTGGCGGCGAACTGGGGCGCGGACGAGCGGCGGTGGGGGAAGGTCGTGTGGGCAGATCTGGAGTCACGCGGGTGACCGACGGAGAAACCCCCACGCGCAGCCTGGCTCGAGCCCACCTATCCCAACTGATCGACATGTTCGGCACGGACGGGTGCCTGCGGCTCAGCACAACTTCTACTCCCGACCCAGGCAGCTCGGCCCTGACTGCCGCCCCTGACGGCGATGAGCTGGGGGACGACGAGCAGACCTGAGGCCGTTGTTACAGATCTCTCTACCTCATCAAGCCCCGGCTGCGCTCCGCGCGCCGCCTACGGTCAGAACAATGCCTCCGGCGGGGATTCGGCCGGTACCGGGATGGGGGCTGGGGGTGGGTGGGTGTGGGTGAGCCAGCGGCCGATCATATTCAGCCAACCTTGGATGTCGGTTTCAACGCTTATGTGCACCGATCTGCGTGGATCGCAAGGCAGTTGCGATGAGTGCAATTTTCTGCGGTGGTCGTAACCAGGCATACGTGCAGATCAGGGGCCTGTAGACGGGTCTACAGGCGGACACGGTGTACACATCTTGAGTGTGGTCGGCACCAGGCCAGAGGGCTTCTCGAAAGGAGCGGAAGCCTGCGCGCGCCCTGCTAGCTTTCGTGGCCTGAAGAAGGCCCCATCCGGGTCTGGGGAGACGTGACGGATGGGGCCGACCAGCGCAACTCGTTCGAGCTGCCCCGGAAAGGATGAGATGGATCCACTCACCCCTGTCCAGGAAGAGCCTACTCAAAGAACTGCGAGGGGAACCACGACTGCCACTGCGCCCATGGTGGGAGCTGGCTCGTTCCTCATGGGACGCGCCGCGACGATCACTGCATGGGTGGGTGTGCAGGCGTACGCCCAAGGTTGCTCGGCGCCGACGCAGTACAGCAGCGAAGTACAGCAACCACAGCAACCAATCGTTGCCCATCAGCACCCCCTCAAGCCCGTAACCAGACCGGTTTGACCGTCACCGACCGATCCACATAGAGCTACGGATCAGAAGGTTGCAGGTTCGAATCCTGCCGAGTGCACATCAGACCAGAGGCCCCGGAGAGATCCGGGGCCTCTGGCGTTTTTGGAGATGTACGGCGGCAGCGGTCACCGCCGCTCGGGTGGATTCGGGTTCCAGCCGAGCGCGAAGGACCATGTCACGCCCGGGTCCGCGGTGAAGCGCAGGGAGCCGGTGGAGTGGGTCCGGGGCATCTGGATCTCGTTCATCGAGGGCAGGACCTTGTCCTTCTCGCATCGCAAGGGGAAGGAGACACCGCCGGACCGTACCTGGACGGCGAGCCGGCCCGGGCCCTCGCAGTTGATCGCGATCGCCAGGGTTCTGCCCGTCTTGATCCCGCCCGGGATCGGGTAGGTGGCGTCGCCCTTGACCGCGGTGCCGCTGGCCAGGACCTCGATGCCGTCCGAGCCGGTCAGCGGGAGCTGGTGGACGGACGGGGTGGGAGCCGTGTCGGTCGACGGGGTAGGGACCTGGGGCGCGGTGACCCGGGCGGGGTGGGCCGGAGGTGGCGGAGCTGTGACGTGATGGCCGGGGCTGCCGCAACTGGTCGTCGCCAGCGCGGCGGCACACGCGGAAAGGGCCAGGCGGACGGATCGTCTGGTGATCGCCATCGAGTGTTCGGCCCCCGGATCGTCCTTTCGTCCTCTCTCCCCCTGAGAGACGGCGTGTGCCAGAACGCTCGCCCCGATCGGTCCGGCCCGGCAGGTGAACGCTGTTTATTTGAGGGAAAGCTGAGGCGCTCGACCCCGATGGGCCTCCTCGGCATGCCGAGGAGGCGGGGAGCGGGGATTCTGAGAGTGATGCGATCGTGGCACCCAGCCGACCAGGAACCTCGATGAGCCCACATCCGGTGCGTGTAGCCGTAGCAGTCGTCTCCGACTGTCCCTTGCTACGGCGAGGCCTTGAGCAGGTGATCGACACCGCGCCGGACATGCGGAGGGTCGCCTCCGGCAAGGGGAGCGAGGACACCGAGACGGGGGCCGCGGACGTCGTCCTGGTGAACCTTCAGGCGCCTGTCGAGGAAATGGCCCGTCTTATCGCCCGACTGCGTCAGCAGGGCCAAGCCGCGATCATTCTGTCGGCCTCCGAGACGCAGACCGAGCTTTTCTTCTTCATCGAAGCGGGTGCCAGCGGGTATTTGAGCCGGCGCAGCGGGGAAGTCGAATTGCTGGCGGCGGTCCGTGCCGTCGCCTCCGGGGATATTTATTTCTCCACGAGATTGAGGGATCAGTCCCTACGCGAGCAGCACACTCGCATTACGCATCGGGAGCGGCAGATCCTGCAACTCATCGCGAGTGGTGCCACCGACCGGGAAATCGCCGCCAAGTTGAATATTAGTGAGCACACCGTTCACACGCACCTCGACCGGCTGCGCGGCAAGACCGGCTGCCACCGCCGGGCCGACCTGGTACGCCTGGCCCTGCTGCGCGACGGAGCGGGCGAACCTCCCGGCTGACGCGCCCTGCGGCTGTGGGCGTTTCCGCCCACGGTGTCGGTAGTTCTGCCTCTTGTTCAGCCGAACCCCGGTCGCTGAGTCTTGGAACATGTCGTGCGCTGGATGCCGGTGTATCTCTGTGCGCTGATAGGTGGATCCTGTGCTGGCGATTTCCAGGATGGTGAGGATGCGGAAGGCGATGTTGCGCGGCGTCTGGCTCGCAACAGCCGTGTTCTCACTCTTGGCGGCAGGCGTATTGGGTCCCTATGCGAGTGAGGCAAGCGCACTGTCGAAGGGTGCACAGGCGAACGCGAATGCGAAGTCGGCGCTCCGGTGTTATGAGACGCGCAGAGACCCCGGTGCGGTCGTCTGCTACCGGTTCTCGAAAAAAGCCGAGTTCAGGCACGGTGACGTCGTCTTCGTTCCCATTCTCATTCAGGTGCCCGTGCCGGCGGACCCGCCGCCTGTGATCGTCGTGGACAGTCTCGATGCTATTCATCCGAGCGATGTGGGTGGTGACCGGACTGCGAATTCCGTCGAAAACTGAAGGCGCGCTCTGGTATCTCATCCTCGGCCTTTCGAACGCCGCAGATCTCGACCCCTCAACGACTGATAGCGAGGTTCCCATGTTTACCGCTCGAAATCGAGTCGCCCGCATAGCAGGGGCTTCCTGTGCCGCCGCGCTCCTCGCCGGAACCGTCGGCGTCGCCGGCGCCGAGGCCGCGCCCGCGACACACCACGACGCGGTGGTGCACTCCGTCAGCAAGCCGCCCCCACCGCGCCCCCACCACCGGCACAACACCCCGAACACACCGAACACGCCCAACACTCCGAACACCCCGGGTGGCGGCGGGAACACCCCGAACACTCCGAACACACCCAATACCCCGAACACCCCGGGCGGCGGTGGCCACAACCCGAACACGCCCAACACGCCCAATACCCCCAACACTCCGAACACCCCGGGCGGTGGCGGGAACACCCCGAACACTCCGAACACGCCCAATACCCCGAACACCCCGGGCGGCGGTGGCCACAACCCGAACACGCCCAACACGCCCAATACCCCCAACACTCCGAACACCCCGGGCGGTGGC
>NZ_JBFBFF010000005.1:480114-580316 GCF_040684035.1 Streptomyces sp. NPDC093018
GCCGGGAACACTCCGAACACTCCGAACACGCCCAACACTCCGAACACCCCGGGTGGCGGCGGGAACACCCCGAACACTCCGAACACGCCCAACACTCCGAACACCCCGGGTGGCGGCGGGAACACTCCGAACACGCCCAACACACCCAACACCCCGAACACGCCAGGCTGACATCGCTCAACAGCATGATGGAGCCGCGCAGCAGCGTTTGCGCGGCTTCCTCATGTCTGGGCGCCTCGACGGCTGACGAAACAGCCGCCCAAGACCCGGCTCACCGAATCGCCGATCACCTCGGCATCCAGGGGCCGATGCAACGCCCCACCCGCCGACTACAGCAAGGCATTCAGAAGGCTTAGAAGGCCCAGGGTGTTGGGAGTGTTGGGGGTGTTGGGCGTATTCGGGGTGTTGGGCGTGTTCGGAGTGTTAGGGGTATTCGGGGTGTTGGGCGTGTTGGGGGTATTCGGAGTGTTGGGGGTGTTAGGCGTGTTCGGAGTGTTGGCGCCGCCACCCGGAGTGTTCGGAGTATTCGGTGTGTTGGGGGTGTTCGGGGTCTGCGCGGTGCCCTGGCCGCCCCGTCCCTCGGTCGACTGCCCGGGGTCGATGCGCTGCGGGGTCTGAGGAGTCTGCGGCGTCTGGGGGGTCTGCGGCGTTTGAGGGGTCTGGGGGGTCTGCGGAGTCTGGCCGCCCAGGAGGTTGAGTCCGAGGAACGTGTACATCGGACCGTTGTAGCTGTTCGAGTTGTGGCTGTTCGAGTCGCCCGCATAGGCAACTCCCATGCCCGCAGCGGTGAAGCTTCCCACTGCGATGGCGGCGATCAGAATTCGCTGGATTCTGCGCAAGGTTCTTTCCCCTCGGGTTCCGAGCCGCGGGGCTCGAATATCGTGCGGAGCAGCGTCACAGTCAAAGTGGCACATTCGGTGGGCCGCACCATGCACAAGTAATCTGTGTTGCCGCGAGCGTCACCCTCTCCGCCGAGTGCCGCCGTTCATTCGGCGATGAGCGGTAAGCCGGTGAAACGGCGGTCGTCCCCGGCTCAGGCGATGACGCGGGCCGCCTTGCGGGTCCGGGCCAGGGCCGACAGATAGGCGCAGCCCGCGACGAGGCAGAGCGCCGCGGCAGTCGCCAGGAGGGCCGGGGTGTGCCGGGGGTGGAGGAAGAGGCCCACCGCGAAGCTCAGGAACAGGGAGGCGTTCAGGAGCCAGTTGAACGCGGCCCAGGCATGGGGCTGGCCCGCGGCCGGGACACCCGACCAGATGACACGGGTGAGGAGGAGGTTGAAGACGCCGTTCCCGATGCCGCCCAGGGCGAAGGCGACGGTGGCCGACCAGAAGGGGAGACCGAGGCTCGGGAGACCGATCGCGAGGGCCACCAGCAGGTTGGACAGAGGGAGGAGCGCGCGAATGCCGGTGACACGGCGGGGGGTTGCCGCCGCCGCGATCATGGAGGCCACGGCCCAGCAGGCCATCACCACGCCGAGCCCGTGGGCGTCGTAACCCGGCGTCCGGGCCAGCATGAAGGGGCCCGACACGCCCTCCAGGCTGGTGGTGATCAGCATGGCGGTCACGCAGAGGAGGCCGAGGGGGCCGAACGCGCCCGGGGCCAGCAGGCGGCCGAACCCCGCGGTGGCGCTACGGCTGCCGGTCGTACCCTCCTCCGGGATCCGCGGCGACCAGGCCACGGCCAGCACCAGCAGGAAGGTGACGGCGTTCAGGGCGAAGGCCGACTCCGCACCGGACAGGGCCACCACCGCACCGGCCAGCACCATGCCCGCGGCGCCGGCCCCCGCCTTCGAGACGCTCCACCACCTGGCCAGCTCGGCCTGCCGCCCGTCGCTGAGGGCGTGCAGGAGAGAGCGGGAGAACGGCATCGTCAGGGCCTCGCAGGACGCGGCGACGAGAATGCAGGCCAGGACGGCGATCCGGTGGTCCGCCACCGCGGCCGCGACGGCGAACGCCGCCACCTGCCCGATCAGCCCGGCCCGCCACGCCGTCCGCGAGCGGATCCACCCCCGGGAGCTGACGAGTGGCGTCAGGGCCAGGACCGGGATCGTCTGGGCGGCCAGTACGGCGGCGAGGAAGGTCGTCGAACCCGCGCGCACCGCGATCAGCGCGTACGCCACCTGCACCAGCTTGTCCCCGAACTCCGAGGCCGCCAGGGCGAGAAGAAGCCCGACGAGCCCGGCCGGGCGGGCGGCGGCGGAACGGCCTGCCAACGCTGGTACCTCCCACGCTCGCGGAACCGGCTCCCGGAGAGACGCCAGGGGAGACGCCAGGGGAGGCTATCCCGCGCCCCGACGGCGACGCTCGGATTTTCCGGCGCCCACCGCCGCCCACCGGTGGCCCCGTGCGGTGCCGGATGCAGGGCATCGCGGCCTCGGGCCTTCGCCCACCGCATCCCGTCCCCGCCTCCCCCGCCGCTGTCAGACCCACCCCCTACCCTCATGAGTGATGGCACAGATGTGGAGATGCTCCGGGCTTCGCTGGTCCGGCGACGGGCTCGTGCTCGCTTGGGAGGGCGGGCGGGGCAGCGCGCTGGCGTGGGGGAAGCGGGTCGGGTTCGCCGTGCCGGAGGGGGGCGGGCGTATCTGCGTGGGGGCGCGGGGGCACGCGTGCCCGGTGCGGGCGGTCGTGCCGGGGCGCGGCACCGGCGCCCGGTGTGAGGAGTGCGCGCGGCTCGACCGGGCGCACTCCGTGGCCGCCGACACGATCGCCGACGACCCCCGGCCGTACCGGGTGTATCTCGCCTGGTTCGGACCCGGCCTGGTCAAGGTCGGCATCACGGCCGTCGAGCGGGGGCCGGCGCGGTTGCTGGAGCAGGGCGCGATCTGCTTCAGCTGGCTCGGGACCGGGCCCCTGATGGCGGCGCGGCGTACCGAGGAGATGCTGCGGGCCGCGCTGGGGGTGCCGGACCGGATCGCGTACGCCGAGAAGCGGGCGGTGCGGGCGAGACTGCCGGGGACGGCGGAGGAGCGGGCGGCCGAGGTGCGCGCGCTGCACCGGCGGGCCGTCGCGCTCGACCGGTGGCCGGAGTCGCTGCGGGCCGAGCCCTGCGAGGTCGTCGACCAGGTGCGGGCCTTCGGGCTCGAAGGCGTACCCGCCGCCTTCGGTGAGGTGACCGAGCTCGTCCCCGGTGGTGCCGTCGGCGGGGAGCTGGTCGCGGCCGCCGGACCCGATCTTCATCTGGCGGTGCGCGGCCGCGGGGTCGTCGTGCTCGACACCCGGCTGATACGGGGGTGGGGACTCGTGCCCATGCTGAGGGAAGGCGATGAACTCGCCCTGCCCGTACGTGAGTTCCCCCAGGAGCAGGATGGGCTGTTCTGAGGGGTCACCCAGGCGTTGTCTGAGTGGTGGCTGTGTGTTTCTCAGGAAAAACCAAGACTGGTGAAACACTCCTCTCAGAGGGCCCCGACAGTGTGGCCGCCATGACCACGACCTCGCCCCAGGGGCGCACCGAACTGCTGAGGCCGGACGGGAGCCCCGTCCGCGTGCTGGTGGTCGACGACGAGACGTCGATCACCGAACTGCTGAGCATGGCCCTTCGCTACGAGGGCTGGCAGATCAGAAGCGCGACGGACGGTCAGGGGGCCCTCCAGACGGCCCGCGAGTTCCGCCCCGACGCCGTCGTCCTCGACATGATGCTGCCGGACATGGACGGACTGGCCGTCCTCGGCCGGCTGCGCCGTGAACTGCCGGACGTGCCCGTGCTGTTCCTCACCGCCAAGGACGCGGTGGAGGACCGGATCGCCGGGCTCACCGCGGGCGGCGACGACTATGTGACCAAGCCGTTCAGCCTGGAGGAGGTCGTCGCCCGGCTGCGCGGACTGATCCGCAGGTCCGGGGCGACCGACCGGCGCTCCGAGTCCGTGCTCGTCGTCGGCGACCTCACCCTGGACGAGGACAGCCACGAGGTGACCCGGGGCGGCGACTCCATCCACCTCACCGCCACCGAGTTCGAGCTGCTGCGCTTCCTCATGCGCAACCCGCGGCGCGTGCTCAGCAAGGCGCAGATCCTGGACCGCGTCTGGTCGTACGACTTCGGCGGCCAGGCCAACGTGGTCGAGCTGTACATCTCGTACCTGCGCCGGAAGCTCGACGCCGGACGCGAGCCGATGATCCACACCCGGCGCGGCGCCGGTTACCTGATCAAGCCCGCCGTGTGATGAGCGGACCGTCCGGGCCCCGACCCGCACCCCGGTCGAGCCCGGCGCGCGGGTCCACCCCGCGCCCGCCCAGCTCCGCCTCGCCCAGCTCCGCCTCGCCCAGCTCCGCCTCGCCCAGCTCCCCCCGGATCCGCTCCCCGCGGACTTCCTCCCCCCGTACCCTGCGCACCCGTCTCGTCGTCGCCTCCGTCGTCCTGATCGCCGTCGTCTGCGCGGTGATCGGCACCGTGACGACCCTGGCCCTGCGCTCGCATCTGTACGCGCAGCTGGACGGCCGGCTGGACGAGGTCGGCAAGCGGGCCTCCGGTGTCTTCGCCCCGCCGGGGCAGGGCAAGGGGCCCGGCGTGCCGGCCGGCGCACAGGCACCCGCGGGCATCGGGCTGGACCAGTTCGTCGCCCTGGGCCCGCAGCCGCAGTACACGGTCGTGGCCGTGGTGAGCGACGGCACCGCGACCGAGGGCAAGGTGGGCCGCAAGTCGAAGTCCGCGCCGTACATGAGCGCCCAGGATCTCGACGGGGACCAGCTCACGGCCCTCGGCACCGTGCCCGAGGACCTCCGTGCGCACACCCTCGACCTGCCCGGCCTCGGCAGCTACCGCGCCGAGTACGTCACCGGGCCCAACGGCTCCTTCTACGTCGCCATACCGACCGACGACACCGACGGCATCATCAACACCCTGATCCTCGTCGAGGTCTGTGTCACCGCCGCCGGGCTGCTCGCGGCCTGCCTCGCCGGGACCGTCATCGTCGGCGTGGCCACCCGCCCGCTGCGCAAGGTCGCCGCCACCGCCACCCGCGTCTCCGAACTGACCCTGCACACCGGCGAGGTGAACCTCAGCGAGCGCGTCCCGGACGCCGAGTGCGATCCGCACACCGAGGTCGGGCAGGTCGGCGCCGCGCTGAACCGGATGCTCGACCATGTGCACGGCGCCCTGGAGGCCCGGCAGCAGAGCGAGACGCGGGTACGGCAGTTCGTCGCCGACGCCAGCCATGAACTGCGCACCCCCCTGTCCTCCATCCGCGGCTACGCCGAACTGACCCGGCGCGGCCATGAACAGGTCGGCCCCGACACCCGGCACGCCCTCGGGCGGATCGAGTCCGAGGCCGGACGGATGACCCTGCTGGTGGAGGACCTGCTGCTGCTCGCCCGCCTGGACGCCGGCCGCCCCCTGGAGTTCGGGCGGACCGATCTGGTGCCGCTCGTCGTGGACACCGTCAGCGACGCCCGCGCGGCCGGCCGGGACCACGAGTGGCGGCTCGCGCTGCCCGACGAACCCGCACCGGTCCGCGCCGACTCCGCCCGGCTCCAGCAGGTCCTGGTCAACCTGCTGGCCAACGCCCAGCGCCACACCCCGCCCGGTACGACCGTCACCGCGCGGGTGCGCAGACAGGGGCCCTGGGTGTGCGTGGACATCGAGGACAACGGGCCGGGAATTCCCGCTGATTTGCTGCCGCATGTTTTCGAGCGGTTCGCGCGCGGGGACTCGGCGCGGACGCGGGCCACCGGCTCCACCGGGCTCGGGCTCGCCATCGTGCAGGCCGTGGCGACGGCGCACGACGGCTCGGTGAGCGTGCAGAGCGCGCCCGGGAGGACGGTGTTCACCCTGCGCCTGCCCGCGCTCGGCACCCGGTCCGTCCCCGGCCCCGATTGCTTGGATGACACCAACTCCCCTGCATATCAAGCCACTTCACACTCACAGCCGTACCACAGCATCACCACATCGATGCGACAGGGCACCTGACAAGAGTCGGTTCCATGCGAACCGACTCTTCTCCCGACTCGCCCCCCGGCACGCTGCCGGCCCGGGAGCACCTGCCGGTCTCGGCCGCCGGCAGGGCCGTCCTGGACGTGGTGATCCCCGTCTACAACGAGGAACAGGACCTCCAGCCGTGTGTCCGCCGGTTGCACGAGCATCTGACGCGCACCTTCCCCTACGCCTTCCGCATCACGATCGCGGACAACGCCTCCACCGACACCACCCCCCTGGTCGCGGCGCGGCTGGCGGCCGAGCTGCCCGGGGTGGGCGTCGTACGGCTGGAGCAGAAGGGCCGCGGCCGGGCGCTGCGCACCGTGTGGTCCGCGTCCGAGGCGCCGGTCCTCGCCTATATGGACGTCGATCTCTCCACCGACCTCAACGCCCTGCTGCCGCTGGTCGCACCGCTGATCTCCGGTCACTCGGACCTCGCGATCGGCTCCCGGCTGGCCCGCTCCTCCCGGGTGGTGCGCGGCCCCAAGCGCGAGCTGATCAGCCGGGCGTACAACCTGATCCTGCGCGGCTCGCTCCAGGCCCGCTTCTCGGACGCGCAGTGCGGCTTCAAGGCGATCAGAGGCGATGTGGCCCGGGTGCTGCTGCCGCTGGTGGAGGACACCGGCTGGTTCTTCGACACCGAGATGCTGGTGCTCGCCGAGCGGGCCGGGCTGCGGATCCACGAGGTGCCGGTCGACTGGGTGGACGATCCCGACTCCACCGTGCACATCGTGCGCACCGCGACCGACGACCTCAAGGGCGTCTGGCGGATCGGCCGGGCGCTCGCCACCGGTTCGCTGCCGCTCGACCTGCTCGCCCGGCCGTTCGGCGACGACCCGCGCGACCGCGAGCTGACCGGGGTGCCGAAGGGCCTGGCCCGGCAGCTGATCGGCTTCTGCGCGATCGGCGTCCTGTCGACCCTCTGCTATCTGCTGCTCTACAGCGGCTTCCGGGAGTTCTGCGGGCCGCAGCTCGCCAACGGTCTCGCGCTGCTGGTCTCGGCCGTCGCCAACACGGCCGCCAACCGCCGGCTCACCTTCGGGGTGCGCGGCCGGGGCGGCGCGGTCCGCCATCAGGCGCAGGGCCTGGTGGTCTTCGCCATCGGACTCGCCCTGACCAGCGGCTCCCTGGCCGCCCTCGACGCGGCCGGCGGCCGTCCCGCGCACTCCACCGAACTGGCGGTCCTCGTCACCGCCAACCTCGCCGCGACCGTACTGCGGTTCCTGCTCTTCCGCGCCTGGGTGTTCCCGGACCAGCGGCAGCCGTACGACACCGACGCCCCCGAAGGGTCCCGATGAGCACCTCCTACGACCGCCCGCCCGACGCGAACGAGGGGCCGGACGGCACGACCGGCTGGGGCCCGCCAGGATCACCGCCCCCGGCGGCCGCACCGGAAGCCGCGTCCCGGCCGCCCTCCCTCCCGCACCGCCTGTGGCGCGGCCGCCCCGAGGACCCCCGCTGGGCACGCCCCGCCTTCCTCGGGCTGCTCGCCGCGACCCTGCTGCTCTACCTGTACAACCTGAGCGCCTCCGGCTACGCCAACTCCTTCTACGCGGCGGCCGTCCAGGCGGGCAGCAAGTCCTGGAAGGCGCTGTTCTTCGGCTCGCTGGACGCGGGCAACGCCATCACCGTCGACAAGCCCCCGGCCTCGCTGTGGCCGATGGAGCTGTCGGTGCGGATCTTCGGCGTGAACTCCTGGGCGATCCTCGCGCCCGAGGTGCTGATGGGCGTGGCGACCGTGGCCGTCGTGTACGCCGCGGTGCGCCGCCGGAGCGGCCCCGCGGCCGGTCTGCTCGCGGGCGCGGTGCTCGCGCTCACCCCGGTCGCGGCGCTGATGTTCCGGTTCGACAACCCGGACGCCATGCTGGCCCTGCTGATGTCGGGGGCCTGCTACCTCGTCGTACGGGCGCTGGAGGACGGCCGGACCAGGTGGCTGGTGTGGGCCGGGGCCGCGATCGGTCTCGCCTTCCTCGCCAAGACGCTCCAGGCGTTCCTGATCCTGCCGCCGCTCGCCGTGGTGTACGCGGTGTGCGCGCCGGTCCCGCTGAAGAAGCGCCTCGGCCAACTGGCCGCCGCCACCCTCGCGTTGGTGGTGTCCGGGGGCTGGTGGGTGGCGATCGTCGAGCTGTGGCCGGCCGCGTCCCGCCCCTACATCGGCGGCTCGCAGCACAACAGCTTCCTGGAACTGACCTTCGGCTACAACGGGTTCGGGCGGCTGAACGGCGAGGAGACCGGCAGCGTCGGCGGGGGCGGGGCCCCCGGCGGCGGCGGTCCCGGCGGTGGCGGCGGGATGTGGGGGTCGACCGGCTGGGACCGGATGTTCAACTCCGAGGTCGGCGGCCAGATCTCCTGGCTGCTGCCCGCCGCGCTGATCCTGCTGGTCGCGGGGCTGGTGGCGACCCGGCGGTACCGGCGTACCTCGGTCACCCGCGGCGCGCTCCTGGTCTGGGGCGGCTCCCTGGTGACCACCATGGCGGTGTTCAGCTACATGGCGGGCATCTTCCACCAGTACTACACCGTGGCCCTCGCCCCCTACCTGGCCGCCGTCATCGGCATGGGCGCCGGGCTGCTGTGGGAGCGGCGCGGGCGGGTGTGGGCGGCGCTCGCGCTCGCCGCCTCCGTGGTGGCGGCCGCGGCCTGGGGGTATGTGCTGCTCAACCGCACGCCCACCTATCTGCCCTGGCTGAAGTGGCTGGTCCTGGTCGGCGGCCTGGTGGCGGCCCTCGGGATCATCTTCGCCGGGCGCCTCACCCGGCCGCTCGCGCTCGGTGCGGCGGCCGTGGCCGTCATCGCCGCGCTGGCCGGTCCCACCGCCTACACCCTGAGCACGGTGGACACCGGGCACGAGGGCGCCATCCCGACGGCGGGCCCGGCGGGCGCGAGCATGATGGGCTTCGGCGGCGGCCGGTTCCCGGGCGGCCGGTCCGGCGGCGCGAAGGGCGGGTTCGGCGGCGAGGGCATGCCGGGCGGCTTCGGCGGCGGCGGCATGCCCGGCGGCCAGGGGTCGACGGGCGGCCAGGGAATGCCCGGCGGCCAGGAAATGCCCGGTGGTCAGGGCATGCCGGGCGGGCAGAACGGGAACGGGTTCCCGGGCCTCGGCGGCGACCTCGCCGGCGGCTTCCCGGGCGGTGCCCGGACCGGTGAGGGCGGCGGCGCCGGCGGCTTCGGCGGTCTGCTGAACGGCACCCAGGTCGGCTCGGCGGCCAAGAAGCTGCTGAAGAAGGACGCCTCCCGGTACACCTGGGTCGCCGCGTCCATCGGCTCGCAGAACGCGGCCAGCTACCAGCTCGCCACCGGTGACCCGGTGATGGCGATCGGCGGCTTCAACGGCACCGACCCGTCCCCGACGCTCGCCCAGTTCAAGAAGTACGTGGCCGACGGCCGGATCCACTACTTCATCGACGGCGGTGGCAGGGGCGGTGGCATGGGCCGCGGCGGCGAGGGCGCCGGGCGCGGTGGCGACAGCGGCACCGGCTCACAGATCAGCTCCTGGGTCCAGAGCAACTTCAAGAAGGTGACCGTGGGCTCGGCCACCTTCTACGACCTCACCCAGCGCACAGGAAACTGAGAGGAAACGGCGGAGCGGGCCGCGCCTAAGAGCCGGGGGATGTGGGTAACGGCTCAGGGATGCGGGCCCGCGCCCCCGCGCCGGCCGACCCCTGGCCTCCCGGGCAGTGGCCTCGATGGGCTCCGACTGGCCGGAAACAGAGGAAGGTGCGCCGGTGGCGAAGACGGCGGGGCGGACGGCGCGGGACAGCGTGTGGCTCCAGGAGAAGCCCCGGCGCGGCGGTCGCGGCGGACAGCCCTCCGGTCTCGACCGGGAGCGGATCACCGCCGCGTCCGTGCGCCTCCTGGACGCCGAGGGCCTCGCCAAGTTCTCCATGCGCCGCCTCGCCGGCGAGCTGAACGTCAGCGCGATGTCCCTGTACTGGTACGTCGACACCAAGGACGACCTGCTCGAACTCGCCCTGGACGCGGCCTACGGCGAACTGCGCCTGCCCGCCGAGGACGACGCGGCCGACTGGCGGGAGCGGCTGCGGGCGCTGGCCGCCGAGTACCGGGGCCTGCTGGTGCGCCACCCCTGGCTGTCCCGGCTGGCCGGCCAGTACCTGAACATCGGCCCCCACTCGCTGGACTTCTCCCGCAGCGTGCAGCGCACCCTCGGCCGCTCCGGGCTGCCCGCGCACCGGGTGATGGGCGCGATCTCGGCCGTCTTCCAGTTCGTGTACGGCTTCGGCACGAAGGAGGCCCAGTTCATGGGCCGGATCGCGGACTCCGGGCTGACCGCGGACGACTACTACCAGCAGGCCAGGAACTCGGTCCGGCAGGACCCGCACACCGCGGACTTCGTGCAGGAGTCCCGGCAGATCATGGAGGCCCGCGGCCGGGGCACGGTCGCCGAGCTGATGGGCCGTGACTTCACCTTCGCCCTGGACCTGCTGATCGCGGGCATCGAGGCGATGGTCGAACGGGGCTGAGCCCTCCCCGACCCGAAGGGGACCGGAGCCCCCGCCGGTCCTTCACTCCCCGCCGACCAGCCGCGCCGGGAACCCCCCGGTCGCCACCGGCCCCCAGCGCTCGGGCGTCACCCGGATGATCGACTTGCCCTGCTTGCGCATGGCCGCCCGGTACTCGTCCCAGTCGGGGTGCTCACCGGCGATGTTCCGGTAGTACTCGACCAGCGGCTCCACCGAGTCGGGGGCGCCGACGACCTCGGCGGTGCCGTCGACCTGCACCCAGGGGCCGTTCCAGTCGTCGCTGAGCACGAGCAGGCTCACCCGCGGATCCCTCTGGGCGTTGCGGGTCTTGGCCCGCTCCGGGTACGTCGAGACCACGATCCGGCCCGAGTCGTCCACCCCGCAGGTCAGCGGGGAGGCCTGCGGGGAGCCGTCGGCGCGGCGGGTGATCAGCAGCGCCCGGTGGCGGGGTCGTACGAAGTCCAGCAGCTCGGCCAGGGAGACACGGGTGTTCGTCGCGATGTTGGGTGCCATGGCCGCAGCCTAGAACGCTCCCGGCCGCCGCGAGCGGCACCGGAGGAAGGTCACTTCACCGCAATGGAGCAGCTAAAGTTCTTCTGTCCTGTGCTCGCAGTCGGGAATGTGCTGCGGAGCTCTCCTGCGCATGGCCGCACGGTCATGTCATCCGAGAGGTTCGTGGTGGCTGCGTCCGACTTTTCTGTGCCCGACTCCCCCTCGTACGACTTTTCCGCGTACGACGTCGTCGAGGCGACCCGTTCCCCCGGCGCCCTCGATCTGGCCGAGGCCCTGACGGCGGCCGCCCGCGAGCTGCACGAGAGCGCCTCCCCCGGCGCCACCCTCGACACCGCGGTCCGGCTCGCGGTGCATCTGCTGCCCGGCGCCGAACACGCCGGGGTCTGCGAGATCGAGCGGGGGGAGAGCCGGCGCACGGTCGCCTGGAGCCATGACATCGTGCGCGCGGCCGGCACCCCCGACCTGCCGCACTGGGAGCGCCTGTGGGACGCGCCGGTGGTGCGGGTGGCGGACAGCGGCGGCGCGGACGGCGAACCGCAGGAGCTGCGCTCGGTGCTGTCGATGCGGCTGCGCGCCGACCGGCGCCGGCTGACGGTGCTCACCGCCTACTCCCGGGAGCCCGGCGCCTTCGACGAGGCGGCGGCCCGGCTCGGCCGGCTGTTCACCGCGCATGTGAGCCTCGCCCTGAACTCCGTGACGGTACGCGAGCAGTTGACCGCGGCCATGCACACCCGGGACCTGATCGGGCAGGCCACCGGCATCCTGATGGAACGCCTGGACATCGACGCCCAGGCCGCCTTCGAGAGCCTGGTGCGCGCCTCCCAGCGGGAGAACGTGAAGCTCCGCGATCTGGCCCGGCGCATCGTGGGCGCGACGGACAACTAGCCGGCGCAGCGCACGGAAGAGCCCGCCGGCCGGCATCCGGTCGGCGGGCTCTTCCCGTGCCGTGGATCAGCCGGTCGGCAGGCTGTCCCCCTGCACCGCCTGGATGTCCAGCTGGACCTTCAGCGTGGTGCCGATGGCGGCGATACCGGCCTGGAGGACCTGGTTGTAGTTCATCGCGAAGTCCTCGCGGTGCAGCTCCGCCGTGGCCCGGAAGGCGGCGCGGGTGCCGCCCCACGGGTCGGCGCCGGTGCCGAGGTAGGCGAGGTCCAGGTCCACCTCGCGGACCACGCCGTGCAGGGCGAGTTCGCCGTGCACGGTCCAGCGGTCCGAACCGGCCTGGGTCAGCCCGGTGGAGCGGTAGGTGATCTCCGGGTGGTTCTCGATGTCGAGGAAGTCACCGGAGCGCAGATGCGTGTCGCGCATGCCGTTGCCGGTGTCGATCGACCCGGCCCTGATCACCGCCTCCACCCGGGACTTGGCGATGTCGTCCGGCGCGATCTCGATGGTGCCGCCGAACTCCGTGAACCGGCCGTGCACGCTGGAGATCCCCAGGTGCTGGGCGACCGCGGCGACCGAGGAGTGCGCCGGGTCGATGGTCCAGGGGCCGGGCGGGGGCAGCTCGGTGCCGCCCTGCCGGGCCAGGGTCACGGCGCCGATCTCGGCGCGGCCGCTCGCGGTGACGATCGCGCTGGACGCGGCCGGCGCGTACCCGACGGCGGTCACGATCACGGTGTACGCCCCCGGGGCCAGCTCGGTGGTGTCCCGTACGGCCCCCTCGGCGTCCGCCTCGGCCCGCAGCACCTGCGTACCGGTCATGTCGGTCACCGTGACGACCGCGTGCGACACGGCCCACCCGTCCCGCGTACGGATCTTCGCGGTCAGTCCCATCCCGTTTTCTCCCTGCGAGGCCATGCAAATAGGTCATGAGAAACCGGCCCGTGGCGCCGGGCAGCTCCGCTCGGAGCGTGCCCTGCCACGGGCCGGGTGGAACTACTCGCCGGGGTGGGCGAGTTCGATGTCGTGACCGTCGGCACCGGTGCCGGTGACGGTCAGCGCGGTCGCCACCGGCGGGTAGCCGGTCGCGATGACGGTGTAGTCGCCGCTGTCCAGGTCGGTGAAGGCGTACGCGCCGTCCGTACCCGTGGTGGCGCTGCCGACCACGTTTCCGGCCTGGTCGACCAGGGTCACCCGGGCGTCGGCCAGCGGTCCGTGCGGGGCCTTGACGACACCCTGGAGGCGGGCGCCGGCGTCCAGGTCGACGCCGACCCGGGTGATACCGGCGGCGGCCACCTCGACGGGCAGGGCGCGCGGCCGGAAACCGCCCGCGTTGACGGCGACGGTCACCGGTCCGGGCACCAGGTCGGTGAAGCCGAACTCGCCCTGCTCCCCGGTGGCGGCGGTGGCCAGCAGGTCACCGCGCACATCGGTGACGATCACCATGGCGTCCTTGACCGGCAGCGCGCTCCCGCTCGCCCGCACCACACCGGTCAGCCCGCTGGTGCCGCTGAGCAGGATGTCGTACGACAGCGGTTCCTCGCCCACCACGACGGTGGAGGCCTGCGGCTGGTAGCCGTCGGCGGCGGCGATCAGGACATAGCTGCCGGTGCCGGGGGCGGCCAGCGCGTAGGAGCCGTCGGCCTGGGCGACGGAGCGGCCCAGCTGGCGGCCGGCCAGCGAGATCAGGGTGACCGCGGCCTGGGGGACCGGGGCGCTCTCGGCGCCGCGGACGAAGCCGTGCACCGGGGTGCCGTCGCCGCCCGAACCGGGCTCGGCGATGGTCGCCACGGCCGTCATCGGGGCCGCGCTCGCGGTGGCGGTGGCCAGCGCCTCGGTGGCGCCGAGCACCGGAGCGGGCGCGGTCAGGCTGGGCACCTGCTCCTGCTCGGGCTCACCGGGCACGTTCCGCATGGTGTTCTCCACAGTGCTCTCCAGCGTGTTCTCCACGGTCCCCGTCTTCTCCTGCGCGGCCTGGGTCAGCGCGCCGGTCGTCCGCAGCGGGACCTCCTTGATGAACATCACCACGACGAAGGCGACCAGGGCGCAGGGCGCCGCGTAGAGGAAGACGTCGGCGATGCCGTGCCCGTAGGCGCTTTCCAGCCAATGACGGATCGGCAGGGGCAGGCTGTTCATGTCGGGCAGCTCGCCGCCGCCGACGGCCTGGGCCGCGGCCATCCGGGCCTTCGGGCTGAGCTCGCCGATGCTGTTCGCGGCGTAGTGGCTGATCCGGTCCGACATGACCGAGCCGAGCACGCCGACGCCGACCGCACCACCGAGGGAGCGGAAGAAGCTCACCGTGGAGGAGGCGGCGCCCAGGTCCTTCGGGGCGACCTGGTTCTGCGTGGAGAGCACCAGGTTCTGCATCATCATGCCGACGCCGATGCCCAGGAGCGCCATGTAGATGGACAGCTGCCAGTAGGGGGTGTCGTAGCGCATCAGGCTGAGCAGGGACAGCCCCGCGGTGAGGAACAGACCGCCGGCGACCAGCCAGTTCTTCCAGCGTCCGGTGTTGGAGATGATCCGCCCGGAGACCATGGAGGAGATGAACAGACCACCGATCATCGGGATGGTCATCACACCGGACATGGTCGGGGACTTGTCCCGCGCCAGCTGGAAGTACTGGGAGAAGAAGACGGTGCCCGAGTACATGCCGACACCGACGAACAGCGAGGCCACCGAGGCCAGCGAGATCGTGCGGTTGCGGAACAGGCGCAGCGGGATGATCGGCTCCGCCGCCTTGGTCTCGGTGAAGACGAAGGCCACCGCGAGCAGGAGCGTGCCGCCCACCATCACGTACGTCTGCCAGGACAGCCAGTCGTACTTGTCGTTGGCGAAGGTCACCCAGATCAGCAGCAGCGAGGCGGCCGCGGTGATGAAGAAGGCGCCGAGCCAGTCGACCTTGACCTCGCGCTTGGTGAGCGGCAGGTGCAGGGTCTTCTGGAGGACGACCAGCGCGATCAGCGCGAAGGGGATGCCGACGAACAGGCAGTAGCGCCAGCCGAGCCAGCTGGTGTCGGTGATGACACCGCCGAGCAGCGGGCCGCCGACGGTGGCGACGGCGAAGGTGGCGCCGGTGTAGCCGGAGTACCGGCCGCGCTCGCGGGGGGCGATCATCGCGGCCAGGATGACCTGCACCAGGGCGGACAGACCGCCGGCGCCGAGGCCCTGGACCACCCGGGCGGTGATCAGCATCGCCGGGTTCTGCGCGAGACCGGCGATGATCGAGCCGGCCACGTAGATGACCAGGGATATCTGGACGAGCGCCTTCTTGCTCATCAGGTCGGACAGCTTGCCCCACAGGGGCACGGAGGCGGTCATCGCCAGCAGGGCCGCGGTGACGACCCAGGTGTACGCGGACTGGCCGCCGCCGAGGTCCTTGATGATCGTCGGCAGTGCGTTGGTGACGATCGTGGAGGACAGGATGGCGGCGAACAGGCCCAGCAGCAGGCCGGAGAGCGCCTCCATGATCTGGCGGTGGGACATCGGGGCGTCGCCCGCCGAGGAGCCTCCCCCGTGCTTGGCGTGAGCCCGCACACCGGCTGGTGTGGTCGTTGCCATGGGCTTCCTTTTCTTACGTGCTTGCGGGTGTACGGGTGGTCTCTTCGACTACGGGGGTGGGCGGCCGGGCCGCGGGGGACCGGCAGTCGCCGAACGACGAGCGCAGGCGGGTCATCAGCCGGATGAGCTGGCCGACCTCGTCGTCGGTCCAGTCACCGAGCCGCTCGGCGAGCAGCTGAGAGGTCCGCCGGGACAGCTCGTCCAGCTGCGCCTGGCCCGCGGGCGTCAGGCGCAGGATGCGCGAGCGCTTGTCCGCCGGGTCCGGGTGCCGTTCGATCCAGCCGCGTGCGGCGACATGCGCGACGTGCCGGCTGGTCACCGACAGATCGACGGCCAGCAGCTCCGCGAGCTTGCTCATGCGCATGTCGCCGTGTCGGCCGAGCAGCGTCAGCACGGCGGCCGAGCCCCCGGGGCACTCGGGGGGCAGTACCCGTACGAGGTCCCGTTTCACGGCGCCGACGGCGCTGAGCTGACGCGCAAGCTCGTCAAACTGCGCATGCTCGGCCATCACACCTCCCGTATTCGTTGCTTAGGGCAACCATAAGGGCCATTGGTTGCTACAGGCAAATAAGTGGAGGGTTGCCTGCGTAAAACCTTGGCAAAGGCATAGCGTTGCGGATGTGAATATGCAGGGAGGTGCGCGAAGGGTGTCCCCGTCTGTCCCGGTGGCCCCCCACTTGGGTGCCCCGGCCCGTCTTCGCTAAGGTCTCGGCTCATGGCTAACACCCAGGGCCCCCAGGGCAATTACGACCCTGCCGGCAGCACTCAGATGTTCCGCGCCTTCGTCGACGAGGCTCCGCAGGGGCGTCAGCAGCAGGCGGCCGCCCCCTCTTCCTCCGGTCCGCGCGTCGGCGTGATCATCGGCGTCATCGTGGCCCTCGTGGTCGTGGCCGGTGTCGCCTGGCTCGCGCTGAAGTAACCGGCGCACCCGGAGGAGGCACCCCTTCTCCGGCGATCACTTCCACTGGACGGACAGGTCCCGCGTCTCGATGTGCATGCCGAGTGGCACGCGCCAGGCGTCGAGGCACACCGTCCAGGTGTGGCCCGTGTGCGCCCCGGCGCCGATCGGCACCGGCAGCGCCTCGGACGTCCGCACGGTCGACCAGTCGATGCCGAGCGCCCCGATGACGTGCGTCGCGAACGTCACCGACCCCGAACGCACCGCCGTGCCCCCGGAGTTCCGGAAGTCCACGGTCACCTTCTGGCACCACCGCTGATCCCCGTCCGCCGTCACCGGCTCTCCCCAGGAGAGGGCGGCGGGCGCGGGCGGCGCGGTGGGGGCGGGGGTCGGGTCCGGTGGGGCGGGAGCGGGAGTCGTACGACCGTCACCCGCACCCGGGCTCGCACCCGCGCCTGTGGTGGTGCCGGTCGGGGAGGGCGGGTCCGGCGTGCTGCTCGGTACGGGGCTGCCGTCGGCCTGCGCGGGACCGGGTCCGGAGCCGGTGGTGCCCGACGGGGGGTCGGCGGTGTCCGGAGAAGTCGTCCGCCCGCCCTTCGGTCCGTCCAGCGGGACCATCGTCACCGATCCCGTGGGGCTCGCGTCGACCGGGCCCGGCCGCCCCGCGCCGCCCACCGCCACATAGCCGCCCCCGCCGCCCGAACCGGCGCACGCCCCGAGGGCCGCGCCCAGGCACACGACGGCCGCCGAGGCTCCCGCGAGGGCGCGCCGGCGGCCGGGTGACCATGTCGTCGTGCGTGGCGTCCCGTGACGAAGCATCCGGCCATGGTGGCTGACGCTCCGTCAGATGGGAACCCTCAGTCCGAGATCAGACCCTCGCGCAGCTGGGCCAGGGTCCGGGTGAGCAGCCGGGAGACATGCATCTGGGAGATGCCGACCTCCTCGCCGATCTGCGACTGCGTCATGTTGGCGAAGAAGCGCAGCATGATGATCCGCCGCTCCCGGGGCGGGAGTTTGGCCAGCAGCGGCTTGAGGGACTCGCGGTACTCCACGCCCTCCAGGGCGGTGTCCTCGTAACCCAGCCGGTCGGCCAGGGAGCCCTCGCCGCCGTCGTCCTCCGGGGCCGGGGAGTCCAGCGAGGAGGCGGTGTACGCGTTGCCGACCGCGAGGCCGTCGACCACGTCCTCCTCGGAGACACCGAGGACGGCGGCCAGTTCGGTCACCGTGGGGGAGCGGTCCAGCTTCTGCGACAGCTCGTCGCTGGCCTTGGTGAGGGCCAGGCGCAGCTCCTGGAGGCGGCGCGGCACCCGCACCGACCAGGAGGTGTCGCGGAAGAAGCGCTTGATCTCGCCGACCACCGTGGGCATCGCGAACGTCGGGAACTCCACGCCCCGTTCGCAGTCGAAGCGGTCGATCGCCTTGATCAGGCCGATGGTGCCGACCTGGACGATGTCCTCCATCGGCTCGTTGCGCGAGCGGAAGCGCGCCGCCGCGTAGCGGACCAGCGGCAGATTCAGCTCGATCAGGGTGTCCCGGACGTAGGCGCGCTCGGGGCTGTTCTCGTCCAGCGCGGCCAGGCGCAGGAACAGGGAGCGGGACAGGGTGCGGGTGTCGATGGCCTCGCCCGTCGGCGGGGTGGCCGGGGCCGGCACGGCGTCGAGGGACGTGACGACCTCGATGCCGTCGAGGACGTCGAGTGCGTCGAGCTCCTTGGGCGCCGCCTCGCTCTTCGCGGGCGTCAGCACTTTCGAGCTGCCCTGTTCTGCGGACATGCCACCCCCTTCGGGTCGCGGGACGGTCGCGGCCGCGCCGTCGAGTCGAGCAACGCAGCCTTCACCTGAATACCGGTGCCGAGGCCCCGGCAAACGCGTCTTCCGCAGAATGTCACATGTCGGCAACGCGCTGTAGAGACATGTCGACACGGAAGATCCGAATCACCGCTGGATAAAAGGGGTCTGACGGGCTTTCGGGTCCTCAACTCAGGAAACAGCCCTGGTGAGCGAATCGCTCGCGGCGGTGAGCGCTCGATCGGGTTTGCGATGCAGAGCTGTTCGGGTGTGTGCTTCGGTGCGCCCACTGTGCGACCACCGACTTGCCCGGTATGCGCCCGGGGCTCTGTTATACGGAGGACCGCTTGTGGGGCGGCCGTGACCACGGCCCGGTTGTGGTCACCGGTTACGCGTCGATGCGGTTCGCCGAGCGCAGCCGCTGGAAGCTGCGGGCGAGCAGCCGCGAGACATGCATCTGGGAGACGCCGAGTTCCGCGCTGATCTGCGACTGGGTGAGGTTGCTGTAGTAGCGCAGCAGCAGGATCCGCTGTTCGCGCTCGGGGAGTTGGACCAGGAGATGGCGGACCAGGTCGCGGTGCTCCACGCCGTCCAGGGCCGGGTCCTCGTAGCCGATGCGGTCCAGCAGTCCGGGCAGCCCGTCGCCCTCCTGCGCGGCCTCCAGGGAGGTGGCGTGGTACGAGCGGCCCGCCTCGATGCAGCTGAGCACCTCCTCCTCGCTGATCCGCAGCCGCTCGGCGATCTCGGCGGTGGAGGGGGAACGGCCGTGCAGCGTGGTCAGGTCCTCGGTGGCGCTGTTGACCTGCACCCACAGCTCGTGCAGCCGGCGCGGTACGTGCACGGTGCGGACGTTGTCCCGGAAGTACCGCTTGATCTCGCCCACGACGGTCGGCATGGCGAAGGTCGGGAACTGCACGCCCCGGTCCGGGTC
Organism: Streptomyces sp. NPDC093018; assembly: GCF_040684035.1. Lineage (NCBI taxonomy): Bacteria > Bacillati > Actinomycetota > Actinomycetes > Kitasatosporales > Streptomycetaceae > Streptomyces > Streptomyces sp. NPDC093018. The sequence continues at coordinate 499,069 of NZ_JBFBFF010000005.1, forward strand.
GAAGCGGTCGATGGCGTTGATCAGGCCGATGGTGCCGACCTGGATCACGTCCTCCATGGGCTCGTTGCGGGAGCGGAAGCGGGCGGCGGCGTAGCGCACGAGCGGGAGGTTCGCCTCGATCAGCGCGCCCCGCACGCGGTTGTGCTCCGGAGTGCCGGGGGCGAGCTCCTTCAGCTCGGCGAAGAGCACCTGGGTCAGGGCCCGGGTGTCCGCGCCGCGGCGTTTCCCTGGGGGCACAGAGGCGGGGACGGGGGCCTCCTCCTGGGGCGGCGCAGTACTGGCCGGCACGGTCAACGCCACCTCTTCGGTCAATCATCCGTCAAAAGCGGTCATAGCATCACAAGACATGTGCACTGTGTGCAAGCACCGGATAACGCCGTGTTGTGTTCAAACATTGACAAGTTGGGGCGTGGAACGCACGAAAGCCCCCCGCCTGCACGGCGGGAGGCTTCGGGAGAGCTCGGCGGGAAGGGGGCCTAGAACTCGTAGTCCGCGATCACCCACGTGGCGAATTCGCGCCACAGGGCGACGCCCGCCTGGTGGGCCGGGTGCTCCAGATAGCGCTGGAGGGCACCGGTGTCCTCGACGGCCGAGTTGATCGCGAAGTCGTAGGCGATCGGCCGGTCGGTGATGTTCCAGGCGCACTCCCAGGAACGCAGTTCCTCGATCCGCTCCGGCAGCGCCCGGAAGGCCGCCACGCCCGCCGCGACCCGCGGATCGTCGCGCTCGACGCCCTCGTTGAGCTTGAACAGGACCAGGTGGCGGATCATGCGGAGTACCTCAGTTCTTTCCTCCGTTGGCGGCCCAGGTCATGAAGTCACCGATGGCCCTGGCCGCGTCCGATATGCCCTCGAACCCTATCTGGACATAGCTGGCCGCCTTGGCCGGGTCCGTGATGATCACGTACAGCACGAAGACCACGAGCGCGTACAGAACGATCTTCTTGGCGTTCACCGCCACCGCGGCCCTCCCGTGTGTCCATGGCCCGATGGGCCCCTGCCTGCCGGCGGCGAGTGTAACGTTCACCCCTTTATCGGGGACCAACGGCCCGCCGCGCAAGGCGATTTGGGCGTATGCGGAAAGGGCCCCGTCTTGCGACGAGGCCCTTTCGGAAGCGGTAGCGGAGGGATTTGAACCCTCGGTGACTTGCGCCACACTCGCTTTCGAGGCGAGCTCCTTCGGCCGCTCGGACACGCTACCGAGGGAGACCTTACAGCACGGTGGGGCATGGTTCGAAATCGGTGTTCAGCGATCCCGGAAGAACGCCGTGAGCAGGGCGGCGCACTCCCCCGCGAGGACGCCCTCGACGACCTCCGGGCGGTGGTTGAGCCGCCGGTCGCGCAGCACGTCCCACAGCGAGCCGGCGGCGCCCGCCTTGTCGTCCCGGGCGCCGTAGACCACCCGGTCCACCCGGGACTGCACCAGCGCGCCCGCGCACATGGTGCAGGGCTCCAGGGTGACCACGAGCGTGCAGCCGGTCAGCCGCCACTCGCCGAGGCGCGCGGCGGCCCGCCGGATCGCCAGGACCTCCGCGTGGGCCGTGGGATCGCCGGTGGCCTCGCGCTCGTTGTGCCCGGTGGCGAGCACCGTCGTACCGTCCGGGGACAGGACGACGGCGCCTACGGGTACGTCCCCGCCCCGGACGGCGGCCTCGGCCTCGGCCAGGGCGAGCCGCATCGCGTCCCGCCAGGGGTCGCGCACCGGGTCCGGCGCCGCACGGGTGTCGCCCACCGGTCCTCCCGCGGTCAGCGGACGGTCTCCAGCACCTCCGAGGCGCCCAGGGCCTCGGCGATGGAACCGAGCGCGTCCTCGGCGTCCAGGGAGCGCAGTTCCTTCTCGCTGATGCCCAGGTCGTCGAGGATCTCGCTGTCGCCGACCGGGCTGTGCGGCACCGCGTCGCCGGTGCCGCCCTCCTCGTCCCCGTCGTCGTCGGCCTCGGACTCGCCGTCCTCGGTGCCGTCGAGGTCGAGTTCGTCCAGGTCGGGGCCGTCGGCGGCGCCGGGCTCCCGGCCCAGCAGCTCATCGGTGAGCAGCAGCTCGCCGTAGGCGCTGCGGGCGGCGGCGGCCGCGTCCGAGACGTAGATGCGGGGGTCTTCCTCCCCGTCCACGCGGACGACGCCGAACCACGCGTCCTCCTGCTCGATCAGGACGAGCACCGTGTCCTCCTCGGGAGAGGATTCACGGGCCAGGTCGGCCAGGTCCGACAGGGTCTCCACATCGTCGAGCTCTGTGTCGCTCGCTTTCCACCCGTCTTCGGTGCGCGCGAGCAGTGCGGCGAAGTACACCGTGACTCTCCCACTGGTCATAGGCGTGCCGGTTGGGGGTCCCCCCGGCGGAGGTTCTTTGGGCGGGGAGAGCTGGGCTCCGAGCCCCACCCACTCGGAATCGTGGCAGAAACAAGGCGTTCAGGGGACGTCTTCGGCTCCCTGTGTCTGGCGGTTTCGAGCGTGAATCGTCACAGAGTCACCAGCGCTCTCATTGCGGCCACCTGCGGATCGTACGCGGCTTTGCGAGACGCTCACGCACGCCCACCGCGGAAACTTCGGCCCGGCCGGCGATCTTCCTCACCCGCTTCTTGCCCAGGGGTCCCAGCTCATGGCCCCGGCCTCACCAACGGAAGGTCCGCATCCGCATCGCGTGGCGCAATCGGGCCGCCTTGGCGCGTCGCGGCTGGACCCGGTCGCGCAGGGCACGGGCCTCGGCCAGCTCGCGCAGGAACCGGGCTCTGCGACGGCGCCGTTCGGCCTCGGCCTCGGGACCCGTGGCCCTGGACCCGTGCGCGTCGTCGGGAGTATCAGGCAGGTCAGACACGTCACACCACCCCAGTCCGTCCCTGTCACCCTGCCCCGGACGGCCGGTTTGACGCCAGCGCGGACCGGTCCGGGGCGCAGGTACCGTTATGGGCATGCGCCTCCACGTCGTCGACCACCCCCTGGTCGCTCACAAGCTCACCACGCTGCGCGACCAGCGCACCGACTCCGCGACCTTCCGCAGGCTCGCCGACGAACTGGTCACCCTGCTCGCCTACGAGGCCACGCGGGACGTGCGCACCGAGATCGTCGACATCAACACGCCGGTCGCCCGCACCACCGGCGTCAAGCTCGCCCGCCCCCGCCCGCTCGTGGTGCCGATCCTGCGCGCCGGTCTCGGCATGCTCGACGGCATGGTCCGGCTGCTGCCGACCGCCGAGGTGGGCTTCCTGGGCATGATCCGCAACGAGGAGACCCTTGAGGCCTCCACGTACGCCACCCGGATGCCGGAGGACCTCTCGGGCCGCCAGGTCTACGTCCTCGACCCGATGCTGGCCACGGGCGGCACCCTGGTCGCCGCCATCCGCGAGCTGATCCGGCGCGGCGCGGACGACGTCACGGCCGTGGTCCTGCTGGCCGCGCCCGAGGGCGTCGAGCTGATGGAGCGCGAACTGGCGGGCACGCCGGTGACGGTGGTGACCGCCGCGGTCGACGACCACCTCAACGAGCACGGCTACATCATCCCCGGCCTGGGCGACGCGGGCGACCGGCTGTACGGCGCGGCGGAGTAGCGGGGGTTTCCAGCGCCCCCGTGGGGGCGCGGGGAACCGCGCGATCAGCCACGTCGGAACCGCACCCGACGACGAAGCCTCAGCACCCCTTCTTTTCCGGCGAGCCGACGGCAGTCACGGGCGCGGTCAGGGCGGTCACCGCCTTGTCCGCGTCCGCCGCCTTCACCAGCCCCTTGAACCCGTCCCCGAGGATGAGGTCGAGCGTGGCGCCCTTGCGCCCGTCGGGGCGCTGCTCCGCGCCCGCGACCTGCGCGCCGAGCACCGGCAGGGACGTGTCGACCGCGGACGTCGGCCCGAGGACCACTCCCGCGCCCTTCACCTTCTTGTCGTAGTCCGCACCGGCGTTGCCGACGTCACCGATCTTGAACCCGCGCTTCTTCAGCTGGTCCGCGGTGTCCTTGGCGAGCCCGGTGCGGGCGGTGGCGTTGAAGACGTTCACGGTGATGCGGCCGGGCGGGGGCAGCACCTTCCCACCGTGCGCGGTCGCGGCCTTCGCCGCGTCGGCCTTGCCCTTGGCCGGGCACCGCTTCGCGGCGTCGGCGGTCGATCCGCCCCCGCTGAAGACGTCGATGAGCTCCAGCGTGCCCCAGCCGAGCAGACCGAGTGCGCACACGGAGGCCAGTACGGTCGCGACCAGCCGGCCTCGCCGCCGGGGCCGGCGCATCCGGGGGTACTTCGTCCCCGTGATCCGGTATTTGCCGCCCATGCCGGGGGGAGTCAGCATGCTCATGAACGCAGCGTAGTGCGCCGGGGCAGGGATGCCTATTAGATGATCAGTCGAGGGCGCTCAGTGGAACCCGAAAGGGTCAATCCGCGGGCGCCACAAGGCCGAACGGCGCACTCGGCGAGGGCCGGCCGACCGGTCGGGTCAGCCGGTCGGGTCAGCCGAGTTCGAGCACCCGGGCGTGCAGCACCTGGCGCTGCTGGAGCGCCGCGCGCACCGCGCGGTGCAGGCCGTCCTCCAGGTAGAGATCGCCCTGCCACTTCACGACATGCGCGAAGAGGTCGCCGTAGAACGTCGAGTCCTCCGCGAGCAGGGTTTCCAGGTCCAGCTGCTGCTTGGTCGTCACGAGCTGATCGAGGCGGACCGGGCGCGGCGCGACGTCCGCCCACTGCCGGGTGCTTTCCCGGCCGTGATCGGGGTACGGCCGGCCGTTTCCGATGCGCTTGAAGATCACACGGAAAGCCTACCGGCCCAGACGTTCCGGGCGCAGCCATGGCGCCGGAGTGCGACGCTTGAAAAGGTTCCACAAACGGGACAAATGCCGTCGATCGGCAACGGGGGCCGTGGCGAGGGAACAGGGGACCGGATGAGCGACCGAGACGCAGCGCCCGGAGCAGACCCTGGTGCGGACCCCGGAGCGGACCGCGGCGCGGGCCCCGGCGCGGACCCCCGGGACCCCGCCGGACTTCCCGACCCGGCCCGGCGGATCGCCGCCGGATACGCCTTCTCCGGACCCGCCCTCGACCTCGGCGCCCTGCTGTGGGACGGCGGCTGCCACGCGGATGCCCCGATCCGCGTCCCGCTGCCCATGCTCAACCGGCACGGACTGGTCGCGGGCGCCACCGGCACCGGCAAGACCAAGACCCTCCAGCTGATCGCCGAACAGCTGTCGGCCCAGGGGGTGCCGGTGTTCCTCGCGGACATCAAGGGCGACCTGTCCGGCATCGCGCGCCCCGGACAGCGGAACGACCGGGTACGGCAGCGGTCCGGTGAGGTCGGCCAGAGCTGGACGCCGGCCGGGTTCCCGGCGGAGTTCTACGCGCTCGGCGGTCTCGGCCACGGCATCCCGGTGCGCGCCACGGTCACGAGTTTCGGCCCGGTGCTGCTGTCCAAGGTGCTCGGGCTCAACCAGACCCAGGAGCAGTCCCTCGGCCTGATCTTCCACTACGCCGACACCAAGGGCCTGGAGCTGATCGACCTCAAGGACCTCAGGGCGGTCGTCGCCTTCCTCACCTCCGACGAGGGCAGACCCGAGCTGAAGGGCATCGGCGGGCTCTCCACGGCCACCGCCGGGGTGATCCTGCGCTCCCTGACCGCCTTCGAGGCGCAGGGCATGGCGGACTTCTTCGGGGAGCCGGAGTTCGACACGGCCGGCTTCCTGCGGACGGCGGACGACGGCCGGGGCATCGTCTCCGTCCTCGAACTCCCCGCCGTACAGGACAGACCGCAGCTGTTCTCCACCTTCCTGATGTGGCTCCTCGCCGACCTCTTCCACGACCTGCCCGAGATCGGCGACGCCGACAAGCCGAAGCTGGTGTTCTTCTTCGACGAGGCGCATCTGCTGTTCAACGGCGCGTCCAGGGCGTTCCTGGACTCGATCACCCAGACCGTGCGGCTGATCCGCTCCAAGGGAGTCGGCGTCTTCTTCGTCACCCAGACCCCGAAGGACGTGCCCGCCGACGTCCTCGGCCAGCTCGGCAACCGCGTCCAGCACGCGCTGCGGGCCTTCACACCGGACGACCAGAAGGCGCTGCGGGCGACCGTGCGGACCTTCCCGAGATCGCCGTACGACCTGGAGGAACTGCTCACCGGCCTGGGCACGGGCGAGGCGGTGGTGACCGTGCTCAGCGAGAACGGCGCCCCCACCCCCGTCGCCGCCACCCGGCTGCGCGCCCCCGAGTCCCTGATGGGCCCGCTGGACCCGGCCGAACTGGACGACGCGGTACGGAACTCGCCGCTGCACGACCGTTATGCACAGGCTGTGGACCGCGAGTCGGCGTACGAGAAGCTGACCGCCGCGCCGGTGGCGGCGCCGCCCGAGGCCCCGCGCGAGCGCCCGGCGAAAGAGGATCCCACGCTGGTCGAACAGGTCGTCGGCAGCGGGATGTTCAAGTCCCTGGCCCGCTCGGTCGGCACCCAGCTGGGCCGCGAGATCACCCGCTCCCTGTTCGGCACCGCGCGCCGCAGACGGTGAACGACGACGGTGAACGACCGGCCGCCGTACCGGAGGCGGTGAGCGTGTCCGGTACGGCGGTTCAGAGGGGCGGGGCTCAGACGGTCCTCGGCACCTGCTTCGCCCGGTGGCGGATGCGGAACGCGGTGATGATCTCGGTGATGCCCACCACGACCAGCCAGATGCCGCCGACCAGGGTCAGCACGGCCACCGACCGGAAGGGCGAGTCGATCAGCACGATCCCGGCGACGAACGTCAGCACGCCGAGCACGATCTGCCAGCCGCGCGCGGGCATCCGGGGGTCGGAGATCGCGGCCATGGTGTGGGTGACCCCGCGGATCAGCCAGCCGATGCCGATCCACAGGGCGAGCAGCAGGATCGACTGCATGGGCCCGCGGAAGCAGAGCAGGCCCAGCAGGATCGACAGCGCGCCGCTGATGAACGCCAGCACCCGCAGCGAGGTCGCCTGGTGCGTGCCGAACGCCGCGGTCAGCTGGAAGACGCCGCTGACCAGCAGGTAGAGCCCGAAGAGGACGCCGGCCACGGCCAGGGAGTGGCCCGGCCACACCAGGACCAGGATGCCCAGGATCAGCGAGGCGATCCCGGTGACCAGGACCACCTGCCAGGCGGCCTTGGCCAGGGCGTGCAGCGGCCCCTCGACCGGCGGTTCGGCCTCATGGCGCTCATGGCGCGTCTGCGGTTCGTGCGGGGCGCCCGGCGGCCGGCCGCCGTGGACGCGCTGGTCGTCGTACTCACGGCCCCGTTCCGGTCCGTGCTGCGATGCCTCGGTCATGCTCCATGCTCGGAGCGGCTTTGGCCGGTCCGCCACCCGGGTGGGCCACCAGGTGTACCCGGGGGCTGCCGCGGGGCCTGTTCCCGGGGCTATGTGCGGGCCGCTTTCGCCGCCTTGGCCGCGGCCTTCATCTCCTGCTTGTGGGCGCGCACCCTGGTGAGCGAGTCCGGTCCGGTGATGTCGGCGACGGACCGGTAGGACTCCGGTTCGCCGTAGGCGCCGGCCGCCTCGCGCCAGCCCGCCGGTGCGACCCCGAGCTGCTTGCCCAGCAGCGCGAGGAAGATCTGCGCCTTCTGCCGCCCGAACCCCGGCAGGTCCTCCAGGCGTCTCAGCAGCTCGGCGCCGCTGCCGACGCCCCGCCAGACGGCCTCGGCGTCCCCGTCGTAGTGCTCGACCAGGTACTGGCACAGCTGCTGGACGCGCTTGGCCATGGCGCCCGGGTAGCGGTGCACGGCGGGCTTCTCGGAGAGCAGCGCGGCGAACGCCTCCGGGTCCCGCGCGGCGATCTCGTGCGCGTCCAGGTCCTCGGCGCCGAGCCGGTCGGCGATGGTCCGCGGCCCCTTGAACGCCCACTCCATCGGGACCTGCTGGTCCAGCAGCATCCCGGTGAGCGCGGCGAGGGGCGAGCGCCCGAGCAGCGCGTCGGCCGCCGGGTCCTGGGCGAGGTGCAGGGTGACGTCCATGGGTCGATGATCCCGCGTCGCGGTCGATCGCGCGTCGCGTACGATTCCCCCCGTTGGAAATTAGGCAAGGCTTACCTAAGATTTGGAGGGCTCGGGGTGACCAGCGAGACCTACCGCGACGCCTTCGGCATTCCCCATCTGCGCGCGGCGGACGTGCATGCGCTGGCCCGCGCCCAGGGCCGGGTCACCGCGCTCGACCGGGCCTGGCAGCTGGAGGTCGAACGGCACCGCGCCCAGGGCACGTCGGCGTCCTTCCTCGGCCCCGGTGAGGTCCCCTGGGACGTCCTCGCCCGCCGGTCGCGCCTGGCCGACACCGCCCGCCGCTGCTTCGCCGCGCTGGAGAGCCGGGACCCGGAGACGGCACGCTGGGTACGGTCGTACGCCGACGGCGTCAACGAGGGACTGCCGGCCGGCGCCCGCCGCGCCCCGGAGTTCGCCCGCACCGCGCTCGCCCCGGGCCGCTGGGAGCCCTGGACCCCGCTCGCCGTCTGGCTCTCCACCCACCTCCTCTTCGCGGGCTTCCCGGCCAAGCTCTGGCGCGAGCAGGCGATCCGGCACCTGGGCCCGGACGCGGTGGGCCTGTTCGCCACCGACGGCCCCGGCACCGCGGGCAGCAACGGCTGGCTGCTCTCCGGCACCCGCACCGCCACCGGCCTGCCGCTGCTCGCCGGCGACCCGCACCGCTTCATCGAGGACCCCGGCGTCTACCAGCAGATCCGCCTGGCCTGCCCCGAGTTCGACGCCGTCGGCCTCGCCGTCCCCGGCATCCCCGGCCTGCCCCACTTCGGCCACGCGGGCGCGGTCGCCTGGGGCATCACCAACGCCATGGCCGACTACCAGGACCTCTACCGCGAACGCCTGCGCCGCGCGGGCTCCTCCGTCGAGGCGCTGGGCCCGGACGGGCACTGGCACCCGGCGCACGCGCACACCGAGACGCTGGAGGTCGCGGGGGAGGCGCCGATCGAGGTCGAGGTGATCGAGACGGAGCGGGGCCCGGTGATCGCGGGGGGCCCGGAGGCGTCGTACGACCCGGAGGGCGGCGCCGACGGCGGGGCGCTCGCCCTGCGGTACCCGCCCCGCGTCACGGAGGACCTCGGCTTCGGCGCGCTGCTCGGGCTCCTGCGCGCGCGGAACGTCGCCGATGTCGACCGGGCCCTGGACGCCTGGGCCGAGCCGGTGAACGTCGTCCAGGCGGCCGACACCGACGGCGGCACCCTGCACCGGGTCGCCGGGCGCGTCCCGCTGCGCGCCCGCGCCAACCGCCTGCACCCGGTGCCCGCCTGGCGCCCCGGCCACGACTGGCACGGCTGGCACGAGATGCCGTACGCCCCCGTCCCGGACGGCATCGCCGTGATGGCCAACCAGCGCGGCCCGGCCGCCCCCCTCGGCGTGGAGTTCGCCCCGCCGCACCGCGCCGACCGCATCCGCGACCTCCTCGACACCGAGGGCTCCTGGAGCGCCGGGGACATGGCCGCGATCCACACCGACACCCATCTCGCCTCCGCCGCGCCCCTCCTCGGCCACCTCGCCGCGCTCGACGGACTCACCCCGGCCGCGACCCGGCTGCGCGACCGCCTGCTCGCCTGGGACCGCCGCATGGCCGCCGACAGCACCGACGCGGCGGTCTACGCGGCGCTGCGCGGCGCGGTCGTCCAACTCCTGACGGCGCAACCGGCGTTCGCGCCGCTCACCGAACCCCCGGCATACCCGGAGGCGCTGCGCCCCTGGCTGGCCCTCGTCCCGCGCATCGGATTCGCCCTCGAACACCTGCTGCGCGCCGAGGAGTTGTACGGCATCGACCGGCCGGCCCTCGTCCGCAGGGCACTTGAGGCCGTGGCCGCCGAACCCCCCACCGGCACCTGGTCGGACACCCACCGCCTCGCCCCCTGGAGGGCCCTGCCGGACGGCCTGGCCACCCCCGGCCTGGCCGGTGACCACGACTGCGTGCTGTGCACCTCCGCCGTGCCCGGCCTCACCGACCGCGCCGCCCGCGGCCCCGCCGCCCGCTGGGTCTGGGACCTCGCCGACCGGGACGCCAGCCGCTGGGTGGTCCCCTTCGGCGCCGACGGCGTCCCCGGGACCCCGCACCACCACGACCAACTCCCCCTGTGGCTCGGGGGCGAACTCGCCCCCGTCGTCACCGACTGGAACCGGCTCACCCCCGACCGCACCCTGGAGCACCCCGCATGACCACTGACGCGCACGAGACGCCGTACGAACAGCACGTCGACGGCTTCGGCACCGTCCGCGTCCGTCCCCTGGACCCCGCCGCCGACGCGGACGTGATCCACGCCTGGGTGAGCGAGGAACGCGCCGCCTTCTGGGGGATGACCGGCCTCAGCCGCGACCAGGTCGCCGAGATCTACGCCCATATGGCCACCCTGGACACCCACCACGCCCACCTGGTCACCAAGGACGGCGCCCCGGTCGCCCTGTTCCAGACGTACGAGCCCGCCGCCGACCGCGTCGGCGAGTGCTACGACGTGCGGCCCGGCGACCTCGGCGTGCATGTCCTGCTCGCCCCCGCCGACCCCGCCGGAGCCCGCCCCGGCTGGTCCGCCGCGCTGCTCACGGTCCTGACGACGTACGCGCTGACCGCCCTCGGCCGGCAGCGGCTGGTGGTCGACCCGGACGTCCGCAACGCCAAGGCGATCGCCCGCTTCGTCCGCCAGGGCTTCGTGCCCGGACCCGCCGTCGTGCTGCCCGAGGTGGACCTCCCCGATGTGTACCTGCCCGAGAAGCACGCCCAACTCGCCTTCCTGGAACGCGGGTAGAGCGCGGGTAGAGCGGGGGTGGCGCGGGGGTAGCCTTCCGGGGGTGACGACTCCGCACGAGCTGATCGCGCACTACGGACTCGAACCGATCCCCCGCGAGGGCGGCCTGTTCCGGCGCACCTGGGAGGGGCCCGAGCGGGCGGACGGCCGCCCCGCGGGCGCCGCCATCGTGGCCCTGCTCACGGCGGACGACTACTCCGCCCTGCACCGCCTCCCCTACGCCGAGATCTGGCACTTCTACCTCGGCGACCCGCTGGACCTGCTGTTCCTCGCCCCCGACGGCACCACCCGCACGGCCGTCCTCGGCCCCGATCTGCGCGCCGGACAGCAGGTCCAGCTGACCGTCCCGGCCCGCACCTGGATGGGGGCGCGGGTGGCCCCGGGCGGCGCCTGGACGCACTTCGGGTGCACGACGGCCCCCGGGTTCACCTACGCGGACTACGAACACGGGGACGCCGCGGACCTCACGGCGCGTTACCCCGCCGAGGCCGCCCGGATCAGGGAACTGTGCCGCCCATGAGCCTCCTCGACGGACAGACCGCCCTGGTGACCGGCGCGGGCGGCGGCATCGGCCGCGTCCTCGCGCTGCGCTTCGCCGAACAGGGCGCGGCGGTCGCCCTGCACTGCCGTACGGCGACCACCGCGGCCGGGGAGACCGCCGACCGGATCCGGGCGGCGGGCGGCCGGGCGGTCGTGCTGCGCGCGGACCTGACCGACGAGGACGCCTGCCACCGCCTGGTCCACGACACCCTGGAGTGGTCCGGCGGCCGGCTCACCGCGCTGGTCAACAACGCGGCCGCGCAGCCGGTCCAGCCGCTGCCCAAGATGACCGCCGCCGACTGGCGCGCGGTCGTCGACACCGACCTGACCAGCGTCTTCTCCTGCACCCAGGCCGCCGCGGCCCATATGCGCGGGCACGGCGGCGGCACCGTCACCCACATCGCCTCCATCGAGGCCGGGCACCCCGCCCCCGGCCACGCCCACTACGGCGCGGCCAAGGCGGCGGTGGTGACGCACGCCCGAGCGGCCGCCCTGGAGTACGGCCCGGGCGGCATCCGCGTCAACACGGTCTCCCCGGGCCTGATCGACCGGCCTGGCCTCTGCGACACCTGGCCGGACGGCGTCCACCGCTGGCTCACCGCCGCCCCCACCGGCCGCCTGGGCCGCCCCGAGGACGTCGCCGACGCCTGCGTCTTCCTGGCCTCGCCGCTCGCCTCCTGGATCACCGGGCACGACCTGGTCGTGGACGGCGGTGTGTCGGCGCGGCCTACCTGGTGAGCGCTCCGCCCGGCCGCGCGGTGCCGCCCGCTTCGCCGTTCCTGCTCGCGCGCCACTCCAGGGCCTGGGGCTCCTCGGTGAACTCGATCAGGTGCTGCCCGGCGAACCGGTGCAGCGCGTCGCGCACCTCGACCGGCGTGGCGTAGAAGAACTCCTTGCGGCTGTTGACCTGGTTGACGCGCCGGGACGCGAAGTGCCGGTGCAGCTCCGCCTCCAGGCCGACCGCGTCCTTGCTGAAGATCAGCGCGTGCACGTCGAAGCGGAAGGGGACGGCCGCACCGCTCAACTCGTAGACCCGTTCGAGGGGTTCGAGCCGACGAGTCATGCCGATCTTCACGATGCGATCGCCGAAGGCGCCGATGTTCGAGATGACGTACACATAGCCGGTACGGACGTTGGCGGCGCGGGACTCGACGTCCTGGAGCGAGTTCTCGATCTCGGCCAGCTTGGCCTCCAGCTCCGCGGCACCGCCCGCGTCGCCGCGCTCGCGCAGCCGCTCCAGCGCCGCCTGGTAGTGGCCGAGTTCCTTGTTCAGCTTCTCGCGCTGCCGGTCCAGCTCCCGCTGCACGGCCGCCTCCTCCCGCTCCCGGGCGCGCGCCTCGCGCTGGGCCTCCTTCTCCTCGTCCTTCTTCTGGAGGTAGTCGGCGGTGAGCTCCAGCTCGCGCACCCGCGCGTTGTGGAACTCGTCGCTGATCCGGATGTGCATGGTGGCGCCCAGCTTGGCGATCGTCTCGCGGCTCTTGTAGAGCCGGTCGACGAGGGAGGCGAGCCGGTACGGCCGCATGGACCGCACCGCGTAGTCGGCCTCGGCGTTGTAGGCGCGCAGCATGAGCTTGGAGAAGTCGCGGACCATCTTCTGGCCCTCGCGCTTGGAGCCGTTGACCGTCCAGTCCGTGGCGGCGTGCACGGCACGGCCCGCGCGGGTGAGCGACTTGATCTCGTCCCGGAGCGTGTCCAGGCGGCTGCGATAGGCGATCGCGTCCTGGAGGACATGCCGGTAGGCGTAGATCCCCGCCTCCTGGAGCAGGGCGGTCTCGTCGGCGTTGACGATCCGCGCCCGGAGTTCGGCGAGCCGTCGCTCGGCGTCGGAGACGTCCGCGCGCTGCCGGTCGGCTTCGGTGCGCAGCCGTTCCGTCGTCCTGGCCGCCTCCCGCGCGTCGGCGAGGATCTCCTTCGCCGTCGCCCGCGCGTCCTCGACGATCCCCCTGGCCTCGTCACCGGCCTCGGCGACCGCCCTCTCCCGCAGGGCCGCGGCCTCCGCCTCGACCTGCCGTACGAGACCGGCGACGCGCTCGGCGTCCAGCCCCTGCGTCCGCGCGATCCAGGCCCGCAACTCCTCCGCCTCGGAGACGGCCTCCGCCCGCCGCCGCCCGAACAACCGGCCCTTGCGCGGCGCGGGGACCGCGGACCCGGGGCCGACGAGAGGGACGCCGGTGGTGGAACCGACGGCCGGGGTGCCGGGTGCGGGGCCGACGGGAGGGGTGCCGGGCGCGGAGCCGAGGGCAAGGGTGCTGGTGGCGGGGCCGGCGGGAAGGGTGCCGGGCGCGGGGCCGTCCTCCGGGACCCACAACTGCCAGCCCTCCGGAACGGCCGGCCACGACGGATCGGGCCGCCAGTCCACAGGCGGCGTCCACCCCGCGGGCGGCACGGGCCAGCCCGGCGGCGGATTGAAACGATAAGCGCTCATTCCCACCCCCCAGTGAAATGCGCAGAGCGCGATTCTCCGGGCGATCGGCGACCGGGGCGTCCCCCTGTTCCGCCTTGTGACCTTCTTGTGATCGCACGCGGCCGGGGAGCGCACAACGTCGAAGGGCCCCACTGCGAACAGTGGGGCCCTTCGACTTCGTGCCCGGTGAGGCACTGGCGGAGGATACGAGATTCGAACTCGTGAGGGGTTGCCCCCAACACGCTTTCCAAGCGTGCGCCCTAGGCCTCTAGGCGAATCCTCCGGTCGGAACATTACATGACCGAGGAGGGTGCTCGCGAACTCGTTCCCGCAGGCCCGGATCGGGTACTCTCTGCGTAGCCCCTCACGCGGCGCTATCTGACTGAACTCCCCCAGGGCCGGAAGGCAGCAAGGGTAGGTCGGCTCTGGCGGGTGCGTGGGGGGCGTCTGCGTTGCGGGGGCTTTCGGCGGGCCCGGTTGTCAGTGCGCGCCTATAACCTCGTAAGCGTGTCGTCTCTCGCGCTGTACCGCCGCTACCGTCCCGAGACCTTTGCCGAGGTCATCGGGCAGGAGCATGTCACCGACCCGCTGCAGCAGGCGCTGCGCAACAACCGGGTCAATCACGCGTACCTGTTCAGCGGGCCGCGTGGCTGCGGGAAGACCACCAGCGCGCGCATCCTCGCCCGCTGCCTCAACTGCGAGCAGGGCCCCACCCCCACCCCGTGCGGCGAGTGCCAGTCCTGCCAGGACCTCGCGCGCAACGGACCGGGTTCGATCGACGTCATCGAGATCGACGCCGCCTCCCACGGTGGTGTGGACGACGCCCGCGAACTGCGCGAGAAGGCCTTCTTCGGCCCCGCGGGCAGCCGGTACAAGATCTACATCATCGACGAGGCCCACATGGTCACGTCGGCCGGCTTCAACGCCCTGCTGAAGGTCGTCGAGGAGCCGCCCGAGCACCTCAAGTTCATCTTCGCCACGACCGAGCCCGAGAAGGTCATCGGCACCATCCGCTCGCGGACCCACCACTACCCGTTCCGGCTGGTGCCGCCCGGCACCCTGCGGGAGTACCTCGGCGAGGTGTGCCAGAAGGAGGACATCCCCGTCGAGGACGGCGTGCTCCCCCTGGTGGTGCGCGCGGGCGCCGGATCCGTCCGCGACTCCATGTCCGTCATGGACCAACTCCTCGCCGGAGCGGGCGCGGACGGTGTGACGTACACCATGGCCACCGCCCTCCTCGGCTACACCGACGGCTCCCTCCTGGACTCCGTCGTCGAGGCCTTCGCCACCGGTGACGGCGCGGCCGCCTTCGAGGTCGTCGACCGCATCATCGAGGGCGGCAACGACCCGCGCCGCTTCGTCGCCGACCTGCTCGAACGCCTCCGCGACCTGGTGATCCTCGCCGCCGTGCCGGACGCCGTCGACAAGGGGCTCATCGACGCCCCCGCCGACGTCCTGGAGCGCATGCAGGCCCAGGCGTCCACCTTCGGCGCGGCCGAGCTGAGCCGCGCCGCCGACCTGGTCAACCAGGGCCTCACCGAGATGCGCGGCGCCACCTCGCCCCGCCTCCAGCTCGAACTCATCTGCGCCCGCGTCCTGCTGCCCGCCGCCTACGGCGACGAGCGCTCCCTCATGGCCCGCCTCGACCGGGTCGAGCGCGGCGTCAACTTCAGCGCGGGCGCCGGTGCCCCCGCCATGGGCTACGTCCCCGGCCCGGAGGCCCACGGCGGCGTCCCCGCCGCGACGGTCCCGCCCGGCGGCGGCCCGGCGGCGGCACGGGCAGCGGTGCGGGGGGTACCGGGCGGAGCGGCTCCTGGCAACGGCCCCGGCTCCGGTCCCGGTCCGGTTCCGGGTGCCGGTGGTGTGCCTGGTGTCGGTGGTGTCGGTGGTGCGGCTCCGGCTGCCGCTCCGGTCGCCCCCGCGCCCACCCCTGCCTCCGCCCCTGCCCCCACCCCCGCTCCCGAGCCCGCCGCTCCGGTGGCGCCCGCTCCGGTCCCCGCCGAGCAGCAGGCCCCGGCCGCCGCCCAGGCTGCCCCCGCCTCCGGTGCCCCCGGTGCCTGGCCCACGGCCGCTCCCACCGGTGGCGGACGACGCCCCGGCGGCTGGCCCACGGCCGCCGCGCCGGGTGCTCCGCAGCAGCAGGCCCCCGCGGCCACCCCCCGGACGCCGGACCAGCCGGCTCACGCCGCCCCCTCGGCCCCCCAGCCCCCCGCGGCCGCCCCCGCCGGTGGTCTCGACCCCCGGATGCTCTGGCCGAACATCCTGGAGGCCGTGAAGAACCGCCGGCGCTTCACCTGGATCCTGCTCAGCCAGAACGCCCAGGTCACCGGCTTCGACGGCAGCACGCTCCAACTGGGCTTCGTGAACGCCGGGGCCCGTGACAACTTCGCGAGCAGCGGCAGCGAGGACGTGCTGCGGGCCGCGCTGGCCGAGCAGTTCAACGTGCAGTGGAAGATCGAGTCGCTGATCGACCCGTCCGGCGGCGGCTCCGCGCCCCCGGCCCCGGGCGGCGGCTCCGCAGGGTTCGGCGGCGGCTCGGGTGCCCCCGGCGGCGGTTACGGCGGTGGCGGCGCGCCCGCCGGCAGCGGCTACGGCTCCTCACCCGCGCCCCGCGCCCCTTCCCCGCAGCCCTCCGCCCCCGCGTCGGGCGGCTCCACCCCCCCGGCATCCGGCCCGGCGACCCCGCGCCCCGCGGCCCCCGAGCCGCCCCCTGTCTCCCCCGAGGACGACATCCCCGAGGACGACGACCCCGACCTGGACGAATCCGCCCTCTCCGGCCACGACCTGATCATGCGCGAACTGGGCGCCACGGTGGTGGAGGAATTCACCAACGAGTGAGCGACCGGCCGACTTTCAGGGGCGCGGGGAATTGCGCGCCCAGCCACGACGCTGCCGCACTGGACGACGGGCCACGGCCCCCAGCCGCATTCAGGCTGCCTTTTGAAGCCAACGGCTTCGGGCAGCCCCCTCAGGGGCGCGGGGAACTGCGCGCTCAGCCACGACGCTCCCGCACCCGACGACGGCCCGCAGGCCCCTCAGCCGCATTCAGGCTGCCCTGCGAAGCCGCGCCCCCTGGCAACCCCTTCAGGGGCGCGGGGAACTGCGCGCTCAGCCATCACGGCCCCGCACCCGACGACGGCTCGCAGCCCCCCAGCCGCAATCAGCAGCCCCTTGCAGCCGCGCCCCGGGCAACCCCCTCAGGCGCGGGGAACTGCGCGCTCAGCCACCACCGCCCCGCGCCCGAACACGCACAGCCCACCCCCCTTGACCCCCCACCCCCACCGCCTTGTAGGAACGTACGGCTTCCCCGCCCCCAAGTCTTCGGCAACCTTGCCATTAGGCTGACCCCGTGAACGTCCTCGTCATCGGCAGCGGCGCCCGCGAACACGCCCTGTGCCGCTCCCTGTCCCTCGATCCCGACGTCACCGCGCTGCACTGCGCCCCCGGCAACGCCGGCATCGCCGAGGTCGCCGAGCTGCACCAGGTCGACGCGCTCGACGGTGCCGCGGTGACCGCGCTGGCGCAGCGGCTCGGTGCCGAGCTGGTCGTCGTCGGCCCGGAGGCCCCCCTGGTCGCCGGTGTCGCCGACGCCGTGCGCGCCGCCGGCATCCCGGTGTTCGGCCCGTCCGGCGAGGCCGCCCGGCTGGAGGGGTCCAAGGCGTTCGCCAAGGACGTCATGGCCGCGGCCGGGGTGCCGACCGCCCGGTCGTACGTCTGCACCACCGCCGACGAGGTCGCCGAGGCCCTCGACGCCTTCGGTGCCCCCTACGTCGTCAAGGACGACGGCCTCGCCGCCGGCAAGGGCGTCGTCGTCACCTCCGACCTGGCCGCCGCCAAGGCGCACGCGGCCGCCTGCGAGCGCGTGGTGATCGAGGAGTTCCTCGACGGCCCCGAGGTGTCCCTGTTCGCGGTCACCGACGGCGAGACCGTCGTACCGCTCCAGCCCGCCCAGGACTTCAAGCGCGCCCTGGACGGCGACGAGGGCCCCAACACCGGCGGCATGGGCGCCTATTCGCCGCTGCCGTGGGCCGACCCGAAGCTGGTCGACGAGGTGCTGCACACGGTGCTCCAGCCGACGGTGGACGAACTGCGCCGCCGCGGCGCCCCGTTCTCCGGGCTGCTCTACGCCGGTCTGGCGATCACCGGCCGGGGTGTGCGGGTCATCGAGTTCAACGCCCGCTTCGGCGACCCCGAGACCCAGGTCGTGCTGGCCCGGCTGCGGACCCCGCTGGCCGGGCTGCTGATGGCCGCCGCCACCGGCAATCTCGCCGACCTGCCGCCGCTGCGCTGGAGCGAGGACGCGGCCGTCACCGTCGTCGTCGCCTCCCACAACTACCCCGGCACCCCGCGCACCGGCGACCCGATCACCGGCCTGGCCGAGGTGGCCGACGAGGACGCCCCGGACGCCTATGTGCTGCACGCGGGCACCCGGCAGGACGGCGACGCGGTCGTCAGCGCGGGCGGCCGCGTGCTGTCCGTCACCGCGTCCGGCAAGGATCTGACCGAGGCGCGCGAGCGGGCGTACCGGGCGGTGGGCCGGATCCGGCTCGACGGCGGGCAGTACCGTACGGACATCGCGGCGAAGGCGGCCGCCGAGGCGCTCTGAGCGTCCGCTCGACGCCTCCCAGCTCCCGTTTCACCCCGACAGGCCCCGGATCCGCAATCCGGGGCCTGATCTTTGCTGTCTGTCACCCAGCTCTGACCAAAGCCATTCCATCGAGTGAGCAATCGCCCATCCGGCTGACGTGGGCCGGGGCCGCAACTAGGGTGCCGCGCAAGCGTTCCGGCACTTGGCACACCGGCATTGCGCACATGGCTCATCGGCACTGCGCACTTGGCCCACCGGCATTGCGTTGTCAGTGACGGATGCCACAGTGGGGGAGTGAGCAGCACCAGGACAGCACGGCATCGGCAGGGGAGGGGGTGAGGTCGGCACGTGACCGGAATCGGTGTGGAAGCGGGCGCGCAGGCCGCGCGTTCCCGGGCCCTCGCGGTGTTGCGGGTCCGGGGCCGGGCCCTGGGCGTGGCCGTGCTGCCCGCGGCCGCCGAGGTGATCCTGCTGGCCGGCGCGGCCACCGGTCATCTGGTCGGCCCCGGCTGGGACGCCGCCCGCTGGGCCGTGGGCGTCCTCGCGGTCCTCGTCCTGCTGGCCACCGCCGG
The DNA here is from genome assembly GCF_040684035.1 of Streptomyces sp. NPDC093018. Lineage (NCBI taxonomy): Bacteria > Bacillati > Actinomycetota > Actinomycetes > Kitasatosporales > Streptomycetaceae > Streptomyces > Streptomyces sp. NPDC093018. The sequence continues at coordinate 517,861 of NZ_JBFBFF010000005.1, forward strand.
CATCGCCCTGGTCATCGCCCGGGCCCGTCCCGCCATGACCCCCACGGTGCCCGTCGCGGAGGAGTCCGCCCCCGACCTGTACCGGATGGTGCGCGACCTCGCCGAGCGGCTGGAGGTCCCGGCGCCCTCCGCCATAGCCCTCACCCCGGACTGCGACAGCTGGCTGGAGGACCGCACGCACCCGGCGCACGGCCCGCCCGCCCGGACCGGTCCCGGTGCGGCGGACATACCGGGTGAGGGGCGCCGCCCCCGCCGGGTCCCCGTCGCGCCGGTCCTCGTCATCGGCTCCCCGTTCCTGTGGTGGATGCGGGTCGGTGAGCTGCGCGCCGTGATCGCCCCGGTCGTCGCCGGTACGGGCCCTTCGGCACAGCCCGACATAGCCGCCGCCCGGCGCTTCGTGCGCGGCCTCGACGCCACCCTGGCCATAGCCGCCACGCCGCGGCGTGGCCCGCTGGCCCGCGGGGCCTGCGCGGTCCTCGGGCGGGTGGCCCGGCTGCTGCTGGGCGCCTGCCGTGAGCACGCCGCGCAGATGGAGCGCGGGGTCGCCGCGGCGGCCGCCGAGCGGGCGCAGACGGTGGACTACGGACTGCGGATCGTCGCCCAGGAGCAGGTCGGGCTCGCGTACGCGGGCTGGGACCGGCTGCTGACCCGGGTGGCACTGCCCGCCTGGCGGATGGGCCGCTGGCCCTCCCGGCTGGACGCGGGCGTGGTCGCCGCGCTCACCGAGCTGTCCCGGCGCGACCGGCTGGCCGAGGGCTTCACGTCCCGCCTCGGCGAGCGGCCCGCCTGCGATCTGCTGGAGGAGCCCGGCAGCGTGGACGAAGCCACCTCGCTGCTCGCCGCCCGCCTCTTCCACGGCGGTCCCGCGGGCCCCCGCGCCGACTGGGCGCCGGTGGACTGGCAGTCGTATCCGGAGGAGGTCGTGGACCGCACCTGGCGCGCCGACGCGGCCCGGCTGCACCGCGTCCTGGACTCCCTCGGCCCCCGCCCCGCCCGGCACACCGCGGGCCCCACCCTGGCCCGGATCCTGGACCACCTCACCGAGCCGACGGACCCCGCCGGCGAGCCCACCGAGCCCATGGACCCCGCAGGCCCGGCGGCGACCGCGCCCGGCGCCGCCCTCGTCCCCGCCCGCACCGACGCGGACATCGACGCGTACGCCGGTCTCACGGCGGCCGGCGACCCCTACGAGGACGACGAGGACGACGACCCGGGCACCGAACGCAGCGCCCTCCTCGCCGCCGGCCTCAGTGCCGAGGTGGCCCGGGAGGAGAACGCCGTGCCGCGCGGCGCCACCGCCGCGGGCCAGAGCCCGCCCTGCACCCTCTGGGACGGCGGCGCGCTGCCCCTCGTCCCCCTCCAGCCCCCGCGTACCGCCCGCGAACTGCTGACCGACCACGTCACGGCGATGGTGTGCTGTGCCGCCGTCGACACCGCGGGCGCGGTCCCGGCGCTGGACTGGCTGGACGGCCCGTCCCTGCTGCTGCACGGCGAGCGGGCGGCCGACCTGACCCCCCGGGTGCTGAGCCTGATCGAGGAGGGCGACCCGGGCCCGCTGCGCGACTGGCTGGCCGCCGCGGGGATACGCCCCGAGAAGCCGATACGCCTCGTCTGACAGCCGAGACGCCTCGCCCAACGGGAGCCTCGGCTTCCACTTCAGGTCAATTCGCAACGAATAGTGACCGAGCCCGTGCGTTATGTGATGTGCTGGAACCATCACGCACCTGGCAAAGGCATGCGACATACGACAGCACGGCCGAGCACCGCGAGCACCACCCGCCCACAGGACATCGGGGGGCTCGGGGAGGGGAGTGACCATGGCCTCGGACCACATCCGCCGCTGGGAGTCCGGAGCGATCGCGCACGCCGTCACGGATCCCTTCGGCCTGGGCCCGGTGCCCTGGCTGCGCGGCAGCGAGACCTACTTCGACGACACCGGCCACGTCGTGCCCTGGTACGTGGACGCCGTACCCCAGCAGCACACCCGGGGCGACGCGCGCATCCCCGCGCCGCGCACCTCACCCGGCGGGCCCCGCTCGGCCGACGACGTGCACCGCCAGATCAAGGGCTTCACCGCCACCGGCGCGGTCGCGCCCGGCGAGGCGATCGACTTCCACATCACGGTCGACCCGCCGCAGGAGTTCTCCGTCGACATCTACCGGATCGGCCACTACGCGGGCGACGGCGCCGCCAAGATCACCACCAGCCCCCGGCTGTCCGGCATCGTGCAGTCCCCGCCGCTGACCGCCGACCGCACGGTCTCCTGCCACCACTGGTGGCAGTCCTGGCGCCTCCAGGTGCCCTCGCACTGGAGCGTCGGCGCCTATGTGGCCGTACTGACCACCGCCGACGGCTACCGCTCCCATGTGCCGTTCACGGTCCGCGACGACCGCCCGGCCGATCTGCTCCTGCTGCTGCCCGACGTGACCTGGCAGGCGTACAACCTGTACCCCGAGGACGGGCACACCGGCGCCAGCCTCTACCACGCCTGGGACGAACAGGGCGCGCTGCTCGGCGAGGCGGACGCGGCGACCACGGTCTCCTTCGACCGCCCGTACGCGGGCGCGGGCCTGCCGCTGCACGTCGGGCACGCCTACGACGTCATCCGCTGGGCCGAGCGCTACGGCTACGACCTCGCCTACGCCGACGCCCGCGATCTGCACGCCGGCCGGGTCGACCCCACCCGCTACCGGGGCCTGATCTTCCCCGGCCACGACGAGTACTGGACGGGGCCCATGCGCCGCGCCGCCGAGCGGGCCCGCGACCACGGCACCTCGCTGGTCTTCCTCTCCGCCAACACCATGTACTGGCAGGTCGAGTTGGGGGCCTCGCCGTCCGGGACGCCGGACCGGCTGCTGACCTGCCGCAAGCGCAAGGGCCCCGGCAAGCCGGTGCTGTGGCGGGAGGTCGACCGCCCCGAACAGGAGCTGATCGGCATCCAGTACGCGGGCCGGGTCCCCGAACCGCGCCCGCTGATCGTGCGCAACGCCCGGCACTGGCTGTGGGAGGCCACCGGCGCGCATGAGAACGACGAGATCCCGGGCCTGGTCGCGGGCGAGGCCGACCGGTACTTCCCGCGCACCGCGCTGCCCGCGCACGACGAGCGCATCCTGCTCGCCCACTCCCCCTACACCGACACCGGCGGCACCGTGCGCCACCAGGAGACCTCCCTGTACCGGGCCCCGTCCGGCGCCTGGGTGTTCGCCTCCGGCACCTTCGCCTGGTCCCCGGCCCTGGACCGCCCCGGCCATGTGGACCCCCGTATCCAGCGGGCCACGGCCAACCTCCTGGACCGCATCTGCAAACGCGACTGAGCCGCCTCCCGGCCCCGGACGACCCCTGGCCAAAACCGACCGCCCCCATAAGGGAGAATCGAGGCAGTTGGACAGAACCACGGGGAGGAACCGTGTCCGGATTCGTAGAAAAGCCCGAGCCGATCGAGGTTCCGGGCCTGGTGCACCTGCACACCGGAAAGGTGCGGGACCTGTACCGGAACGAGGCGGGCGACCTCGTGATGGTCGCCAGCGACCGCATGTCCGCCTACGACTGGGTGCTCCCCACGGAGATCCCCGACAAGGGCCGCGTCCTCACCCGGCTGTCCCTGTGGTGGTTCGACCAGCTGCGCGACCTGGCCCCGAACCATGTGATCTCCGAGGAACTGCCCGCCGGCGCCCCCGCCGACTGGGCGGGCCGGACCCTGATCTGCACGTCCCTGAAGATGGTCCCGGTCGAGTGCGTGGCCCGCGGCTACCTCACCGGCTCGGGCCTGGCGGAGTACGAGAAGTCCCGGACGGTGTGCGGCCTCGCCCTGCCCGAGGGCCTCGTCGACGGCTCCGAGCTGCCCGCCCCGATCTTCACCCCGGCCACCAAGGCCGAGGTCGGCGAGCACGACGAGAACGTCTCGTACGAGGAGGTCGCCCGCCAGGTCGGCGCCGAGACCGCCGCCCAGCTGCGCCAGGCCACCCTCGCCGTCTACTCCCGGGCCCGTGACATCGCCCGCGAGCGGGGCATCATCCTCGCGGACACCAAGTTCGAGTTCGGTTTCGACGGCGACACCCTCGTCCTCGCCGACGAGGTCCTCACCCCGGACTCCTCCCGCTTCTGGCCGGCCGACCAGTGGCAGCCGGGGCGCGCGCAGCCGTCGTACGACAAGCAGTTCGTGCGCGACTGGCTGACCTCCGCGGAGTCCGGCTGGGACCGCAGGAGCGAGCAGCCCCCGCCGGCGCTGCCGCAGCGCGTCGTGGACGCCACCCGCGCCAAGTACGTGGAGGCGTACGAGCGTCTCACCGGCACCAGCTGGTCCTAGGGCACACGAAGAAGACCCCGGTCCGATGGACCGGGGTCTTTCTCTGGAGCGGACGACGAGGCTCGAACTCGCGACCTCAACCTTGGCAAGGTTGCGCTCTACCAACTGAGCTACGTCCGCAGTGCGCCGTGGCGCGACAGCTACTATACCCAACCCCGCTCGCGGGCGAGACGCACTGCCGTATGCCGGTTCTCGGCGCCGAGCTTGGTGACGGCCGAGGAGAGGTAGTTGCGCACGGTCCCGGGGGACAGTGCGGCCCGCTCGGCGATCTCCGCGACCGGCGCCCCGTCGGCGGCCAGCTCCAGCACCTCCGCCTCCCGGGCGGTCAGCGGGGAGTCCCCCGCGGAGATCGCGTCGGCCGCCAATTCCGGGTCCACATAACGGTTTCCGGCGTGCACGGTCCGGATGATCTCGGCGAGCTGCCGCGCGCTGACGGTCTTCGGCACAAACCCGCGCACCCCCGCCGCGAGCGCCCGTTTCAGATGCCCGGGCCGACCGTGGCCGGTGACGATCAGCACCTGGCAGCCGGGCAGTTCGGCGCGCAGCGATGTGGCGACCCTCACACCGTCCGCGCCCGGCATCTGGAGATCCAGCACCGCCACATCGGGGGCGTGCGCCCGCGCCATCGCCAGCGCCTCGGGCCCGGTGGCCGCCTCCGCGACCACCAGCAGATCGTCTTCGAGCGAGAGCAGGGCGGCCAGCGCGCCCCGGATCAGATGCTCGTCGTCGGCGAGCAGCAGCCGTACCGGATCACTCATGACGTGACGTCACTCACTTCCCGCGCCCCTCGCGGCGCCTCGTCCGACAGCGGCGCCTCGTCCGGCATCGGCGCGCCCTTCGGCAACGGCACCTCGGCCACCAGCCGGAACCCGTCCTCACCCGCGATATCGGCCGCCAGCGTCCCGCCCACCGCCGCGAGGCGCTCCCGCAGCCCGGCGAGCCCCGACCCGCCGCTCGTACGAGTCGCGGCGGCCCGTACCCCGTCGTTCTCCACCGTCAGCACCACCACTCCCTCCCGTATCGCCAGCCCCACCGCGCACCGCCGCGCGTCCCCGTGCCGCAGCACATTGGTGGTCGCCTCCCGCACCACCCAGCCGAGCGCCGACTGCACCTCGGCGGGCAGCCCGGCCGGCTCCGCGCGCACCTCGCAGCCGATCCCGGCCGCCTCCAACACGCCTTGCGCGCCCGCGAGTTCGGCCCCCAGATCGGCTTCACGGTAACCACGCACGACGGCCCGCACCTCCCGCTGGGACTCCTGCGCGATCCGCTGCACCTCGATCATCTGCTCCACCGCCTCCGGCCGTCCCCGCCGGGCCAGTTGGACGGCCAGTTCGCTCTTGAGGGAGATCACGGAGAGGTTCCGCCCGAGGACGTCGTGCAGATCGCGCCCGAACCGCAGCCGCTCCTCGGCGACCGCGAGCCGGGCCTGGATCTCCCGGCCGCGCTCGGCCTCCCAGAGCACCGCGAGGGTCCAGGCACCGCAGCGGGCGGCCAGCAGGGTGAAGGCGGTGGCGAAGGCGACGGCCAGCGCGGTCGCCGCCGCACCGAGGCCGCTGGGGTGGGCGAGCAGCAGGACGACCACGAGCAGCGCCGACAGGGCGGCGGACCGGCGCAGGAACACCGCCACGGGGACGGTGAACGCGTAGGTCATGCCGAAGGACACCAGCACCGCGCCGAGCACCATCCGGCTGGTGGGCCCGTTGAGTCTGCCGAGCGCGACGAGCGTCACGAGCAGGGCGAGGGCCAGGGCGAGCAGCAGGGCCGGGCCGCGGTGGGCCCGCGCGGGCAGTTCGGACCGGCCGAGGTAGTGGTCGAGCGCCGGGCGGGTGAGCCGGCAGGCGACCAGGCACTGGAGCAGACCGACGGCGATCAGCAGGACGCCGAGCGCGAGGGCTCCGGGGTGCCGGTGGAGGCCGATCGTGATCGGGGGCAGCAGCCAGCTCAGCGGGAACAACCAGACGGTGGCGTTCCAGGTGACCACGCTCTGGAACTCGACCCGCTCCGCCTTGCTCCGCTCGCCCCAGTACCGCCGCTGCCAGCCCCGCATCCGCCCCAGCACGCGCCGCACCCCCGTCCTCAGCGCCGTGGTTCCCAGCGGAACCACCGTCGTACAGCAAACACCGCCACCACGGTCCAGGCCAGCGCGGTGGCCAGGGCGGCCGGTGTCCCCGGGCCGCTCGGCCGCCCGGTCCAGCCCGCCTCGACCAGCCGGATCGCCGGGGACAGCGGGAGCAGCGCGCACAGGGACGCGATCCGGTCGGGCAGGACCGCGGCGGGAACCGTGATCCCGGAGCCGAACATGGACACGAGGAGCAGGGGCAGTGCGGTCACCTGGGCGCTCTCGGTGGTCCTGGTGAACGACGCGGTGACGGCGGCGAGCGCGGCGCTCACCACGAGCCCGGACAGCAGCCCCGGCAGGATCAGCCAGGGCGCCTTCGGCGGGCCGGTGTGCAGCAGCAGGGCGCAGCCGACGGACAGCACCAGGATCTGGGCGAGGCCGAGTCCGACGGCGGGCAGGGCGGTGCCGGTGAGGATCTCGGCGTCGGAGAGCTCGCCGGTGCGCAGCCGCTTGAGGACGAGTTCCTCGCGGCGGGCGACGAACGCGCCGACCAGCGCGGTGTAGACGGCGAAGAGGAAGGAGAAGCCGATGGCGGCCGTCAGCATCGCGATGCCGGCACTCACCCCGTGCGCCTTCAGTTCGAGTCGGCTGTACGCCCCGCGCACGGTGAACGGCAGTGCGAGCGGCACCAGCAGCGCGGTGACCACGGCCCCCCGGTTCCGCCCGAGCAGCGCCAGCTCGGCCCGCCCGAGCGCTCCCAACCGCTGTCCCGCCGACGTCCTCGACCGCTGTCCCGCAGACGTCCGTACGACCTCGCTCATGCCGTTCCCTCCCCCGCTCGCGTACGTCCGCCCAGCTGCCGTCCCGCTCACGCCGCCACCCCCTGACCGAGCCCCTGACCGAGCCCGCTGTCGCGCCCCGCGATCCCCAGGAACGCCTCCTCCAGGGAGGCCGAGCGCACCTCGAGGGCGGGCAGCCGCAGGCCCGTGCGGTCGGCCCAGGCGAGGATGCCGGCGGCGGTGCGCTGGGGGTCGGTGGTGTGCAGCCGTACGGTCCGGCCCTCGTGCTCCTGGCCGCAGACGCCGAGGGCGGCCAGCGGGGGCAGATCGCCGAGGTGGTGGCCCTCGGGCAGCTGGAAGGTCATCCGGCCGGGGCGGCCCGCGGTGACCTCGGCGGGGGTGCCCGCCGCGGCGATGCGGCCCGCGTGCAGGATGGCGAGCCGGTCGGCCAGGCCCTCGGCCTCCTCCAGATGGTGCGTGGTGAGCAGCACGGTCGTCCCGGCGTCCCGCAGCGCGCGCACCAACTCCCAGGTGTCCCGGCGGCCTTCGGCGTCCAGGCCGGTCGTCGGCTCGTCCAGGAAGAGCACCTCGGGGTCGCCGAGCAGGGCGAGCGCGAGGTCGAGCCGGCGCCGTTCGCCGCCGGACAGCTGCTTGACCCGTACCCCGAGCCGGTCCCCGAGTCCCACCCGTGCCAGCACCTCCGCCGCGGGCCGGGCGCCGCTGGTGCAGCCCGCCCACATCCGCGCGGTCTCGGCGACGGTCAGCTCCGCGGGGAAGCCGCCCTCCTGGAGCATCACACCGGTGCGGGGGCGTACGGCGGCCCGTTCCCGGTAGGGATCGCGGCCGAGGACCCTGATCTCGCCGCGGGTCGGCGCGGCGAGTCCCTCCAAAAGTTCCACGGTGGAGGTCTTGCCCGCGCCATTGGTGCCCAGCAGCGCGAAGATCTCCCCGCGCGCCACGGAGAAGCTGATTCCGCGTACGGCCTCGAATCCGCCGGATCCGCCGCCGTAGACACGGGTGAGGCCGGTGGCCTCGATCACCCGCTCGTGCCCGTCGATGTCCATGCCCTCAGCGTCCCGGCGTCCGGGGGCGGCCGGCAGTGCGTGGTGTCATCGGCCGGCATGACAAATGTCAGCGGTTCGGAAGTCACTTCGAGGAGAGCACGAAAAAACCCCGGTCGCGAAGACCGGGGTTTTCCTTGGAGCGGACGACGAGGCTCGAACTCGCGACCTCAACCTTGGCAAGGTTGCGCTCTACCAACTGAGCTACGTCCGCACTGCCTCCGACCGGCTCCCACCGATCGGTGCGAGCACCAGCCTACCTGATCCACAAGAGTGGTCGGGACGGCCGATGCCAGAGCGGGTGACAGGAATCGCACACTGCGCCTTCCCCCTGGAAGGGGGATGTTCTACTACTGAACTACACCCGCACGGTCCTCGGGGTTTCGGCTTTTCGGCCTCGCCCCTCGGCGTGTCTCAGACATTAGCTGATCAGCAGGGGGGTAGCGCAAGTCGGCTCCCCGGCCGGCCGTCCCGGCGCCCCAAGTGCACGGCGTCCAGGGCCCGCTGACGGACCCTGGACGCCGCCCCTTCGCGGGCCCGGCACGCCTCACTGCGCGCTGCTGAACGCCTCGTAGACCTTCTTGGGAATGCGCCCGCGCGCGGGCACGTCCATCTTGTTGGCCTGGGCCCAGGCGCGCACGGCCGCCGGGTCGGGGGCCACCTCGGTCTGCTTGTACGCCTTGCCGGAGCGCGACCGCTTGCGGCCGGCCTCGACGTACGGCGCGAGCGCCTTGCGCAGTTTCTTGGCGTTGGTTTCGTTCAGGTCGATCTCGTACGACTTGCCGTCGAGTCCGAAGGCGATCGTTTCCGCCGCTTCCGAGCCGTCGATGTCGTCAAAGAGAGTGACCACGACCTTTTGCGCCACGAATATCGGTCCCTTCGTGCGGCACGTCGATACAGCTCACCGGCGTTGACGTGCCGAGTATCGGCTATTGCCAATTCATTTGTACAGTGCCCGGCAATGCAAAGTGAAGCCCGACTAAATCCGTCCGCGTGTCCGAACGCAATAGGGGTTGCGGGCGGCCCGTCGAACTTTCCCAGAACTTTTCACGACCACCGGGCTCCGACACCCGATCGTGATGCGCCTCACGTAGTTTCCTCCAACTCTACCCGCGTAGAAATTTTGTGCGGGTAGTCTGAAGGAACCTGCTCAGCACCACACATCGGGAGTGCCAGTGGCACGCGTCGTAGTCGACGTCATGCTCAAGCCGGAGATCCTCGACCCCCAGGGCCAGGCGGTCCAGCGTGCGCTGCCGCGCCTGGGATTCGAAGGGATCTCGGACGTCCGTCAGGGAAAGCGTTTCGAACTGGAAGTTGACGGCCCGGTCGACGAGGCCGCGCTCGCCCGCATCCGTGATCTCGCGGAATCCTTCCTTGCCAACACGGTGATCGAAGACTTCACCGTCAAGGTGGAAGAGGGCGCGGAAGTCGCGGAGGCGGCGAAGTGACCGCTCGTATTGGCGTCGTCACTTTCCCGGGAAGCCTGGACGACCGGGACACCCAGCGCGCGATCCGTCTCGCGGGCGCCGAACCGGTCGCCCTCTGGCACAAGGACAAGGACCTCAAGCAGGTCGACGCCGTGGTCCTGCCCGGTGGTTTCTCCTACGGCGACTATCTGCGCGCCGGCGCCATCTCCCGTTTCTCGCCGGTCATGGACACGCTCATCGAGCAGGCGAAGGCCGGCCTCCCGGTCCTCGGCATCTGCAACGGCTTCCAGGTCCTCACCGAGGCCCATCTGCTGCCCGGCGCGATGCTCGGCAACGACCACCTCCACTTCATCTGCCGCGACCAGAAGCTGCGGGTGGAGAACGCGGAGACGGCCTGGACCGGCGACTACCGCCAGGGCCAGGAGATCCACATCCCGCTGAAGAACATGGACGGCCGGTACGTCGCCGACCCGTACACGCTCGACAAGCTGGAGGCGGAGGGCCGTGTCGTCTTCCGTTACGTGGGCTTCAACCCGAACGGCTCGCTCAACGACATCGCGGGCGTCACCAACGAGGCGGGCAATGTCGTCGGCCTGATGCCGCACCCCGAGCACGCCGTCGAGCCGCTGATCGGTTCGGGCCGCACCGATGGCCTCCCCTTCTTCACCTCGATCCTCAAGAAGCTGGTCAACGCATGAGCCGCACGCCTCTGGACACGGTCGAGCACGCGGCCGCGACCCCCGACGTCGAGCTGCCCTGGGCCGAACTCGGCCTGAAGAAGGACGAGTACGAGCGGGTGGTGGAGATCCTCGGCCGCCGCCCGACCGGCGCGGAACTCGCCATGTACTCGGTCATGTGGTCCGAGCACTGCTCGTACAAGTCCTCCAAGGTCCATCTGCGCCAGTTCGGCGAGAAGGCGCCCGAGTCGGACGCGCTGCTCGTCGGCATCGGCGAGAACGCCGGTGTGGTGGACGTCGGCCAGGGCTACGCGGTCACCTTCAAGGTCGAGTCGCACAACCACCCCTCGTACGTGGAGCCCTACCAGGGCGCGGCCACCGGCGTCGGCGGCATCGTCCGCGACATCATCGCGATGGGCGCCCGCCCGGTCGCGGTGGTCGACCCGCTGCGCTTCGGCGCCGCCGACCACCCCGACACCAAGCGCGTCCTGCCGGGCGTGGTCGCGGGCATCGGCGGCTACGGCAACTGCCTGGGCCTGCCCAACATCGGCGGCGAGGTCGTCTTCGACGCCTGCTACCAGGGCAACCCGCTGGTCAACGCCGGTGCCATCGGTGTGATGCGGCACGAGGACATCCACCTCGCCAAGGCCTCCGGCGCGGGCAACCAGGTCATCCTGTACGGCGCCAGGACCGGCGGCGACGGCATCGGCGGCGCCTCGATCCTCGCGTCCGAGACGTTCGACGACGCGAAGCCCTCGAAGCGGCCCGCGGTGCAGGTCGGCGACCCCTTCCAGGAGAAGCTGCTCATCGAGTGCACCCTGGAGGCGTTCCGGGAGAAGCTGGTCGTCGGCATCCAGGACCTGGGCGCGGCCGGACTCTCCTGCGCGACCAGCGAGCTGGCGTCCAACGGCTCCGGCGGCATGCGCGTGACCCTGGACGACGTCCCGCTGCGCGACTCGACGCTCTCGCCCGAGGAGATCCTCATGAGCGAGTCGCAGGAACGCATGTGCGCGGTCGTGGAGCCGGCGAAGGTCGAGCGCTTCCTGGAGATCTGCGAGAAGTGGGACGTCATCGCCACCGTCATCGGTGAGGTGACCGACGGCGACCGGCTGGAGATCTTCTGGCACGGGGAGAAGATCGTCGACGTCGCCCCGCGCACGGTCGCGCACGACGGCCCGGTCTACGAGCGGCCGTACGCGCGCCCCTCCTGGCAGGACGAGCTCCAGGCCGACGACGCGAACAAGCTGCCGCGCCCGGCGACTTCCGAGGAGCTGCGCGAGCAGGTCCTGAAGCTGGTGGCGTCCCCGAATCAGGCGTCCAAGAAGTGGATCACGCAGCAGTACGACCACTTCGTGCAGGGCAACACGGTGCTGGCGCAGCCCGAGGACTCCGGCATGATCCGGGTGGACGAGGAGTCCGGCCTGGGCGTCGCCATCGCGACGGACGGCAACGGCCGTTACGCCAAGCTGGACCCGTACACGGGCGCGCAGCTGGCGCTGGCGGAGGCGTACCGGAACGTGGCCACGACGGGCGCGAAGCCGCTCGCGGTCTCGGACTGCCTGAACTTCGGCTCGCCCGAGGACCCGGCGGTGATGTGGCAGTTCGCGGAGGCGGTACGCGGTCTCGCGGACGGCTGTCTGCAGCTGGGCACCCCGGTGACCGGCGGCAATGTCTCGCTCTACAACCAGACGGGCGAGGCGGCGATCCACCCGACGCCGGTCGTCGCGGTCCTCGGTGTGATCGACGATGTCGCCCGCCGTACCCCGGTCGCCTTCCAGGAGGAGGGGCAGCTGCTCTACCTCCTCGGCGACACCCGCGAGGAGTTCGGCGGCTCGGCCTGGTCCCAGGTGATCCACGACCACCTGGGCGGTATGCCTCCGGTGGTCGACCTGGAGCGTGAGCGGCTGCTGGCCGAGATCCTGATCTCCGCCTCCCGCGACGGCATGATCGACTCCGCGCACGACCTGTCCGACGGCGGTCTGATCCAGGCCGTGGTCGAGTCGGCCCTGCTCGGCGGGAAGGGCGCGCGTCTGGTCGTCCCGGACGGCCTGGACGCCTTCACCTTCCTCCTCTCCGAGTCGGCCGGCCGCGCCCTGGTGGCCGTCCCCCGCTCGGAGGAGCTCCGCTTCAACGACATGTGCGGCGCGCGCGGCCTCCCGGCCACCCGCATCGGTGTCGTGGACGGCGACTCGGTGGAGATCCAGGGCGAGTTCACCCTCCCCCTGGCCGACCTGCGCGAGGCCCACGAGAACACGATCCCGTCCCTGCTGGCGTAGGCACGGAACCGATCTCCCCCGCCCGGATTCAGGTTCCGGGCGGGGGATTCTCGCGATGGTTCAGCGGACGTAGTTCTTCAGGATCTCCGTGTCCAGCCCGAAGCCGACCGGACCGGGCAGGGAGACCTTCTCGCCGAACTTGGCGACGTGGAGGTCGCGGTAGCCGCCGACCTGCCGGTCCGGTCCGCTGTGCACGGTGACGGTGCAGGAGTCCCGGTCGATCAGCAGGTACACGGGGATACCGGACTGCCCGTACGCGGTCGGCTTCTCGTGCCGGTCCCGCCGGTCGGTGTCCGGGTCGTACGAGGTGACCTCGACGACCATGAGCACTCCCTCGGGCTCGGCCCACGCGCCGTGCCCCGCGAAGTGGCCTCTCGGTACGAGCACGGCATCGGGCCGCGCCCTGCCCTCCCGCCGCTCCTCCACCCGGAGCCCTTGCCCCTGGTACAGGTCCAGCTCCGGCGCGACCTGGAGACAACGTCTGCGGAGCCGGCACAGGACGGTGCCGCGGTCGCCGTCCGCCCCCTTCTTCACTTCGAGCCGCCCGCCGAGGAACTCCAATGTGACCGTCTCCGGAGCGGCGGCGGCGATCTCCTCGAACTCCCGCACCGACATCTGCGGCGTGCGCCCGCCCCTGCCCGTCATACCGCGCCCCCTTCCAGGCGGAAGCCAGTGTTGCCCGCCCCCGGTGGCACCGCGCGGATTCTGTACGTGCTCACCCACACGGGTGAGTGCGCATAAGCTCGCCCCATGTCCCCGGCCAAGAAGCGTGCCCGTACGTACGATCCCGTCCGGACCCGTGCCGCGGTCCTCGGGCAGTTCGGGGCGGTGCGGGAGGCCGTACGGGGGCTGAGCGAGGAGCAGTTGGCGGGGGAGACCCGGCTCGGGGGCTGGTCCGTGCGGGAGTTGGTCGTGCACATCGGGATGGCGGCGACGGCCGTACAGCGGGCGCTCGCACAGCCCGAGCCGGCCACGGCGGACGCCGTGCTGCTCGACTGGCCGTTCGCGACCGCCGTCAACTCCGCCGCCATCGACGCGTTCACCCGGGATCTCACCGCCGAGCACCCCGACCTCGACGCCTACCTCGCGGACATCGACGCCTCGCTGCGCGGCCTTCTCGCCGAGCACCCCGGCAGTCGGCTGCTGCCGACCAACGCCGGTGTCCTGTCCCTGGACGACTACCTGGTCACCCGGGCCGTCGAACTCGTCGTGCACACCGACGACCTGAACGCGGCCGTGCCGGGGCTCGACGTGCCGTACGACCGGCAGGCGCTGGCCGCCACCACCCGGCTGCTCGCCGACGCGCTCGCCGCGAAGGCGCCCGGCGGCTCCACCGAGGTGCGCGTGCCGCCGTACGCCGTGGTGCAGTGCGTGGCGGGGCCCCGGCACACCCGCGGCACCCCGCCCAATGTGGTGGAGACCGATCCGCTGACCTGGGTACGGCTCGCCACCGGGCGGACGGACTGGCGGACGGCCGTGGAGGACGCCAAGGTCAGCGCCAGCGGGGAGCGGGCCGACATCGGCGGGCTGCTGCCGGTCATGTCCTGAGGGGGAGGACCGAGGGAACCCGTGACGACGGCCGACCGTCGTAACGGTATGAAACGGACCAAAGCGCCCGCCCTCCTCGCCCTTCTCCTCCCCCTGGCGGTGGCCTGCGGCGCCGCGCCCGCGCACAGTGGAGCGGTGACCGTGGACGAACCCCTGACCGGCGTCGAGTGGCGCGTCGTGAGCGTCACCGCCGAGGGCGCCACCCACCCCGCGCCGGCCTCCGCCCGGCTGCTCGTCCGCGACGACGGAACCGCCGCGGGCAACCTCGGCTGCAACAGCTTCAGCGTCTCCGTCACCCTGCACGGCGACCGTGTCGCCTTCGGGCCGCTGCGTACCACCAAGATGGCCTGCGACGACGCCCGGATGGCGTTCGAGCGGCTGCTCGGCGGGCTGCTCGGCGGCCAGGCGCTCACCGGCACCCCCGACCACGGCAAGCTCACGCTCACCACCAGTCACGGAGACCACGTCAACCTCACCCGCAGCACACCAGAATGATGTGCGACACCTCACTCACGCATACGGCCAAACCGCCCCGCGGGAAGTCGCGGGTGGCCGGAGAAATCCCCGAGTGACGCCGGACACGCCGCGCTGACCTGCGCAGACGTGGAAAGCGACAAGGTGATCCGGAAACCGTCCGGCCGTTACGACCGGGTATCCCCAATTCGGACCAGTGGTCGATCTCGCCTACACTCGGTGCCGTGCCACGTGGTGACGGTCGACTCAATCACGACCTGCTCCCCGGAGAGAAAGGCCCCCAGGACGCGTGTGGCGTCTTCGGTGTCTGGGCTCCGGGTGAAGAGGTCGCAAAGCTCACGTACTTCGGGCTCTACGCCCTCCAGCACCGGGGTCAGGAATCCGCGGGAATCGCGGTCAGCAATGGCTCCCAGATCCTCGTCTTCAAGGACATGGGCCTGGTCTCCCAGGTCTTCGACGAGACCTCTCTCGGATCGCTCCAGGGTCATATCGCGGTCGGACACGCCCGCTACTCGACCACCGGCGCCTCCGTGTGGGAGAACGCCCAGCCGACGTTCCGCGCCACCGCGCACGGCTCGATCGCGCTCGGCCACAACGGCAACCTGGTCAACACGGCGCAGCTCGCCGAGATGGTCGCCGAACTCCCGAACGAGAACAACAGCCGCTCCACCCGGGTCGCGGCCACCAACGACACCGACCTGCTGACGGCGCTGCTCGCCGCCCAGGTCGACGAGGACGGCAAGCCGCTGACCGTCGAGGAGGCCGCCCATCAGGTCCTCCCGCAGGTCCGGGGCGCCTTCTCGCTCGTCTTCATGGACGAGCACACCCTCTACGCCGGCCGTGACCCCCAGGGCATCCGCCCGCTGGTCCTCGGCCGCCTGGAGCGCGGCTGGGTGGTCGCCTCCGAGTCCGCCGCCCTGGATATCTGCGGCGCCAGCTTCGTCCGCGAGATAGAGCCGGGCGAGTTCGTCGCCATCGACGAGAACGGCCTGCGCAGCTCGCGATTCGCGGAAGCAAAGCCCAAGGGCTGTGTCTTCGAGTACGTGTACCTGGCCCGCCCGGACACCGACATCGCCGGCCGGAACGTGTACCTCTCCCGGGTGGAGATGGGCCGCCGGCTCGCCAAGGAGGCCCCGGTCGAGGCCGACCTGGTGATAGCGACCCCGGAATCGGGCACTCCGGCCGCCATCGGCTACGCGGAGGCCTCGGGCATCCCGTTCGGCGCGGGACTGGTGAAGAACGCCTATGTGGGCCGTACGTTCATCCAGCCCTCGCAGACCATCCGCCAGCTGGGCATCCGGCTGAAGCTGAACCCGCTCAAGGAAGTCATCAAGGGCAAGCGCCTGGTGGTCGTGGACGACTCGATCGTGCGCGGCAACACCCAGCGGGCCCTGGTGCGCATGCTCCGCGAGGCGGGCGCCGCCGAGGTGCACATCCGCATCTCCTCGCCGCCGGTGAAGTGGCCCTGCTTCTTCGGCATCGACTTCGCCACCCGCGCGGAGCTGATCGCCAACGGCATGACGATCGACGAGATCGGCACCAGCCTGGGCGCCGACTCGCTCTCCTACATCTCCATCGACGGCATGATCGACGCGACCACCATCGCGAAGCCGAACCTGTGCCGCGCCTGCTTCGACGGCGAGTACCCGATGGAGCTGCCGGATCCGGAACTGCTCGGCAAGCAGCTGCTGGAGACCGAGCTGGCGGCCGGTCCCGCCGAAACGGCCGCGGCCGACGCGATCCGCCGCCCGTAACACCCCGCAGTACGACACGAAAGCTCTCACAGTCATGTCTGAGACAACTGGTGCCAGCTACGCAGCGGCGGGCGTCGACATCGAGGCGGGCGACCGCGCCGTCGAGCTGATGAAGGAGTGGGTCAAGAAGACCCGGCGTCCCGAGGTCCTCGGCGGCATCGGCGGCTTCGCCGGACTCTTCGACGCCTCCGCGCTCAAGCGCTACGAGCGCCCCCTGCTCGCCTCCGCCACGGACGGCGTGGGCACCAAGGTGGACATCGCCCGCCGCCTGGGCGTCTACGACACCATCGGCCACGACCTGGTCGCCATGGTCATGGACGACATCGTGGTGTGCGGCGCCGAGCCGCTGTTCATGACCGACTACATCTGTGTCGGCAAGGTCCACCCCGAGCGGGTCGCCGCCATCGTCAAGGGCATCGCGGAGGGCTGTGTACTGGCCGGCTGCGCCCTGGTCGGCGGTGAGACGGCCGAACACCCGGGCCTGCTCGGCGCGGACGACTTCGATGTCGCGGGCGCCGGTACGGGCGTCGTGGAGGCCGACCGGCTGCTCGGCTCGGATCGCATCCGCAAGGGTGACACCGTGATCGCCATGGCGGCCTCCGGGCTTCACTCGAACGGGTACTCCCTGGTCCGCCACGTCCTGCTGAACACGGCGGGCCTGGCCCTGGAGTCGGAGGTGGCCGAACTCGGCCGCACCCTCGGCGAGGAGCTGCTGGAGCCCACCAAGATCTACTCGCTGGACTGCCTGGCGCTGACCCGCACGGCCGATGTGCACGCCTTCAGCCACATCACCGGCGGCGGACTCGCGGCCAACCTGGCCCGGGTGATCCCGGACGACCTGCACGCCGTGGTCGACCGCACCACCTGGACCCCGGGCGCGATCTTCGACCTGGTCGGCAGGACCGGGAACGTGGAGCGCCTGGAGCTGGAGAAGACGCTGAACATGGGCGTCGGCATGATGGCGATCGTCCCCGAGGAATCCACCGAGGTGGCCCTCGCGACGCTGGCCGACCGGGGCGTCGAAGCCTGGGTGGCCGGCGAGATCACCGAGCGTGGCGACAAGGACAGCGGCGCGGAGCTGGTGGGGGACTACGCGAACTGATGCCCCGGTGTGGTGCCCGCGAGACCTGCTCGCGGGTAGCACAGAAGCCGGTCGGTGGCTGTGCCACCGACCGGACTGGTGCTCAGTGCAAGGTCAAGCGCCGCGACGGTGTTGTGAGGGACCGTCGTCCTCGTCATCGTCGTCCTCATAGAGGTCGGCGTAACGGGAGTAAAGGTCGTCCTCGTCATCGTCATCGTCCTCGAAAGGCTCGCCGTTCGGCGGCTGGTTCGAAGTTGATGCGCCCAGTTCACTGGCCAGACGTGACAGGTCAGTCCCACCGCTGTTGTACTTCAGCTGGCGGGCGACCTTTGTCTGCTTGGCCTTGGCCCGGCCGCGCCCCATGGCTCGACCCCCTCGGTGACGGGGCTCGACGGCCCCAGAGTCTGACACGCGTTCATGATCTGGATCGGACTCTCCGTGGAGAGGCCGGTCCGTAGGGCTTCCACGGTACCTGAGCCCGCGCCCATACGGTACGTCGCCCGCAGCACGCGCGTGTGCACAGAACCTTCGAGGCGCCCTGTCCTCGCTGGTCAGTGGCGATTTTAACCACTTATCGGGGAACGACCCGCCGATGGAAGTGAGAGTTCTCTCTAACCGGCCCTCGGCGGGTACCGCTCATGTGTGCGAACTCGGGTGTGCGAAGCCCTCCGTGCGACCGGGTCAGTGCCCGGTGCGGCCCGCGCGCGCCTCGGCCATCCGCTGCTCGGCGATCCGGTCGGCCGCCGCGGCCGGCGGAATTCCGTCTTCCTTCGCACGTGCGAATATGGCCAGCGTGGTGTCGAAGATCCGCGTCGCCTTCGCCTTGCACCGCTCGAAGTCGAAGCCGTGCAGTTCGTCGGCCACCTGGATGACCCCGCCCGCGTTCACCACGTAGTCCGGCGCGTAGAGGATCCCGCGGTCGGCGAGGTCCTTCTCCACACCCGGGTGGGCGAGCTGGTTGTTGGCCGCGCCGCACACCACCTTGGCGGTGAGCACCGGCACGGTCTCGTCGTTCAGGGCGCCGCCGAGCGCGCAGGGCGCGTAGATGTCCAGGCCCTCCAGCCGGATCAGCGCGTCGGTGTCGGCGACCGCCGTCACACCCTCGTGCTGGTCGAGGATCCGCTGGACGGCGTCCGGGCGGACATCCGTGATGACGACCTTCGCGCCCTCGTCCAGCAGGTGGCGCACCAGATGGTGGCCGACCTTGCCGACCCCGGCGACACCGACCGTGCGGTCGCGCAGCGAGGGGTCGCCCCACAGGTGCTGGGCGCAGGCGCGCATGCTCTGGTAGACGCCGAAGGAGGTCAGCACCGAGGAGTCGCCGGCGCCGCCGTTCTCCGGGGAGCGGCCGGTGGTCCAGCGGCATTCGCGGGCCACCACGTCCATGTCGGCCACATAGGTGCCGACGTCGCAGGCGGTGACGTAGCGCCCGCCGAGGGAGGCGACCATCCGGCCGTAGGCGAGGAGGAGTTCCTCGGTCTTGTCGCGCTCCGGGTCGCCGATGATCACGGCCTTGCCGCCGCCGTGGTCCAGTCCGGCCATGGCGTTCTTGTACGACATCCCGCGCGCGAGGTTGAGCGCGTCGGCGACGGCCTCGGCCTCGGTGGCGTACGGGTAGAAGCGGGTACCGCCGAGGGCCGGGCCCAGAGCGGTGGAGTGGAGCGCGATCACGGCCTTGAGGCCACTGGCGCGGTCCTGGCAGAGCACGACCTGCTCATGACCGCCCTGCTCCGAGTGGAACAGGGTGTGCAGGACATCAGCAGGCGCGCCGGATACGTCGGTCACTGTGGTGACTCCTGTGTACTAGCGGCGAGTGGGGTCAGCTCCCGTACGGGTGGCGGGTGCTGGTGGCATGAGCGTAGAGCCTGCGTCCGGGCATCGTCCGCGCAGTGTTCAGGATCACTCGCACGGGCTCACCGCACCCCCCTGACCGTGGCACGATTTGCAGTGTTTCCAGCCGGGTCCGATGGGGAGGGAGCAGGCGTGCCGAAGGTGTCCTCCGTGATCGTCCCCTATGCCGCCTACCTGCGCGTGTACGAGCCGCTGGGTGCCTTCCCGGAGCCGGAGCGCGGCCACTGGGCGCGCTACGCCCGCCGCCCGGACCGGCCCTCGTACCAGGACGAACTGCGGCGCTCGCTGGCCGACTTGGTGCCGACCCCGCCCGTCGCGGTGCCGGTGCGCGAGAGCGGCGACGCCTTCGTGCTGGAGGTCGACGGGGTGGTCTGCGTATGCCCCTGGCGGACCCGGCTGCGCGGCTGGCAGGCGCTGGAGGAACTCGGCGCGGAGCTGCCCCCGCCGGTGCTGGACGCGGTGCTGCCGCCGGTGGTGCGCCGGCAGGCGGCCCTGGACTACGAGCGCTGGCTCGGACGCAATCCCGACGCCCGCCCGTGGATCCGCACGGCGACCTGGCAGGTGCCGGTGAACTGGTTCGTGCTGGTCACGGACGAGGAGCGGCAGTACGACAAGGGGACCGCCGAGGCGCCCCCGGTGCTGCGCTACCGCACGCCGATGGTGCAGGCCCGGCGCCGGGTGGCCAGGACGCTGCGCACCCTGAAGGAGACCGTGGGGGAAGGGCCGCTGCTCGACGGCCTGCTGGACGTCGGCCGCTGGCTGGAGGAGTTCCATCCGAGGTCGCTGGTGGAGCTGGACTACGGCGGTCTGGTGCATGTGCTGCCGGCCGACGAGCTGGCGGCGGACCACTCGGCGGCGGACGTGGCCGAGGGCATCGAGGCGCTGCGCAGGGGAGACGAGGCGGCGGCCGGGGAGGCGTACGCGCGGCTCGTGGAGCGGTGGCGTGCGGTGCGGGATCGGCGTTCGGCGAACTGACGTTCAAACAGAATCCGCCAAAACGTGACCCGCGCCACAGCTCAGACCGTGCCCAACGGCGTACGGTCAAGCGCGTTTCACCCAACTGACGGGGCGTCGGCTCCGATCCGGGCGTTTGCGTCAAGGACGCCCGAAAGGTGATGGACTGCACGTACGGGGCCCTTGCGCCTCTTCCCCCTCCTCATGCCAAAATAGGACAAGGAGTCCGGGGAGGGCTCCTTCCGTCCAAGTGTGGTGCACTATGGGCGGAATCTCTGCATTGCACGCTTTGGGGGGTCTGGTGCCTCCTGATCGCCCTGTGACTGATCGTCACGGTGGCGTGACTGTCCGCTATGGCATGGTCCATCGGCTTCCGTCGCTGATGAACACCTGGGAGGGCAATTCCATCGGTTTGGCCGACCGGGCTGGACAGATGGTGTAGTTGTAGTGCCGAGGACAAGCCGTTCGTCCTATAACCGACTCGACTCGCGTCCGCCATTTCGGGCAACGCGGGTCAAGGTGCAGAATTTAGAGGAAAGAACCGAGAAGGTTCGGTTCTCCCGAGGAGGCCGCTCATGACCGCTCGCACCCCTGATGCCGAGCCGCTGCTGACCCCGGCTGAGGTCGCCACCATGTTCCGCGTCGACCCCAAGACGGTCACGCGGTGGGCGAAGGCCGGCAAGCTCACGTCGATCCGCACGCTCGGCGGGCACCGCCGTTACCGCGAGGCTGAGGTCCGCGCTCTGCTGGCGGGCATCCCGCAGCAGCGCAGCGAGGCCTGACCGAGCAGGCGGAACAACTGAATACAGGGCGAAACGGCAGGCCCCCCAACCTGCCGAGGCGCCCGAAACCCTAGCTTCAAGCGACGCGGGACCTGCCCCAACAGGCCCCACGCCCAGGCCGAAAAGAACGTTGTAGGCAAGCGACACAGGGTGCGTCGTCGATCGCGCTGGACTCCGCCGGGTCCAGCGCGATCTGTTTTGTGCGCTGGTCGGGGGCGGGGTGAAGGGTCGATGAGGGTGCCGAGGGCGCACTTCGGTATGGAGTGCAATTGCACATATTAAATTGACCCGTTGTAGGAGAGGTGTAAGTTGCGGTGTTCTGAAAACTCATGCAGTGACACCCGTCACATGTCAGGCTACTTGTTGCCCCGGGCATACGTACGCTAGTGGAATCACTGGTTCCACTATCCCCTGTGTGAAAGGGAGTTGGGGCCCCGTGCCGATGGTGGCAGGCCGGGTGGTGCCGGGTGGGGTGCCGGTGCGGCGAGGCGGGCGCGGTCAAGGCCGCGCGACCGCATGAAAGCGTCCGGAAGCGTCCAGAAGGAGCCGGGTGGGCTTCTGATCGGGTTTGCCGACTTCCGTTGCCCTCAGGGGCCGTCAGGCGGCGCCGTGCGGGTGCGACTTCCACCTCGGCCACCTCGGCGGGGACATGAGTAAGGCCCGCGATCCTCAAGGGATGCGGGCCTTACTCCTACTGCGGTCCTGACGGGATTTGAACCCGCGGCCTCCACCTTGACAGGGTGGCGAGCACTCCAAGCTGCTCCACAGGACCAGGTTTCGCGGCACTTGGCGTGTTGCTTTGTGCTGCGAGATGAGACTGTACAGGAGGTGAGCCCGCCAGGTCGAACTCACCCCCTGTGAGTGGTCGGTCACGGTGCGGCCGCGTCGATCGCCTTCACGATCCGCTTGTCGGAGACGGGGTACGCCGTGCCCAGCGCATGCGCGAAATAGCTGACCCGCAGCTCCTCCAGCATCCAGCGGATGTCCAGGACCTGCTGCGGAACGGGCCGCCCCTGCGGAAGCTGCTCCAGCAGCCAGGCGTACTCGTCCCGCATCTCGTGGACCTTCTCCATGCGCGTGGTGTCCCGCTGCACATTCGCCGGCATCTGCTGGAGCCGCCGGTCCGCCGCCACCAGGTACCGCATCAGATCCGGCAGCCGCCGTATCCCCGCCCAGGTGACGAACCCGGGCTTCACCAGCGCGTCCAGCTGCTTGCGGACGTCCGTGAGGTTCGCGAGCAGCGCGGGGCTGCGCACGGCCTTCAGACGCCGCTCACAGGCCCCCCACGCGGCCAGCACCTGCTGCACCTGGCCGACCGTGCGCACCGTGGTGTCCACGATCTCGGCGCGCACCTTGTCGTACAGCTTCCGGTACGACTCCTCGTCCCACGCCGGTCCGCCGAAGTCCGCGATCAGCTTGTCCGCGGCGGCCATCGCGCAGTCGTCGAACAGGGCCTGGATCGATCCGTGCGGATTGGCGGACAGCCCCAGCTTCTGCTGGTTGCTGAGCTTCTCGGACGCGAACTTGGCAGGGTTCACCGGGATGTTGCGCAGGATCAGCCGCCGGGTGCCCTTCCACATGGCCTCCGCCTGCTCGGCCTCCGTGTCGAAGAGCCGTACGGAGACCGTGTCGCCGTCGTCCACCAGCGCCGGGTACGCCTTCACCGGCTGCCCGGCCCGGCGGGTCTCGAAGACCCGGCTCAGTGTGCCGATCGTCCAGTCGGTCAGCCCCGCGCGCTCCAGCGCGGGCCCGCCCTCGCGGGACGCGGTCGCCGCCGCGGCCTGGGAGAGCGCCTTGCGCGCCTTCGGCTTCAGGCTGAGCTTGAGCGCCTCCAGGTCCTTGTCCTCGGCCAGCTTCCGGCGCCGTTCGTCGACGATCCGGAACGTGATCCGAAGATGCTCGGGGACCTTGGCCCAGTCGAAGTCCTCCGCCTCGAACGGCACCCCGACCATGCGCTTGAGCTCACGCGCCATCGTCACGGTCAGCGGCTCCTGGAGGGGCACCGCCCGCTCCAGGAACGCCTTGGCGAAGTTCGGCGCGGGCACGTAGTTGCGCCGGATCGGCTTGGGCAGGGACCGGATCAGCTCCGTGACGACCTCTTCCCGCAGGCCCGGGATCTGCCAGTCGAAGCCCTCGTCGGTGACCTGGTTGAGGACCTGGAGCGGGATGTGCACGGTCACACCGTCCGCGTCCGCGCCCGGCTCGAACTGGTAGGTGACCCGGAACTTCAGGGCACCCTGCCGCCAGCTGTCCGGATAGTCGTCCTTGGTGACGGCCTCCGCGGACTCGCGGATCAGCATCTCCCGCTCGAAGTCCAGGAAGTCCGGCTGTTCGTGCCGCTTGCGCTTCCACCAGGAGTCGAAGTGCGCTCCGGAGACGACGTGTTCGGGCACCCGCTGTTCGTAGAAGTCGAACAGTGTCTCGTCGTCCACCACGATGTCCCGGCGCCGCGCCCGGTGCTCCAGCTCCTCGACCTCGCTGAGGAGCTTGCGGTTGTCGGCGTAGAACTTGTGGTGGGTGCGCCAGTCGCCCTCCACCAGCGCGTTGCGGATGAACAGCTCGCGGGAGACCTCGGGGTCGATCCGGCCGTAGTTCACCTTGCGCTGGGCGACGATCGGCACGCCGTACAGCGTGACCTTCTCGTACGCCATCACGGCCGCCTGGTCCTTCTCCCAGTGCGGTTCGCTGTACGTGCGCTTCAGCAGATGCCCGGCGATCGGCTCGACCCACTCGGGCTCGATCTTCGCGTTGACCCGCGCCCACAGCCGGCTGGTCTCCACCAGCTCGGCCGACATCACGAACTTGGGCTGCTTCTTGAACAGCGCCGAGCCCGGGAAGATCGCGAACTTGGCGTTGCGGGCGCCCAGATACTCGTTCTTGTTGCCCTCCCGTACGTCCTTCATCCCGACGTGGGAGAGCAGGCCGGCCAGCAGGGAGACGTGCACGCGGTCCGCTGGAGCATCGTTCTCGTCGAGGTGGATGCCCATCTGCTTGGCCACGGTCCGCAGCTGGGTGTAGATGTCCTGCCACTCACGGATGCGCAGGAAGTTCAGGTACTCCTGCTTGCACATCCGCCGGAACGAGCTGGAGCCGCGCTCCTTCTGCTGCTCGCGCACATACCGCCACAGGTTGAGGTAGGCGAGGAAGTCGCTGGTCTCGTCCTTGAAGCGGGCGTGCTGCTGGTCGGCCTGCGCCTGCTTGTCGGCGGGGCGTTCGCGCGGGTCCTGGATGGACAGGGCGGCCGCGATGACCATGACCTCGCGGACACAGCCGTTGCGGTCCGCCTCCAGCACCATCCGGGCGAGCCGCGGGTCCACGGGCAGCTGGGCCAATTTGCGGCCGGTGTCGGTGAGCCGCTTGCGCGGATCCTTCTCCGCGGGGTCGATCGCGCTCAGTTCCTGGAGGAGCTGCACGCCGTCGCGGATGTTGCGGTGGTCCGGCGGGTCGATGAAGGGGAACTTCTCGATGTCGCCGAGTCCGGCCGCGGTCATCTGGAGGATGACGGAGGCCAGGTTGGTGCGCAGGATCTCCGCGTCGGTGAACTCCGGCCGGGCGAGGAAGTCGTCCTCGCTGTACAGCCGGATGCAGATGCCGTCGGAGGTACGGCCGCAGCGGCCCTTGCGCTGGTTGGCGCTGGCCTGCGAGACCGGTTCGATGGGCAGCCGCTGGACCTTGGTGCGGTGGCTGTAGCGGCTGATCCGGGCGAAGCCGGGGTCGATGACGTACTTGATGCCCGGGACGGTCAGCGAGGTCTCGGCGACGTTCGTGGCCAGCACGATCCGGCGTCCGGTGTGCTGCTGGAAGACCCGGTGCTGCTCGGCGTGCGACAGCCGGGCGTACAACGGCAGCACTTCGGTGAATCTGTACTTCTTCTTCTCCAGCGCGTCCGCCGTGTCGCGGATCTCCCGCTCGCCGGAGAGGAAGACGAGGATGTCGCCCTTGCCCTCGGCCTGGAGCTCCTCGACCGCGTCGCAGATCGCGGTGATCTGGTCCCGGTCGGCGTCCTCGGACTCCGCTTCGAGGAGCGGCCGGTAGCGCACCTCCACGGGGTACGTCCGCCCGCTGACCTCGATGATCGGGGCGTCCCCGAAGTGCCGGGAGAAGCGCTCGGGGTCGATGGTCGCCGAGGTGATGACGACCTTGAGGTCCGGCCGCTTGGGCAGCAGCTGGGCGAGATAGCCGAGCAGGAAGTCGATGTTGAGGGACCGCTCGTGGGCCTCGTCGATGATGATCGTGTCGTAGGCGCGCAGCTCGCGGTCGGTCTGGATCTCGGCGAGCAGGATGCCGTCCGTCATCAGCTTCACGAAGGTGGCGTCCGGGTTCACCTGGTCGGTGAACCGCACCTTCCAGCCGACGGCCTCGCCGAGCGGGGTGCGCAGTTCCTCGGCGACCCGCTCGGCGACGGTCCGGGCGGCGATCCGGCGGGGCTGGGTGTGCCCGATCATGCCGCGCACACCGCGGCCCAGTTCGAGACAGATCTTGGGGATCTGCGTCGTCTTCCCGGAACCGGTCTCACCGGCGACGATGACGACCTGGTGATCGCGGATGGCCGCCGCGATCTCGTCCTTCTTCTGGCTGACGGGCAGCTGTTCGGGATAGGTGACGGCCGGCACGCGGACGCGTCGCTCGGCCATCCGGCCCGCCGCCTTGTCGAGCTCGCCCTCGATCTCGGCGAACACGGCGTCACGGGCTTCGGGCTTACGGATCTTGCGCGCGCCCTCAAGCCGCCGCCCGAGCCGGTGCGCGTCACGCAGCGACAACTCGGTCAGACGGGCGGCGAGGGAGCCGAGGGCGGGGGCTGGATGCGTAGACATACGCGATCCAGGATCTCACCTCGGCCGAAACCCGGTCGACTGATTTGACGCCGGTCCGCACCCGGCGATCAACAGGCACCCCCTACGGCGAGATGCCAGAGTTCCCCTATGTCCGATTCGCGCTGGACGACGTTCAAGCGGTCCCCCTTCCTCCCCGCCACCGTCCTGCTCCTCCTCATCTCCGCCGCCGCCGGCCTCTTCGCGGGCTCCTACACCTACGCCATGGCCAACCCGACCCCGCACAGCATCCCGGCCGCGGTCACCGGCCCCTACGACCGGCCACCGACCCGCACCTTCCTCGCGGGCATGGAGCACGCCCTGTCGGCCTCGCTGAAGCTGCACCCGTACCCGAACCGGGCCGCGGCCGTCCGCGCCGTGAACCAGCAGCGCGTCTTCGCGGTGGTCGGCGCGCCCGCGGGCGGCGGCCCGGTCAGGATGGACGTGTCCGCGGCCTCCGGGGCGACCGTCGCGCAGGTCCTCGGGGAGGCCGCGGCGAGCGTGGGCCGGGCGACCGGGACAGCCGTCGTGCTGCACGACCTCAAGCCGCTCCAGAAGGGCGACCCGCGAGGACTGGCGATCTTCTACATCTCCCTCGCCGCCGTGGTGATCGGCTTCATCGGCGCGATCCAGCTCAGCGTGCACGCGAAGGCGCTGAACCCGCTGGAGCGGATCGCCTTCACCGTCGGCTACGCCCTGCTCGGCGGGTTCACGATCGCCGCGGTGGTGGACTGGTGGCTGGGCGCGCTGCGGCTGCCGTTCTTGGTGTCCTGGCTGATCCTCGCCCTGACGATGTTCACGTCCGGCATGGTCTTCACGATGTTCAACACGATGTTCGGGCGCTGGGCCATGCTGCCGACCTGGGGCCTGATGGTGCTGCTCGGCAACCCCTCCTCCGGGGGCGCCGTCTCCTGGCCCCTGCTGCCCTCCGCGCTCGGCACCATCGGCCGCTGGCTGCCGCCGGGCGCCTCGGTGAACGCCCAGCACACCGCGGTCTACTTCCGGGGCGACCAGCACGCCTTCCCGTTCCTGGTGCTGGCCGGCTGGTCCGTCCTGGCCTGCGCGATCTTCCTGATCTGGCGCCATCGCCACCCGGGCGGCCGCTCGACGGGCCCGGCCCGGGAGGTGGGAGCCCAGGGGGCCGGTGCCTAGCTCAGGAGGCCGGTGCCTCGGAGGTCGGGGCGGGCGTCGCGGGGGCGGGGATCGCATCGGTGCCGACGGAGGTCGCAGGGGCCGCAGGGGCCGCGGGCGTCGGCGCGGGCTGCTGCTGGGCCGGTCCGCCGGCCAGGGTCATGGACCGCGCGGTGTTGGAGACGGCCTTGATGCCCAGATAGGCGGTGGTCATGCTGCTGACCGCGGTGAAGGCGGCGGTGAGGATGCCGACGATCACCGAGGTGTCGCCCTTCAGCCGCCAGACCCCGACGACCGCCACGGCGACGATCGCGACATTGCTGGCCATCACCGCCAGCAAGCCGAACTTCGCCTTGTCCTTCTCAAGCTCGATCTCGGTACCGCCCATTGGTCCCCCCGACCTGGCTGGAGCGTGACGCTGCCATACGACGAAGGCCCCGTTCGTCGAACGGGGCCTTCGGGTTGTGGCTGGGGCCGGGGTCGAACCGGCGACCTATCGCTTTTCAGGCGATCGCTCGTACCAACTGAGCTACCCAGCCACGAGGTTTCACGTGAAACCTCAGCGGTCCTGACGGGATTTGAACCCGCGGCCTCCACCTTGACAGGGTGGCGAGCACTCCAAGCTGCTCCACAGGACCAAGCTGTTTGTGTGCAACAGTGTCGCACACGGTCTTGCGTGCCCCCAACGGGATTCGAACCCGTGCTACCGCCTTGAAAGGGCGGCGTCCTAGGCCGCTAGACGATGAGGGCTATCGGCCCGCCTGGGCGCTTCTCAGCGCGTCGGGGACGTGAGAAGCATATGGGATGGCGAGGGGGATCGCCAAAACGGTTTACGGGCGGCGTGCGGAGCCCCCGTTCCCGGAGGGCGAGGGGGCGGTCGAGGGGGGCGTCGCGCCGGGCCGGTTGTCGTCCGCCAGATGGCGACTGACCTCGGCCGTCGTCAGTCCGAGGCCGCCCAGCTCGATCGCGTCCCACGCCTGGAGCCGATGGCTGTCGCGGTCGAAATAGAGCACCGATGCCTCGATCGGCGCGGGGTACTTGCCCTCCACCGCGCGCAGCCCGCTGCCCCCGGTCGAGCCCTCCATCCGCAGCCGCGTGCCGTACGGCAGCTTCTCGTCCCCCTCGTGGTGCAGATGCCCGCACAGCACCAGCGGCACCTCACCGTCCGTCTCCCGCGCCGCCACCGGCTCGTGCGCGATCGCCACGTCCACCGGTGTCCCCGCCGCCCGCTGGGAGCGCAGCGCGCTGTCCAGCCGGTCGCCCGCCAGCCGCTCGGCGGCGTCACCGCCCGGCGCCACCGCGCGGTCCGGGGTGAACTGCGGATCGCCGATGCCCGCGAAGCGCAGCCCGCCCACCGTCCGCGCCCGCCCGTCGTCCAGCACCCGGACGTTCTTCATGTGCTCCAGATAGCGCTGGGTGGCCCTGGAGTCGTGGTTGCCCCGCACCCAGACGTACGGCACGCCCAGCTGGGCGATCGGGTCCAGGAAGCCGTTCTCCGCCGCCGTGCCGTGGTCCATCGTGTCGCCGGAGTCCACGATCACGTTCACCTTGTACTGCTCCACCAGCGAGGCGATGATCTTCCAGCTCGCCGGGTTCAGATGGATGTCCGAGACGTGCAGGACCCGGATGGTGGAGGGGTCCGGCTGGTAGGCCGGCAGCGTGGACGTGACGTCGTACAGCTTGGTCACGTTCGTCACCAGGCGGGCCAACTCCTGCTGGTAGACGTCGAAGTCGCTGACGATGCTGCGCGCGTTGCCGATCACCGAGGGCGCGGAGGACAGCAGTCCCGAGAACCTCGGCTCCAGCACCGACTTGGGGTTCCAGGTGGCGTACGCGGAGATGCCCGAGGCGGCCAGCAGCGCGAGGGCGAGTCCGCCGGCCGTGAGCGCGCGGCTCGGGCGCCGGTAGACGGCGAACCCGAGGGCGCCCGCGCCGGCCACCACGGCGACGCCGGAGCGCACGGCGAGGTCGAAGATGCCGTGTTCCACGTCGTGGACCACCTCGCCCTGGAGGCCGGAGATCCGGTCCGGGTGGTCCACCAGTTCCTGGGAGCGCAGCGGGTCCAGCTGATCGACGTTGACGTCCAGCCGGACCGGCGCGACATGGCTGTCCAGGGTGAGCGCGCCCAGCGGGGACACATTGATCTTGGTGCCGCCGGTCAGCGAGGGGCGCAGCGCCATCGTGGTGTTCATCGGGCCG
Source organism: Streptomyces sp. NPDC093018 (assembly GCF_040684035.1). Classification (NCBI taxonomy): domain Bacteria; kingdom Bacillati; phylum Actinomycetota; class Actinomycetes; order Kitasatosporales; family Streptomycetaceae; genus Streptomyces; species Streptomyces sp. NPDC093018. The sequence continues at coordinate 547,031 of NZ_JBFBFF010000005.1, forward strand.
ACCGGTGTCCGCACATTGCCGACGACCAGCAGCCCCAGCCAGGCGCCGACCAGCACGACCGCGGTGAGGCCGAGCGCGCCGAGCCACGGCCGGGGGCGGGCGGCGAGTTCCGGCTCGGGGAGCGGGCGGGGACGGGAACCGGGGCGGGGGCGGCGGAAGAGGGCTGCGGCGAGGTTCGGCATGCGGTTCAGGACGGCGACGGGGACGCGGACCATTGATCCCGTATGCCCATATGCGGGCGGGGGTATGCGGCGCCCCGCCGCTCCCGTACGACCGGCACGTGGCCGACAATGGCCCTGTGCTGGAGATGACGCGCGAGGAGTTCGAGGAACTGGTCGCCGAGGCGCTCGACCGGATCCCGCCGGAGCTGACGCGGCTCATGGACAACGTGGCGGTGTTCGTGGAGGACGAACCGCCCGCCGCCGATCCCGATCTGCTCGGTCTGTACGAGGGCACCCCGCTGACCGAGCGGGGCGAGTGGTACGCCGGGGTGCTGCCGGACCGGATCACGGTCTACCGGGGGCCGACGCTGCGGATGTGCGACACCCGCGAGGACGTCGTGGCGGAGACCGAGGTGACCGTGGTGCACGAGATCGCCCACCACTTCGGCATCGACGACGCCCGGCTGCACGCGCTCGGCTACGGGTGACGGCGCGTCAGGGCGGCCGCGGGGGACGCGGGCACGGCCGCAGGGGCCGTACGGGCCGTGTGACGTGATGTGTCCGCGGCGCGTGTCCTCCTGCGGGCGACGGGAGTTGAACAGGTTGACCCCGTTCCCTGTCCCCGGAGGTGGCCGCCGTGCGCCCCTTGCCCGTACCCGTACGTCTGGTCGTCACGGCACTGGCCGTCTCCGCCGCCACCGGCTGTGTGAACGTGGGTGACGCCGCCAGCCGGACCGCGCCCTCGCACTCCGCGGGGCGGCACGGCGGCGCCGGAGCGGCGGCGGGCGCCGGACCCGCGGTGGACGGCGTGGCCGGACCCGGCCGGGTCGCCCCCGGGGGCGACGGCAAGCACGGGCACGGCGGCAAGCGGAAGCCGGGGGAGTCGGCCCCGGCGTCCTCGGCCGACGCGTCCGGCGCGGACAGCGCCTCCGCGGACCCCGCGAAGCCCCGCAAGACCCCCGGTGCCCCGCCGGCCCCGCCCGCGCAGCAGCCGACCCCCGGGCCCACCACCGCGCCGCCCCCGCCCCCGCCGACCACCCCGCCGCCGCCCGACACCGAGCCCCCGTCGGCCGAGCCCTCCTCCTCGGCGCACGAGGACCCCGGCCCCCAGCTGGTGCAACGCGAACCGGCACCCGAGGCGGGCGTCCCGATGTGACCGGACGCACCCTCCGAAGCGGCCCATCGGTTTGCCTTCAGGGGTGGGGGGTGCGTATGGTGGTAGATCGTTTGATCCCATTTGCCCGGCGCCACTGCAGAGCGCGCCGTGTGGCGCGTACTCTCCCTTGCCGTGGCGGACCGCATTGAGGCGGTCGTGTGCGAATCACGGAGTTGACGGGCGCGTGCCGAAGAGACTCCGGAAGGTTTCGCATTCGCATGTCCGTGTCCAGTTTTGACCAGATCGTCGTGCCCGAAAACGAGAACGTGAACGAACTCGTGGACGAGACGACCGAGGCCACTGAGACCCAGGCCCCCGAGGCCCCCCAGACCCCCCAGATCACCTTTGCCGACCTCGGCCTCCCCGAGGGCGTCGTGCGCAAGCTCGCGCAGAACGGCGTGACGTCCCCCTTCCCGATCCAGGCCGCGACCATCCCGGACGCCCTGCTCGGCAAGGACATCCTCGGCCGCGGCCGCACCGGCTCCGGCAAGACCCTCTCCTTCGGTCTGCCGACGCTGGCCCAGCTGGCCGGCGGCCGCACCGAGAAGAAGCGTCCCCGCGCGGTCATCCTCACCCCGACCCGTGAGCTGGCCATGCAGGTCGCGGACGCCCTCCAGCCGTACGGCGACGTCGTCGGCCTGAAGATGAAGGTCGTCTGCGGCGGTACGTCCATGGGCAACCAGATCTACGCCCTGGAGCGCGGCGTCGACATCCTCGTCGCCACCCCGGGCCGGCTGCGCGACATCATCAACCGCGGCGCCTGCTCGCTGGAGGACGTCCAGATCACCGTCCTGGACGAGGCCGACCAGATGTCCGACCTGGGCTTCCTGCCCGAGGTCACCGAACTGCTCGACCAGGTCCCGGCCGGCGGTCAGCGCATGCTCTTCTCCGCCACCATGGAGAACGAGATCCAGACCCTCGTCGACCGCTACCTGAAGAACCCCGTCTCCCACGAGGTGGACGCGGCCCAGGGCGCGGTGACGACCATGTCGCACCACATCCTCATCGTGAAGCCCAAGGACAAGGCGCCGGTCACCGCCGCGATCGCCTCCCGCAAGGGCCGCACGATCATCTTCGTCCGCACCCAGCTGGGCGCCGACCGCGTCGCCGAGCAGCTGCGCGACGCGGGCGTGAAGGCCGACGCGCTGCACGGCGGCATGACCCAGGGCGCGCGCACCCGCACCCTGGCCGACTTCAAGGACGGTTACGTCAACGTCCTGGTCGCCACCGACGTCGCCGCCCGCGGCATCCACGTCGACGGCATCGACCTGGTCCTCAACGTGGACCCGGCCGGCGACCACAAGGACTACCTGCACCGTGCGGGCCGTACCGCGCGTGCGGGCCGTACCGGCACCGTCGTCTCCCTGTCGCTGCCGCACCAGCGGCGCCAGATCTTCCGCCTGATGGAGGACGCCGGCGTCGACGCGGGCCGCCACATCATCCAGGGCGGCACCGCCTTCGAGCCGGAGGTCGCCGAGATCACCGGCGCCCGGTCCATGACCGAGGTGCAGGCCGAGTCCGCCGGCAACGCCGCGCAGCAGGCCGAGCGCGAGGTCGGCCAGCTGGCCAAGCAGCTGGAGCGTGCCCAGCGCCGCGCGACGGAGCTGCGCGAGGAGGCCGACCGCCTGGTGGCCCGGGTCGCCCGCGAGCGCGGTGAGGACCCGGAGACCGCGGTGGCCGAGGCGCAGGCCTCCGCCGCCGAGGAGCTGGCTGCCGAGGAGCCCGCCGCCCGGGAGACCGAGCGCGAGGAGCGTCCGGCGGCTTCGGCGGCGCCCGAGCGCCGCGACGACCGTCGTCCGTTCGACCGTGACCGCCGTGACGACCGCGGTGGCCGCGGCTTCGAGCGCCGCGACGACCGTGGTGGCCGTTCCTTCGAGCGTCGTGACGACCGCGGTGGCTTCCGCCGTGACGACCGCGGTGACCGCCGCGACGACCGCGGTGGCCGTTCCTTCGAGCGCCGCGACGACCGTCGTCCGTTCGATCGTGACCGCCGTGACGACCGTGGCGGCCGCTCCTTCGAGCGCCGTGACGACCGCCGCGACGACCGTCGTGACGACCGTGGTGGCCGTTCCTTCGAGCGTCGTGACGACCGTGGCGGCTTCCGTCGTGACGACCGCGGTGAGCGTCGCGACGACCGCGGTGGCCGTTCCTTCGAGCGCCGTGACGACCGCGGCGGCGACCGCGGTGGCTTCCGCCGTGACGAGCGCGGTGGCCACCGGGGCAGCGACCGTCCGTTCAACCGCGACCGCCGCGACGACCGTCCGGGCTTCCGCTCCGGCGGCCACGAGCGCCCCTACGGCCGTCGTGACGACCACCGCGGCACCGGCGGCACCGGCTCCTCCTTCGGCCGCCGCGACGACAAGCCGCGCTGGAAGCGCAACGGCTGACGGATCGCCGTACGAACCGCGAAGGGCCCGCACGACCTACGTCGTGCGGGCCCTTCCGCGTCCCGGCCCCGAGTGACGCATGTCACGCCCGTGACAGGGGAATTGCTGGGGGCATGACAGAAGACGCGACAGTGGGTGTGCCCTCGGACGAGGAGCGGCTGGCCCAGCTCGGTTACACGCAGGTCCTCGCCCGCCGTATGTCGGCGTTCGCCAACTACGCGGTGTCCTTCACGATCATCTCGGTCCTGTCGGGCTGTCTGACCCTCTACTCCTTCGGCATGACCACGGGCGGCCCCGCCGTGATCACCTGGGGCTGGGTCGCGGTCGGCCTGATGACGCTGCTCGTGGGGCTGTCGATGGCCGAGATCTGCTCGGCCTACCCGACCTCGGCCGGACTGTACTTCTGGGCCCACCGGCTGGCGCCCGCGCGCTCGGCGGCCGCGTGGGCGTGGTTCACGGGCTGGTTCAACGTGCTGGGCCAGGTCGCGGTCACCGCGGGCATCGACTTCGGCGCGGCGTCCTTCCTCGGCGCGTATCTGAACCTCCAGTTCGACTTCGAGGTCACGCGCGTGCGCACGGTCCTGCTCTTCGCCGCGATCCTGCTGCTGCACGGCCTGCTGAACACCTTCGGCGTGCGGATCGTCGCCTTCCTGAACAGCGTGAGCGTGTGGTGGCACGTGCTCGGGGTGGCGGTCATCGTCGGCGCGCTGGCCGTCGTACCCGACCACCACCGCTCGACGTCCTTCGTCTTCACCCACTTCGTCAACGGGACGGGCTGGGGCAGCGGTGTCTACGTCGTCCTGCTCGGCCTTCTGATGGCCCAGTACACCTTCACCGGCTACGACGCCTCCGCCCATATGACCGAGGAGACGCGCGACGCGGCCACGGCGGGCCCGAAGGGCATCGTGCGCTCCATCTGGACGTCCTGGATCGCGGGGTTCGTCCTGCTGCTCGGCTTCACCTACGCCATCCAGTCGTACGACAAGGAGCTGACCTCCGCGACCGGCGCGCCGCCGGCCCAGATCCTCCTGGACGCGCTCGGCGCCACCTCCGGCAAGCTGCTGCTCCTGGTGGTGATCGGCGCCCAGCTCTTCTGCGGCATGGCCTCCGTGACCGCCAACAGCCGCATGATCTACGCCTTCTCGCGCGACGGCGCGCTGCCCTTCTCCCGGCTCTGGCACACGGTGAGCCCGCGCACCCGCACCCCCGTCGCGGCGGTCTGGCTGGCCGCGCTCGCCGCGCTGGTCCTCGGCCTGCCCTACCTGATCAACTCGACGGCGTACGCGGCGGTGACGTCCATCGCGGTGATCGGCCTCTACATCGCCTACGTCGTCCCGACCTTCCTGCGGGTCCGCAAGGGCGCGGCGTTCCGGCGCGGTCCCTGGCACCTGGGCCGCTGGTCGGGCGTGATCGGGGTGGTCTCAATCCTGTGGGTGCTGGCGATCACGATCCTCTTCATGCTCCCCCAGGTCTCGCCCGTCACCTGGAAGACCTTCAACTACGCCCCGGTCGCCGTCCTGGTCGTCCTGGGCTTCGCCGCCACCTGGTGGTTCGTCTCCGCCCGCCACTGGTTCCTCGACCCCGCGCGCCCCCGCACCCCCGCCTCCACCCCCGTCAAAAACTAGCCATCCCACCCCCCGACGCGGCCGGGTCCCCCCTACCCGATCGGAGACCCGGCCTCCTCCGGCTATGCTCGGACAGGCAACATCGCCTGGGCCCTTAGCTCAATTGGCAGAGCAGTGGACTTTTAATCCATTGGTTGTGGGTTCGAGTCCCACAGGGCCTACGGAATCGCCCCCAGCTCAGAGGCAGTTCGAGCTGGGGGCTTCGGCCGTTTTCAGGGGGTTCGGTGATGATTCTGCTGCTGTCCGGGAGCCTGCGGGCCGGTTCCGCCAATGAGGCGTTGCTGCGCACGGCGCGGGCGGTGGCGGCGCAGGCCGGGGTGCGGACCCTCATGTACGAGGGGCTGGGCGGGCTTCCGCACTTCAATCCCGATGACGACCGGGAGCCGCTGCCGGCGGCCGTGGCCGGGTTGCGGGCGGCGATCGAGGCGGCGGACGCGGTGCTGATCTGCGCGCCGGAGTACGCCGGGACGCTGCCGGGCGCGTTCAAGAATCTGCTGGACTGGACGGTCGGCGGGACCGAGATCTGCGACAAGCCGGTCGCCTGGGTCAATGTGGCGGCGCCCGGCCGGGGACAGGGCGCGGAGGCCACCTTGCGGACGGTGCTCGGGTACACCGGGGCGGCCGTCGTGGAGGCCGCCTGTGTGCGGGTGCCGGTGGGGCACGGCGATGTGGGGGCGGACGGGGTCGTCGCCGACCCGGAGATCCGGCGGCGGGTCGGGGACGTGGTGCGCCTGCTGGTGGCGGCCGGGGCCGGGGCGGCGTGACGCCGGACTCCGCGCGGGTGCTGAATCTGTGGCGGCGGCAGCTGGGGCAGGTGCCCGAGTCGGTCTGGGAGCGTGCCGGGCTCCAGGTGCTCGTCCTCGCGGACAACGGGCTCACCGTGCTGCCGGGCGCCGTCGGACGGCTGCGGGACGTGCGGACCCTGGACCTCGGGCACAACCGGCTCACCTCGGTGCCCCCGGAGATCGGGGAGCTGACCGGGCTCGATGGCTTCCTCTACCTGCACGACAACGCGCTCGGCCGGCTGCCCGAGGAACTGGGGAACCTGACGCGGCTGCGGTACCTGAACGTCGGGGAGAACGTGCTCACGGCCCTGCCCGAGACCATCGGACGGATGGCCGGGCTCGTCGAACTGCGGGCGCAGCACAACCGGTTGACCACGTTGCCCGATGCCGTCGGAGACCTCGGGAGCCTTCGCGAGCTCTGGCTGCGGGGCAATGAGCTGGCGGCCCTGCCCGCGTCCATGGGCGCGCTGAAGGAGCTGCGCCACCTCGATCTGCGGGAGAACGCGCTGCCCGAACTGCCACCGTGTCTGGCCGGGTTGCCCCTGCTGCGGCAGCTGGACGTGCGCGGCAACCGGCTCACCCGGCTGCCCGACTGGATCGTGGAGCTGCCCGCGCTGGAGAAGCTGGACCTGCGCTGGAACGACTGCCCCCGGGAGTCCCCGCTGACGGCGGAGCTGGAGCGGCGGGGCTGCGTCGTCCTGCTGTGACGTGACCGCGCCCGCCGGTGTTTTCGGCGGGCCGGCTCACTCACCTCACGTCGTACGGCCCCTGCGCCTTGGGGTTGCGGCGGCTGTGCGCGGCATGCCGGGGGCGGGCCACCTTGGAGGAGACCTGGCCGACGATCTCCCAGAAACACACCAGGGCGGTGATCGGCGGAATTCCGAAGATGATCAGGGAAAGCGGGGAATGCGCCGCGTGGCAGACGCACAGGGCGACCGCCATCGTGGAGGCGCCCAGCAGAACTCCCCACGATCTCTTGGCACTTCGGCTTTGGACCGTCGCCCGCAGAATGGAAAGCGCCGCCACGAGCCAGGGTCCGTACACCGTCAGCGGCCACCACTGCGCGAGGCGCATCGGCAGTACGGAGGAAGCGGTGGCGCGGAGTTGTGCGTAGGAATAGGAGAAGGACCAGCCCAGCATGCACAGCGCGCACACCGAGATGGTGGCGATCAGCAGCGTGACGGGCGCGCCGCGCTGATTGTCGCGCAGCAATCCGGGCTCGGTTCGGATGCGCCGGCGGTTTTTCCGGTGGCTGGACCTGCCGTGCGGCGGGGCCGGGTCGGGATTCGCGGCGGACGCCCCGGACAGCATCTGGGCCAGCTCTTCGACCGGGTCCCACTGCATCTCGAGCGTGCTGAACTCATAGTCACACAAAACGTCTTCATCGTGAATCCTGTCCATGGGCTGACTCCTAGAGCCTCACCATCGCCCGCAGGTACTCACTCTCCAGCTGGCGGATTCTCTTCAAGAAATCGTCGAGAAGATCTGAACAGCCGTCGGTGAACACCTCGCCTTCCCTGCTTTCCAGCCGGAATGTGACCGGCGAGTGGAGATTCAGCGCTGTGCGTCTCTCAGTGCATGCCACGGTCAGCTAACGAGCCTCTCGGGAGATGAGGGTGTGGGGCATTCGGGTGCTTCTGTAGCTCGAAAGCGGGGTTCGGCGGTCGTATGACAGCAACTGGCGAAAATACGAATGCCGTTTCCGCGGGCCCGGGAACACGGTGACGTCCCGCCGACCGGCCCGTACGCTGGGCGGGAATCGGGGAGGAGTACGAGGGTGACGCAGAGCGAGTCGAGCGGGAGCGGGAAGCGGGTGCGGGTGCGGGTGCTGTGGCTGGTGGCCGCCGTCGCCTACGCCGTCGATCTGGGGAGCAAGCTCGCGGTGGTCGCGGGCCTGGAGGGCCGGGCCCCGGTGCCGGTGCTCGGGTCCTGGCTGGAGCTGCGGGTGCAGCGCAATCCCGGCGCGGCCTTCGGCATGGGCAGCGCCACGACCATCGTGTTCACCCTGATCGCGCTCGCCGTGGCCGCCGTCATCGTGCGGGTGTCGCGCCGGCTGACCAGCACCCCCTGGGCGATCGCCCTCGGCCTGCTGCTGGGCGGCGCGGTCGGCAATCTGACCGACCGGCTCTTCCGCTCACCGGGCGGTATGCGCGGCGCGGTGGTCGACTTCGTCTCGGTGCGCGACTTCAGCGTCATGAACCTCGCCGACTGGGCGATCACCTGCGGCGGCGTCCTGATCGTCGCCCTGTCCTGCACCGGGCACGAACCGGGCGACGCGCGCCTTGCCCGGGAGCAGACCGGCTGACCCGGGGCCGCACACTGGAGCCGATGAGCACCGAGCGAGCCCACCCCGAGTCCGCGCCGTACCCGTACGTGCTGCTGTCCGCAGCCGTCTCCCTCGACGGCTGCCTGGACGACACCGGCCCGGAGCGGCTGCTGCTGTCCGGACCGGCCGACTTCGACCGGGTCGACGCGGTACGGGCCTCGGCCGACGCCCTCCTGGTCGGCGCCGGCACCCTGCGGGCCGACAACCCACGGCTGCTGGTCAACTCCGCCGAGCGGCGCGCGGTGCGGCTCGCGCGGGGCCTGCCGGAGTACCCGCTGAAGGTCACCGTCACGGGCAACGGCGACCTCGATGCCGGGGCCCGCTTCTGGCACACCGGCGGCGACAAGCTCGTCTACACCACCGACCGGGGCGCGGCGAAGGCCGCCCGGCTGCTCGGCGGCGCCGCCGAGGTCGTCGCGCTCGGCCCGGAGCTGGACTGGCGGGCGCTGCTCGGCCATCTGCGCACCGAGCGCGGGGTCGGCCGGCTGATGGTGGAGGGCGGCGCGGCCGTGCACACCCAGCTCCTCCAGCAGGGCCTCGCCGACGAGCTCCAGCTGGCCCTCGCCCCGCTGATCGTGGGCGATCCGGCCGCCCCGCGGCTGTTCGGGCCCGGCCGCTACCAGGAGGGCCGGCTGCGGCTCGTCGAGTCCCGCCGGATCGAGGACGTCGTGCTGCTGCGCTACGAGCCCACCGCGCCCGGCACCGGCCCGCTGCCCACCGCGGCCGACCGGCACTGGCTGCGCACCGCCTGCGAGCTGGCCGCGCTGTGCCCGCCCTCGGAGACGGCCTTCAGCGTCGGCGCGGTCGTGGTCGCCGCCGACGGCACCGAGCTGGCCCGCGGCCATTCCCGGGAGGGCACGGACCCGGTGGTGCACGCGGAGGAGGCGGCGCTCGCCAGGACCGACCCCGCCGACCCCCGGCTGCCCGGCGCCACCGTCTACAGCAGCCTGGAGCCCTGCGCCCGCCGCGCCTCCCGTCCCGCGCCCTGCGCCGAGCTGATCCTGCGGGCGGGGGTGCGCCGGGTGGTGACCGCCTGGCGCGAGCCGGACACGTTCGTGGTGGCGGCCGACGGCACGGGGGTGCTGACCGGCGCGGGCGCCGAGGTCCTCGTACTGCCCGAGTACGAGGACCTGGCCAAGGCCCCGAACCGGCATCTGCCGGGCCGGTCCGGGGGCCCGTCGTAACCGATGTGCTTTCCACCCCGGTGATGGCGTACAGTAGAGACATCGCCGCGGGGTGGAGCAGCTCGGTAGCTCGCTGGGCTCATAACCCAGAGGTCGCAGGTTCAAATCCTGTCCCCGCTACTGATATCTCAGGGCCGGAATCCAGTTGATGGATTCCGGCCCTGAGTGTTTTCCGGACCCCGGATACGGGGGTTACCCGTAGTGACCGTGCGACCGCCCTGCGCATAACGTCTGAGTCACCGTCAAAAACTCGATGACTCCTGAACCCCGGTCAACTCGCCCGGTTTGGCGGCCCGCTGGGCGGTAAGTCCACGGGTCGAAGCGTTAATGATCAAGCCGAACGGCTTGGAAAGTTCCCCCCGGGTCTATTAACGTTCGATAACGCAGCGCGGTCGTCCCAGCCGTCACCCGAGGCGGCTCCGTGCGCACGCGCCGAATCCCGTAAGGGAACCGGGGAACCACCACCTTGGGGTGAATCACGCGGACACCGTCGCGGACTCGAACCGGTCCACGAGCGGTATACGCGCGTAGGAGACCTTCCTGCTCCGAACCCGTCAGCTAACCCGGTAGGCGGAGGAAGGAAAGGAGCACGCCCCCGTGGCGTCCAACCGCCCTGCCCCAGAAGCCCCGTTCGTGCCCGCCCAGCGTGAACCCGAGTCGTTCGGCCCCGGCCCCGCCTTCGACGACGACGGACCCTGGGAGGAGTGGAACCCCACCGAGGAGACCGTCACCCCGGTCCGCGGCCGGCACCGCGTCGCCAAGCAGCGCGGCGGCTTCGCCCGCAGCTCCACCGTTCTCGGCGTCGGTGTGATCGCCGCCGTCGGCGCGGGCGGCATCGCCAGCGCCAACACCGGCAAGCCGCCGGTCTCCATCTCGATGCCGGACATGCCGAACGTCTCGGTGCCGCACCTGTCCACCGTCGAGCACTTCTTCGGCGACGACTCCGCCGACGCGTCCAAGGCCGAGCCCGCCACCGCGCTCACCGACCTCGGGCAGACCACCGAGGGCGCCAAGGACAGCGGCGCCGGCGAGGCCCTGCGCAACCGGATCATGGCCCAGGCCGAGCAGCAGCAGGGCCAGGCCGACAGCAAGGCCACCGCCGCGATGGTCGCTGCCGCCCAGCAGCAGAGCGACGCCGCGGCCGCCAAGGCGGAGAAGGAGGCCGCCGACAAGGCCGCCGCCGCCAAGGAGAAGGCGGAGGCCGACGCCAAGAAGGCGGCCGAGGCCAAGCGGCTGGCCGAGCTGGCCAAGCAGTACACGCTGCCCGTCGTCTCGTACACGATCACCGGCACCTTCGGGCAGCCCGGCGCCATGTGGTCCTCCGGCTATCACACCGGCCTCGACTTCGCCGCCCCCACCGGCACCCTGATCAAGGCCGTGCACGGCGGCACCGTCACCCAGGCGGGCTGGGCCGGTGCCTACGGCTACCGCACCGTCCTCACCCTGGACGACGGCACCGAGCTGTGGTTCTGCCACCAGTCCTCGATCAATGTCTCGGTCGGCCAGAAGGTCAGCACCGGCGAGGTCATCGGCCGCGTCGGCGCCACCGGCAATGTCACCGGGCCGCATCTGCACCTGGAGGTCCACCCGAACGGGCAGGCCACCGCCGTCGACCCCGCGCCCTGGCTGCGCGACAAGGGCCTCAACCCCTGACGAGATCCGCGCGGAATCCGCGCGGATCTCCGCACCGGCGGCGGAATGCGATCATTCGCCGCCGGTGTTGATGTGAAGCATGACTTCTCTGCGCACACTGGGCTCTTCCGACCTTGAGGTCTTCCCGCTCTGCCTGGGCGGCAATGTCTTCGGCTGGACCGCCGACGAGCAGACCTCCTTCGCCGTCCTGGACGCGTACGCGGCCGCGGGCGGCAACTTCATCGACACCGCCGACTCCTACAGCGCCTGGGTCGAGGGCCACCAGGGCGGCGAGTCCGAGACCGTCATCGGCAAGTGGCTCAAGGCCCGCGGCAACCGCTCCGACGTCGTCATCGCCACCAAGGTCAGCCAGCACCCGCAGTACAAGGGCCTGTCCGCGGCCAACATCAGGGCCGCCGCCGACGCCTCCCTGGCCCGGCTGGGCACCGACCACATCGACCTCTACTACACCCACTTCGACCAGCCCGAGGTGCCGGTCGAGGAGATCATCGGCGCGCTGGACGAGCTGGTGAAGGCCGGCAAGGTCCGGCAGATCGCCGCGTCCAACATCAGCGCCGAGCGGCTCAAGGAGTCCCTGGACTTCTCCACCCGCGAGAACCTGGCCCGCTATGTGGCGCTCCAGCCGCACTACAACCTGGTCTCCCGGGACACCTACGAGGGCCCGCTCCAGGACCTCGTCGCCCGCGAGGGCCTGTCCACGGTGCCGTACTTCGCGCTCGCCTCGGGCTTCCTGACCGGCAAGTACCGGCCCGGCGCGACGGTGGACAGCGCCCGTGCCGGCGGGGCCGCGAAGTACGCGGAGACCGAGCGCGGCCAGAAGGTCCTCGCCGCCCTCGACGAGATCGCCGCCGCGCACGACGCCGCGCACGCCACCGTCGCCCTCGCCTGGCTGGCCGCCCGGCCGACCGTCACCGCGCCCATCGCCTCGGCCCGCACCCTGGAGCAGCTCCCGCCGCTGCTGGCCGTCGGCGACCTGAAGCTGACGGACGACGAACTGAAGCGGCTGACGGACGCCTCGGCGTAGGTCACATCCGGTACGGGTTGTACGACGGGTACGGCGCCGCCGGGTAGCCGTACCCGGGACCCGGTCCCTGCGCGTGTCCGGGGCCGGGGCCCTGCGCGTAGCCATGTCCGGGGCCCTGCGGATACCCGTACCCGGGGCCGTACCCGGGCCCCGGCCCCCGTACATACGCGTGCCCGTACGGCGCGGGCGCCCAGCCCGGCGGGACGGGGGCGGGGGCCGCCCTGCGGGCCGCGTACTCCAGGGCGGGGCGGGCGGCCTCCCGGCGCTGCCACAGCTGCTCCAGCAGCTCCCGCTCACGGGCGGCGAAGTCCGCGCCCGCCCGGCCGCGGCGGCCCCGCGCCCGCAGCTGCGCGAGGGCGGTGGCGTACGTCTCGTACTGCGCGACCGCGCGCGCCGTGGGGCGCCCGGCGTGGTGGCGGGCGTAGTCGCGGGCCATCCGGCGGGCCCGCATCGAGCTGAGCGCGAAGGGCTCGGCCGGACCCAGCCAGCCGGCCAGCACATACGTCGGCAGCTCCTCGCGCACCGTGCGCAGCTCCCGCTGCCGGGTCCAGATCCCGAGCCAGGTCAGCAGCCCGAACACGGGCAGCATGAAGGCGCCGTAGATCGCGAGGAAGCCGTACTGGCCGAAGGCGGCCGAGCCGTTCCACAGGGCGTGCATGCACATCGCGAGGAGCAGTCCGCCGAGCGGGATCAGCACCCGCCGGGCGCGCCCGCGGGAGCCGTACACCGCGGCGAGGCCGAAGCCGATGCCGGTGCAGGTGGTGAACAGGGGGTGCGCGAACGGGGACATCACGATGCGCACGAAGAAGGTGGCGGCGGTGACGGAGACGATGCCGTGGCCGCCGGTGACCTGGTCGGTGCCGAAGGCGGTGCCGAGATAGAGGATGTTCTCGGTGAACGCGAACCCGGTGGCGGTGATCCCGGCTATCACCATCCCGTCCACGATCCCGGTGAACTCGCGTCTGCGGAAGAGGAACACGAGCAGGACGGCCGCGGCCTTGGCGGACTCCTCGACGATCGGGGCTATCACGGTGGCGCCGAGGGTGTTGGCGCCCGCCGGGTCCGCGGTGGAGGTGGCTATCCATTTGGTCGCGAAGCTGTTGGCGACGATGGCTATGAGCGCCGCCGCGAACGCGCCCCAGCAGAACGCGAACACCAGGTTCCGCCAGGCGAAGGGCGCCACCCGGTCCAGCCAGCGGAACGCGGTGATCAGCCAGGGCACCGGCAGCACCGCGAGGCCGAGCCCGACCAGGAACCCCTCGGTGCCGGTCTCCTTGCGCACCAGCGCCAGGATGACGAGGGCGGACATCGCCAGCAGTGTGATCAGCGCGCCGTACCGCACCCAGCGCAGCTGCCACCAGTGCGGGTGGCGCAGCGCCTCGGCACCGGGGTGCGGGGGATACGTCGGGTACACGGAACTGGTGGCCACGGCATCGACCCTAACGGTGGCGGGACGAGGGGCTGAGCGGTTTATCTGCGGCGTCTACTGGTGGCGTCTACCTGCGGTGTCTACCTGCGGCGGAAGAGAAGATCGCGCACGACATGACCCTTGTCCAGTCCCTGTCCCTCGAAACGGGTCAGCGGCCGGAACCCGGGCCGGGGCGCGAAACCGCCGTCGGCCTGCGTGTTCTCGAAGTCGGGGTGGGCGGAGAGCACCTCCAGCATCTGCTCGGCGTACGGCTCCCAGTCGGTCGCGCAGTGCACCAGCGCGCCGGGCCGCAGCCGGGTCGCGGCGAGGTCGAGGAACTCGGGCTGGATCAGCCGCCGCTTGTGGTGGCGCTTCTTGGGCCAGGGGTCCGGGAAGTAGACCCGCAGCCCGGCGAGCGCGTCGGGGCGGAGCATCTCGCGCAGCAGGATGATCGCGTCCCCGTTGCCCACCCGGATGTTGTCCAGCGCGTTCTGCTCGGCCAGGTTCAGCAGATTGCCCTGGCCGGGGGTGTGCACATCGACCGCGAGCACGTTGGTGTCCGGGTCGGCGGCGGCCATCTGCGCGGTGGCCTCGCCCATGCCGAAGCCGATCTCCAGGACCACCGGACGGTCGTCGCCGAACAGCCCGGCGAGGTCGAGCACCCGCTGTCCGTCGATGTCCAGCCCCCAGGCGGGCCACAGCCGCTGGAGCGCGTCGGCCTGCCCGGTCGTCACCCGGCTGCGGCGCGGCTGGAAGCTGCGGATCCGCCGCTCGAAGTGCGAGCCGGCGGGATCGGCCTGCGGGCCGCCCGGGAAGCGCGGCTCGCCCTTGGCCCGGGCGGGCCGGGGGGCGGCACCGGGGGCGTCCGGGGCCGGCTCGGACAGGACGTCGGGGGTGTTCAGCGCATCAGACACAGTACGAACGAGTCTACGGGCGCGGCGCGGAGATGCCCGCTCCGCCGGCCGCCGCCAGCATCTCCAGCGCCCGGCGCGCGACCTCCCGGCCGATCGGCAGGGACGCGGTGGCCGCCGGGGACGGCGCGTTCAGCACATGCACCGCGCGGGGGCCCTCCTTGATCAGGAAGTCGTCCACCAGTGAGCCGTCCCGCAGCACCGCCTGTGCCCGCACCCCGGCGGGCGCCGGTACCAGGTCCTCGGCCCGGGCCGCGGGCAGCAGTCCCCGCACCGCCTCAAGGAAGGCCCCCTTCGACAGCGAGCGGTGCAGCTCACCGGCGCCGTAGCGCCAGTGCCGCCGGGCTATCGCCCACGATCCGGGCCAGGCCAGGGTGCCGGCCAGCTCCCGGGGCCGTACGGCCGTCCAGTCGTACCCCTCCCGGGCCAGTGCCGGGACCGCGTTCGGGCCGATGTGCACGCCGCCGTCGACGCCCCGGGTCAGATGCACGCCGAGGAACGGGAACGCCGGATCCGGCACCGGGTACACCAGGCCGCGCACCAGCTCGGGCCGGGCCAGCTCGTAGTACTCCCCGCGGAACGGCACGATCCGCACGCCGGGCTCGTCGCCGGTCAGCCGGGCCAGTTCGTCGCAGTACAGCCCGGCGCAGTTCACCAGGACCCGGCCGCGCACGATGTCGCCGGCCGCGGTGCGCACGGCCACGCCCCGCTCCGGGCGCCGGTCCACCTGGACGACCCGCGCGCCGTAGCGGATGTCGGCGCCGGAGGCGAGGGCGAGCTGCCGGGCCACGCCCGTGTAGTCGCACACGCCGGTGCTGCCGACGTGTATCGCGGCCAGTCCGCGCACCTCGGGTTCGTACTCGGCGATCTGGGCGGCGCCCAGCTCGCGCACCGGGATTCCGTTCTCCCGGCCGCGCTGGACCAGGGCGTGCAGCCGGGGCAGCTCGGCGCGCTCGGTGGCCACGATCAGCTTGCCGGTGACGGCGTGCTCGACGCCGTACTCGGCGCAGAACTTCACCATCTCGGCGGCGCCCCGCACCGCGTACCGCGCCTTGAGGGAGCCCGGGCGGTAGTAGATCCCGCTGTGGATCACCCCGCTGTTGCGCCCCGTCTGGTGGCGCGCGGGGCCCGGCTCCTTCTCCAGCACGGTCACCCGCGTCCCCGGCGCCGCCCTGCCGACCGCGTACGCCGTCGACAGCCCGACGATCCCCCCTCCGACCACGAGCACATCACAGTCGTACGCCCCGACCGGCACCTGCACCACCTCCCACGTCGATAGTGCACTGCGCCACTGACAGTGCCTTCAAACGCCGGGGTGATCAGTACCGCACCGGTGCCGGGGCACGGCGCTACGCCGGGGTCATCAGCAGGGGCCTGGCGCGCTCCCGCAGCTCGACCACCCGCGGCTCGTCGCCGTACGCCTCCAGCCGGTGCAGCAGGTCCCGCACGTACTCCGTGGTCCGCGCCGAGGAGATCCGGCCGGCCACCTCCACCGCCCGCACCCCCTGCTCGCAGGCCGCGTCGAGGTTCCCGGACTCCAGCTCGGCCACCGCGGAGACGACCAGCCGCAGTCCGTGCGAGCGCACGAACTCCTCCGTCGGCTTCGACAGCGCCTGCTCGGTGAACCTGCGCACCTGGCGCGGCAGCTTCAGGTCCCGGTAGCACTCGGCCGCGTCCGCCGCGAAGCGGTCGTAGCCGTAGAACCCGAGCCACGAGGGATCGTTGTCCCCCTCGCGGGAGCGCTCCAGCCAGCTCTCCGCCGCCTTCAGTGCCGCGCCCGCCGCCTGGGCGTCCCCGGCGCGTGCGTGGGCGCGCGCCTCGACCAGCCGGAAGAAGCTCATGGTGCGGGCCGTGGCCAGCCCCCGGTTGCGTTCGAGGGCGGCCTGCGCGAGGTCGACCCCTTCGTCCCCGAAGCCCCGGTACGTCGCCTGGAGCGACATGGAGGCGAGGACGTACCCGCCGAGCGGCACGTCGGCCGCCGCGCGCGCGAGCCGCAGCGCCTGGATGTAGTACCGCTGCGCCGCCTCCTGCTGGCCGGTGTCGAAGGCCATCCACCCGGCGAGCCGGGTCAGTTCGGCGGAGGCGCCGAACAGCGCGCGGCCGACCTCGTCGGAGTACCCGCCGAGCAGCAGCGGCGCCGCCTCGACGCGCAGGCACTCCGGCACCATCGACGAACGCCAGTCGCCGCCCCCGTACTTGGAGTCCCAGCGCCTGGCGTCCTCGGCGGCCTCCCGCAGCTTGCGTACATCGCTGTGGCCGACTCTGACCGGTGACCCGGCGCCCTCGGCGGAGCCGTCCTCCCGCGCGACCGAGCTGTCGGCGGGGGTTATCAGCCAGCGTGAGGCGGGCGTCGCGTAGGCGCTCACCGCGAAGGATCCGGCCAGCGACTGCCAGATCCCGCCCGAGCCGGCCCGGCGCCCGGCGAGGTCGAGGCGGTACAGCTCGGTCGCCGACCGCACCGCCTGCGCCACGTCCCTCGGGAAGGCGAGGCCGACCTCGGGCGCGGGGTCCGCGTCCGCCAGGCCGATCTCGTGGAGCGGCACCGGACGGCCGAGTTTCTGTCCGATGGCGGCCGCGATGAGGTGGGGCGCGGCGCCCTGCGGCACCATGCCCTTCGACACCCAGCGCGCCACGGACGTCTTGTCGTAGCGAAGTGTCAACCCGCGTTGGGCGCCAAGATCGTTGACGCGACGCGCGAGTCCTGCGTTGCTGATTCCCGCGAGGGCGAGAACGGCGCCGAGTTTTTCGTTCGGCCCGCGTTGCTCCCTGGACATGCGCCACCCCTCGACACAGACGGCCGCCGCGCGGGCATAACCGCGCGGCATTCGTAAACCCAGCGTAGTTCGCCGCATCCCAAGCGTTAAGGGGCATTGTTCCGGATGGCGGGATTGTGGTCCGTACGGGAGTGCGGACCAGTACGCACCGTGCACGGACCGGTCCTCGCGTGCCCCCGCGCGTGTGGCCGTGCGCCCGGCCGTGCGCTCTTCTCCGGCCAACTCGCGGACGGTTTCCTGGTCTTGCGTGGGTCGGCCCGCTGTACTGGATCCAGTGGGCTGGGGGACACCGCCACCTTCATCCCCGCGGGTGGCGGACCGGTCCGGGAGGCGGATGCCGTCTCCCGGACCGTGCGTGCGTCCGGGGCGCCGCGATCATCGCGAACCCCTACGGAGCGTGCTCATCTCCCGGACACGATCTGGTATTTGGCTGAAAATCGTCCCGCAGGTCTTGGGGTGATTTCTGCGATGACCATGCAACTTAGGGGCGTGAAAGGCGTTTTAGGGGAGCGTACGGGGGTGCATTCGCGTCGAGCCGTCCCTGGTGGCACCCGTCCGAACCCCGGATCACGGTGGCCGCGCGGCCGCGAACCCCCTTCCTCCTCCCGCCGTTTCGTGCGGTGTCACCACACCTCTCCCAGGCGTCCTTCGTGGCAGCATGGGGACCGGTTCGATCGGTGCACTGATTGTCCACAGGCTGTGGAGGCACGATGCGGTGGTTGGTGGGGTGGAGCAGCGCCGCCGCGGGCACGGCCGGGCTCGGCTCCGCCGGCTCGCTGGGCCATGACGGCGAGACCCTGCACCCGGTCGGCTCCCAGCTGCTGTGGGGCGACCCCGACCCGCTGTGGGCGGTCGGCGACTGGCGCCCGGACGAGGTGCGCGTGGTCACGGCCGACGAGCAGAACCGGATCGCGGTCCTCGGCATCTGCGGCGCCTCCGACGAGGAGCTGCGGCGCGGCCTGTTCACCGCGCGCGGCGGCGCGCTGCGCCATCTGACGAACTGGCCCGGCAGCTACACCGCCGTCGTCCAGGTCGGCCGCCGCGTCACCGTCTGCGGCGATCTCGCGGGCGCCCGCCCGGTCTTCCACACCCCGTGGGCGGGCGGCACGGCGTACGCCACCGCCGCGCTGCCGCTCGCCGACCTCATCGAGGCCAACCTCGACTTCGGCCATCTGGCCGCCCTGCTCGCCGCCCCGGAGGTCCCGGCCGCGCTGCGCGACACCACCCCCTATGAAGGGGTACGGCGCATTCCGCCGGGGCACGCGCTGGTGCTGCGCGCGGGGGCGCGGGAGATCGCCGGGTACGAACAGGTCTCCTCGCTCGCCGTGTCCGCGCCCCCCGCCGACCCCGATCGCGCGGTGGACGCCGTACGCGACGCCCTGGTGGAGGCGGTGCGCACCCGGCTCTCGGCGCCGCGGCACGTACCCGACCTCGATCCCGGCCCGGTACCCGGGATGGGGCCCGCCGAGCGGCGCGCCCGGCGCGGGATGCCGGTGCCCGGGATCGGCGCCGACCTGTCCGGCGGCCCGGCCTCCGCCACCCTCGCGCTGCTCGCCGCCGGGCTGCCCGGCCGGCCCGGCACCCTCCTCGGCCACGGCACCGGCGAACGCCTCCTGGCCGTCACCTTCAACGACCTCGCCGTCGGCGGGCGCGAGGCCGAGGTGCAGCGGGCCGGGGCGCTCGCGGCCGACCCGCGGCTGCACCACGTGGTGGTGACCGGCGGCGAGGAGGCCCTGCCCTACGCCGATCTCGACGGCCCCCTCACCGACGAACCCGGACCCTCGCTGGTCACGGCGGGACGCCACCGGGCGCGACTGGCCGCGGGCAGCGCGGACCACTTCACCGGGCACGGTGCGCGCCAGGTCCTGGACGCGCACCCCGCCCGGCTCGCCGACCTGCTGATGGACCGCAGACGCCGGCATCTGGTCGGGCCGGTCGCCGCTCTCGCGCGGGCGGACGGCTCGGTCCTCGTCCCGGCGAGGGTGTACGGCGCGGCCCGGCGGCTCGCCCGTACGCCGTACCGGGCGGGCCTGGAGGAGCTGGCCGAGCGGCTGATGCGGCGGCGGTTCGAGGAGCCGAAGGGGGCGGTCGGGGCCTCGCTCGCCGCGCTGACCTGGGCCGCGCCGGGTCCGGCCGCCCGGTGGCTCACGGGGGAGGCACTGGCTGAAGTATCGGTTCTGCTCGGAGTGGAGGGGGACCGGTCGGGTACCGGAGTCCAGCGGCCCGGCGAGCACCGGGCACGGGCGGCGCTCGCCCGGTACGCCGCGGACCTGCGGGTGCTGGAGCAGTCCGCGGAGGTCCGTTCGCAGCGGCTGCACGCGCCCTTCCTCGACAACCAGGTGGTCCGCGCGTGCCGTGAGCTGCCGGAGGCGCTGCGGGTGCGGCCCGGTGCGCGGGCCGAGATCCTGCGCACCGTCCTGAAGGGCACCGGCATCACCGACCTGCCGCCCGGCTGGGGCACCCCCTCGCACGCGTCCTCGGCCGCCGCCGCGCGGGCGGGCCTGCGGCTGTCCGCCGACCCCCTGCTCGACCTCTTCTCCCGCCCGCTGCTCGCCGACGCGGGGCTGGTGGACGGGGGCGTGATCCGCGGGGCGCTGCGCTCGGCGGCCACCGGGTCCACGGTGGAGGGCCTGGCCGACCTGGTCTCGCTGGAGCTGTGGCTGCACCGGCTGCTGTCCCGCCGGGGGACGTGCTGGACGGGGACGCCGGCCCGGTCCAGGGCGGTGCCGGCGGGGATCCAGCGGCGGCGGGACGCGTTGGCCTCCGGCCTGTGAGCGGGGCGACGGCGGTTGTGTTTCGGGTGCGGCCCGGTGGGTGGCTGATCGCGAAGTTCCCCGCGCCCTTTCGGGGCGCTTCAGGCGCAGGCCGCAAACCCTTCGTGCGGAATCGCGGACACCGGCGACAATGACCCGGTGCGGTACAAAATTCTCGGCATCACCCAGGCGGCGGACAGCCACGGCACCCCCCACTCGCTCACCGCCCCCCGCCTCCGCACCCTTCTCGCCGCCCTCGCCCTGCGCCCCGGCCGCACCGCCAGCCCCGACACCCTCGTCCAGGAGATCTGGACCGACGCCCCGCCGGGGGACGCCCCCGCCGCCCTCCAGGCGCTCGTCGGCCGGCTGCGCCGCACCCTCGGCAAGGACGCCGTCACCTCCACCCCCGGCGGGTACCGCCTCGAAGCGACCGAGGACGACATCGACCTGTACGTCTTCGAACGGCTCACCCGCACCGGCACCAAGGCCCTCGCCGACGGCGACCCCGCCACCGCGCACCGCACCCTGACCGCCGCCCTCGCCCTCTGGTACGGCCCCGCCCTCGCCGACCTTCCCGACCGCACCGCCGCCACCCGCCCCGAGGCCCTGCGCCTGGAGGCGACCCGCGCCCGCGCCGCCGCCGCGCTCGCCCTGGGCCGCGCCCGGGACGTCGTACCGGAGCTGCGGGAGCTGACCGCGGCCCATCCGTACGACGAACCGCTGCACGCCCTCCTCATCCGCGCCCTCGCCGACACCGGCCGCCCGGCCGACGCCCTAGCGGCCTACGAGTCCGCCCGCCGCACCCTCGCCGACACCCTCGGCACCGACCCGGGCCCCGAACTGCGCGCCCTGCACGCCGAGTTGCTGGCACAGGAGCACCGGCCCGCCCCGCCGCCCCCGGCCCGCCGGGGCAACCTCCGCCCCCGTCTCACCTCCTTCGTCGGCAGAGAGGGCGAACTCGAAGCCGTACGCGCGGACCTGAGCCGCTCCCGCCTCGTCACCCTCACCGGACCCGGCGGCTCCGGGAAGACCCGGCTCGCCGAAGAGGCCGCGGCCGCCCTCGCCCCGGCCTGGCTGGTCGAACTGGCCCCGCTGGACCAGCCGGACGCGGTGCCGGGCGCGGTGGTCAGCGCCCTCGGGCTGCGCGAGACCGTGCTTCTCAATCCCGAGCTGGCTCCCCAGCAGACCGACCCCACCGCCCTGTTGATCGAGTACTGCGCCCCGCGCGCCGAACTCGTCGTCCTCGACAACTGCGAGCACGTCATCGACGCGGCCGCCGCCCTCGCCGAGACCCTCCTCACCCACTGCCCGCACCTCACCGTCCTCGCCACCAGCCGCGAACCCCTGGGCGTGCCCGGCGAGTCCGTGCGCCCGGTCGAACCCCTCGTCCCGGAACAGGCGCACCGCCTCTTCGCCGAACGCGCCAGGGCCGTACGCCCCGACGCCGACGCGGTGCTCGGCGACACCGCCGCCGTGGCGGAGATCTGCCGCCGCCTGGACGGACTGCCGCTCGCCATCGAACTGGCCGCGGCCCGGCTGCGGTTGCTGACCCCGCGGCAGATCGCCGACCGCCTCGACGACCGCTTCCGCCTGCTCACCTCCGGCAGCCGCACGGTGCTGCCCCGCCAGCAGACCCTGCGCGCGGTGGTCGACTGGTCCTGGGACCTGCTGGACGAGCGGGAGCGCACCGTGCTGCGCGAGGTCTCCGTCTTCGCCGGCGGCTGGGACCTCGCCGCGGCCGAGGCCGTGTGCACCGGGCCGGTGGCGGACCTGATCGGGGCACTGGTCGACAAGTCCCTCGTCGTCGCCACCCCCGGCGGCCCCGGCGGCATGCGCTACCGGATGCTGGAGACCATCCACGAGTACGCCGCCGAGCGCGCCGCCGAGACCCCCGGGCAGCGCGCCGCCGCCGAGCGCCGCCACCGCGCCTGGGCCCGCGCCCTGGTCGAGGAGGCCGATCCGCTGCTGCGCTCGGCGGACCAACTCCGCTGGATCTCCCGCCTGGAGAGCGACCTGGACAACATCCGCGCCGCCCTGGACCGCGCGGTGCGCGCCGGTGAGGAGGCGGCGGCGGGCGCGCTCGTGCGGTCCATGTGCTGGTTCTGGTGGCTGCGCAACTACCGCCAGGAGGCGGTGACCCGGGTACGCCAGGTCCTCCGGCTCGGTGCCGCCCTCGACGCCGGCGCGGCGGACGACCCGGCGACCCTCGCGGCCCGCACGGAGTCGGCCGACCATGTGGCCGCGCTGCTCGCCGCCCCCGACGACGAGGACGCCCACCCGCTGCGCGAACTCCGCATGGATCTGAGGCTGTTCGAGCTGTTCCTGACGGCGGGCGGCAGCATGGACCACATGGCCGCCGACGACCGGGCCCCGCGCTACCTCACCCTCGTCCGGGCCGCCTACGAGCCCGGTGGCCCGATCGCCGCCCGCCTCCCCGGCGTCATCTGGCCGATGACCGCCTACTACCTGGGCAGCCCGGAGGACGCCGCCCGGGACACCTCCCCGGTGGTCGACAACTGCCGTGCGTACGGCGGGGACTGGGAGCTGGGCGCCGCGCTGATGTTCCGCGCCCATGTACGGGTCGACTCCCCCGGCAATCTGCTCGGGGTGGACGAGGACCTGGCCGAACTGCGGGTGATCGGCCGCCGGGTCGGGGACCGCTGGATGCGGGCGCAGGTGTGCAGCGCGGCCGGTGAGGCGCACATGGCGCGCGGCCGGTTCGCCGAGGCGCGCGGCGAGTACGCGGAGGCGCTGCGGCTCGCCTACGAGGTGGGCGCGTACGCGGAGTCGCCGTTCCTGCTGGCCCGGCTCGCCGACATCGCCTTCCGCTTCGGGGACCGGGACACCGCGCTCGCCGCCCTGGACGAGGCGGGCACCGCCGCGGAGCGGTACGCGGTCCCGGAGTCCCGCGCCTTCGTGCTGCTGATGCGGGCCTGGATCGCCCTGTACGACGGCCGGTCCGCCGAGGCGCGGGCGCACTTCGAGGCGATCCGCGAGGTGGCGGGACCCGAGACGTCCCCACCGCAGTTCGTGGCCGGGATGCGCACCATCGAGGCGCTGCTGGTCGCCGCGGAGTCGGGCCCCGAGCAGGGCCTGCCGATCCTGGCCGGGGCGCTGGCGGAGGCCGTCGCCGTGCGCTGCGCCGAGTCGGTCACCGGCGGCATGGTGGACGCCGCGGCCGGTCTGTTTGCCCGGCTCGGCGACCTGCCGGCCGCGATACGGCTGTACGCGGCCGCCGACCACTGGCGCGACGGCTGCCCGCGCAGCGAACCCGAGCGCACCGAGGCCGCCCGGATCCGCGCCGACGCCCGCGCGGCCCTGTCCGCCGACCGGTACGCGGCCGAGCAGGCCCGGGGCGCGGGCTACGACGAGTCGGACGTCCTGCGCGAGCTGCGCCGGACCCCCACCGGATGAACCGGCCCGCGCCCGATGAACCGGGCTACCGGCAGGTGAACCGGGACTCCGCCCAGTCCGCCAGCGCCGTCCGGTCGAAGGCGTTGCTGTGCGGGCGCACGACGAGCTGGACGGTCCTGCGCCCCGTGAGGTCCACATGGACGGGGACGGCACGCTCGCGGCCCTTGACCATCCCCGAGTGCCACAGCGGGACCCCGTCCCCGTAGACGGCGAAGTCCACCTTGCCGAGGCCGAGGGTCATGTCGTCCACCCCGGCCATCGCGTCGTACGCGGTGCACTGCCGGTTGAGGTCGATGGTCACGGAGGACTCACCGCGGACGGTGGCGCCGTGCGCGAACTGCGTGCCGCCGATGTCGAGGCCGTACCGCTGCCACACCCAGCTGCTCGCGCCGAGCGCGATCTCGGGCTGGGTGCCGTCGCCGCTCACGTCGTAGTTCAGCTCGCTGAGCTGGTAGACGACGGGGGGCGCCGGGGGAGGGGGTGTCGGGGTGGGTGTGGGTGTGGGCGTAGGGGTCGGGGTCGGTGTGGGCTTCGGGCTCGGCTTCGGCGGCGCGGGCTTCGGCGCCGGCTTCGGCGGGGGTGTCGGGGCCGGCTTCGGCGCGGGCGCGGCGGGCACCACCGGCGCGGGCTTCGGCTTCGGGGTGGGCTTGGGCTTCGGCGGGGTGGGCGTCGGGGAGGGCGTCTGCACGGCGACCGGCGGGGCCGGGGCGGAGGGCTTGGCGACCTCCTTCGCCGGATGGCTGTCGTAGACGAGGCCGAAGGCCACCGCCGCGGCGGCGACCGCGACGACACCGGCGGCGATGCCCGCCTTGACCGGCGCCCCGATCGCCTCCGAGGCGGCCCCGCCCGCGGAACCGGCACCGCCCGAGGACCCGCTCGCCGCCCCCGCGGCACCCGCGGCCCCGGCCCCCGCGCCGCCCGCGACCAGGCCGAGCGCCTTGGCGTACCCGGCGGCCCCGAACCAGCCGATGACCGCGACCGGCACGACCGCGGGGATGCCCCCCGCGACCTCCTCGATCTGCGCCGCCGCGAGCCGGCACCTGGCGCACTCCTCCAGATGCTTGCGCAGCCCCCGTTCGGCGCGGACGCGCAGCTTGCGGCGGGCATAGCCGCCCAGCTGATCGGCGTAGCGCGCGCATTCCGCGTCGTCGGTGAGGGTGGTGCTGACATGGGCCTGGAGGTACGCCTGCTTCAGGCCCTCCCGGGCGCGGCTGGCGAGTACCCGGGTGCCGTTGGCATCCAGGCCGAACAGGACGGCGACCTCGCTCGGGGACTCGTCCTCCACCTCGGTGTGCCACAGCACGGCCTGCCAGCGCTCCGGCAGCGAACGGAACGCCCGCATGGCCATGGACTGCTCGGCGTCGTGCAACGCCCGTACGTCCGCGCCGAGTTCGGTGGTGCCGTCGTCGGAAACCGCCGAGGAGCGGGCGGCCTGCTGGGCGAAGGCGGCGAAGTCGTCGACGAGCTGCTCGCGCCGGGCCGAGTTGATCCAGTGCGCGGCGACCCGGCGTACCGAGGTCAGCAGATAGGCCCGTACGGCGTGCTCGGGACCGGAGCCGCCGCGCACGGCCTGGAGCATCCGGGCGAACACCTCGGCGGTCAGGTCGTCGGCGGTGTGCGCGTCCCGGCAGCAGGTGCGCGCGTACCGGCGCACCGCGGCCGCGTGCCGCCGGTACAGCTCCTCGTACGCGGAGTCGTCGCCGCCCCGCATCCGCTCGATCAGCTCGGCGTCACCGGTCGGCGTGCCCCGCTGTGCCGGGACGTTCCTGCTGCCCACCCGGCGCCCCTGGCTGGGCACCTGGGTCCCGGCGCCCTCGTCCTCACGCGCCCCGTCAACACTCATCGCGGAACGCCCCCGCCCCAGCCCGACATCACGACCCCAGCGTCCCACATCGTCATTTCTTCAACGACCCCCTCCGCCTCCTGTCACCCGTCCGAGGGGACTTGCCGAAAAAGGACCACGAAAAAAGGCGCGAAAACGGCCACCCGCGTCACCCGGACGTGAAGATCGCTCGGGTGACGCGGGTGGCCGGACGAAACTCCCGCCGAGGACGGGGTCAGCCGATCGCGGGCCGCGACCGCAGCCCCTCCAGCAGGATGTCCAGCAGCCGCGCCGAGGCCGCCGCCTGCTGCGCGGCGTCCGGCAGCGACGGAGCCGCCGTGGCGATCACCAGCAGCACGTCGGAGACGGACACATCGGCCCGCAGCTCCCCGGCCGCCCGCGCCCGCTCCACCAACTGCCCCACGACCGCGAGCAGTTCACCGGCCCCGGAATCCTCCGAGTAGCCGGAGTCCTGTCCCACGAGCCGCAGTTCACCGGGGCCGGGCTGCAGCCGCTGCTGCGGCACCCGGACCTCCTCGACGACCGAGCGCACGCCGTCGGCCGGATCCGCGGAACCCTCCGGGGAGCCGACCCGCAGCACCTGCGGCGGCAGCAGCCTGCCCGCCCCCGACGCCACCGACGTGCGCAGGAACCGGGACAGCGCCGACCACGGCTCGTCCTCCTGCCCGAGCGCCGTGCGCGCCTGCTCGGTGAGCCGCGCCGTCTCCTCCTCGGCTATCCGCCGGACCAGCACGTCCTTGCTGGGAAAGCGCCGGTAGACGGTCCCGACCCCGACCCGCGCACGCCGCGCCACGTCCTCCATCGGCGCGCCGTAGCCCAGCTCGCCGAACACCTCACGCGCCGCACGCAGCACGTGCTCCAGATTGCGCTGTGCGTCCACCCGCAGCGGCGTCGTACGCGCCCCGTCCGCGCGCCCGTTCGCCGTCGCGACCGCCGGCACCGCCGGCATCGCCGATCCTCCGGCCGCCACCGCGGTGGCGGCGGACCAGTGCGTGTCCTGAATATGCATGTGTTTCCCCCGGTGCATGACGTCTCCCCCCGGAGACACTCCCCGTCATTGATGCCGGAGTGTGCGAAGGGGCACCGATCGCCGCGGGCCGGCCCGTCGCTGAGCCCGTACGACCACATCCCCTACACCCCGTCGACACGAACATAGTTGAGAGGCAGTCAATTCAGAAGGGGCAGGTTCCGCACACTGCGCCCCCCGATCGGAGTACGAGTCATATACGTCCCGATTCCCGGCGCGTCCGCCCGCGTATCCGCCCCCGCTGACCTGCCCCCTTTCCACCACCCCGGCCACCGGGCGCGCACCACCCGTCACAGGACCTCCGGTCACACAAATTGCCGGGCCTGTGGACAAACCACAGCGCCGGGTGCGTCATGGGATGGTGAAGGAACGTGCGCGCATTCTGGTTGTCGGCGGCGGCTACGTCGGGATGTACACGGCGCTGCGCCTCCAGCGGAAGCTGAAGGCCGAGCTCAGGCGCGGTGAGATCGAGATCACCGTCGTCACACCCGACCCCTATATGACGTACCAGCCCTTCCTGCCCGAGGCCGCCGCGGGCTCGATCTCACCCCGCCATGTCGTCGTGCCGCTGCGCCGCGTCCTCGACCAGTGCCATGTCGTCGTCGGCGAGGCGACCGCCGTCGACCACGCGGCGCGCACCGCCACCGTCACCACCCTCGCCACCGCCGACGCCGGCCGCACCGAACTCCTCGGCTACGACGAACTGGTGCTCGCCCCCGGCTCCGTCGCCCGCACCCTGCCCGTCCCCGGACTCGCCGAGTACGGCATCGGCTTCAAGACCGTCGAGGAGGCCATCGGGCTGCGCAACCATGTCATCGAACAGATGGACATCGCCTCCTCCACCCGCGACCCGGCGATCCGCGACGCCGCCCTCACCTTCGTCTTCGTCGGCGGCGGCTACGCGGGCGTCGAAGCCCTCGGCGAACTGGAGGACATGGCCCGCTACGCCGCCCGCTACTACCACAACGTCCGCGCCGAGGACATGAGATGGATCCTCGTCGAGGCCAGCGACCGCATCCTGCCCGAGGTCGGCGCCGACATGGGCCGCTACACCGTCACCCAGCTGCGCCGCCGCAACATCCAGGTGCTGCTGGGCACCCGACTGGAATCCTGCGCCGACCGGGTCGCCGTGCTCAGCGACGGCCAGCGCTTCCCGACCCGTACGGTCGTCTGGACCGCCGGTGTCCGGCCGCATCCGCTGCTCGCCGCCACCGATCTGCCGCTCACCGACCGCGGCAGGCTCAGGTGCACCGCCCAGCTGACCGTCGAGGGCACCCGGCACGCCTGGGGCGCGGGCGACGCCGCGGCCGTACCGGACGTCACCGCCGCCGCCCCCGGAGCCCTCACCGCGCCCAACGCCCAGCACGCCGTACGCCAGGCCAGGGTCCTCGGTGACAACCTTGTCCACACCCTGCGCGGCGAACCGCTGGACACCTATGAGCACGCCTACGCGGGCTCCGTCGCCTCCCTCGGCCTGCACAAGGGTGTCGCCCAGGTCTACGGACGGCGGCTGAAGGGCTACCCTGCCTGGTTCATGCACCGCGTTTACCACCTCAGCAGGGTGCCCACCGTCAACCGCAAGGCCCGCGTGCTCGCCGAATGGATCCTCGCCGGGCTCTTCAAACGGGAGATCGTCTCGCTCGGTTCACTCGAACACCCGCGCGCGGAGTTCGAACTGGCGGCCAGGGGAAAGCATCCTCACGACCCGAAGGGGTCGTCCTGACCGGATCCAGGAACTCCACGGCCCGCCCCACCGTCTGACGGATGTCGCCCGCCGTGGCCGGCTCCCCGCCAGACTGCCCCACGACATCGGACGGGCCCCGCCCGCCCTAGCACCCACGAGGCCTTGCCCACAGTGAACTTCACGCGCTGGAGCGCCCGGCTCCCCGGAACGCAGCGCCGCGCCGCCGCGCGGACCGAGCCCGCGGTACCCACGGACCGGCGAGGAGAAGGCTCCGTGCCCGCGGCCCGCGCCGGGGGCCCCGCCGACGGGACCGGCCCGGTCCCCGCCGTCGACGAACTGCCCGCCCGCGCCGTCCTCGACCGCGTCCCGGCCCTCGTCGCCCTCGTGCACGGCCCCGAGCACCGCCTCGCCTACGTCAACGAGGCCTATACGACGGCCTTCGGACCCCGCCCCACCGGCGCCCCCGCCCACGAGGCCCTGCCCGAACTCGCCGGCCTCGGCCTGCTCCCGTTGCTCGACCAGGTGCTGCGCAGCGGCCGCCCGCGCACCCTGAAGTCCCGCCGCGCGGTGGACGGCCGCTCGTACACGTTCACCTGCACCCCCGTCGCCGCGGACGGCGGCGACGGCGACGGCGCGGTCCTCGTCTTCGCCACCGACGTCACCGACCACGCGGAAGCCGCCGAACGGCTGCGCGCCAGCGAACGCCGCCAGCGCGAGACCGCCGTCACCCTCCAGCGCTCCCTGCTCCCGCAGGACCTGGAGGAACCCGACGACCTGCGCGTCGCCGCCACCTACCAGCCCGGCGGCACCGAGGCCGCGGTCGGCGGCGACTGGTACGACGTGATCACCCTGGGCGGCGGCCGCACCGCGCTCGTCATCGGCGACGTCATGGGCCGGGGTGTGCGCGCCGCCGCGGTCATGGGCCAGCTGCGCACCGCCGTCCGCGCCTACGCCCGCCTCGACCTGCCCCCGCACGAGGTGCTCCAGCTCCTCGACGGCCTCGCCACCGAGATCGACCCCCACCAGATCGCCACCTGCGCCTACGCCGTCCACGACCCCAACGAGGGCCGGCTGGTGTACGCCTCCGCCGGGCATCTGCCCATCCTGGTCCGCGACGAACACGGCACGGTCTCCCGCGCCGACGAACCCACCGGGCCGCCGCTCGGCACCGGCGGCTGGCTGCACTCCTCGGGCTCGATCGCGCTGCTCCCCGGCTCCACCGCGGTCCTCTACACCGACGGCCTGGTGGAGCGCAGGAACGAAGACCTGGACGAAGGCATCGCCGCCCTGGAACGCGCCCTGGCCGGCGCCACCGGCTCCCCCCAGGTCGTCTGCGACCGCCTGGTCCGCTCGGCCGGCGTCACCGCCGACCACGACGACGACGTGGCCGTCCTCGTCCTCCAGCACCCGGCCCGCACCGGCCCCGACGGCGAGCTGTTCCGGGGCGCGGCCCTGGAACTCCTCGGCGGCGTCGAGGCCGCCCCGCGCGCCCGCGCCTTCGCCTCCGGCGTCCTCACCAGCTGGCGCTTCCCCACCGAACTGCACGACCTCGGTGTGCTCGCCACCAGCGAACTCGTCGCCAACAGCCTCCAGCACGGCACCCCGCCCATGCGCCTGCGGCTGCGCCGCACCGACCGCCGCCTCATCGTGGAGGTCACCGACGGCGACGACCACCTCCCCCGGCGCCGCCGCGCCGAACCGGCCGACGAGTCGGGCCGGGGCATCGCCATCGTCGCCACCATCGCCTCCACCTGGGGCTGCCGCCGCACCCCGGGCGGCGGAAAGGCGGTCTGGTGCGAGTTCCTGCTGCCGAAACCCAGACCCTGAGCGGCGATCACGGGTTGGCCCCCACACCATCCCCGGTGTTACAAGCACACCTATGGCAGACGTATGCAGCACCGAGGGTCCCGAGGCGTACGACATCCACAGCGCCCCGATCATGGCCCCCTTCGTGGCCGCCCTGCTGGACGCGGTGCGCCCCGGCCCCGGTGAGAGCGTGCTCGACCTCGCCTGCGGCACCGGATTCGCGGCCCGCGCGGCCGCCGCCCTGGTCGGACCCACCGGTCATGTCCGTGGCACCGACCTCGACGAGGGCATGATCCGCGTCGCGCGGCGACGAGCCCCCCGCATCGACTTCAGCGCGGCCCCCGCCGACCGTCTCCCCTACGACGACTCCGCCTTCGACGCGGTCGTCTGCCAGCAGGGCGCCCAGTTCTTCCCCGATCTGACGGCCACCCTCACCGAGACGGCCCGCATCACCCGGCCCGGCGGCCGGTTCGCCGCCACCGTCTGGGCCCCGCTCGACCGCCAGCCCTACTTCCTCGCCCACGAGCGCGCCCTGCGGGCGTACGCCCCCGACGCGCTGCGCTACTTCCGCCGCGCCTACGTCCGTACGGCCGACCAGCTCACGAGCGCCCTGCGGACGGCGGGCTACGGCGCCCTCACCCATCGCGAGGTCACGTCCGACGTCGTCCTCCCGCCGCTGGGCGAGTACGCCCCCGGTCATCTGACCGCGCTGTGGGGCGGTCTGCTCCGGGAGGCGGGCGGGGAGAAGGCCGTCCAGGGCGCCGCCCGACTGGTCCGGGACGAGCTGGCGGACCGCACCGCGCCCGACGGCACGGCGACCCTCCCCTTCACCGTGCACCTGGTGACGGGAATCCGCTGAGCCGGGGTCATACGGCGACGGCCGCCACCCGAAGGTGACGGCCGTCGCCGGACACCGGAGGCTCAGGCCTCCGCGCCGACCGTCTCCGCGGCCGCCCCGCCCCGGCTGACCACCCGGCTCGCCCGCACCGACCACGGCTGGTCCTGCACCGCCGTGAGCTGCCGCCCGAGCCGCAGCGCCAGATAGGTGATGCCCAGCGAGAACAGCACGAAGGTCACGATGTACGGCGCGTGCAGCGACGCCCCGAGGGGACCGCCCACCGCCGGTCCGACGGCCAGCGCCAGCTGCTTGACCAGCGCGAACGCCGAGTTGTACTGACCGGCGAGACCCTCCGGCGCCAGATCGGCGACCAGCGGGGCCACCGTCGGCGACAGCATCGCCTCGCCGAGACCGAACAGCGCGTACGTCGACACGAACGCGGCCGTCGCCATCTCCTGGCCGCCGTGCCCGAGCCCCGCGTAACCCGCGGCCACCCAGGCCACCGCCCAGATGACGCCCACCAGGGCGATCACCCGGGTACGCCGGGCGCGCTCCACGAACCTGAGCACGGCGAACTGGGCGACCACGATCATCAGCGTGTTCGCGGCCAGGGCCGTGCCCAGCGTGGAGGTGGATATCCCGGCGGCCTCCACGCCGTAGGCGCTCAGACCCGACTCGAACTGCCCGTAGCAGGCGAAGAACAGCACGAAGCCCAGCACGCACAGCTGCACCATCGCCCGGTTGCCGAGCAGCCGCTTCCAGCTGCCCTTCGCGGACGCGGGCGCGTCCTCCAGACGGGGGGAGTGCGGCATCCGCACGGTCGCCATCACCACGACCAGCAGCAGGAACATCGCCGCCTCGATCGCGAACAGCAGAGTGAACGAGGAGACGCGCGTGGTGTCGACCAGGTGACCGCCGATGAGGCCGCCGATGCCCAGGCCCAGGTTCTGCAGGAAGAACTGCATCGCGAACGCCCGGGAGCGGGTGTCGGCGCTGGAGCAGTCCACGATCATCGTGGCCAGCGCCGGCTGCATCACGGCCTGGCCGGCACCGAGCGCGGAGGCGGCGAGCAGGACGGACCACGCGCTGCCCGCGAGCCCCAGGCTCAGCGCCCCGAGCGCGGCGGTGACCAGGGCGGCGAGCAGAACCGGCAGCGGGCCGCGCCGCACGATCGCCCGGCCGGCGAACGGCAGCACGATCAACGCGGCCACGGCGAAGACGGCGAGCACCAGTCCCGCCGTCATGGCTCCCAGACCCCGCACCTGCGCCACATAGACGTACAGGTACGGGACCGTGAAGCCGAGTCCGAATGCGCTGAGCGCGTTGCCCACGTGGATCCGGCGCATCGCTGCGCCCATCGCCCTGGTCACGTTCACCTCTCTCACTAGTTAGGAGTGAAGACTTCAAAGCTAAAGTTCGAAGCTAAAGAGTACACAGTGAAGGACTTCAAGGCAAAGCGGCCGCGTGCCATACTCGGCGCATGGCCGACACCGCCGGCGTCACTGAGCCGACCCTCGAAGAACAGATCGCCGCCTACCAGCGCGAGTTCCAGGACCTCGACCCGCAGGTCGAGAAGATCGTGTCGGCCCTGTCCCGGCTCAACCGCCGGATGAACGTCGCGTACGGCCGCCAGACCGCCGCCCTCGGCATCAGCAACGCCGAGTGGGAGGTCCTTAAGGCACTGGTCCTCTCCGGCGCCCCGTACCGCCTCGGCCCCAGCGATCTCGCCAAGCGCCTCGGCCTCACCCCGGCCGCCATGACCCACCGGATCGACCGCATGGTCACCGAGGGGCTGGTCACCAGGGAGCGCGACGAGGCCAACCGGGTGCGGGTCATCATCGAGCTGACCCCCGAGGGCCGGGAGAAGTGGCTGGAGGCGATGCGCCTCGCCACCGTCTTCGAGGAGGACCTGCTCCAGGACCTCACCCCGGCGGAGCGCTCGGTCCTCGGCGAGGTCCTCACCACGCTGCTGCGCCGGGTGGAGCACGCCCAGCCGGACGCCGGTGGCCGGCTCAGCGACCTCGACTGAGCGGCAGAAAAGATCTTGACAGGGCGCGATTGACACGCCTCGACCCCGTCCGTATAGTTCTTCGGGTTGCCGCAGAGCCGTACTGTCTCCGCGGTGGCACCTTGGCCGCTTCGAGCGGCACCCCTCACACCATCAGCACGATCTCCCTCCGGGTTGATTTCGGCGTGCCCGAATTCAATTCGAATAGGGATTCGGCGGCCCGATTGGGAATTGCCGAAGGGATCCGCTAAGGTTTGAGACGTCGGAACGGCCCAACGGCCGGGAAGACAAACCCCGCTGACTGGGGGTCAGACACCGAAAGGATCTGATAGAGTCGGAACCGCCGGAAAGGGAAACGCGAGAGCGAGAACCTGGAAGGCACCGAGGAAATCGGATCGGAAAGATCTGATAGAGTCGGAAACACCGAAGGGAAGCCCGGAGGAAAGCCCGAGAGGGTGAGTACAAAGGAAGCGACCGTTCCTTGAGAACTCAACAGCGTGCCAAAAGTCAACGCCAGAT